>BBSB01000010.1:0-158033 GCA_000830455.1 Vibrio sp. JCM 19236
GACCCTAAGGTCGGCTTTTGGTAATCACTACTTGGCATTAGCCTAGGTGAGTCAGACCACCCATGTATGGCTGAAGCACTGTAGGGATCTCGATACGACCGTCTTCTAATTGGTTATTCTCTAGGATAGCAACCATAGTACGGCCAACCGCTAGACCAGAACCATTTAGAGTATGAACCAGTTCAGGCTTCTTCTCACCTTTACGACGGAAGCGCGCTTGCATACGACGAGCTTGGAAATCCCACATATTCGAGCAAGAAGAGATCTCACGGTAAGTCTTCTGTGCTGGAACCCAAACTTCTAGGTCGTAGGTCTTACGAGCACCGAAGCCCATATCCCTGTACATAGAACAACCTTACGATAAGGAAGCTCTAGAAGCTGAAGTACCTTCTCAGCGTGGCCAGTTAGCTCTTCAAGAGCGTTCATTGACTCTTCAGGCTTAGTGATCTGAACAAGCTCAACCTTGTCGAACTGGTGCATACGGATAAGACCACGAGTGTCACGACCGTAAGAACCCGCTTCTGAACGGAAACAAGGAGTATGCGCCGTCATCTTAAGAGGCATATCTGCTTCGTCAGTGATGGTGTCACGAACCATGTTAGTTACTGGAACCTCTGCGGTAGGGATAAGAGACAGCTTACGCGGCTCCTCATCGTTTACCTTCTCAGTCAGAGGTTCTGTGTGGAACAGGTCTTCACCGAACTTAGGAAGCTGACCTGTGCCGTATAGGCTGTCTGCGTTCACAAGGTACGGTACATACATCTCTGTGTAACCGTGCTGGTCAGTATGAAGGTCTAGCATAAACTGAGCGATAGCGCGGTGAAGGCGTGCAAATTGACCCTTCATCACGATAAAGCGAGCACCAGTGATCTTAGTTGCCGCAGCAAAGTCCAGACCGCCACCTAGCTCACCTAGGTCAACGTGGTCTTTAACCTCGAAGTTATATTCTTTTGGCGTACCCCAACGAGAAACCTCAACGTTGTCGTCTTCGCTCTTACCATCTGGCACTTCATCATCTGGCAGGTTAGGCACAGATAGTGTGATGTCTTCAAGCTTGTTTTGAACTTCAACGAGTTCTGCTTTCTTCGCGTCCAGATCCGCACCTAGTGTGCCGATCTGCTTCTTGATTTCTTCCGCACCCTCTTTGTCTCCAGCTGCCATTTTTTGGCCGATTTGCTTGGAGATGGAGTTACGCGTGGATTGCAAGTTTTCAACTTCAACCTGAATGGATTTACGTTGTTCTTCAAGTTGACGAATGGTGTCTACGTCTAGGATAAATCCGCGACGCGCTAGTTTTGCTGCTGTTTCGTCCAGCTCTGTACGAAATAATTTAGAATCTAGCATTGCTAATCCTGCGAGTGGTTAGTACGTACTCACAAATCTCTCTGATTTGTGAGAATTAAAAGGAAAGGTAAAGATATCGAAAAAACACTATTTTTTATAGCGCTTTTGCGTGCTTTTTTGGTCTAAAGATTGAAGATAGTTTAGCTTTTCAGCGATTTTGGTCTCCAAACCTCTATTTTCAGGATAATAGTACCTGCGAGAGTCAAGCTCGGGCGGAAAATAGCTCTCACCAGCGCGTATGCTCCAGGCTCATCATGGGCGTATCGATACTCGGCGCCATAGCCAAGGTCAGCCATGAGTTTGGTGGGTGCATTTCTAAGATGATGTGGCACTTCTAGATCAGGGGTCTGGCGCGCATCATTGAGTGCTTCCTTCCATCCTTATAAACGGCATTACTCTTGGGAGCACAAGCAAGATACACAACCGCTTGAGCGAGTGCTCGCTCACCCTCTGCAGGCCCAATTCTGGTAAAACAGTCCCAGGCATTGATAGCTATCTCCATCGCCCTTGGGTCAGCGTTGCCGATATCTTCTGAGGCAATCGCAAGCAAACGACGAGCAATATACAAAGGATCACAGCCCGCGGAGATCATGCGCGCGGTCCAATAAAGCGCGCCATCTGGGCTAGAGCCACGGATCGATTTGTGCACAGCTGAAATAAGGTCGTACCAAATATCGCCCTTATTATCGAAACGGGCAACCTTCTCACCGGCTACCTGAGCCAATAGCTCAAGGTCGATCTGCTTCACTCCTCCCTTTTCAACTGCCATATCGAACAGCAGTTCAAGATAATTGAGAGACATGCGAGCATCGCCGCCCACGAGCTCTGCAAGGCGCTTGTCGCTCTCATCGATAAAGTCAGCTTTAAGATTGCCTAGACCGCGCTCTTTATCATTCAGAGCTTGGTGAATAACCTCAAGGATATCGTCTTGATTAAGGGACTGGAGTTTATACACACGCGCTCGGGATAAGAGTGCGTTATTAAGCTCAAAAGAAGGGTTTTCGGTAGTGGCGCCAATAAAGGTGACAGTGCCATCCTCGATATGCGGAAGAAACGCATCTTGTTGGCTCTTGTTGAAGCGATGCACCTCATCCACAAACAAGATGGTGCGGGTGCCCATCAGCTGATTCTCTTTCGCCTTTTCAATAGCGGCGCGGATCTCTTTTACACCTGAGGTCACCGCGGATACGCGCTCTACCTTGGCATTGGCATAGCCTGCTGCCACCTCGGCAAGAGTAGTTTTACCTGTGCCCGGAGGTCCCCATAGGATCATGGAGTGGAGATGCCCGGAGCGCAGCGAACGTGCTAACGGCTTGTCCGGTTGCAGTATGTGCTGCTGTCCGATGTACTCTTCAAGGGTGCGCGGCCTCATCCTAGCCGCTAATGGTCGAAAATCCTCTCCAGACGAAAAGTCCAGCTGATAGTTGCTCATAATTAGTTGCGTTGATCGTCCACTTCAACCCCATTTGGATCTCAAACACGAAGCGAGACTTGGCTGGCACCTGATTTTTGTAATCACTAAAGGTAAATTTAGAACGTTGGCCGTCTTGTTCAACCACATTAAAGCCAGAGATGGTGCCTTGGGCATCGATATCTAGCTGGAACTGGCCTGAGTGCTATTTACGTCAGTCGGAGTTAGGGTAAAGCGATCGCCATTTTGCACCACGCTGTATTTGTCCCAATCGCTCGCCTTATTGCGAGTCAGTAGAACAAACGGCGTCTGCTCGGTCGCTTGCTTCTGCCAGTAGATGCTAACCTGTTCAACAAACGGGGTGTAGTACCACAGGGTTTCACCGTCCGACACTAGGATATTTTCATCTGGGGTTTCACTGGTCCAGCGGAACAGGCTAGGCCTTGCGATCTCCACCTTACCTGTGCCTTCCATAACCACCTCATCGTCAGGGCTGACAACGGTTTGCTCAAAGTTGGCACTGAAGCCGTCGGTTTTTGCCAGACGCTCCACCAGCACATCCTGAGCATTTGCCCAAACATTCACTGATACCAGAGCCAACAAGCTCACTAAAATCTTCTTCATTCTATTCTCTTACACGTCTTTGATTGGCGGCGGCGCCAATACTTCGCGGTTTCCGTTATGGCCAGGTGCACTTACTATGCCCTGCGCCTCAAGTTGTTCTACGATGCGCGCGGCACGGTTATAGCCGATCTTGAATCGACGCTGTACGCCAGATACTGAACCGCGACGGGTTTCAGTCACGTGCTCAACCACTTGGTCAAATAGTGGGTCGACGTCCTCATCACCTTCTGGCTTCTCACCAGGAAGCAGAGAATCGGCGGATTGTTCAGCTTGGGTGATAGCTTCAATATATTGTGGCTTACCTCGAGCTTTCCAATCATTTACTACCGCGTGTACATCATCATCGGAAGCAAACGCGCCGTGCACACGTATGGTGTGGCTCGAGCCCGGTGGCAAATAAAGCATATCACCCATACCCAACAGCGATTCTGCACCGCCCTGATCCAAGATGGTTCTTGAGTCAGTTTTGGTTGATACGGTAAAGGCCACACGAGTCGGGATGTTGGCCTTAATAAGACCGGTAATCACATCAACCGATGGACGCTGGGTTGCAAGGATAAGGTGGATACCGGCCGCTCGCGCTTTTTGCGCGATACGAGCAATCAGCTCTTCTACCTTCTTGCCCACCACCATGATTAGGTCAGCAAATTCATCCACAACCACAACGATATACGGCAGTTTCTCAAGCAGTGGCGGTTCAGCATCCATACTATCACCCGGCTGCCATAGCGGGTCATGGATAGGATGGCCTGCTTCAGCGGCCATCTTAAGCTTATCGTTAAAGCCTTTCAGGTTACGTACGCCCAAAGCTGACATAAGCTTGTAGCGACGCTCCATCTCACCCACACACCAGCGCAGTGCGTTGGACGCATCCTTCATGTCGGTGACCACCTCTGAAAGCAGATGCGGTATGCCTTCATAGATAGAAAGCTCCAACATTTTCGGGTCAATCATGATAAAGCGAACGTCTTCTGGCGTTGATTTATACAACATACTCAGAATCATAACGTTCACACCCACAGACTTACCTGAGCCTGTAGTACCGGCCACCAGCACGTGTGGCATCTTGGCTAGGTCACCTACGACCGCATCACCGGCAATATCTTGACCAAGAACCACCGCCGTTGGTGACTTGTTCTCAGTAAAGGTTGGGCTGCTAATAACATCAGACAGATAAACCGTCTGACGAGACATATTAGGAAGCTCTAGGCCCACATAAGGCTTGCCTGGGATCACCTCAACCACACGTACCGCCATCGCTGAAAGCGAGCGAGCCAAGTCCATAGAAAGACCCGAGATACGCGATACTTTGACACCCGGTGCTAGGTCTAGTTCAAAACGGGTAATAACAGGGCCTGGGAAAATGCCCACAACCTGCGCCTTGATCTTATAATCAGCAAGCTTTGCTTCTACCAGACGCGCTATGTCTTGCAGCGCTTCTTTGTCGATATGGTTATCACGCTTCTCAGGGTGATAAAGCAGTTCTAGCGTCGGCATCGGGCTAGTTGGTTTCGGCAGATTGGCGTCTTTTTGAATAAGGAATGGGTTTTGTGAGGCCTGAGCACGAGCCTGAGCCTTGGCAACCTCAGCGGCAAATGCTGCTGCATCATTGGTTGGCTCTTCCTCGACAACTTCACCTTCAATAGCATCAGCCTCTACTTGGCTTGCCTCAGTGGTTTCAAGGTTTTGGTTCGGCTGCTCAACAGAGTCTGTATCCGTCTCATGTTCAGTTGGAATCTCAAATACCTGATCAGCAACCACTTCCTCAGTAACTCGCTGTGGTACTGGTTGCTCGGATTCGACTTGAACCTCTTGTTGTGGCTCTTCATCCACCAGGTCCATGTTGATGGTAGGCTCTGGTTTTTCTTCTTCCTCAATCTCAATTGAGAAAGGTTCATCAATGACTTCATCTTGTGGCAAATCAACTTCAGACGCACTAGATTCAGGTACGGATGGCTGTTGTGGTTCCACAACGGTTTCAACAAAGCTTGGCGCACTTGCAACTGCAGCTTCAACCTTGGCTCTTCCGTCTTTGGAAGCACAATCTCAGGCTCTTTACGCTCGATAACAGGCTCTTCAGACTCAACAAAGTCATTGGCAAGCTGAGCGTCCTTCTCAAGCTGCTCGATAGGCGCATGCAAGTTAGCCGTGCGATCGAATTCGAAGCTCTCTTCCTGCGGCTGGGCCTCATTCGGAATGTAGATCTTGTACTCTTCTTCCTCTTTTTTCGGCTCTTCTGCGATAGGGCTGAGCAGAGGGTCATCCTCATCCACCTTATCAATCACTACTTCATCTGCAGAGGTATCTGCGTACACAAGCTTCTGATCGTCCAAGCGAGAAGGCTCGATAACCTGCTCTTTATCACCGCGAACGAAGTTAAGTGCCTTAGCAAAGGCATCTAGGGTTGCTTGACCAATAGATTCAACGATTGATAGCCAAGATACGCCCGTAAATAGGGTAAAGGATGCGCCCCATAGGAACAGCAGCGCGAGTGTTGTACCTAGAGAATTTAGCGTTGGAATCGCGAGACTGGTGATCACATCACCAATAACGCCTCCTGAGGAGAAGTACCAAATATCGTCGAAGTTGATGTCTGCAAGACCACAACTAGTCACGATGAGCAAGGCACCACCAAGCAGACGCGTCCCCCACAGCATAAGGTCTATGCTCTCGTCGGGCATACGCTTGCGAAAGGTCGTCCAGGTGAGCAGGATCAGCGCCGGAGGTAATGCATAAGCAAGCACACCAAAGATGAACAGCAAAGTGTCTGCTATCCAGGCACCAAACAAGCCCCCAGCATTTTGTACTTCCCCGCCCCAAGCAGTTTGGGACCAAGAAGGATCAGCTGGGCTGAAGGTGAACAGGGCTACTGCCATTAAGACAGCGATGAGAATACCGACGATGAAACACCCTTCTCTTAGACGCTGAGAGCCGGTTAGGTTCGAGTTAGTCTTTGAGGGAGAGGTGTGGATTACGGTTCGAATCTTGGAATTTCTTTTCAACATATCCATGTGTGCGAAGATACAACAAGAGCGGCTAATGCCGCCCGTGGATAGTTTTATTTAAACACATGCAGAGGTAAAAACCCAAGTCAAACCTCTGTTAATCATGGATTTAGCGGGTTTTGATAACCAACTGGTTGCTCTGCTTAACCTCTTCCATAACCACATAGGTACGGGTGTCGTTTACACCAGGGAGGCGAAGCAGGGTATCGCCAAGCAGCTTACGATAAGCGCCCATATCCGATACGCGGGTCTTCAATAGGTAATCAAAATCACCAGAAACTAGATGACATTCCTGAATATCGTCCAATTTTTGCACAGCACTGTTAAACTGTTCAAATACATCTGGTGCACCACGATTCAGGGTAATCTCAACAAATACCAGTAGTGAGGCATCTAGATATTGAGGGTTAAGTTGCGCAGTGTAGCCAAGGATATAGCCTTGACGCTCTAGTCGACGAACCCTTTCTAAGCAGGGCGTTGGAGAGAGGCCGACTCGCTTGGACAACTCGACATTTGAGATACGACCGTCTTTTTGCAGTTCGTTCAGAATATTCCTGTCGATACGGTCCAGTTCCTTGGACGGCTTAGTCACTTCTACCATGGTTTTATTCCACCTTTTTACTTCCTTGCAACAATATACGCTACATTTAGAGAATATTTAGCATCAAATTTCAATTAAAACACATTATACTAGTCATTAATTTCGTGATAAACACAAACCCTAGAAACAATAACTAAAAAACATTAAGGAGTCAGGATGATCATTGGTATCCCTAAAGAGATTAAGAACCACGAATATCGTGTAGGTATGGTTCCAGCCAGTGTTAGAGAAGTCATCTCACACGGACACCAAGTCATTGTCGAAACCCAGGCCGGCTCTGGCATAGGTTTCAGCGACGAAGATTATATCGCTGCAGGTGCATCCATTCTTCCAAGTGCAACAGACATATTCGCTCAAGCTGAGATGATCGTGAAGGTTAAAGAACCTCAAGCGGTCGAGCGCGCTATGCTGCGCGAAGGGCAAATACTGTTTACTTATTTACACTTAGCACCTGATTTTCCACAAACAGAAGAACTAATCAATAGCAAAGCGGTTTGTATTGCTTATGAAACTGTTACTGATCACTTAAATCAGTTACCTCTGCTGGCTCCGATGTCAGAAGTAGCAGGACGTATGGCTATCCAAGCCGGTGCTCAGGCTCTTGAAAAATCAAATGGCGGTCGTGGTCTTCTACTTGGTGGTGTTCCGGGTGTTGAACCGGCGAAAATCGTGGTAATCGGCGGCGGCGTAGTAGGATCTAACGCAGCTCGTATGGCAGTCGGCATGCGTGCAGACGTGACAATCCTTGATCGCAACATCCACACCCTACGTGCTTTAGACGAAGAGTTCCAAGGCCGTGCTAAGGTGGTTTACTCTACTGAAGAGGCGCTGACTCGCCACGTAACCGAGGCTGACCTTGTTATCGGGGCAGTACTTATCCCAGGCGCTGCGGCTCCTAAACTGGTAACCAAAGAGCACATCAAGGCGATGAAACGTGGCGCGGCAGTTGTTGACGTAGCTATCGACCAAGGCGGCTGCTTTGAAACCTCACACGCGACAACACACGCAGACCCTGTATACATGTTGATGACGTAGTTCACTATTGCGTAGCAACATGCCGGGCGCAGTTGCTCGTACCTCAACTTACGCGCTTAACAACGTAACCCTGCCATATATCCTAAAACTGGCAAACAAGGCTATCAAGAGGCGCTAACCGAAGATAACGGCTTCCTAAATGGCCTAAACGTTATCCACGGTATGGTGACATGTAAGGAAGTCGCTGAGAACTTCAACCTAGAATACGTTGCTCCTATGGATGCAATACAGCGTGTTAACAGCTAACAGCTAACAGCTAACAGCTAACAGCTAACAGCTAGTTTCATCTAACGCCGCTTGAATAAGAATATTCCGCGGCGTTATTTTTTGTCGCAAAACTGGCTTAGCTCAACCTGATAGCCCTGCTCTTGTAAATACAGCGCCTTATCCAGCACTAACCAGAGCTCCAAGGGTCTTTGGAAGAGTTGTTGCACAAGCCCTAGACGCTCCATATTCAAAAAGCGCGCCTCTCCCCTACTTTCGTATTCCGCCCAATCAGCTTCTAATAACTCGAAGCCTTTCTTATCAGACGCCCAACGACAAAATGCCTCAAAGCCGAACTGCAACTGGGATTTTTCACACTCGGAATGGACTGATATTCATCTTTTCCAGTTTGGTCGCGAAGCAGCTCATCTAAAGCCAATCGATACACCATCTCTTGGTGACGGTGACGAGAGACGCGCTCTCCACCTGTAACAGTCTCTTGCAGCGGAATTCGAAGCTCATTCTTGGAAAGGCTCAGCTCGGATGCCTTGCCATATTCAGACATAGCTTGATAGCTATCATCTCGAATCAGGTGATAACAACAAGGTGCGATAGAAAGGTTCTTAATCTGATGCAGGCTTGCCTGCTTCATCAAGACTACATGCAGGTCGCCGCAGGCGTGCAGGGCAACCGCGTGTAAATCATTTGAAAAGAGCTGATGCTTCTCACAACAAAACGCATCCCCATTCACAAACTCAACCGGAAGCTCAAGCTTATCTGATTCGGCTTGCCCTATGTCACATAGCATCTGTTGCCATTCGAAGCTGGTTACAGGCTGCTTGGTTCCTACCGCCAGCATGCGCCCAAGAAAGCCCTTTCCCGCACACCATTCGAGCCATCTCTGACCATGGTGATGACTCATCGCCGCCGAACCCATTGCCTCGATTTGAGTTAATTTGCGACCTGGAATGCCACTAGCTTGATGTGAATCCAGCCTCCGGGCTCTGTACTCGGTATCTTTGAGTTCGGATAGACTGCTAAGCGCTTCAGTTACCAGAATAAACCGAGAAAGAGCGTCAGTAAGAAGCGAAGGGTTTTGTTTTAGTTCTTCTACTTGAGATAGTTCAAGTGAGGAAAGCCAAGCGGTTAAAGCCTGATTCGAGCTAAATCGAGTCAGGCCATTACGACTTTCATGGAAGGGTTCGAAGCGCCAATAGTGCTGATTATGCTGCAATATGGCGTCTAGAGATTGGAATCTTGTCTGCATAGCGCTCTTTTTACCGAGTCGGAGCGCTAAATGCAACTAGCGCACAGGAAGCACTATGTCTTTAAACATCTCTTCGATTTCTTGATTGTTTTTCAACGAAATCGCTTGTTCCACCACAGGGCGTGTCAGGTGCGGCGCAAATCGCTCAACAAAATCAAACATATAGCTACGAAGGAAGGTACCGCGACGGAAACCAATACTAGTGGTACTTGCACCAAAGATATGACTGGCATCGATAGCCACTAGGTCTTTATCTTGGTCTTGATCGATCGCCATACTAGCAATCACGCCAACCCCTATTCCCATACGCACATAGGTTTTAATCACGTCAGCATCGGTTGCAGTGAAGACGATCTTTGGAGACAAGCCCGCCTTATCAAATGCAGCATCCAACTCTGAGCGACCGGTGAAACCAAATACGTAGGTCACGAGTTGATAAGCAGCCAAGTCAGCGATGGTCACATGAGACTTTGCGCTAATGGATGATCACGAGTAACCACAATAGAGCGATTCCAATGATAGCAAGGTAGCATGATGGCATCGTGATACAGATGAAGGGCTTCAGTCGCAATAGCAAAGTTTGCTGTACCCTTGGCGATCGCCTGAGACATCTGTGAAGGCGTTCCCTGGTGCATATGCAGGGAAACCTTAGGGTAACGCGCAGTGAAGCCTTTGATCACATCAGGAAGCGCATAGCGAGCCTGAGTATGGGTAGTCGTGATGTTCAGTGTACCCATCTCTGGGTGGGTGTGCTCCGCCGCCACCGCTTTTACCGACTCAACACGAGAAAGAATCTCACGAGAGATCTTGATGATCTCCTCGCCTGCAGGGGTCACCTGAGTAAGGTGCTTGCCGCTTCGCTCAAATACCTGAATCCCAAGCTCATCTTCTAACAGGCGAACCTGCTTACTGATACCTGGCTGAGAGGTATAGAGACTCTCTGCTGTCGCTGATACATTGAGGTTATGGTTAACCACCTCAACTATGTACTTTAGCTGTTGTAGCTTCATGCTAATCCTTGTCATCCATTACGTTTAATATAATCGTTAGTTATAACGCCATTTGAAAAAATTGAGAAGTGGTTTTATCTATATAATTGAAGTTAATGGCATTTGAGTGGCAGACATTCAGGCTAGATTTGGTTAATCTAGCCCTTCAAATTTGAGACACCTTTCTAGATTCTTTAGCATGTACCAAGAGTTATTGACGCCAATTAAGCAGTTCCTTAACTGTGAAACCCCGCAAGCCTGGATTGATGAAGCGCAAAAAGAGCAGCGCCTTTCGACCGTGCTTATCGACCACCTATTGTGTGAACTGAAAGCGGCGCAATCTGCGATGTTTTTGATTCGCAAGTATGCGGCTGACACAGACAGCAAACAGCAACTTCTTAAGTGGTTTCAGCCTTATGAGGACTTCGCATATCGTGGTGTAGGTGACCTTAACTCCCTTAAAGGCAAGAGCAATATCTCTAAGGCGATCATCGCTAAATCTGACTCACCCTACTCTCAATCTCTGATCGATAAGATGGTGCTACTGATAAAAGAAGAACTGCATCATTTCTATCAAGTTTTGGAGATAATGGATAGCCGCGGTATTGAATATCACAATGTCAGCGCTGGGCGTTATGCAAAGGGCTGATCAAGCACATCACTACCCATGAACCCCAAACTCTGATTGATAAGCTGATTGTGGGAGCCTTTATCGAAGCGCGCTCTTGTGAGCGATTTGCCGCCCTTGCGCCATATATGGATGAAGACATTTCAAACTTCTACATATCCTTACTCCGTTCAGAGGCAAGGCACTATCAGGATTACCTAACCCTTGCCGAAGAGGTAGCGGGAGGAAGCATTGAAGAGAGAGTGGCGCACTTTGCCAAGGTTGAGGCTGAGCTTATCTCAACGCCTGATGAAGAGTTTAAATTCCACAGTGGCATTCCAGCTTAGTTCAGATAAAAGAAAACCCGCTAGAGAGCGGTTTTTTGATTCTTTACGCTAGGCTAGCGTTGATATCAGCCAGCACCTGAGATGGATTCTCAGCTTGCGTGATAGGACGGCCAATCACCAGGTAATCAGAACCTGCAGAGATAGCATCTACCGGCGTCATGATGCGCTTCTGGTCGCCTACCGCAGCACCTGCAGGGCGAATCCCCGGCGTTACTAGCTTAAACTCTTTTCCAAGCTCAGTTTTAAGGAAGCTCGCCTCTTGCGCTGAACATACCACACCGTCTAGGCCACTATTCTTGGTCAGACTTGCAAGGCGGAATACCTGCTGTTTAGGCTCAACATCCAGACCGATACCACTCAGATCAGATTGCTCCATGCTGGTCAGCACAGTCACACCAATAAGCAGTGGACGGTCTTTACCGTAAGGCTCAAGGATTTCACGTGATGCAGTCATCATACGCTCACCGCCACTTGCGTGAACGTTCACCATCCATACACCCAGATCAGCGGCTGCTTTTACAGCCTTCGAACAGGTATTTGGGATATCGTGGAATTTTAGGTCAAGGAATACAGAGAAACCGCGGCTATGCAGCTCACGAACAAATTCTGGGCCAAACAGGGTGAACATCTCTTTGCCAACTTTTAGGCGACAAGAAGCTGGGTCAATTCGATCAACGAAGCGTAGAGCGTCATCTTTTTTATCGTAATCTAGGGCAACGATAACTTTTTGGTCCATGTGGTTTCTCCATAGGTTGAGCATCAAATGAAAGCGCGCCTATTCTAACCACGAACGCAGAAAATTGTTAGCCTTATTCGCCGTCTAGGCCACGGATAGGTTTGATCTTGCCCCAACTGCGACAAGATGGGCAATGCCAATGCAGGGCATGGGTAGAGTAGCCACACTGGCGACATCTATGATGAGGCTTAACCTTAAGCTGCTCACCAACCATAGCTTGTAGAGTACTCAAGCTATCTTTCGCACTGCCCTCTTCCGCCTCAGCGATATGATAATCGATGAGACGATAGAAGCCCTTCATGGTCGGGTTCTTTACAAGCTGGCGAGTAAGGAGACTCTGAGCCGCCTCAATACCTTCATGCTGAGCCACGACCTGAGCGAGCATCAGGTCAACCGACACACCCGCTTTCTTCTCCGTGCAGCGACGCAAAAACTCAATAAGCTGATCTTCTTGTCCTAGGTGGTGATAGCAATCGGCAAGGTTTGGCAAGATTTCACTAATAAAATCAGAATCTTGCTCTAGGACCGATTCTAGATATTTAATGGTCTTGCTGTACTCTTCCGTTTCTAGGTAGATTCGGCCTAAGGCAATGGTGGCACGCACACATTTAGGGTCTTCAGACAGCGCTTTCTTGTACAAGGTTATCGCCTTTGATCGTTTACCAAAGGCCTTCTCATGCAGAGCCAGTTCACAGTAATAGTGAGCAATGCTGGTCCTCATTCGGCGCTTACCCATCTTCACCAGCATGGTGGCGTAATGAATCGCCTTACTCCACTCCTTGGTTTGTTGATAGATAGCAACTAACTGATAAAGAGCGTGCTCTTTGTGATCAGGCTCTTCTACTAGCTGTTCAAAGATCTTTTCCGCACGGTCAAGAAAGCCCGATACCATGTAGTCGCGCGCTAGCTGCTGCAATGCGATGTTCTTTTGATCTATGGTCAGCTCAGTGCGAGCAATCAAGCTCTGGTGAATACGGATAGCTCGGTCTACTTCACCGCGAGAGCGAAACAGGTTACCCAGGGCTAAGTGGGTATCTATGGTTTCATCGTCTATCTGAAGCAGCTCGATGAAGTGGTCAACGGCCTTATCAGACTGCTCCGATAGAAGCAGGTTAAGACCACGAACATATTGACGGGAAATCTGGTTAGACTGTCTCTGACTTTCTTGGCGCGCACTGCGCTGCCCCATGTACCATCCATAGGCAGCAGCGATCGGCAAAAGTAGAAACAGTAACTGAAGCATAGAGAGTGATTATTTACTCGGCTCTTTCACAACTGGCATTTGAGTGCTCGGTTTGGATGGCACTTCAATTTGTGGTGTCAGTTTTTTCAGTTTACGTTTTAGTTTACGAACTTGGAGTTGAGAGCGGAAATGCATGGAACCAAAAATAAGCCCAGAAATCACAAAACCCAGCACGAAAACGCCACCGATGAGAGATGAGAGATGGAAGTTCCCCTCGGCGAGAAGATAATTGAAGGTCACGACTTCTTGGTTTTGAGCGCCAAGCGCCAAAGCAATCAGAAACAGAACCAAAACCAATGCAATTTTTAGGATTCTCACTCAAACTACCTTTTACAACACAGTACGTTAGACGATTATGCAGCAAATCCGACCACGACACCATGAAAATATGATTCTCTACTCTCGACTGCAGTAGAGGTAAACAATTCCACTATTTTTACCCTACTCGCGTACGATAAAATTCGTTTTTGGTATAAAAAACGGCACTCAAATGGTGCCGCTTTTCTATAAAAACAGGGAGTTACAAGCTGTCGTTAACTCGCTCACGTAATTCCTTGCCCGGTTTAAAGTGGGGAACGTATTTGCCTTCCAGATCCACCTGATCACCAGTCTTAGGGTTACGCCCTACACGAGGTTCACGATAATGTAAGGAGAAACTGCCGAAGCCTCGAATTTCGATGCGTTCACCGCTTTCTAGAGTCTCAGCCATATGTTCGATAATTTCTTTTACTGCGTCTTCAATCTCTTTTGCAGAAAGGTGTGTTTGTTCTGCACACAATCTTTCTATCAACTCAGACTTAGTCATAGTTTCCCTCTTTCAACATTAAAAAAGGGAGCCATAAGGCCCCTCTTAACGATAGTTACTTAGAATAAGTAATTATTCGCCTTTCGCAGCCTTGAATGCGTCAGCCATAGCGTTACCGAACGAAGACTCATCTTGCTTGTTCAGTGAAGCCATTGCTTCTTGCTCTTCCGCTTGATCTTTAGCTTTGATAGATAGGTTGATTACGCGGTTCTTACGGTCAACACCGGTGTACTTCGCTTCAACGTTATCGCCAACGCTTAGGATTAGAGACGCATCTTCGATACGGTCACGTGATACTTCAGAAACGCGGATGTAACCTTCAACGCCGTCTACAAGTTCAATTGTAGCACCTTTTGCGTCTACTGCAGTCACAGTACCGTTAACTAGAGCACCTTTCTTGTTGTCAGCTAAGTAGTTGTTGAACGGGTCGTTTTCCATTTGCTTAACGCCAAGAGAAATACGCTCACGCTCTGCGTCTACTGCTAGAACAACTGCAGAGATTTCGTCACCTTTCTTGAATTCGCGTACTGCTTCTTCACCAGCAACGTTCCAAGAGATGTCAGATAGGTGTACAAGACCGTCGATGCCGCCTTCTAGACCGATGAAGATACCGAAGTCAGTGATAGACTTGATCTTACCAGTAACTTTGTCGCCTTTAGCTTGCGCTTCAGCGAATGACTGCCAAGGGTTAGCTTTACACTGCTTAAGACCTAGAGAAATACGACGACGCTCTTCGTCGATCTCAAGAACCATAACCTCAACTTCGTCGCCTACGTTAACAACTTTAGATGGGTGGATGTTCTTGTTAGTCCAATCCATTTCTGAAACGTGTACTAGACCTTCAACGCCTTCTTCGATTTCAACGAAGCAGCCGTAGTCAGTTAGGTTAGTAACACGACCAGTTAGCTTGTGACCTTCTGGGTAACGCTTAGCGATTGCTACCCATGGATCTTCGCCTAGTTGCTTAAGACCTAGTGATACGCGAGTACGCTCACGGTCGAACTTAAGAACTTTAACTTGGATCTCGTCACCAACGTTAACGATCTCAGAAGGGTGCTTAACGCGCTTCCAAGCCATGTCAGTGATGTGTAGAAGACCGTCAACACCACCAAGGTCAACGAATGCACCGTAGTCAGTAAGGTTCTTAACGATACCTTTAACTTCGCTGCCTTCTTGTAGAGTTTCAAGTAGCTCATCACGCTCAACGCTGTTTTCAGATTCGATAACAGCACGACGAGAAACAACAACGTTGTTACGCTTCTGGTCTAGCTTGATAACTTTGAACTCTAGCTCTTTGTTTTCTAGGTGAGCAGTGTCACGGATAGGACGTACGTCTACTAGAGAACCAGGTAGGAACGCACGGATACCGTTTAGTTCTACAGTGAAGCCGCCTTTAACTTTACCGTTGATGATACCAACAACAGTTTCAGCTTCTTCGTATGCTTTCTCAAGTACGATCCAAGCTTCGTGACGCTTAGCTTTCTCACGAGAAAGTTGAGTTTCACCGAAACCGTCTTCAACAGCGTCTAGAGCTACGTCTACTTCAGAACCAACTTCAACTTCAAGTTCGCCTGCAGCGTTCTTGAATTGCTCAGCTGGGATAGCAGATTCAGACTTAAGACCAGCGTCAACTAGTACAAAGCCATTTTCGATAGCAACTACAGTACCTTTAACAATAGTACCTTGTTGGAATTCAGTTTCGTTTAGGAACTCTTCAAAGAGTTGAGCAAAAGATTCAGTCATTATTTGATCTTCAATATTTAAACGTCCACGGGCATCCTACCGCGTGGGGGTTGATAAATTCGCCAGTCATCATCCGTGCGACCAACGTTCCATGTATCTTGACCGGAATCAAGACACCTTAGATTCGATAAATTTCAGTGCTTCTACCATCACTTCTTCAATAGAAAGCTCAGTAGAATCAAGCACTAAAGCGTCTTCCGCAGGACGTAGAGGAGCAACTGCGCGGTTGCGGTCTCGGTAGTCCCTTTCTTGGATCTCGCTCAAAAGGTGGTCAATACTAACCTCTAAGCCCTTGTCTTGCAACTGCTTATAGCGTCTTTTCGCTCGCTCTTCGGCGCTTGCATCAAGGAATATTTTTGCCACTGCGTTCGGGAAAACCACGGTTCCCATATCACGACCGTCTGCCACCAAACCCGGTTCAGTGTTAAACGCTCGCTGACGACGCAACAAAGCTTCACGAACACGCGGTAGTGCCGCGACTTTAGATGCGGCCATGCCGGTCTCTTCACGACGAAGTTCACCCGACACATCCTCACCTTCTAGAATCACTTGTACTAGGTCACCTTTAGCAATGAACTGCACGTCCAAATGCGTTGCTAGAGGTACCAAAGCATCTTCAGACTCAAGATCCACACCATGGTGGATTGCCGCTAGGGCCAGCACGCGATAAATCGCACCAGAGTCCAGTAGTTGATAGCCAAGCTTTTCAGCCAACATCATACATAAAGTGCCTTTACCTGCCCCACTTGGGCCATCGACGGTAACGACAGGAGAATCAGAGGACATACTTGCTCCATTTGTTTTTTCTTATCGACCCGATCGCTCGGGCGTATTCTCGAATCATTGGGCTAGTTCCCTGAGCACTCGAGTATATTTTATGTCACGTCACTGTGAGCGCGCCTATTATAGAGATAAAAGGTTCATTTCGCGAGGAAAACTGGGGCATAAAATTGCCGTTTCCATACCTCTCGTTTATCACTCAACCAAGGAAAGATAGTGGTGAAAAATCTATTCGATACGATACCGGAAAAGCTTGAGCAAGAAGCGTTTAACTCTCTCCTTGAACACAATGCGGTAAAATAGAGAGAATTGTTTCTGAAGGCACATCTCCCCCGAGTCAGGTTGGTACGATCAAGACCTGCATGAATGGGTATTGATTATTCAAGGTGAGGGACACCTGGAGTTCGAAGATGGACGAATAGAAAAAATGAAGGCGGGAGATCATCTGAACATTCCCGCCCGAGTAAAGCATAAGGTGTGTTGGACAGACCCTAACCAGAAAACCATCTGGCTAGCCGTCTTCTATCAGGACTAAACGATAGGACGCTGGCCGCGTTGAATCCACTTCATCAATAGTCCATCAGCAGCATCGGCTGCTGATTTACCTAATCGGTCTGTTAGCTTTTTCTTTTGCACATAGTGAACAGCCAGTACGGTTTTATCCTTACAAGCATCGACCACGATATCATCCGAGGTTTTTACCTCATCAATCAGGCCAAGGCCCAGGGCTTGTGTGCCATACCAATGCTCGCCTGTTGCAACTTTATCAAGCTCAAGATCAGGGCGACGCTCAGCGATAAAGTCTTTGAACAACACATGAGTCTCTTCAAGTTCTTGTTTGAATTTCTCACGTGCCTTGTCTGTGTTCTCACCAAACATGGTCAGGGTACGCTTATACTCACCAGCGGTAAGCTGTTCAAACTCAATATCATTCTTCTTAAGCAACTTATTAAAGTTAGGAAGCTGAGCGATAACACCGATAGAGCCAACGATAGCGAATGGTGCGCTGACAATCTTATCTGCCACACACGCCATCATATAGCCACCGCTCGCGGCAACTTTGTCTACTGCGATAGTCAGAGGAATATTGGCTGATTTAATGCGGTCTAGCTGAGAGGCGGCAAGACCATAGCCATGTACCATACCACCGCCAGATTCGAGACGAACCAACACTTCATCGCCCTCTCTTGCACAAGCAAGGATAGCGGTGATCTCTTCTCGCAGATTAGTAACTTCTTTGGCGTCGATACTGCCGACAAAATCAAGGACGAATAGATGAGGCTTACGCTTGGCGTCTAGCTCACCCTCTTTAGCCGCTTGCTTGATTTCTTTTTCACGATCTTTGTGCTCTTGCTTAAGCTTTTTCTTTTCCGCTTTATCGCGCGCCTTGATAAAGGCTTCGTCGTGTAGGTGATGCTCCATCAGTTCAATATTTTGCTGATGTTGCTCGGAAAGGTTGGTGACTTCTAGCGTGCCTTTTGCTGAAGATTTAGTCGATGCTGATTTAGCTACGATAAGCACCACGATAATAGCGGCGACAAAAGTAACAATTGGCCAAAAACAGCCCGTAATCTAACAAAAATTCCAATGTCTTCTCCCTGATTTAGATTATTCAGGTATTGTACTCTGCATAGAGACAAATCAAAACCGCACGACAAGGAATTAAACTGTGGATTACTCGATTGCTAAAGACGCACTGAAAGACAAAATCATTCTCTTAACCGGTGCAGGTGATGGCATTGGCAAACAAGCAGCTCTCTCTTTTGCTGAGCACGGTGCTCAGGTATTGCTGCTTGGCCGCACAGTAAAAAACTCGAACAAACCTATGATGAGATCATGGCAGCAGGTGGCGCTGAGCCGGCGATTATCCCGCTAGATATGATGGGCGCAACCAAGCAAAACTATGTAGATATGGCCGAGACCATCGAAGGTCAATATGGCCGCCTCGATGGCGTACTGCAAAATGCCAGCCTATTGGGCGTTCTTAGTCAGTTCGACCAGATCGAAGAAGATACCTTCGATGAGATCATGCAAGTCAACGTTAAAGCTCAGTTCTTGATGACTCAGGCGTTATTGCCGGTTATTCGAAAGTCGGAGATGGGACGAATTATCTTCACTTCATCTACCGTTGGTCACGATGGTCGCGCGCTGTGGGGCACCTACTCTATTTCTAAGTTTGCTACCGAAGGCATGATGCAGATCTTAGCCGATGAGCTAAGCAATACCACTATTCGTGTCAACGCTATCAATCCGGGCGCAACCCGCACTACCATGCGTGCTAGCGCCTACCCTGCCGAGGACAGCATGCTACTTAAAACTCCACTCGAGATCATGCCTCTATACTTATATCTAATGAGTGAACAGTCGCAAGAAATCAATGGTTTATGTATCGACGCTCAACCTAAGTAGTCATAGGAGGCCCAATGAGCACAGTTCTAATTACAGGTGCAAACCGAGGTATCGGCCTAGGTTTGACCAAACACTATCTTCGTATCGGCGCTCAGGTAACGGCTACCTATCGAAGTCCCGCGGATAGTGAAGAGCTACTTGCTCTGTGTGGTACCTACGACAACCTCAAGGTAAGGCAGCTAGAAATCACTGATTATGACGCTGTGCATCAGCTTTCTCATGAATTCGAACAGCTGGATATCTTGATAAACAACGCCGGTTATTACGGGCCTAAAGGCACCAGCTTCGGTTTTACCGACGTTGAGGAGTGGAGAAAGGTGCTAGAGGTAAATACCATAGCGCCTTTAAAACTGGTCGAAGCCCTTTATTCAAAGATGAAGAAAAGCTCAGTCAGACAGGTTGCTTGCGTCTCTTCAAAGGTAGGCAGCATTACTGAGAATACCTCGGGAGGCGGTTATATCTACCGCTCCTCAAAGGCTGCTTTAAACTCTGTGGTAAAGAGCCTCCACAATGATCTAAACGAACAGGGCTTTACGGTACTTGCTCTTCATCCAGGATGGGTTCAAACCCGCATGGGCGGACCGAACGCCCTTATTACAGTGAGTGAATCCGTGGCAGGGCTAGCAAAGGTTCTAGAAAACGTCACCGAAAAAGACTCCGGCGGTTTCTACAACTACGACGGTCAGCCTTTACCCTGGTAGTTTTTCTTGGCGCGAGTTGTGCGACCTTTGCCTCCCTTTTACGGTAGGGCTTCTTCTCAACCTTAGGAAGGGAGCGCAGTGACTCAGGTACTGGACTCGATTTCACGCCATCAATCAAGCCATCAAGCTGACTCTCAAGCTGCGACATAAAAGGGGCATAGGCTTGCCTCTTTTCACTCATGTCGTGTAGCTGCCTTTCCCAATGAGCGGTCATATCTGGGTAGGTTGCAATGTCTGGAAGCGCATCCACCAGCCCTTTTCCTGCTTGAGTACTAAGCACAGATTTACCACTTCTTGAAAGCAGGCCTCGCTTAAATAAGGTATCCAATATACCGCGCGAGTTGCCTCAGTGCCTAGTCCATCGGTATTTCGCAATATCTTCTTCAGGCCATTGTCTTGCACAAATCTGGCGATCCCTGTCATAGCTTGCAACAAGGTTGCTTCAGTGAAGTGTTTTGGTGGTTCGGTCTTCTTTGCGGTGATCTCTCCCTCGCGACACGTCAGTATTTGTCCTTGTTCAAGAGCAGGTACAAATGGGACATCAGACTCCTTTTTAGAGGACCTAACCAATACTCTCCAACCCGGTTTTAAAAGCTCACGACCAGAGGCGACAAACTTGCCTCCCTCTATCTCAAACTCGAGCTTAGATTCTGCATATTCAGCTGCAGGATAAAACTGCATCAGGTACTGAGTAGCAATGAGCTGATAAACCTTAGCTTCATTAGCAGAAAGAGAAGCTGAGCCTTTGGCTGTAGGAATAATGCGTGGTGAGCTTCTACCTTACTATCGTTCCAAGCACGGCTCTTGAGACTAAGGTTAGCCTCGCTGACCGCTTTAGAAAGTTCCGGCGCTAGGCCCTGAATAGCCCTAGTAACCGAAGCCGCTTCTTTGAAATGGTCTTTAGGAAGGTAGCGACAATCCGAGCGTGGATAGGTGATTACCTTGTGCTTTTCGTACAAGGCCTGACAGATATCCAACACCATCTGCGCACTCATATTAAAGCGCTTTGAGGCATCTATCTGCAGGGCACTTAGTGAATAAGGAAGCGGCGCACTCTGTTTGGTTTGCTTCTGCTGAGAATCTACAACCTTGGCAGGTTTATCTTTAATGCGATTCGCCACATTCTCAGCCAGGGCTAAACTCAATACCCGACCATCTTCATCAAGCCATTTTTGGCACGCCTCGCTTGGCACCCAGCGCGCTTTAATATCTTGCTCAGGACTACCATAGGGAATAAGTGCATCTAGGGTAAAGAAATCTCTCGGCACAAAGGCTTCAATCTCTCTATCACGCCTTACTACTAAGCCAGGACAGGTGTCTGCACACGGCCCACTGACAACACGCCATTGTAGCCAGCCTGCTTACCCAGCAAGGTATAAGCGCGGGACATATTCATGCCATAAAGCCAATCGGCTCTGGAGCGCGCCAAGGCTGAGACGGACAAAGGGATAAAACTGGAGTTGGATTGCATCTGACCAAGAGCGCGCTTTACAGCTGATAAGTTCAAGTCACTGATCAGCAAGCGTTGCATGGATTGCTTCTCGCTATTGGCTACCTTGCAATAATCAATCACCTCATCCACCAAGAGTTGCCCCTCTCGGTCTGGGTCTCCAGCATGAATTAATTGCTTGTGTTTTTTGACCAGTTTCTTAACAACGGTAAGCTGTTTTGAGGCGGTTTTGCGCGGCTTGAGCTTCCATGTCTGCGGCACGATAGGGAGGTGGTCCATAGACCAACTCTTGTAGCGCTCATCGTACTCTTCTGGCATGACCTGCTCTAACAGGTGACCGATACACCAGGTGACAACATCGCCATTCCCGCACTCAATAAACCCTTGTTGGTTCTTGTGCGGTTTTGGAAGTGCAGAAGCGATTGCTCGCCCAAGGCTAGGTTTTTCGGCAATGAAGAGTCGAGACATACAAACAAAAATGGATACTGTTATTTTATCCAGTATCCATCATTAGTTAGAGATATTCAACGAACTTTGAGATATCTCGCTCTGGAGTTTTTGCTGGAACGCATTCTGGAGTGCCTAAATAAAGAAAGCCGACGATCTTATCATTGCCCTCAAGGCAAAAGCTTGTTCAACATTTTTATCAAACATCCAAGTTCCTGAACGCCAAAAGCCTTGGAATCCCTGCGCCATCGCCGCCATCTGCATGCCTTGAACGGCACACCCTGCAGACAAATATTGTTCAAATTCAGGCACTTTCGGATGTGGCCTTGTCTTAGCTATAACCGTGATCACCATAGGCGCTCTGAAAGGGGCGTTCGAAAGCTTCTCAACAACCGCTAACTCCGCATCCGACTTTTTCGCAGCATCAACCAAGATGTTTGCCAGCTTTTGAAGCCCTTCACCTTCGCTTATCACAAATCGCCATGGAGTGAGACCAGCATGGTCTGGGGCTCTCATACCCGCTTTGATAATATTTTCCAGAATCTCACCGCTTGGTGCAGGTGCGGTGAGTTTCGCAATAGAGCGACGATTTAACAGCAGATCGATAGCGTCCATTTACAGTCCTTTGAATTATTTAATGTTTTACCCTTCGATTCTACATGCAAATAATTCTCAAGTAACCCTTGTCGCTAGATCTGTGTCGCGATTTCGAAGCCTTGCCTGATAGCTCGAACTGCATCGAGTTCACCGGCTTCATCGGCACCACCGATAACATGAACCGTGCGCCCTTCCCAGTGAGACTCAAACGGTCTTACCGATACCTGACCTGCACAGATAACCACACTGTCTACATCCAGAACCTCTTTAGCTCCTTCTACTGTAACGTGTAGCCCTAACTTGTCTATTTTCTCGTAACTCACACCTGATAGGAGATGAACACCACGCTTTTGTAGGGTCGCTCTGTGTATCCAACCTGTGGTTTTACCCGGGCCTTTACCTACAGTGCCAGGCTTGCGACGAAGCAACCAAACCTCAGTTGAGGATTTGATCTCTGGGAAAGGATACAAGCCACCCGCGTGCTGATACTGCTTATCTATACCCCAATCATTTAGCCACTCATCTAATGAGTGCTGCGATGGTTCGGTTAGCATGGACGCAAGGTCAACACCTACTCCACCCGCGCCAACGATGGCGACCTTTTGCCCAAGATAGGTTTTCTCGCGAATGACGGTTTGATAGTCATACACCTTAGGGCCGTCTCCGCTATTAGGGATATTGATTTCGCGGGGAACAACGCCGGTTGCGAGCACTACTTCGTCATATTCACTGAGCACCTGCTCGGTCGCTTCCATGTTCAAAAGAACATTCACCCCATGCTCAGAAAGCTGATTGGCGAAATAACGGATGGTTTCACGAAACTCTTCTTTTCCAGGGATCTGAAGCGCTAGGCGGAACTGACCGCCAATGCGATCGCTCTTTTCAATCAAGTCCACCTGATGACCGCGCTTGGCGCAATAGAGCGCGGCACTGAGCCCCGCGGGACCAGCCCCCACAACCGCTACTCGTTTCTGTGTATTGGATTTGTGGATGACTCGCTCTGTTTCATAGCAGGCTGAGGATTGACCATACAGTTCGCTCTCAAGCCCTTAAATGCATTATCCAGACACGCCTGATTGCACCCCACACAGGTATTGATGAGATGTGCTTGATCATTTTGAGCCTTAATCACAAACTCAGGGTCGGCGAGGAAAGGACGCGCCATGGAAACCATGTCCGCTTTACCTGAGCTAATAACCTCATTGGCCTGCTCTGGATTGTTGATTCGGTTAGTAGTCACAACTGGAATGGTGACATGGGGTTTCACCAACTCAGTCACCCAAGTAAATGCGCCGCGTGGCACTGAGGTGGCTATAGTTGGGATACGCGCTTCATGCCAGCCAATCCCCGTATTGATAATAGTTACACCCGCCTGCTCAAGGTCTTTTGCAAGCTCAATGACTTCATCGAGTGTACTTCCCTCTTCAACCAGATCCAGCATGGAAAGACGGAATACTATGATGAAATCTGAACCAACCTTCTGCCGTACCGCTTTAACTATCTCAATCGGGAAGCGTTTTCGATTTTCATACTCTCCGCCCCACTCATCTTCTCTTTGATTCGTTCTTTGGCAGATAAACTGATTAATCAAATATCCTTCAGAGCCCATCAGTTCAACGCCATCATAACCCGCATCTTGGGCAAGCTTGGCGCTATTGGCGAAATCTTCGATGGTGCCGAGTACCTGCTTAGTACTCATTTCACTTGGCGCAAAGCGCGCGATCGGCGCTTTTGCGGGTGTGGAACTCTGGGCGAGCGGGTGGTAACCATAACGACCCGCATGGAGGATCTGTAGACAGATCTTTCCGTCGTGTTTATGTACTGCTTCAGTGATAATTTTATGGGATTCAGCATGTTTAGAACGGCTAAATTGAGCCGCGGTAGGATAAAGGCGCCCTCTCAGATTTGGAGAAAAACCGCCAGTAACTATCAGCCCAACTCCCCCTTTCGCTCTCTCTTCATAAAAGGCTGCCAGTTTCGCAAGGCCAGAGGCACTATCTTCGAGCCTGTGTGCATTGAGCCCATTAAGACTCGGTTGCGCAGTTGAGTGAAGCCAAGATCAAGCGGTTGTAGCAAGTGAGAGTACATACAGATTCCTTTCCTAATTCCTAACCTGGTCAGACCACAATAAAACGCCAATTTTGAGTTGGCAACTTAAATTTTACATTTCTGCAACAGAGGCCATGCACTTATCTACTTGATACGGAGTTGAGTAAAATTCGTAACTAAAAGAGTCAGGTGCTTGAGGTGAAGTGTGTATAGACCTATGATTTTATTGAACTCTTTAATGGAACCTAAGTCTCTATACCTTGGTGACCTTAGAGTTGTCATATAACATCCACCCTCTTTTATTGAGCTTGGAAAGGATCAAGACGGGTAAACTATGAAAAAAGTATTTCGCTTCATCGGCAAAATATTCAAGGGCATATGGAAGATCATCACATTCATCCGTCTCGCTCTCACCAATTTGCTATTTTTTGCAGCCCTAGCCATCGTGTATTTCAGCTTTACTGGAATGGACTCTAAGGCCCCAGAACCAGAGCAGAAAGATCCGGAAGCATTAGTGTTGAATCTGTCTGGTCCCATTGTCGAACAACGCAGTTCGTCAATCCGATGGACTCGCTTACCGAATCACTACTGGGTCAAGACAGACCCCGTGAAAATGTCCTTTTCGATATTGTTGAGACGGTTCGCCATGCAGGCCAAGACGACAACATTTCAGGCTTAGTACTTAGCCTGAAGAAGATGCCAGAAACCAACCTCACCAAGCTGAGATATATTGCTAAAGCGATCAATGAATTTAAGGCATCCGGAAAGCCTGTTATTGCCGTGGGTGACTTCTATAACCAGAGCCAGTACTACCTAGCCAGCTACGCAGACAAGGTTTACCTCGCTCCAGATGGTGGCGTCTTGCTTCGCGGTTACAGTTCTTACTCGTTGTACTACAAGACCCTTCTAGAAAATCTAGATGTAAACACCCATGTGTTTAAGGTTGGTACCTATAAGTCAGCCGTTGAACCCTTTACACGCAACGATATGTCGGCTCCAGCTAAAGAGGCGGCGACCGTATGGTTAAAGCAGCTATGGGGTGCTTATGTAAATGATGTGGCGCAAAACCGCGGCATTGAAAGTTCGGTTCTAAATCCGAGTGCGGATTCCTTTATCCGAGACTTCAAGAAGGCGGATGGCAACCTAGCGCAACTTGCGATGCAATCGGGTCTTGTGGATGAGCTAGCAAACCGCCAACAAGTGCGTAAATCGCTTATTGAGCAGTTTGGTGGGAATGATAAAGATGGTTTTAACTCAGTCAGTTATTACCGCTATCGTGCAGATATGAACCCTGAGCCGAATACAGCCAAAGATGAGATTGCTGTGGTGGTTGCTAGTGGTGCCATTATGGATGGACAGCAACAACGCAACTCCGTTGGCGGCGACACAACCGCTGCGCTTATCCGTAAAGCCCGCCAAGATAAAGATATAAAGGCCTTAGTGCTTCGTGTTGATAGCCCGGGTGGTAGTGCGTTCGCCTCAGAGGTAATTCGCGATGAGCTCGTGGCATTTAAAGAGACTGGTCGACCTGTGGTCGTTTCTATGTCTAGCCTTGCGGCCTCTGGTGGTTACTGGATTTCTGTGTCAGCAGATGAAATCTTCGCCCAGCCAACCACGCTCACCGGCTCTATTGGTATCTTTAGCGTTATCACTACCTTTGAGAAAGGCTTTAACAAATACGGCATCTACGCAGATGGCATAGGCACTTCGCCATTCTCAGGTGTGGGTGCGGTAACTGGCCTCAACGATGTCACCAAGCAAGCGATGCAGCTGGGTATCGAAAACGGGTATCGCCGATTTACCAACCTGGTAGCAGACAATCGCGACCTGGGTGCTGATCAAGTAGAGAAGATCGCAGAAGGTCGAGTTTGGACTGGCCAAGATGCAGTAGAGCGAGGCCTAGTAGACACAATAGGTGACTTCGATGATGCCATTGCTCGCGCGGCAGAGCTTGCCAGCATAGAAGAGTACAAGCTGAACTGGCTTGAGAAATCGCTCACTCCAGCTCAGAAGTTTATTCGTGATCTAGGCAAACGTGTCATGGTCAGCGCTGGCTTGGATATACAGAGCATTATCCCAGAGCCATTAGTACCAGTAGCAACTCAGATGCAGCAAGACCTGAGCTTGATGCAGCAGTTTAATGACCCTAACGGTTACTACACTCTCTGCCTACCCTGTCAGGTACAGTAAGCCGATAATAAAAACACGCCAATCTGTGGCGTGTTTTTTATGCTTAACGCTAAAAGTCGTACAGTAGCGACAACATAGGTCCGTGGAACTGATAATTCACATCCACATCTCTGCTGTTACTGACGTAATCCAGATCGATTTGGAAGTAGCTGTAAGAGGCTTTTACGGACAAATCGTCCAATAGCGAATAACTGACGCCCGCACCCAGCTCATACAAAAAGCCAGAAAATTCATCGAAGCTAATGTAGAAGGCTTGCGCTTTAGCATCTAACAGCCAATCTGGTCCCAATATGTATTCCATGCCCAGACCAAGATTGGGCAGAGGCGCAGTCAGATCACTGAAGATGTTTCTATCGACCGATGCATTGCCATTGACGGCATCGGTCTCTAGGCGCAGCTCCCCTTCTAGCTCAAGGTTCAAATCAATCACATGCAAACCTAGCATCAGCTCAGACGAAAACTGGTCTGCCTTATAAAAACGATATTGGTAGTTGAACTGATAGATATCGAACTCCAGAGAAGTCGCTATATCTGCGCCGACTTGGGCTACATAGGTCTGTCCGCCGGTAGTTATTTCAAACGCTTCGGTTATCAAAGAAAGACTGGAATCACGATGTAATCGACGCCAATCGAAGTAGATCGCATGGCGGTCGTTAAACACATAGGTAAGGTTGAAATAAGGTAGTGTCGTTTTTTCTTCTAAAAGCAGATCGGACTCAAAGTCTACCTCTCTTGATCCACTCCCATTTGGTGAGGATGTGGACCAGTCAGTGTCAGAAAACGCATAAAACGCCCCTATCTCCACAGTCCACTGCCCGCTCACTGCCGCAGGGCTAAACAGCAGTGCAGACAAACTCAAACGTTGGATAAAATTCAAAGCACGCTCCCGGTCATCTCTGAGCCAAGTTTCAAAGCAAGGCAACTTGGAAAAGTTCACATCAACGGTGTTAACACTGCCAAGTTTCGGTACTCACACTTCTCTAGCTCGCTAGGGTTACTTGAATTACGAATTTAGTTATACTTCGGCTCAACACCTCACTAGTAAATTAACCTTTTATGTCAGCCTCCCAATCTCAACGTAAACACATCTATATCGCCTACACGGGCGGCACTATCGGAATGCAAAAGTCGGAGAACGGCTATGTACCTGTGGCAGGTTTCATGGAATCTCAGCTAGCGGCTATGCCTGAATTCAACCGCCCAGAAATGCCTGAGTACACCATCCATGAGTACGCCCCACTGATTGACTCTTCGGATATGTCACCGGCGGACTGGCAACAGATTGCTGACGACATCAAGGCCAACTACGACAAATACGACGGCTTCGTGATCTTGCATGGCACCGACACCATGGCGTACACCGCGTCTGCACTATCGTTTATGTTTGAGAACCTAGGCAAGCCAGTAATTGTGACAGGCTCACAGATCCCATTGGCAGAGCTTCGCTCAGACGGCCAAGCGAATCTTCTTAATGCACTGCACATTGCTGCTAACTACCCTATCAATGAAGTAACCTTGTTCTTCAATAATCAGTTAATGCGTGGCAACCGCAGTACTAAATCACACGCGGATGGTTTCTCGGCATTTACCTCTCCAAACCTGTCGCCACTTCTAGAAGCGGGTATCAACATCCAGGTAAGTCCGAATGCTGAGGTAGACAAAAAGCCAGATGGCGAGTTCAAGGTGCACCCGATCACACCTCAACCAATCGGTGTGATTACCATGTACCCTGGTATCTCTCACGAGGTGATCCGCAACACATTGCGCCAGCCGGTTAATGCCATGATCCTGCTGACCTTTGGCGTAGGCAATGCACCGCAAAATCCAGAGCTGCTTGCGCACCTTAAAGAGGCTTCTGAGCGAGGCGTGATTGTGGTAAACCTAACCCAATGCCTTGCAGGTAAGGTGAACATGGGTGGCTACGCGACTGGGTGTGCTCTGGCTGATGCTGGAGTTATTAGCGGTTACGATATGACGCACGAGGCGGCGCTGGCTAAGCTGCATTACCTTCTTAGCAAAGGACTTAGCTACGAAGAAATAAAGCAAGAGATGCAAAAGATCCTGCGTGGCGAAATGAGCCACTAAAAAGAAAATGGGGCTAAGCAGCCCCATTTTTTATACCTTAACTTTTGTGATAGGCGTTTCTACAAACTGCCTCTTTAGCTCAGACTTGGACTTGAAGGCAATCTCTCCCTCTTTATCGATAGTCATATGCTGGGCATCAGAGTTGTGTTTACTCTGATACAGCATCACTGCTTGCTGGCAATGGGCGCGCTGCGCTTCGTTTAGTTCGGCACCTTCTGGCCAACGACCCGTTTCAACCGCGTACAATAATCTATCATACGCTTCAGGGGTGATGGCGTTGACCATCTCTTCTAGGCTAGGTCTACTCATGTTTGCTTACTTCCTTGAATGCCTTGTAATAAAATAACGTAACACTTTTAGCCCTGCTTGGTGCCTTGTTCGTTATTAAAAATTAGGGATATGGAGTTTACGCAGTAGCGCTCTCCGGTACTTTGCGGCCCGTCTGGAAATACGTGACCGAGATGACTGTCACAGTTTGCACATCTGATCTCAATACGGTGCATTCCATGGGAATGATCTTCTAGGTATCGAATCGACTCTTTATCGGCCGGCGCATCGAAGCTCGGCCAGCCACAACCAGAGTCGTACTTGTTTTCAGATTTGAACAACAAGGACTGACAGCAGGTGCAAAGGTAGTCACCTGTTTCTCTATTATGCAGTAGCTTACCGCTAAACGGGGCCTCTGTGCCTGCTCTCGGCATACGTGGAATTGGTCGGCAGTCAGTTCGTTCTGCCACTCAGACTGGGATTTTTCTATCTTGCTCATGATGGTTTTATTACAGCAATCTGTCATTGAGGATTTTGTACTTGCCTAGTGAAAGGTTGTAGCACATACTTTGTTCCACTTATGTGAATGTGCTAAAAGTTTGCGAAATAAATTATGAAAATTTGTTACGCAAATTTGAATAGGTGAATAAATCACCAATCACATGCATATAATTCAACCGCTTGATTTTACTAGGTGTTAAAGAACACTGTTTTTTTGACTTTAAACAAATTAAACACGATTATCTATTGCGGTTGAAAACTGAGTTTTGTAATTTTACTACCAGTTTATCTTTAATCAGAAATAAGTTGTGGAGCAACTATAATGACTATCAAAGTAGGTATTAACGGTTTTGGTCGTATCGGCCGTTTCGTTTTCCGTGCATCAGTTGAGCGTAATGACATCGAAGTAGTAGGTATCAACGACCTAATCGACGTAGATTACATGGCATACATGCTTAAGTACGACTCAACTCACGGTCGTTTCAACGGCACTGTTGAAGTAAAAGACGGCAACCTAATCGTTAACGGTAAGACTGTACGTGTTACTGCAGAGCGCAACCCAGCGGACCTTAAGTGGGACGAAATCGGTGTTGACGTTGTAGCTGAAGCAACTGGTATCTTCCTAACTGACGAAACTGCTCGTCAGCACATCACTGCAGGTGCTAAGAAAGTTGTTCTAACTGGTCCTTCAAAAGACGCTACTCCAATGTTCGTAATGGGCGTTAACGACAGCACTTACGCTGGTCAAGACATCGTTTCTAACGCTTCTTGTACTACTAACTGCCTAGCGCCAATCGCTAAAGTTCTTAACGACAAGTTCGGCATCGAGTCTGGTCTTATGACTACTGTTCACGCTACTACTGCTACTCAGAAGACTGTTGACGGTCCTTCTGCTAAAGACTGGCGTGGCGGTCGTGGTGCTTCTCAGAACATCATCCCATCATCAACTGGTGCAGCTAAAGCTGTAGGTGTTGTTCTTCCTGAGCTAAACGGCAAACTAACTGGTATGGCTTTCCGCGTACCAACTGCTAACGTTTCTGTAGTTGACCTAACTGTTAACCTTAAAGAAGGTGCATCTTACGAAGCTATCTGTGCAGCAATGAAAGAAGCTTCTGAAGGCGAGCTAAAAGGTGTTCTAGGTTACACTGAAGACCAAGTTGTTTCTCAAGACTTCATCGGCGAAGTTCAAACTTCAGTATTCGATGCTAAAGCTGGTATCGCTCTAACTGACAACTTCGTTAAAGTTGTATCTTGGTACGACAACGAAATCGGTTACTCAAACAAAGTTCTAGACCTAATCGCACACATCTCTAAGTAATTTCTTAGGATGCGCAATTAGCGTATGAATTTTGAAAAGGCGGCTCTCGAGTCGCCTTTTTTGTTTTTATATCGAGGTAAAACAATGGATTATTATCAATTACCTACCCTAACTGCCCTCTCAGACTGCGTCACCACAGCCCAAAAAGATAACGTCAAAATCATCCGCGTCATGCATCCAAAAGCAAAGTGCGCTGTTTCTCTGTTTGGCGGTCATCTGCTTTCCTATATTCCAGAGGGCAAACCAGAAACCATCTGGATGAGCGCAGAAGCAAAATACGACGGTGCCACAGCCCTTCGTGGTGGTATCCCAGTTTGCTGGCCTTGGTTTGCACGCATGGCAACCCCAGCACACGGTTTCTGCCGCACGAGCAATGAATGGAAATTGGTTGAGCACAGAGAGAACGATGAAGGTGTGATGCTTCGTCTAGGCCTAACCGACAGCCAAGAAACATTTGCAATCTGGCCTCACAAGTTTGAGCTTTTCCTAGATATTCAAATTGGTGATGAGCTTACCGTTTCTCTGACCATGCAAAATACAGACGAGGCCCCTTGGAAGTTCTCAGGAGCACTTCACACCTACCTTAATGTTTCAGACATCACCAAGGTCGAAACCCGTGGTATGGGCGGTGAGTACATCGATAGCCTAAACAATGGCGCACTGACGCAAGGTGGCGATACGCTAGTGTTAACCGACAGCATAGACCGAATCTACACTAAGCCAGAAGCAAGCATTGAGCTCTCTGATGCGGGTTTCGAGCGTCGCATTCAGGTCAGTAATGGCGGCGCAAACTCAGCCGTTCTTTGGAATCCTTGGGCACAAGCGCGGAATCTATGGGCGACATGCAAAACGATGGCTTTAAGACCATGCTTTGCATTGAGGCATGTCAGTGGGCAAAAGACCTAGAATCAGGCACTGAGCTTGCTCCAGGTGAGAGCCACACCCTATCAACTAAGATCGTTTCCATCTAGTTGATCCATAGGCAGAGCAAACTCGTCTAAACTTTTGTTTTTAGTCGGATTGTTCTGCTTATGCTTCAAAATAAACTTAGCTCTATTCCAGATTCAGTCACCAGGCTGCGCCTCATACTCGGTGACCAGTTAAACGCTCATCACTCTTGGTACCAGGAGCAAGACAGCAATACCCTTTATCTCATCGCGGAACTGCACCAAGAAGCCACCTACGTTCCCCATCACATCCAAAAGATACAGGCCTTCTTCGGCGCTATGCATGGATTCGCATCCGCTCTGCAACAAGCAGGACATCAAACCCTTCATCTAACTCTCGACGACACTATAGGTTTCTCCCTGACCGAACTTATCTTGCACATCTGCGCACAAAAGCAGATTCAAGTGTTTGAATACCAGCAAGCCGATGAGTATCGCCTACTAGAGCAGATGAGTAGGCTCGAGTTAGAACTCAACAAACTCGGAATTGGCACTCACAGAACCAGTAACGAGCATTTTTTGGTGGGCTTTGAAGAGCTTACCGATTACTTCAATCAAGATAAGAAACAGCGCATGGAAACCTTTTATCGCAAGATGCGTAAAAGGTATCAGATCCTACTTGATAATGAGGGCGAGCCTGAAGGAGGGAAATGGAATTACGATACAGATAATCGTCAGAAACTCTCCAAAGGTGCCATAGATGAGCTCCCTGAACCGTTACTCTTTAGCAACGAAGTTACAGAGATAAACCAAAGAATCGCAAGGCATCAGATCCACAGCATAGGCCAAGGCACTGACACTTTGTTATGGCCAGTGAATCGGGAGCAATCGATGCAACTGCTAGACTTTTTTGTCGCCACTGTCTAGTCAACTTTGGGCGTTACCAAGACGCAATGACAGACAAAGGCAATGGCATATTCGGTAACAAACAGTGGAGTTTGTATCACGCTAGGCTGTCGTTTTCGATGAACACCAAAATGCTCCATCCCATGCAGGTGATACAAACTGCCATTGAACATTACAGAAACAATCCCGATATTTCCCTCGCGCAAATAGAGGGCTTTGTTAGGCAGATCCTAGGTTGGCGAGAGTTTATTCGCGGTCTTTATTGGACCATATGCCTAAGTACAAAACCCTAAACTTTCTCAAGGCCAACAGAGACCTACCAAAGTGGTTTTGGGATGGCGATACCAAGATGAACTGCCAAAAACAGGCAATTAGCCAAAGCCTAGAGTTCTCTTACGCTCACCATATTCAACGCCTGATGGTAACAGGCAACTTTTGTATGCTGGCAGGGATAGAACCTGAGCAAGTTGATGAGTGGTACTTGTCTATCTATATAGACGCTATCGAGTGGGTGGAACTGCCTAATACTCGAGGTATGAGCCAGTTTGCTGACGGCGGTATAGTCGGCTCAAAGGCTTATGCGGCCAGTGGTAACTACATCAACAAGATGAGCGATTATTGTGGAGATTGCCACTACAACGTGAAGCAAAAACTCGATCAAACCGCCTGTCCGCTCAACAGTCTGTATTGGCACTTCATGCAGAGGCATCGGGAAATTCTAGTGAAGAACCCTCGAATGAATATGGTGTATCGAAACTGGGATAAACAAGATGTGGGGCAGCAAACAGCCGTCCTTAACAGAGCTCAGCAACTTCTAGATGATCTCGACAATATTTAAAATCGAGCGTAAATCCGTATACTAGGCGCTCTGCTATCGAATCGAGTCCCGTATGCACTATATCTGCCTATTTGCGCCTCACCCTTGACCCTTAATGACCGCACATTCAGTTGTGGAAACAGACACAGCTTTGATCTGGCTAAAGAAGGCTATGTGAACCTGATGCCTGCCAACCACAAGCACTCTAAGAATCCGGGCGATAGCAAAGAGATGATGCAGGCTCGAAGAGAATTTCTCGAAACCGGGCACTATGCCAAACTGAGTGAGACACTTGCAAAGGTCGCTATGGGCTCAGTATCAGGTAGTGAGAACATTACCCTTTTAGATATGGCTGCGGTGAAGGCTACTATACAGATGGCATTCGCAAGGCTCTTCCAGAAACAGCAAAGGTATACGGGCTCGACATCTCCAAGGTTGCCGTGCGCTACGCCTCAAAACGCTATATAGAGTGCGATTTCAGCGTGGCCTCCAGCTATCGCCTACCCTTTGCAGACAATAGCCTAGATGTGATCGTTAAGGTGTATGCGCCATCGAGCGAAGAGGAGCTGCTTCGCTGCCTAAAACCTGGCGGGGTGCTCATCTCAGTAACCCCAGGTGAAAGGCATCTATATCAACTAAGAGAGCGTATCTACGAAACCGTACGCCCACATCAGGATGAAACCGAAAAGTTCAACACACTCGCTCTCGTCGATCAAACCCCTCTCCACTATGAAATGGCACTAGAAAGTGGCTCGGGTCTACAATTATTACAAATGACACCATTTGCTTGGAAGGCATCGGATGAACTTCGAGCTAGCCTTGCAGATAGCGAGCAGTTTTTGTGTGAGGCTGACTTCGTGATCTCTCGATATAAAAAGATTAAATTCTGACCTGCTAGCCTTTTTACCAGTCAAAGCCGTACTATCCTTTTGAGGAATCATCAAAAGGGAGTGTGTGATGAAAGGCTAGCTTGGTTTTCTATTCTGATGTGCAGTACATCCACTGCTTTTTCTGCGCCACAAACCTTTTTCGAATACCAACTTCTAACGCCAAGCGGTGAAACCGTCACTCTTGAGGACGCGACCAAGGCGATCGCTGATCATCAGGTTATTCTTGTTGGAGAATGGCACTCTCACTCTGCCGTTCATAGATTTCAATCAGACCTCTACAAAGCCCTTCTTGAAAAGAACCCAAAAACAGATCTTTCGATGGAGCAGTTTAGCCGACCCGCTCAGAGCACATTGGATCAATATCTCGAAGATGAGATTGGAGAACGAGCCTTGATTGCGCACGGTCGCGCTTGGCCAAATTACACCAGTGACTACCGGGCTCTCATTGAACAGGCAAAGGTGGCACAAAGAAGGGTAATTGCAGCCAATGCACCGCGAGATATCGTTCACTGCATTGGTCAGGTCGGCCCTAGTTATATAAAGCAGTTGTCTCGAAAAGATAAGAAGTTTGTTGCCGCTAAGCTTGATACCTCAGATCGCCCTTATAAAGCGCAGTTCATGACCTTGATGCAGGGCATGGAAGGTAAGATGGTAGAGAACATGTATGCCGCTCAAGTATCTTGGGACGAAACCATGGCCGAGAGCATAGCGAATCACCTTAAACAAAACCCGGGCGCACATGTGATGCACACCGCTGGTAAGTTTCATGTGGAGAATGGTGACGGCATTGCCTATTCGCTAAAGAAGCGGTCACCTGAGACTAACATAGCGCTAATCACACCAGTTACCGAAATTGGCGACACCAGCAACTCGCCCTTTGTTGAGTATCAACTGTTAGTACTCCCCCTGCCAAAGCAGAGTGTCGGAACATCAGGCCACGGTGGTGGGGACTATAGCCATCCGCATGTGAATGGCCATTCTGGATGTGAGATTGCGTCTAAAAAAGAGCGTTAGCGATTTGGGTGATTTAGGATGTGATCTTCCCAATCCACTACATCGATCTCATAGACCACTTTATTGCGCACACTTTCGCCCGCTGAGTGCATTGCTGATTTAGAGCCCGTGATAAGCGGATGCCACTCTGGCAACTCTTTACCTTCCGACAGTAAGCGATAGGCACAGGTTTCAGGCAACCAGTTAAACTCATCAACCTTATCTCGAGTCAGCTTTAGGCACTCCTCGCCAGACTCAAAACGGTTTGGATAGTCCTTACAGCTGCAGGTTTTACTATTTAACCAGCTACATGCCACGTTGGTATAGTAAACCTCGTCACTGTCTTCATCCATAAGTTTGTGCAGGCAACATTTACCACAACCATCGCACAAAGCTTCCCATTCCTGTTCGCTCATTTGCTCTAGAGATTTGGATTGCCAGAATGGAGTGGACATAGTGATACCTAAAATTTACTGCGTGGGCGCGTTTTATACCTATTTCATGCACAAAAGGCAAGCAAGCAAGGATTTCAATTAATTTCCATAAAGCCCTTTCAATTATGGTCAATTTGTCGATAATTCACCCTCAATTTCAACAAGCAAGCTCTTAGGTAAACAATATGGAATGTCGACTTCATTGCGGTGCATGCTGTATTGCGCCTAGTATTTCAAGCTCGTTCCCCTTACATCCTCATGGCAAACCAGCTGGTGAGCGATGCAAACAATTGACAGACGACAATCTGTGTAAGCTATTTGGTAAAGATGAACGCCCTGCGGTTTGTCATAGCTTTAAGGCTGCCAAATGGGTATGTGGCGACAACAGCACTCAAGCTATTGAGATCCTTACCGAGCTAGAGACACTGACCTAAAACTCGTTTGGTTTAATTATCACCAAGCCTTGTCCATTTTTTCATTTAACGTCTATGTTTAATTCGATTATTCAATCAGTTACAAAGGACGACTTATGAATAAATACTTGGCAGAAGTCATCGGCACTTTTTGGCTAGTGCTCGGCGGGTGTGGTAGTGCCGTTCTGGCCGCAGGCATTCCTGACCTAGGAATCGCATTCGTGGGCGTATCACTGGCATTTGGTCTCACAGTCGTGACCATGCTTACGCCATCGGCCATATCTCTGGCTGTCATCTCAATCCAGCAGTAACGATTGGCCTTTGGGCTGGCGGTCGCCACGAAACCAAGGATGTAGTGCCGTACATAGTGGCGCAGGTAATCGGCGGTATTATCGCAGGTGGCGTGCTGTACGTTATCGCAACAGGTAAAGCGGGCGCGGATATAGGTGGCTTTGCAACCAATGGCTATGGCGACTACTCACCAGATGGCTATGGCATGACAGCGGCTTTGGTAACTGAGATCGTCCTAACGGCTGTGTTCTTGTTTGTGATCATGGGCGCGACCGATAGCCGAGCTCCTGCTGGATTCGCTCCACTTGCAATCGGCCTCTGTCTGACCTTGATTCACCTTATCAGTATCCCAGTCACTAATACCTCGGTTAACCCAGCACGAAGCACAGGTGTTGCAGTGTTTGTCGGTGATTATGCCTGAGTCAATTGTGGCTATTCTGGGTGGCGCCTATCATAGGTGGATTATAGGTGCGGTTGTCTATAAGGCGGTAGCTGGCAAAGAATAATAGCTCCCACACGTAAAAAAGCCGCTTCAATGAAGCGGCTTTTCAGTATCTGACAGTTAAAGCTTGTGACGTCCCATCAAAGAATGAGAAAGGGTTGTACCATCAACCAACTCAAGCTCACCACCCACAGGCACGCCGTGAGCGATTCGTGATGCGTTGATCTGGTTTAGCTGACAAAGCTCGGCTATGTATTGCGCCGTCGCTTCTCCCTCAACCGTTGGGTTGGTAGCCAAGATAACCTCATTGATACCACCCTGTTGCAGACGAAAATCTAAGTTGTCTAAGCCAATATCGCTCGGACCTATGCCATCAAGTGGGGACAAGTGCCCCATCAAAACAAAGTAAAGACCGAGTATTGACCTGTTGCCTCAACCGCTGCTATATCTGCTGGGCTCTCTACCACGCAGATCTGACCGCTTTCCTGACGCTTAGGGTTGCTACAGATATTACACACATCGTGTTCGGTAAAGGTGCGACACTCGCTGCAATGCCCTACTTCTGTCATCGCCTGACTCAGAGCATCGGCCAGTTTCACCCCTCCGCTTCTGTCTCGTTGCAATAAATGAAAGGCCATACGTTGTGCCGACTTGGGACCCACCCCAGGTAGACAACGCAAGGCTCCATTAATTGCTCCAGCATATTACTGGTGCGCATATTTTTAGACTCTGATTAGAATGGCATCTTCATGCCTGGTGGAAGTTGCATTCCGCCAGTTACTGAAGCCATTTTCTCTTTTTGAGTCTCTTCAACGCGACGCGCTGCATCGTTAAATGCTGCAGCAATCAGGTCTTCTAGCATCTCTTTGTCGTCTTCCATCAAGCTCTCATCGATCTCAACGCGACGTACACTGTGGCTACCAGTGATGGTTACCTTAACAAGGCCAGCACCAGACTCACCAGTGATTTCCATGTTAGCAATTTCTTCTTGAAGCTTTTGCATACGCTCTTGCATCTGCTGGGCTTGCTTCATTAGGTTGCCCATACCACCTTTTCCAAACATTCTCTGTCTCTCTTTGATATCGGTACTGTTGGTTATTACTTTAAATGGGGCTTATCAGCGCCATTATCAAGTTTAAATCGGTCGAACACTGCTTTCATCCAACTCTGCCGCAAAGCGAGTCTGCATGAATTGTACGTGTTCATCTTGGTGTAAATTATCAAATGCTTGAGTCAGCTTCTGCTGATACAAGCTATCACGTAGCTCAAGTGGTGAAGTGCCTTCGTTGCTGATGGTCACCTCAACCGGCTTAAAGCTACCTCTAACCTCGGCAATGGCATTAGCAAGCTCTTCTCGAGATTTATCACCATCGAGATGCTTTTGGCTCTCTCTAAGATGAAGCACCAAAGTCTGCTCGTTTTCAACAAGGTGGGCATTAAGTGCCAACTGTTGAACCATTTTACCTGTGGCTAGCTGATTAATCAGTGCGCTCCAGCTATCCTTTTCAACCGCCTGAGCATGCAGTTTTTGCACCATTTCAGGGGTCTTTTCATGCATCAAGGCTTCCTTGAGCATAGCCGGGGTTATGCTTGGCGTCTCATTCTCATTGCTCTTTTGCTGTGAAGGACGCCATTGGTATTCTTGCGGTGTAACAGGTTCATTAGGGGTCGACAGCACGGACTCAGAAGGCGCTGACGGCGGGTGCTTTTTAGTCACACGCGCAAGAACGCTATCTTTTTTAGTCTGTGCTGTTTCGGCCTTTTTTGCGCCGTTACCACCCTCGCTCTGACCGCCTTGCTGTCTTCTAGAGCGTAGCTGATGACGAATGCCACCTAAACCAGAGCCTTGCGGTCTGGCAGGTTGTACGGAAGCCTCTTCAACTGGCGGGGCTGTTTGTACTTGTGGTCGCGGATCCTCAGTCATAGGCGGTACCTGCACTGGCACTGCTTGAGTCGGCTGAGGCCTCTCAACCGCCTTGCGCGCCTGCTCAACTGGCGACGTGCGTTCAGGCATAGGATGCGTATCAACGACTGGAATACTCGCTGGTGCAGCTTGAGGCTTTACGGTTTCAACACTGATCACGTTCGCTTGGCTTTTGCTTGCAGGAGCAAAAGCGAGCATACGCAGTAGGGTCATCTCAACCCCAGCACGCTCGGTCGGTGCCATTGTCAGCTCTTGTCTGCCTTTTAAAGCAATCTGATAGTAGAGCTGCACTTCTTGCGGCGGAAGCTGGCTTGCGATCAGCTTGATACGCGCTACATCATGAGCCTCATCCAACGTCGCTGGCAGTGCTTGAAACATAGCAATGCGCTGCAATTGCATGGACAATTCCTGAAGCAAACCGTCCCAATCAACGCCATTACTTGCAAGCAAACTCAATGCATCCATGGTTGCTTGCGCTTGCTTCTTCACAATCGCTTCAATCAGATGCAGGGCCTGCTCACTATCCAGCGTACCTAACATGCGAGATACGGTATCAGAGACCACAGTGCCGTTACCCAGAGCAATCGCTTGGTCAGTCAAGCTCAGCGCATCACGCATACTGCCGTCTGCAGCATGAGAAAGAAGCGTCAGAGCACGCTCTTCAAACTCTAGCTTTTCTTCAGTTAGCACATGCGACAGCTGCTGATGGATATCATCGGAACTGATCGGCTTCAGATGGAACTGCAAGCAGCGTGACAGAATCGTCACTGGCAATTTTTGCGGATCGGTTGTTGCTAGTAGGAACTTCACATACTCAGGCGGCTCTTCTAGGGTCTTTAGAAGGGCATTAAAGCTGTGCTTCGAGAGCATGTGAACTTCATCGATAAGATAGACCTTAAAGCGACCACGTGCCGGTTTGTACTGAACGTTGTCGAGAAGTTCACGGGTATCTTCCACCTTGGTACGAGAGGCAGCATCGATCTCCAGAAGGTCAACAAAGCGACCCTGGTCAATCTCGATACAACTCTGACATTTACCACAAGGAGTAGAGGTAATCCCCGTTTCGCAGTTCAAACCCTTGGCGAACAGGCGACCAATGGTAGTTTTACCTACACCTCGCGTGCCGCTGAACAGATAAGCATGGTGCAGTCGATTCTGATCAAGGGCGTTTTCGAGAGCCGTTAGAACATGTGCCTGTCCAACAACCTCACCAAAGCGCTTCGGACGCCATTTCCTTGCTAACGCTAAATAACTCATTAACTAACCTAGATTGATGAAACTTAGTGGCCTTCGAACTCACACAGGCTGAACACCTCAATGCCCTGTTTCTCAATGCGCTTGTCACCACCAATTTCTGGAAGATTAATCACGAACGCTGCATGCTCAACAACACCACCTAGCTTACGAATAAGTTTAGTCGTTGCTTCGATAGTACCGCCGGTTGCAAGTAGGTCATCAACCATCAGCACCTTATCGCCTTCAACGATGGCGTCGGTGTGGATCTCTAGGGTATCCGTGCCGTACTCAAGCTCATAAGATTGACTAATAGTTGCACGAGGCAATTTACCTGGCTTGCGAACTGGCACAAAGCCTACACCTAGTTCTAATGCTAGTGGCGCGCCAAACAAGAAACCACGAGCCTCAGTACCAACAATCTTGGTAAAGCCCATATCTTTGTATTTCTCAACCATGGCTTCGATGGTCGCTTTATATGCAGCCGCGTCTTCCATCAAGCTGGTAACGTCGCGGAAAAGAATGCCTGGTTTTGGATAGTCTGGGATAGATTTGATGCTTGCTTTGATCAGCGCTTGTTTTTCGCTATTCATAATAATTTCTTGTATCGGTGGGAACCACAGGTGAACATTGGATAACATCATACCATTTCACAGCAAAGTTTGCGGAACAAACTTAGGGCTTAATCACATTTGCTGGAGTTGGTTTCTGGTACTTGTATAAACCAGGTCATGAGCAGTATAAAAATCACGCCAAGCAGGACTTTAACCCAGATTATTGGCGCCATAAAGATAGAAAAAGTGAAGCTGAGCATGATAAACACATAGGCCTTTCGCTTTACACCCTTTTCAATGGAGCGAGACGCTCGCCAATTGATGATTATCGGGCCCACAGTAGGGTGTGACAGCATTTTGTTATGCAGTCGAGTCGACCCGCGCATATAGCAAGCGCTGGCGAGTAAGATAAACGGAGTGGTAGGAAGCAGAGGTAGCAAGATCCCGAGCAAGCCTAACCCTAGACTCACGCTACCTGCTGTAACCCACAATGCCTTGATCAAAACGATCCCCTTCAAACTCTTTAGATGAGTAATCTAACCAAGCTGAAATCTGGGGTAAAGATCTATTTACAGGCCTCAAGCACGGCTGTTTTGAATGATCAGCTGACAGCTACTTCCATCCATACTTTTCAATTTGAGGCTGTTGCTGTCGCTGGTACTCATAGGACAGGCGACATAATTTTTATCTTCAGAAGCACCAAGAAGTCGGCTTGGAGAGATATCAATACTGCCTTGGTCTGAACTCCAAACACAACCGATACCTGCGGCATGCACTTTGAGCTTTTGGGATGGAAAGTCGATAAGGCCAATAACTGCGTTAAACGGTTTCGCGCAATCGGCAAACTGAATAGCCTTTGATACGTTCGCCACTAGGTTATCGATATGAAACAGTTGATCGTCTTGGCTACGGATATAATCGTTAAACAGGGCGCGGATCAGCAGCGTAGAAGAAACTGCCAGATCCTCTGCCACATTGGCATCAACAATGTAAAACAGGAACTGACCATTGATGTTCCAGGCGTAATCAAACACCAAAGGGACACGGTTAGGGTTTTGTAGGATACGGAAATTGAGCGCCCAATCCCCTTCACGGTTCTAGGCTCAGGTAAAAGTGCCTGCAGAAGCTCGCGGGAGACGTCAGGATGTTGATGAAGGTAATCTAGGTGCCAATGTAGTTCTTGGTCTTCTGGAAGCTCACCCTGCTCGTTTAAACGAAACCATTGGCTAGAGAAGTCTCTTTGCGCAAGTAGCGCATCTTGAGACTCTTTCAGGGTGCTAGCAACGGTTTTCAAAAGGTGTGACGGGTCTACGATGGGTTTAGTGACGAAGTCTTAATACCGAACTTAAGTGCCTTAGCCACTACCGACATCTTGTCGGTACCGGAAACCACTATCATAGGAAGAGACGGATATTGATGACTCACCTCCTCCACAAACTCGATGCCATCTAATAGAGGCATTTCTATATCACAGATAACTAGGTCAGGAACCTGCGTGGTTAAGCTCTTTAAGCCCTCTAGGCCATTATCGGCTTCAGAGACATCGTAACCCTGCGACTCCAACAAAGAACGCACCAGAGCCCTGAAGACAGCATCGTCATCCAGAACTAAAACCTGTTTAGCTGCAGTTTCTTGCTCCATTGGCAGCTCCGCTTCTACGCTCATTTGTTGCACGACTTACCCCTTAAGTTTACTTCATTCGCTTTAACCTTAGGTGTCAGACAATAGAATCTCAAAGATAATTCCTTTAAATTAGCGACAAATATGTAAAACTAATTGATAATAAAAAGATATTTCCCCGATCCATATGCGATCAATTGATTAACTTAAGTGAGTGTATTTCAAGATCATGAAAGATACTATGAAACTCGATGACCTTAACTTGTTCCGCCAAGTAGTGGAGCATGGAAGCTATACAGCCACCTCTCGAGCGACACGAATTCCGGTGGCTACCATTACCCGCCGTATTCAAGCTCTGGAAGATGCCATCGACCTACGACTTTTGAATAGACACGCTCGCAAACTAACCTTGACCGAGGCAGGTCAACGCTTCTATCAAGAATGCGGTCCCCTTCTAAAACAAATTTCTGCCTCTGCAGTTGAGCTCGGTGAAGAGTGTCGTGGTGCAGCAGGCCGTCTGCGTATCTCCACACCAGCAAACCTAACCAAGCGTATGCTGATGCCGATGTTCGAGAAGTTCATGAAAACTTACCCAGATATCCATCTGGATCTTTCTATGACTAACCGAGCTGACGAGCTGGATCCAACTGAGTGGGACATGATCTTCCGCGTTGGTCCTCAACGTGACTCTAACCTTATTGCTCGTAAGCTAACGGAAGTAAAAGACATCCTGGTTGCTAGCCCTGAGTATCTGCAAAACTCCTCAGCTTCTCTGCAGCACGCTGAAGACCTAGCAAACCACTCCCTTCTTAAAGGTCTGCCACTGACTCACTGGTCACTGGTGAACAACCATGGCGAAACTGTGGTAAACAAGGCCAAAGGTCGCCTTGAAGCCTCTGACCTCAACGTAGTACGCCACGCATGTTCAGCGGGCCTTGGTATCGGACTTGTGCCTGATGTGATGGTGACTCACCATGTTGCTGAGGGTAACCTAGTGCGCGTACTTCCTGAGTGGGCAGCAAACCCGCGCGATATCTTCGTGCTATACAACCACAAAGACCATATCCCAGAGAAGACTCGCCTACTTATCGACTTTATCCGCGACTACTTCGCATAAGTCTTCAAGCATAAAAAACCCAGCTCTGACAGCTGGGTTTTTTAGTATCTATATATAGCTAATTAAGCTTCGTTATACAGCTCTAGGTTAGCTAGGTCTTGCGCGATATCGCGCTGAAGTTTTGCATCGTCAGAGCGAAGAGAGTCTAGGTACTCAAGATACTCTTGGTCAACATCGCCAGTCACGTAGTGGCCGCTAAATACAGACGCTTCAAACTCTTTGATGTCTGGGTTACCTTCGCCTACCGCAGATACTAGGTCTTCGATAGTTTGGAACATAAGACCGTCAGCACCGATCATGTTCGCAATCTCATCGACTTCACGACCGTGAGCGATAAGCTCGTTAGCACTTGGCATATCGATACCGTAAACGTTCGGGAAACGAACCTCAGGTGCTGCTGATACGATGTAAACCTTGTTTGCACCAGAATCACGAGCCATCTCGATGATCTGCTCTGAAGTAGTGCCACGAACGATAGAGTCATCTACTAGAAGAACGTTCTTGCCCTTAAACTCAGAGCGGATAGCGTTCAGCTTACGGCGTACAGACTTCTTACGCTGGGTTTGACCTGGCATGATGAAGGTACGACCAACATAACGGTTCTTCACGAAACCTTGGCGATATGGCTTGTCAATGATCTGAGCGATCTGAAGCGCGATATCACAAGACGTCTCTGGGATAGGAATTACCACATCGATATCAAGGTCATCCCACTCTTGCTTGATCTTCTCGCCCAGTTTCTTACCCATCTCTACGCGAGCGGCATAAACAGAGACCTTGTCGATAAAAGAGTCAGGACGCGCAAAGTAAACGAACTCAAAGATACATGGGTTCAGTTGAGGATTCTTCGCACACTGCTTAGTTGCAATCTCACCGTCAAATGTGATGTAAACTGCTTCGCCCGGTGCGATGTCACGCATGAAGTCAAAACCAACTGCATCCAGTGCTACAGACTCAGAAGCCACCATGTATTCGGTCTTACCGTCTACATCACGCTTACCAAGACAAAGAGGACGAATGCCGTTAGGGTCACGGAAAGCCACCATGCCTTGACCGATGATCATTGCAGATACCGCGTAAGCGCCTTCACTGTCTCATGAACGCGCTCAACCGCTTCGAAAACCTCTTCCTTGGTTAGCCTAAGGCTCTTGGTCATATCGATGTTATGAGCCAGAACGTTTAGCAGAACCTCAGAGTCAGAAGTCGTGTTCACATGACGACGGTCTTGTTCAAACAGACGCTGACGAACTTCTTCTGCGTTAGTCAGGTTGCCGTTGTGTGCAAGGGTGATACCAAATGGCGAGTTCACATAGAAAGGCTGTGCTTCAGACGCACTTGAACTGCCTGCAGTTGGGTAACGAACGTGACCGATACCTACTGTACCTTGAAGACGCTGCATGTGTTTTGCTTCGAACACATCTTTAACTAGACCGTTCGCTTTACGCAGACGAAAACGATTGCTATCTATGGTAATAATACCCGCAGCATCTTGGCCACGGTGCTGTAGCACAGTTAGTGCATCATAAATAGCCTGATTGACAGGGGTTGTGCCCACAATCCCAACAATACCACACATGTCTTTACCCTCAGTATTGACCTATTTCGCTTTATACCACGCCGGATAAAAAGCTAGACGTTTGTTTCAAATGTTCAAAAAACGGGGCTATGATTCGACTGAATTCAGGGATCAGTTGCGACTGACGCCACCAATCCGAACTTGGCAAGCTAGTGAAGGCATCCATAAAGAACAATACAGCCGCCACAACTAGCACACCTCTTAGGGAGCCAAAGACCACCCCTAAGACTCTGTCGGTACCCGACAGCCCGGTTTTTTGAACCAACTGGGCAATAACATAGTTGACCACCGCGCCGACAACCAAGGTAGCGATGAAAAGCGCGCCTACTGCCGCACCATTTCGCACCATGTCATCTTGGATATTGGTAAAGTAAACCGCGAGTTTGGCGTAGTATTGGCTGGCTATAAAAAAGGCACCAAACCAAATCACCAAAGAGAGCGCTTCCTTAACAAATCCTCGAACTAAACTGATCAGCGCAGATAAACCGATCACACCTAAAATTGTAAAATCTACCCAGTTCATGAGCATTACTTCCTCATGTTGGCGCGCATTCTAACAGAAAAATGCGCGACGCAAACGTTTTCTTTATGGATTTAGTGGCTTAAATGTTTGAATCTGACCATTCAAGCCAGTAATTTTTTTCAGCTCAGGCAACTGAGACTCTAGCTTGGAGCGAGAAACGTCAGGTCCGACAATTACTCGAGAGAGGTCCTTATCTTTTTTAACGTTGGCTTGAAAACCACGACTGCGAAGATCTTTAACCATAGTTGCCGCATTCTCAGCATTACGAAGCGCGACTAGCTGAATGATATACGCACCATCTTGATACTGGTTGCGCTCAGGCACTTCACGCTCTTTCACCTCAACCACTTCGACAGGCTTAGATTCTATCTTCACCGTCTGTTTTGGCGCTTCAGGCTCTGGAGTAGATTCATGTATCACCTCTTCAACTGGACTCGGTGGCAAGCTCACGTCTTCTTCAACCGGCTCTAGCACCTCAAAAGACTCAACCTCTGACTCCAGCTCAGGTTTGATCGGGATGGCAACAAACTCCTCTTTATAGTGAAGCTTCTGTCCATCGAGGACATCCGGCAGGACGATTACACCCACAGCCACTAAAACTATGGTTCCAACTAAACGGCTTTGGAACTTACTTGCCATTTGTACTCCTTGTTTGCCAATACTCTAATACTGCGCCAACGGTGAAAAATGAACCCAGCACTAATACTACATCTTCTTTATTCGCAGCCGATAAAGCCGCATTGAATGCTTCGATAGGATTATCAAATTCTGGGGTATCAGATGAAAGGTGCTGACTTAATTCGCTGGCGCTGGCCGCGCGTGGGCCTTCTAGCGACGCGGGATACCAGATAGGATCACACGCCTTTAATTCTTCTAGGGTAGCCTCTACGTCTTTATCGTGAAGCATACCTATCACAGCATGCAGCTTTTTATCGCCATAGCGCTGTTTAACTTGCTTGACCAGATACTCGGCCGAGTGCGGGTTGTGTGCCACATCCAAGATAATGGTCGGTTCACTACTCAGCTTCTGCATACGTCCAGCAAGGTTCGCCTCTTCCAGTCCTTTAACCACATTCATATCGGTGATATCCAGCTCAGATACACCCAGAGCCATCAATGCGGTAGCAGCGTTTGCCAATGGAAGGTTTGGAAGTGGCAGGTCATTCAAATCGAAACTTCCAGATTGCCAATGCCAACGCTCGCCATCTTGCTTATAGCTGTACTGGTATTCTACCTGATACAAGGTCGCACCTATGTCATCGGCATGCGCGGCAACCGTCATCGGCGCAGCAGGCTGGCCACAGATAGCAGGCTTGCCACTGCGGAAGATACCGGCTTTTTCAAAACCAATCACATTGATGTCATCACCGAGCCAGTCCACATGGTCTACAGCCAAGCTAGTGATCACAGAGACATCATGGTCAACGATATTAGTGGCATCGAGTCGACCGCCCAAACCCACTTCAAGCAGGACCACATCGACCTGCTGCTGTTGGAAAAGATGCAGCCCAGCTAAGGTCGCTATCTCAAAGAAACTAAGACTGGTTTCACCACGAAGGGATTCAATGTAATCAAAGGCATCCACATGATGCTGATCGCTAAGCTCTTCGCCATTGATGCGAACGCGTTCGTTGTAACGAATCAGGTGTGGGGAGCTGTATACGCCTACCTTGTAACCAGCATCTAGCAAGATAGCTTCCATGATGGCACAGGTCGAACCCTTACCATTAGTACCTGCAACGGTAATCACCTTAGGTGCGGGTTTAGTAAGACTAGGATTGGCTCGCTTGGCAACCTCAGTAATGCGGTCTAGGCCAAGGTCGATGGCGGTGGAATGAATGGATTGCAAATAATCAAGCCACACCGGTAGTGGCGATGTGGCTTGTGGACGTTGAGAACTCATCTATCTACGCAAGGCTTGGGATAATGAGTACTACTTTACTATTTTTCTTTAGCAACTGGTACTTCGTATTCAGGCTCTTTTTCACCTTGAGATACAGGAACTACCATTGGTGATGCATGCTGAGTCAGTTTAGCGATGATACCACCCACACGCTGACGCATTTCACGGCGGTCAACGATCATATCGATAGCACCGTGCTCCAGCAGGAATTCACTGGTTTGGAAGCCCTCTGGTAGGTCTTCACGTACCGTTTGCTCGATTACACGACGACCAGCAAAACCAATTACTGCGCGTGGCTCACCGATGTTGATGTCACCCAGCATAGCGAAGCTTGCTGATACACCACCCATAGTTGGGTCAGTCATTACCGAGATAAACGGTAGGCCTTTGTTCGACAGACGCTCAAGAGCGGCACTGGTTTTCGCCATCTGCATAAGAGACATCAGCGCCTCCTGCATACGTGCACCGCCACTTGCTGAGAAGCACACAAGGCCACAGTTGTTTTCGATAGCCGCTTCTACTGCGCGAACAAAACGAGCACCTACAACCGAACCCATTGAACCACCCATGAATTTGAACTCCATGGCACAGGCAACGATAGGCATGCCCATTAGCTGGCCTTTCATAGCGATAAGCGCGTCTTTTTCGCCACTGCTCTTCTGGTAGGTAGAAATACGGTCTTTATAACGCTTAGTATCTTTAAACTTCAGTTTATCTTTAGGCTCTAGCTCTGTGCCTAACTCTTCGCGACCATCTTTATCTAGGAAGCTGTCTAGTCGTGCGCGCGCACCGATGCGCATGTGATGATCACACTTAGGACATACTTCTAGGTTACGTTGCAACTCTGCTTGATACAGCACTTGCTCGCATGAAGTACATTTAGTCCATACCCCTTCAGGGATACTTGCCTTACGAGACGATGAAATGCTGCTTTTGTTAAATATCTTCTCAAGCCAACTCAATGAAAGACCTTTTTCTTTGAGCTCCCGTCCTTTAGACAAGAGGTGAACAATTTGCAAGGATTAAACCATATATCCACATCAGTGTAGATAAAAAACTGGTTGTACCTATCAGACATGGTTAAAATTTGACTCATCTTGGGGTCGATTGTTGCCAAAATGGTACATAACTCACCTTTGGGGCAAGTCATTAAAATTAGAGTTCCTCAGGAAGGAACAGTGGCCCCATCGGCGCCTGTGGAATACCAAACTGCTCTGGGTAATCCACACTCACCAAATAGAGGCCTTCAGCTTGGCGGTAGCTCCGGCAAGCTTTCTGTCTTTTTGCTCCAGAAGCCATTTCATCCAAGTTGTTGGCTGCTCTCCGCGTCCCACCACAAGAAGGCTACCCACTATGTTTCGCACCATATGGTGCACGAAGCATTGGCCTTGATATCCACCACGACATAGTGATTATGACGAGTCACATTAATGTGCATCATATTGCGAAACGGACTTAGAGACTGGCAGTATGCGGCGCGAAATGAGGTGAAATCATTCTCACCAAGCAAAAACTGGGCGGCTTCATGCATCTTCTCAACATCGAGCTCACCATGATAATGACTCACGCCCTTGCCTAGGATTGCTGGACGCAACGCATGGTTAAAGATCACATAACGATAGCGACGGGCAGTAGCACTAAATCGAGCATGAAACTCCTCGTCTACCTCAACCGCCCAGCGCACAGCGATATCCTTTGGCAGGTTAGCGTTAACGCCCATCTGCCATGCCACCAGCTTACGCTTAGAATCAGTATCAAAGTGAACTACCTGCCCCGTGCCGTGCACGCCTGCGTCGGTGCGACCTGCACACTGAACCTCGACCGGATGGTTAGCCACCGCTGTAAGCGCCTTCTCTAGTCGCTCTTGCACAGAATCGAACTCATTCTGTCTTTGCCAGCCGTAGTAACGTGAACCGTCGTATTCAATACCTAGGGCAATTCTCATCTATTTGATACTCGTTAGAAAATTGGGCGAGCAGTATAAACCAAGCTCTGTTTGCTCTCAAACTACTTAGAGATGGATTCCAGAAGCGCTTGTGCCTGCTGTTTCTGCTCACTGTCACCCTTGTCGATAACCGTTTGCAAAAGCTTAGTGGCATGCACAAAGTCATTCATCTGGATATAAACTGAGGCCAGATCGATAAGCCCAGCGATCTCTCCTCTCTCATCGACGTCGGTAAGCTCAACCTTGCCAATGACATCTGGGAATTCATCCAGACCAACCCTTAGATCTAAGTCTTCTTCATCTGGGTTTGCCTGAGGCTCAGAGTCGTTCTCCGCCAGAATATCGTCGATAGACTTGTAGTTGCTTTTCTTAGGCTCAACTTTCTCAGGTTCTGGCTTCTCTTGAACCTCCTCTACCTGAGCTTTCTCTGCTTGAATTTGAGCTTCAGGCTCAGCAATTTCTTCCGCAGGGTTGTCATCGGTTTCAGCTAGAGCTTCCGCAAGGGCTTCTTTCTCGCCATATTCTGGTAGGTCTTCGTCTCGCCAAGTCTCTTTTTCGTCTGAGCCTTCTTCCTCTTCAATCTGATTCTCTTTTGCCAAGATCTCATCAAGTTTTTGTTCAAACTCTTGATCAAGCGGGCTCACCACATGCTGAACCGGCTCATCATCGGCTTTAGGTTTCGCTTCCGCACTCTCTATTTCTTGTTCAGTTGCAGTCGCGCTAGCGGGAACTGAATTTAATTCTTTCGGCTTGCTGTTCTCATTCGCCAGATTAGGTAGCGCTTTAACACTGCTTAGCGTCATACGCACCATAAGTAGCATGATAAGTGCAGTAATTACCACAGACAGTGCTACGATAACCCACACATTAGTAAGTAGGTTCTCAGGTTCAGTTGAGGTAGTTCTAGATTGGATGATCTGCTGTTCGAAGTTAGAGCGTCTTTCTGCTTCAAGCTCTAACTTACCCTTTAGATCAACCACGTCGGTGCGGATGCTTGAAAGTTGCTGCATCAAGTCTTGATTGTTTTGCTGCAGGCGTTGTGAATCTTTCTGAGAGGATTGCAATTGTTGCTTCAAAAACGCAATCTGCTCATCTTGGATAGCGCGAGCACCGGAGTCCTCAACTTGGATTCGTGTGGGGCCGCTTTCTTGTGCAAGTTTAGCGATATAGCTTGGTTTTCTCTCGTGGATCTTCATCAAACGGATAGCTTCACTTTCGCTTTGCTTAGCCACTTCTGCTTCGGTTGGAATAGAGATAGTACTGCCAGGTTTCAACAGATGGATATTGCGGTCTTCAAATGCAGTCGGATTTGCTCGATAGATGGCCAGTACCATCTTGTATACCGATTGTTCCTCACTGGTAATGACCTTGCTTGCGATAGACCACAAGGTTTCATCAATGCCGGTTGGACCATAGGTGCGCTCAATAGAGATCTTATTCTCAGCGCGATTGATGGTTTTACCATCTAAGGTATCTGGCACTATATAGGTAGGTACGGCCTGAAGTTCTCCATCAGGTCCAGTTAATCGAATCTCTTCCGCTAACGCAGGTGTAGCTAGCGTAATTAGCGCCATTAGGGCGACAAATTTAACTCGAAAACTCATAAGAAGTTTCGCCCAAAAAGTCATTCACAAATCCATTTGAAACAGTAGAAATACTAATTTCCTAGATTTCACCATAAAACTCAACTTTGACCCCGAGTTTTAAGCAAAAAATGTGTCATAAACAAAAAGCCCGCCAATCAAGCGGGCTTCAGCTTAAAAATCACTCGATTTTATAGGTAATCGCGGATCAGAACTTCTGCAATCTGAACTGCGTTTGTTGCCGCGCCTTTACGCACGTTATCGGCAACAACCCACATGTTTAGACCACTGTGATGACTGATATCGTTGCGAACGCGACCCACCATTACATGGTCTTTACCGCCTGCATCACGAACCTGAGTTGGGTAGTCTTCACCACGGAATACTTCAATGCCCTCAGTCTGCTCTAGAAGCTCCATCGCGTACTCTGCATCCATTGGGGTGCTAGTCTCGATATGCAGCGCTTCTGCGTGACCATAGAATACTGGTACACGTACACAGGTTGGGTTAACCATGATAGAGGCATCATTGAAGATCTTCTGGGTTTCCCACACCATCTTCATCTCTTCTTTGGTGTAGCCATTTTCCATGAACTTATCTATCTGTGGCAGACAGTTAAATGAGATCTGCTGACTAAACGCATTCGGCTCCACTGGGCGACCGTTTAGTAGGCTCGCGGTTTGACCGGCTAGCTCATCAACACCTGATTTACCTGCGCCAGATACTGACTGATAGGTCGATACGTTAATACGCTCGATGCCCACAGCATCATGAATAGCTTTAGTGCCACCAACATCTGGATGGTAGAACAGTTCGGGTTAGCAATGATGTTGCGGTTACGGAACTCAGCGATAGCTTCTGGGTTAACCTCAGGCACAACCAGTGGAATATCATATTCATATCGGAAGTGTGAGGTATTATCGATCACGATAACGCCTTCATCTGCCGCGATTGGTGCCCACTTTGCGGATAAATCGCCACCAGCAGAGAAAAGCGCAATATGCACCTGTGACCAATCGAAATCTTCTACATTTTGTACTGCAATGGTCTTACCGTTGAAGCGGTAGCTTTTACCCTCACTACGCTCGCTGGCAAGCAGGTGCAATTCTTCTACTGGGAAATCACGCTCCTGAAGAACTTCTAGGATGGTTTCACCTACTGCACCGGTTGCCCCTAAGATGGCAATATTAAACTTTTGACTCATTGCGTTTCCTCAATTTTAAATCCAAGCTGCTCTAATTGGCTCAAGTTGGTCTCTTTTGTACCTGCAACCGTCACTGCACCGTACTCTCGGCGATCCCAGTATTGCTTGCGCATCTTGTCAAAAGAGCCAGGCTTGGCAATCTCTCTTCTAAACAGAGCATCGTCTTTGCGCACATCATAGATCAACTGAGTCAGATTGTGCAGTGTTGCTTCATCCCACTCGCGTGAAAGTCGAACAAACGGCACTGGCGCTTGTGGCAATAGGTCATTCGCACTCGCTCTAAGCTCGCTGCCAATATGCTCACAGAAAGAGTTAAAGATCATTGTGGTGCCGCGCGCCTTACCCTCAAGGCCGTACCCAGCCACGTGCGGTGTTGCAAACGCAAGCAGCGGAAGCAATTCCATATCCACTTCAGGTTCAAACTCGAATACATCTAGCACCGCGGTGAAACCATCTTGTTTTTCTAGTCGGGCTTTAAGCGCCGAGTTATCTACCACAGGCCACGAGCAGCATTAATCAAGATCTGATCGCCACGCAGGTTATTCAAGCGTGCTTCATTGATTATATGATGAGTTGGGTACTCGCCATCTTTGGTGATTGGGGTGTGCATAGAGATAACATCGCACTGTTCTAGCAAGGTCTCTAGATCGGTAAACTCACGAGCATCGCCTTTTGCTTGCGCCGGTGGATCATTGATAAGTACTTTAATACCAATACCTTGCAAACATTTAGCAAGATAGCTCCCCACCTGCCCTGCGCCAATAATACCGACGGTCTTATCAAAGATTGAAAAGCCTTTCTCTTGAGCCAACACCATAAGGCTAGAAACCACATACTCGGCTACGCCAACCTTGTTACAGCCAGGAGCATGGTATAGTGCACACCCTTAGCTTCAAGGGCAGTCTGGTCAAGGTGATCGTAGCCTGCAGTTGCTGTGCCCACAAACTTCAGCTTATTGGCTTTTGACAGCAGTTCTTCATTCACCTTGGTCACCGAGCGGATCATAAGGCCGTCTACATCCACTAGATCATCGGCTGTGATTGTGCGTCCAGAAAGGGGAATTACCTCACCAAGTTGGCCAAACAGCTCCTTGGCATAAGGCATGTTTTCATCAATGATAATTTTCATACAGGTAGGTCGTTGTTGATTATCAGGCTAGGGTAAGCCCTGCTTAAAACAATGTAAATAAAAAGCCCGACCAGCATTGCCAGTCGGGCTTTTCAAAAGATTTAGATTTGGATTAATTCCAAAAATTAGCCTTCGTACTTCTTGATAACAAGAGTTGCGTTAGTACCGCCGAAACCGAAGCTGTTAGACATTACCGTCTTCAGCTCAACATCACGCTTCTCAGTCACAATATCTAGACCTTCAGCTGCTGGGTCTAGCTCTTCTACGTTGATGCTTGGTGCAACGAAACCGTGCTCTAGCATTAGCGTAGTGTAGATAGCTTCGTGTACGCCTGCTGCACCTAGTGCGTGACCAGACATAGCTTTAGTAGCTGAGATAGCTGGGCTATTGCCACCGAATACTTCTTGGATAGCACCAAGCTCTTTCACGTCACCCACAGGAGTAGAAGTACCGTGAGTGTTCACGTAATCAACGCCATCTACATTTTGTAGAGCCATCTTCATACAACGAACTGCACCTTCGCCTGATGGAGCCACCATGTCGTGACCATCAGAGTTAGCACCGTAACCTACGATCTCACCGTAGATCTTCGCGCCACGTGCCAGTGCATGCTCAAGCTCTTCGATAACCATCATACCGCCACCACCAGAGATAACGAAACCGTCACGGTTCGCATCGTAGGTGCGTGAAGCACGCGTTGGGTCATCGTTGTACTTAGTCGATAGAGCGCCCATAGCATCGAACATCATAGACATGCTGTAGTCCAGTTCTTCACCGCCACCAGCGAACACAACGTCTTGCTTACCAAGTTGGATAAGCTCCATCGCATGACCAATACAGTGCGCTGAAGTAGAGCAAGCTGAACTGATTGAGTAGTTAACACCTTTGATCTTAAACGGTGTTGCAAGACATGCAGAAACGGTTGAGCCCATAGTACGAGTTACCATGTAAGGACCAACGCGCTTAACGTTCTTCTCACGTAGAGTATCGATTGCAGCGACTTGGTTCAGTGATGATGCACCACCAGAACCTGCAACAATACCAGCACGCTCATTTGAAACTTGCTCTGGAGTTAGACCAGAGTCAGCAATCGCTTGCTCCATAGATAGGTAAGCGTATGCCGCTGCATCGCCCATGAAACGCATCTGCTTACGATCAATATGCTCTGCTGGGTTAATCTTTAAACTGCCCCAAACCTGAGAGCGCAGGCCGTTCTCTTTAAACTGTTCTGAAGCTTCAATGCCTGATTTACCCGCTTTCAGTGATTCAAGTACTTCTTCGACGTTGTTACCGATACTTGAGACAATACCCATACCGGTGATCACGACTCGTTTCATGTGACAATCCTATAATTCAAATTTTCCGCTAGATAATACCGACAAAGACTACACAAAGTGGTCAGCTTTCCCTGTAATTTGTACAATCTGTCTTATTAGTGGCAGATTTTATGATCTAAATGAGCAAAATTAAATACGCACAGCTTGAATGGAACGAAGCTGGCACCCCAGTTTCCGAGCATTTCGACGACGTTTACTTCTCAAACCAGAACGGTTTAGCGGAAACCCGCTACGTTTTCTTGCATCAGAACCATATCCCAAGTAGGTGGATTGATTACCAGCAATCACGTTTCGTAGTGGCAGAAACCGGATTTGGCACTGGCCTCAACTTTCTTGCCCTTTGGCAGGAGTTCAAGGATTTTAGGGCTCAAAATCCAGATGCTAAGCTCAACCAGCTTCATTTCATCTCTTTCGAGAAGTTTCCGGTTACTCGAGAAGACTTAGAGAAAGCGCACGCCAGTTGGCCCGAATTAGCAGAGCTTGCCAAAGAACTACAAGCCTCTTACCCAGATGCCCTGCCCGAGTGCCACCGTCTTGTATTAGATAACGGCGCCGTCACTCTCGATCTCTGGTTCGGCGATATCGCCGACTGCATGCCCAAGGTGCCTACCTACAGCGAAGGCATTGTGGATGCTTGGTTCTTAGATGGGTTTGCCCCAAGCAAGAACCCAGAGATGTGGAACCAAGACCTGTTCAATGGCATGGCTAAACTGGCAAAGCTTAACTGTTCCGTGGCTACCTTTACTGCCGCAGGCTTTGTACGTCGCGGGCTTATCGAAGCCGGCTTTGCTATGCAAAAAGTAAAAGGCTTTGGCACCAAGCGTGACATGTTGGCAGGTCGAGTAGAACAAAAAACTCCTTACTCCAACATCTCACCTATATTTGACCGAACCAGCAGTAAAACCGACGATGTCGCCATTATCGGCGGTGGTATCGCAAGTGCTGCTCTGGCTAAAGCTTTGATTGCACGCGGCTCAAAAGTGACGGTGTATTGCAAAGATGAGACTGCCGCCGAAGGCGCTTCTGGCAATCGTCAAGGCGCACTTTATCCGCTACTTACACCAGAGGTGACCACCATCTCTAAACTGTTTGGATCCAGTTTTGGTTTTGCAAGGCGCTTTTATGATGATGCCGCTAAGCAGATTGAATTTGACCATAACTGGTGTGGCGTCACCCAGTTGATGTGGCAAGAGAGTGAGAAAACCAAACTAACCAAACTCGTTCAGGGCCAGTTTCCAGAAAGCTTGGTCAAGCATTTAACTGCCGAGCAAACTAATCAGATTGTTGGCTTAGATTGCGACTTGGAAGCAGTTTCATATGAGCAAGGCGGCTGGCTCTCTCCTCAGCAGTGTACCCAAAACCTATTAGAAAGCTTGGGCGTGCTAAAAACTTCGCATCAAATTGAGTCCTTAGCTCAATTGGAAAATGGCAATTGGAAGATCACCACTTCCGATGGCGATTTTGAACATCAGGTGGTGGTTTTAGCCAATGGTCATCACTTTGATCAGTTTGAGCAAACCTGCTCAGTGCCTTTAGGCAAGGTTAAGGGACTAGTGAGTCATATCCCGAGCAACGAAACGGTGTCGAAGCTGAAGACAGTACTTTGTTACGATGGCTATATGACCCCAGCCAATCCTAAAACCAATAGTCACTGTATTGGCGCCAGCTATGATCGCTCAGATCTGTCCAATGCCTTTGACCCAGACGCGCAACAGCAAAATGGCGATAAGCTAAGAACCTGCTTACCAAATCAAGAATGGCCACAAAGCGTGGACACCTCAGACAATCAGTCTCGCCAAGGCGTACGCTGTGTCTCTCGTGACCATCTGCCGTTTGTAGGTAATGTAGGAAAGTTTGAGCAAATCAAAACCGAATATGCTGACCTTCAACATCAAAAACAGGTTCAGCCGTGGCTCAATACGAGGGTTTATACTGCTTATTCGGTCTAGGTTCGAGGGGCCTAACTACAGCACCACTGCTTGGTGAAGTGCTTGCTTCTCAGATACACCAGCATCCACTGCCGCTATCCACGGATATCTTAGAAGCCCTGCACCCAAGTCGTATGTGGGTAAGAAAGCTCAGAAAAGGCAAAGCCATAACTGAGCTATAAATTTCAGATGCAAAAAAGGGGCTTGATGCCCCTTCTCTTTACACTAACTCGCCAATCAAGGTGTCAACCGCCTGTTTTACCTTCTCACCCATGTCAGGGTCTTTAAACTCATTCGCTTCCACATCAAACACGTCATAGAAGCTCGGTACCGACAGTGATGCCTTGACGTCAGCCGCGAAGTAAGGGGCTGAGTTTACCGCAGTATTTAGCACGTTCTGCGCGCCACCTGGGCCAGGAGAGGTAGCAAGATAGACAACAGGCTTGTGCTGGAACACGTTGCGGTCAATACGGGTTGCCCAATCAAATAGGCTCTTGTAGGCCGCAGTGTAGCTAGCGTTGTGCTCAGCGAACGAAACCACGATAGCGTCTGCGCGACCAAGCTTGGCTAGAAAACGCTGAGCATCTTCCGATTTACCGATCTCTTTTTCCTTGTCTTCGCTAAATAGCGGTGCATCGAATTCTTTAAGATCCAACACCTCAACATCAGCATTTGGGATCAGGTTCGCAGCATAAGCCGCTAGGGTTTTATTGATTGAAGTAGAGCTGGTGCTTGCACCGAAAGCGACAATTTTCATCTTGGTATCCTTTTGCGATGGAGTGTTTTTGACCTTGAGTTAGATAATAAAAAAGCTCTTAAGGAGTTACCACCTAAGAGCTTTTAACGTCATATTCGAAAAATTTGAATAAGCGTTACGCCTGAATCATATTCGACAGGTTGTCCCACATGTCTTGTACGATCACACGGTCAGCAGGAGTCAGTTCACTCTGCGCCTTATCAAGGCTCTCTACGATCTTTTGTTTAAACTGCGCCACGTCAGCAATCGCTTCGCTCTCACAATCGGCCGCGGCCAGTGAGATATGGCCACGTAGGTAACCACCTGCAAACAGTTCATCATCAGAAGCAGTCGCTACCTGCTGGTCAATATGGTCAAGCAATTGCTCTTCTAGCTGTAAAATCATAGGTTAAACGACCTTAAAATCTTGCGCCTTAAGTGGTGGCGTGTTGTAAAAATCACGGAGTGCATTAGACAGCATTTCAACACGCTTTGGCAATCCTGTTTGTAAAATCTTTAGCACCTCAGCATGCACTTTGGCGGTAAAACAGAGGCGATCTGGCTCGAAGCTACCATGAAGGTTGTCACAGCTCACCTGGAAACGAAAACCCGCGCTTTGCGATAAGATCCACTCATACGCCTGAGGGCGAATCTCTACTTTTTCGAACTCGGCCTGAGTCTTTTCATCACGGCCATCGGCTCATACCAGTATCCGAAGTCCTCAAGTAGCCTTCTCTTTGGGCCTGCCACACACCAATGGGCAATCTCATGCATGGCTGACGCGTAGTAGCCATGGGCGAAGATAATACGATGGTAATTGTGCTCAGCATCCGCTGGCAGATAAATAGGTTCATCGTCACCCTTAATCAGGCGAGTCTGGAATTCCTCAAAAAAGTGGTATCGAAGAGTTCGATAAGGTGCTCAATCTTGTGAGGCATAAAAACTTCTAGCTCAATTTCACTGGACACATTGTGCGGATTTTTGGCTCAAGATACAACAAAGGCGCGATAAACGCGCCTTTCAAACTCAAACGGAGACTAAATCTTCGGGGTTTGGGTCACTACACCGTGGTTTTGACCACGATGACGAAGCAGATGATCCAGCAATACAATAGCTAACATAGCTTCTGCAATCGGCACAGCGCGAATACCTACACATGGATCGTGACGACCCTTAGTGATCAGCTGAGTCGGCTCACCCTCTTTGGTGATGGTGTTACCCGGTACCGTGATACTAGAAGTCGGCTTAAGCGCGATGTTAGCAACAATATCTTGACCGGTTGAGATGCCACCCAAGATGCCACCAGCATGGTTAGATGCAAAGCCCTCAGGAGTCAGCTCATCTCTGTGTTCACTGCCTTTTTGAGCAGCCACATCGAAGCCATCACCAATCTCAACGCCTTTCACCGCGTTAATGCTCATTAGCGCATGTGCGATATCGGCATCGAGGCGATCAAAGATAGGCTCACCAAGACCAACAGGGATACCCTTTGCAACTACCTGCAGCTTAGCGCCTACAGAGTCACCCTCTTTCTTCAAATCACGGATAAGCTGGTCAAACTGTTCTACCGCTTTAGCATCTGGTGAGAAGAATGGGTTGTTTTCAATCTCGTTGTAATCAACTTCACTGATCTTCACATCACCCATCTGGGTAAGGTACGCACGGATCTCAACGCCAAATTCTTTGGCTAGATACTTCTTAGCAATTGCGCCAGCAGCAACACGCATCGCTGTCTCGCGCGCAGAAGAGCGGCCACCGCCACGGTAATCACGCACACCATATTTCTGGTGATAGGTGTAATCCGCATGACCTGGACGGAATTTATCTTTGATCTCAGAGTAATCTTTTGAACGTTGGTCTGTGTTTTCAATCAGTAGACCAATAGAGGTGCCTGTGGTTTGCCCCTCAAATACACCTGAAAGGATCTTCACCTCATCAGGTTCGCGACGCGCAGTGGTATATCGAGAAGTACCCGGGCGACGACGGTCGAGATCTTTTTGCAGTTCCGCTTCGGTGATCTCTAGACCCGGAGGACAACCATCTACAATACAGCCAAGTGCAATACCGTGACTCTCGCCAAAGGTGGTCACTCGAAAGTGTTGTCCTATGCTATTTCCTGCCATTACTTCCTCGTTGTAACTCAATCGTTTTTTGACAATCCCTCAATACTCCATAGATCCACTCAGGTTGTAAAGAGCACAAACAAAAAAACAGCCCATAAGGGCTGTTTTCAAACAATTGGCACTTTCTAATTAGTCGAGATAAAGAGAAAATTCATCCGCACAATCTACGCACTGCTGACGAGTCAGCATAAACACGCCGTGACCACCATTTTGGAACTCAATCCAAGTGAATGGGATGTTCGGATACTGATCCATCACATGCACCATAGAGTTACCCACTTCGCAGATAAGGATGCCGTTCTCAGTCAGGAAGCGAGGTGCGTTAGCAATGATGCGACGCATCAACTTAAGACCGTCACTACCAGCTGCAAGGCCAAGCTCTGGCTCATGCTTAAACTCTTCAGGTAGAGAGTTCATGTCCTCTTCATCCACATAAGGTGGGTTGGTCACGATAAGGTCGTATTTGTCCTCAATAAGATCACGGAACAAATCAGAACGGATCGGAGTAACCTGAGCCTCAAGACCGTGGTCTTGAATGTTCTGCTCAGCTACTTCTAGCGCATCTGCCGAGATATCGATGGCATCCACTTCTGCATCAGGGAAGGCGTGCGCACAAGCAATAGCAATACAGCCAGAGCCGGTACACATATCCATGATGCGACGAGGCTCTTCTAGTAGCCACGGCTGGAACTGGTTTTCAATTAGTTCACCGATTGGAGAGCGTGGCACTAGCACTCGCTCATCTACGAAGAACTCAAGACCGCAGAACCAAGCCTTATTAGTAAGGTAAGCGGTTGGGGTGCGGTCATTAATACGTTGAATTACGCGCTCAACGATGCGCAGACGCTCACTGCTGGTCAGTCTCGAGTTCAATACATGAGACGGAACGTCGATAGGTAAGTAGAGTGAAGGTAGGATCAGTTGTACCGCTTCATCCCATGCGTTATCTGTACCATGGCCATAAAACAGACCCGCAGCATTAAAACGGCTAACGGTCCAACGAATCATATCTTGCAGTGTATGGAGTTCAGACACCGCTTCATCTACAAAAATCTTATCCAAAATTTTCTCCAAAAAGCGCTACAATACTGCCCAATTAAGGTTTGATTGGTTAGTGACCACATGAGCAACACAGAAGATGACGACTTTGCATTGTTTCAAGAGGCAGTACAGGGCGTTAAAAAACTGGATCAGGATACCATAATCCAGAAGCCAAAAAGAGAGACAAAGCAAAAACAGCAACAAAGATTCAGTCGTGAAGCAAGAGACAATGAATTTTTCTTCTCAGACGAGTTTGTTCCGCACCTAAATGAGGAAGGCCCGACTCGCTATGCCCGTGATGATGTCTCTAAGTACGAAGTGAAAAGACTGCGCCGCGGAGTGTATGTGCCGGACGTATTTCTGGACATGCACGGCATGACACAAAACGAAGCCAAGCGTGAGCTCGGCGCCATGATTGCACACTGTGTAAAAGAGAAGATCCATTGTGCCAGCGTGATGCACGGTATCGGTAAACACATACTCAAACAGAAAGTGCCGCTGTGGCTTGCTCAACATCCTGATGTAATGGCCTATCACCAAGCACCCCTAGAGTTTGGCGGTGACGGTGCACTCCTAGTTCTGCTCTCTATCCCTGAAAAGTAATGATCTTTTCCCCCTGCCCCTCGTAATCAGATCTGCATAATCAATTTACGAGGGACAGGTTATGACTCAAGTTGCAATCCACACACTAAAACAAAAATTCCTACACCATTTTGCTTGGCTTTTAGGGGTGTTCATTATTAGCTTCAGTGCCAACGCAGCGCACCACGGTATGAAGAAAGACATCGTCGACATCGCAGCGGGTAATCCAGACTTCTCTACCTAGTGACCGCTGTAAAAGCAGCTGGCCTAGTGGATACCTTGAAAGGGGAAGGTCCATTTACCGTGTTTGCTCCAACCAACGAAGCATTCGCTAAACTGCCGAAGAGCACATTAGACGCATTGCTCATGCCAGAGAACAAAGACAAACTGGTGGCAGTGCTCACACACCACGTAGTGCCGGGAAAAGTCATGGCGGCGGATGTGGTCAAAATGGACAGTGCCAAAACGGCCCATGGTGACATGGTGATGATCAAAGTCGATGGTGGCAACGTGATGGTAGACAATGCCATGGTCACTGCTACCGACATCAAAGCGTCCAATGGTGTGATTCATGTTATCGATACTGTAATTATTCCAAAATAATGAACCCATAACGAATTAAGCCCGCACTAAGCGGGCTTTTGTATGTTTGGTACACTCTAAGACTATTTTTCTAGAGCACTAAGTAACATCTCTTTAGATGACTGCAACAGCTCTTGATACTCAGCACGCTGCGCTTCGGTCAGGCTAGATGCTGGGTTCTCGCTAAGATCATTTAGGGTTACATACTCTCGACCCGCTTTTTTCTGCTCAAAGTCCAGCTTAATCTCCTCAAGTAATACTGGATTTGTCATCAGCTCCAAGCCTTGGGCAGCTAGTGTATGCGCCGCAGAAATCATGCCTTTGCGACCAATGTTGGAACCTACTGATGCCGTCACACCCCACTGGTGGGCAGGAACGTGTTTTGGCCATGCGAGAATGCAACACCCATGGTTGGCACAATCCAACTTACATCGCCAACATCAGACGACCCGCCTACTTCTACGCCTTTTTGTGGCTCGAGCACAGCATCGGTCAAACCGTCTTCCGGCTTGCCTATTTCACGTTGAATGGTGCGAGCAAACTCCTGCTCTTCCTGACTCCATTCAATCGGGAAGTAACGCTTCAGGTGTGTAGTGATACTTTCAGCAAATCTGTCGTTGGGCATGATGTCATAGATGCCACCGAGGTTGGTTACTTGCGACTTGGTCTGCGTCGCCAGACCTGCGCCTCTCGCCATATCTTCTAACCATGCCTTGTGCTTACGCACATCCTCAGCACTTTTGCCACGATAGCGAACCAAGACCTTGGCGTAATCAGGTACCACGTTTACCGCAGCGCCACCCTCAAGCACTTGGTAGTGCAGACGCGCCGTTGGCTCAAGCTGCTCACGCATCATATTCGCAGAGACTAAGAATATCTCTGCCGCATGTAGAGCATTACGTCCTTCCCATGGAGAAACGCCCGCGTGGGCTGTAACACCATGCCACTCCATGATCAGATCCACCGATGCGGTGGTATGGAAGTTAACCGCGGTTGTCACATCGAATGGATGATTGTGAAGCGCCACATCCAAACCATCGAATACACCAGCCGCTACCATATAGTTTTTACCGTTTAAGGCTTCTTCAGCAGGACAGCCAAATACCTGATAGTGCCCGGAATGCCCTCTTTCTGCATATGATTCTTAAGCGCGACAGCCCCACCAATTGAAGCTGGACCGATTGTACTGTGACCACAGCCATGACCATTACTGTTCTCTGTGGCTTGTTGGTGAGGAGTGATTTCGTTGCCAAGGCTAGGAAGCGCATCAAACTCAACAAGATAACCAATTTCAGGTTTACCCGAACCCCAGGTCGCAACCCAAGAGGTTTCAAGACCGGCGATATTTCGCGCTTCAATGGTAAAGCCGTGCTTCTCAAGCAGCGTACTTTCGATGGCTGAGCTTTCAATCTCTTGATAACTCAATTCAGCTAGTTGCCAAACCTTAGATGAGACCGACCACAGTTCATCGGCAATTTCGGTCACTTCTTGATCGAGTTTGGTGTAATCAGACATTTTAGACTTCTCCAGTATTTATGAATCTATTGCTCTGTATAAGCTGGAGATGAATATAATCCGTCACTTTGATTGCTCACACTTCAATATGACGGACGTCACACGGCATTGAGCCAAGTGAGGAGGTAGCTGCAAAAGAAGTCTCAGACTAGGTGGACAAGAAAAAATTGACGTAGTGGCTCTACATTAGATGCTGATAAAACGGAAAGGAAAACCGCCCGCATGCCGCGGGCAACAGGTATTTAAGGAGCGATGTGCCATTCGATAGCACCGGAGCGCTTTTCGAGATCAAATCTACCGCGGCAAAGCCAGAGGTTGGGAACATTGGAGCCGACATATCATCAACAAACTCAGCCGTTAAGTAGCCCACCAAAGGAAGGTGAGAGACCAATAGCACCGAGTCTAGGTTGCGGGTTTCTGCCAGCGCGCACACGTACTGATATACATCGTCTGCTTGGCCATAAGGCGTAATATCGTCAGAGGTTTCCACAGAGCCGGTTGTAAAGTTTGACGAAATGCAATCCCAAGTCTGCTGCGCGCGGATATAGGGACTAACCAAAACCAAATCGAATTGGGATACACCTTGCTCAACCACCGCCTGAGCCACCTGACGAGATTGACTTTCACCTCTGTCGGTAAGGGTACGCTCAGCATCAGAATGAGCAAAAGTGCCCGCCTCTCCATGACGCATAATAAATACTTTCATTGACTCCAATTCTCTTAAAACTTTATTCGCTTCAATTGAGCCTACACCATTACCGTTATAAACACTTCGACCAAACAAACATTTCTTAAAAAAAGCGCGATTCTATTTGCTCAATTGCCATGCTCCGTCATACTTGATAACTACAAGCGTTCCAATAACTTAGGTGGCAAAGGTGCACACTAGCCCAAACGACAGCAATCTCTACCGCTCTCTCATTTTGGATAACCAACTCAAGGTTATCTTGGTGCAAGATTCTGAGGCTACTCGCTCGGCAGCATCGCTAGCGGTGCGTGTTGGTCACTTCGATGATCCCACTGACCGCGAAGGCTTAGCGCACTTTTTGGAGCATATGCTGTTTTTGGGTACTGAAAAATACCCTCAAGTTAGTGATTTCCAGACCTTTATCAGTCAACACGGCGGCTCTAATAACGCTTGGACGGGCACTGAGCACACTAATTTCTTCTTCGAGGTCTCACCTAACTATTTCGAGCCTGCACTAGATAGATTTAGCCAGTTCTTTATAGCACCACTATTTAACGAAGAAGCACTGGATAAAGAGCGCCAAGCGGTGAACTCTGAGTATCAGATGAAGGTGCACGACGATGCTCGCCGGTTCTATCAGGTACAAAAAGAATCGGTAAACCCAGAGCACCCTTTCTCAAAGTTTTCTGTAGGTAATGAAGAAACCCTAGCAGACAGAGAAACCGGCTCTACCCGAGATGAAATCATAGCGTTTCATGCAGAGCATTATTCGGCAGATCTAATGAGCCTAGTGCTCGTCGGCCCGCAAGATCTTGATAGCAAGAACAGCTGGCTAGGACTCTATTTAGCGATATCAATAATCAAGACTTAAACGACAAAACGATTTCTATCCCGCTACTTACTGAGAAGCAACAGCAACTTTGGATAGAGCTAGAGCCAGAAAAAGAGGTGCGTAAGCTAAGTCTTTCCTTCTCTTTTCCCAACATGCATTCGCACTACAAGACTAAGCCACTCTCCTATCTCGCGCATCTGATCGGCTATGAAGGGCCGGGAAGTCTGACCCTTTATCTTAAAAACAAGCACTGGATTACCTCACTTGCGGCCGGTGGTGGTGTAAGCGGCAGCAACTTTAGAGAATTTACGGTCGGCTGTCTTCTTACCCAAGAAGGGCTCGAACACACTGAAGAGATCGTTGAGCTTATCCTCTCTTACATCAAGCTAGTGTGTGAACAAGGGATCGAGGATTGGCGCTACTTTGAAAAACAGGCAGTACTCGAATCGGCGTTTCGATTCCAAGAGTCCATCAAGCCTATGGACCTTGCCAGTTACCTGACCATGAATCTGCAGAACTACCCTATCGAAGATGTCATCTACGGTGACTATCGCATGAGCGATTATGATGAGGGCTGATCCGAAGCTTCATTCCTTACTTTTGTGTGGAAAACCTGAGGGTTTGGGTGACGGCTAAAGAGCGTCACTATGATCGCAAAGCTAAATGGTACGACACCCCTTACTCTATGACCCCATTTAGCGACAAACAGATCGTTCGTTGGAAGAATCCAAAATCCGTTGATGAGTTTTTGCTTCCGCAGAAAAACCCGTTTATCAGCTACGATCTAGACCCCAAACCTTTAGATGGTGATAAACAACTGCCAGAGCTAATTGAGGAACTGCCAGGCTTTCGTTTATGGCACCTACAAGAGCCAAAATTCAGAGTGCCTAAAGGCTCTTTATATATAGCTATCGATAGCCCATGCTCGGTCGAAAATCCAAAGAGCATAGTCACCCTTAGGCTTTGTGTAGAAATGTTTATGGAGACCATGTCCCGCCTCTCCTATCAGGCTGAGATTGCGGGAATGGGCTACAACATGTACGCCCATCAAGGTGGTATTACTCTTACGCTAAACGGCTTTAGTGAGAAGCAGCCTCAGCTACTTCGCATGATTCTAGATAAGTTTGCCACTAGAAACTTTGACCCTGAGCGCTTTAAAATCATCAAGGCGCAGATGCTAAGAAAACTCAATAATGCCAGCAAAGACAGGCCCCTTTCTCAGCTATTTAACAACATGGCTGGCCTGCTACAACCCAATAACCCACCAGCACGAGTGCTTCTAGAAGCATTGGAGCAGGTGACAGTAGATGAACTGCCAAAGTTTGTAGAGCAGTTCCTAGGTAAGCTCTATGTTGAGATGTTTGTTTACGGCGATTGGACTCGAGATGCGGCTGAAAACGTTGCTAGCGAGCTTAAAGACGCCCTTAGAGTTGAAAACCAAGAGTATAAAGAGTCGCTGAGACCTCTGATAAAGCTTGGTGAAAACGGAACCTTCCAGCGTGAGGTATGGTGCAATCAAAACGACTCTGCGGTGGCCGTTTACTATCAAGGGGCGGATTCAGAGCCAGAAACCATCGCTACCTTTACCCTAGCCAATCACCTCATGTCGTCGGCTTTCTTTAATGAAATCCGCACCAAGCAACAACTGGCTATATGGTAGGCACGGGCAATATGCCAATGAATCGACATCCGGGTATTGTTGCCTACGTGCAATCACCAGTGGCACCTCCAAGCCTTCTTATTCAAGCTATAGATGAATTCCTAAACGCCTTTTATATGGTGCTTTTGGAGCTTACCGAGGCGCAGTGGCAAAGCAGTAAGCTTGGACTTATTAATCAGATCGGTGCGCCAGATACCAATATGCGCGCTAAAGGGCAAAGGCTGTGGGTGTCCATTGGTAATAAAGACCTGGATTTCAATAACCGAGAAAAGGTGGTCGAGAATCTGCACAAGCTTACTCGCGCGGATATGATCCGCTTTGTAGTGGACAAGCTTAAGCCACGCACCTCGAATCGCTTGGTGATGCACACCCAAGGTGAGTCTCATCAAGATGCACCAAAGCTCGCTCTTGGCCAAGAAATCGGATCTATTAAAGAATTTCAGCTACGACCAAAAGATATCGAACTCGGTTAGCTTTATCGTTTGCGCAACTTCTGTTACATTCGGGCGAAATTTTCCCCTGAACCGAATAAACGCTCGAAACTATGGATCAGAAACAACGCGAAATCGTCGAGTTTGGTGATACCCTTCACCGCAGTGGCTGCCCTCCTTACAAGGTAGAAAAGTACACCCAACTGTATGCAAAACAACAAGGCACCGAGGTTATGGTTCAGGCTCTACCGACCTCGGTTAACTATCAGTTTATCAGTGACAACAGTAAGGTTGTAATGCGCCGTATGGCGCCAGCCTCTATTAATCTTGCTTTGCTCTCCCAAACAATTGAACGCTTACACAGCCCAGAAAAAATAAAGTCGAAAAACCCTTCTTCTATCCAAAATGGGTAATGGCGCTGGCAAATATGTCCATTCCTCCTGCCTATTTGATGCTAGTGGGTAGCACTATGGAAGCCATTGGGTGTTCAGTGGTATTGGGATTTTTGGTATGGCTGGTTCAATTAATGCTTACCGACAGACGCAGCATCGCTATCGAATTCGTTTCAGCTCTTTTGGTAGGTGTCGGCGTGGCTTGGCTTAGCTCAACAGGTTTACCTATCCCAGTCTATGCCTTGTGTATTGCCTCTGTGGTCTTGTTTGTACCCGGCCTCTCTATTGCCAACGCCCTTGAGTGTCTCGCCTTTAACGATCTCGTCTCCGGCACTAGCTTGCTGGGACAAAGCGCACTGGTCCTACTCAAGCTATTTATCGGTATCTTTATGGGTATCCATATTGGTGAAAACCTATGGGCCGCTTCTCACTCCATCAACTACACCAATGACGTGCCGGTCTGGCTACACGTTGCTGGTGTGCCTCTGATTTCCATGCTATCGGCGTGATATTTAATGCCAAGCCTCGCGATATGATGCTAGGTCTGCCAGTGGCAATTCTTGGTATGTGGGGACCGCTGTATCTAGACTTTGGCAGTGGCTGGATCGTGGGTACCTGGGTGACCACTATGCTCATCACCTTCTATGGCACTTGGCTTGCCAAGATCATGAAGCTAACTGGCTCTATCTATATTTTGCAGGGCATCATCATCTTGGTACCGGGTAGCCGGGTACTGGTCAGCGCCAGTCAGACGGTATTTGACCAATCCATATTGCCAATCCCCAGCATAGGCTTGTCAGCACTATTCATGTTCTCTGCAATTGTGGCAGGACAAGTGACCGCTTATTCGCTCTATCCGCCCAAAAACGGTTAGAAAAAAGAGGTTGGGATATCCCAACCTCTTTTCGTATTACTGCCAATTAGCCTCATACACTCGCATTAGATTTTCACCCAAAAACCGCGAATATCAGACTCTGACCATTCATATTTATCTTCCAGCACTCGGGCCACGCCCCAGATATCACCACCACCAGCATTCTGAGTAGGTGCACCAAAGCCTTTTTCTGGTGGATACTTGTCTACCACACCGATGAAGGCCTTTAGGAAATCCTGATAGGTGTGTGAATAATCTGAAGCAAAGCAGGTATGGTCTCGACCTACGAGGTCACCCACATAATCAACATGCTCAGCAATGTCCTCCATAGTAGCCGTGCCCTCTTCATTCAAGAAAAGACCCACACCTACCGAGCACACCGCACCCTCTGTGCTAGCGATAGCGCGTATAGCCTCATCATCGATATTTCGGCCATGATTACGCAGCGCTTTCACATTCGAATGCGTAGCAAGTACCGGTTTATTAGAGAGGTTAGCGGCATCAATACACGCCTGATTTGATGAGTGAGAGCAATCTATGATGACACCCTCTCGGTTCATTCTTTGAATAAACGCTTTCCCTAGTTGAGAGACACCTGCATTAGTACCACTTTGACCACCACCCGCTAGGGCATTGTCGTTGTTGTAGGTAAAGTTCATCACCATGATGCCATTCTCTTTCGCCCAGCCGACCTTCTCTAAGTCTTGTTCTACAAAATCTGCACCTTGAGAGTTATACATGATCGCCATTTTATCTTCGGCCTTGGCTCGGCGGATATCTTCAGCTCGTACTACGCGAACCAGATCCATCTCTTCAGAAACCTTATTGGTTTTCTGGATAGTTTCTTCGAACGAGACATCATTCACCCCTTCAAACGCCCACACAGATGTTGAGATCAGGGTAATGCCATTATCACGATTCTTTTCTACCGCTTCTGCAAACTTCTCTTCACTCACTCCTTGGATACCCACACCCGATGGCATTAAGGAATTAATCACGATTGCATCTTGATAACGCTGTTTGATCTGCTCATCGCCCGCTCTGTCCTCTGGCGTACGACCGGCATCGAAGAACTGAGCCACATATTCCGCCCGCTCGTTTATCTCATCTTGGGATTTACCACGAGGATTCCAGAGCTTCGCCTTTACATCTACATCTGACACAAAGCCCGCTTCTGTTGTCCAACCATCCTTGACGTGTTCATGCTCATGTCCAATCTCATGAGCCACTGCAGTGCTGCTGATCGTCGCACTGATAATTAGAGCCATTAGGGTCTTTGCATCATTAATTCCTATGAGTTCGCCTTAAACCGCCTCCACCTTAGGCTCTTAATAATTACAAAAAGACCATTTTATGACATATGCTGACACTAATTATTTGGTTCCGGTTTTGTATGCTCTCTATCTTAGAATCCAGAAGCCTATATGCTTCGATCAGCTATCTAAAATCTCAAAAAGCGCCGGTCGCTGACTGGTTGCACGACTGTGGTCTACCGCCCTCCCTTTTAGACCAAGTAGAGAGCCGAGTTCCCTCTGTAGGATGGTGGAAGCTGTTGGAGTTTGCCGCAAGCAAACTTGAAAACGACCAGCTAGGTGTGGATATCGAAGCCCAAGACCGTGGCTTTTCGTTGATGAATCAGTTTGGTTCTGCCATTTATCAAAGCAAAACCTTAGCAAGCTGCTGGCACGAGGTTGCCAAGCTAAGCCAAACTCAATCAAGCAATGCAGCCTTGAGTTTAAGTACCACCGAAATAGGGCTTTGGCTTTTAGGAACAGGGACAGAGCAGAGGGTTGAGAACTACCCTCAGATAGAGCAATTAGTGGTGTGCAATTTTATCCGTTTAGGTCGCTTCAAGCTCGGAGAGCATTGGAAGCCAGATGCCATTAAAGTCATCAATACGAAAAACCAACGGCTCTTCGCTAAGCTATTTCCAAATGCAGATATCATCTTGTCTAGCCAAACTGGCGTCTTTTGTTACCGGAAAAGCAATGTTTCAAATAGATCTGCGCTTTCCAATCATTCTCTATCTGAGCTCAGTTTTAGTGAACGCCTCTACCAGCTTCTACTGCCTTTGCACCCCATGGGCTACAAGAAAGAGATACTTCTTAGATAAATTAGACCTCAGTGACCGACAACTAAGGTCTCGCTTAGAGCAAGACAAGATTACCTATCGAGAGCTAGTCAACAAAGCCAAGCTAGAGGCCGCCAAACACTACCTGCTAAGTAGCCAACTAAAGGTGATAGATATAGCGTATATGCTTGGATACCAAAATCCGAACCACTTTAGTCGCGCCTTCAGAAAGACAGAAGGAGAAACCCCTTTGAAATTCAGGCAAAAAAAAGGCCGGTAAACCGGCCAAATTTTTAGTAGAAAGTGCGATTTTGCTCCGCCCTATCCAGCATCGCCTGACATGGCTTAAACCTTTCACCGTACTTGAGCTCAAACTCACCCATCTTCTCGATAAGTTTATCCAGTCCATAATGATCCATGAATCGGAATGGACCACCGGTGAATGGAGGGAAACCAATACCAAAGATGGCACCGATATCACCATCTCTTGCGTTGGCAATAATGCCCTCATCCAGACAGCGCACCGCTTCGTTAAGTAGCGGAATCACGCAGCGAAGGGCAATGTCATCCTCAGAGATAGACTTAGATGGCGTCAACTTCAGCAGACCATACACCGACTTATCGACCTTCTTGTCTTTGCCTTTATAGGTATAGAAACCCTTGCCGACTTTACGACCTTTACGGCCATCATTAAGCAAGGTGTCGAAAAGATCTGGACCTTGGAATCGCTCACCCAACTCTTTCACCAGAATCGGCATTATTTTGGCACCGATATCCACACCTACCTCATCAAGCAAGGTGATTGGGCCAACAGGGAAACCAAAGTTAAGCAAGGCATTGTCTATGTGCTCTATTTCTTGCTCCGCCATCAGAACGTGCGCAGCTTCATTCATGTAAGGAGCAAGAATGCGGTTTACATAAAAACCCGCACTGTCTTTGACTACAATGGGGGTTTTGCCCTGCTTTCTAGCCAACGCAACCACAGTAGCCACGGTTTCATCAGAGGTAGTCGCATGAGGAATAACTTCCACTAACGGCATCTTCTCTGCCGGACTAAAGTAATGCAGACCCACTACATTCTCTGGCTTAGAAGCACCCTCTGCAATCTGATGGATAGGCAGAGATGAGGTGTTAGAGGCAAAGATAATATCTTTGTCGCTAAGCACTTCCACCTCTTTGACCATAGACTGCTTAAGCGCTAGGTCTTCAAATACGGCCTCGATAACCACTTGCGTCTGCTCAAAGCCAAGGTAGTCTGTCCCGCCTCGTATTTGCCCCATCTTCGCCTGAAGCTGAGCCTTAGACAGAATGCGACGTTTACGTTGCTTGCTAAACAACTTGTAGTTGTATGATAGAGCGTTAAGTACCCCATCCTCAGACACATCTTTTAGCTTAACCGGCACCTTGGCTTTACCAAGGGAGACATGGGCAATACCCGCTCCCATCAAACCGCCACCTAACACGCCTACTTGATTGACCGTGCGTGGTTTCGCATCGCCAAAATGTTCTTTTTTCATCTCGGTAGTGGCGAAGAAGATAGAGCGAAGCGCCTCAGATTCTGGGGTCATAACCAACTCACCAAACTCTTTCGCCTCTTTCTCTAGGCCTTTTGCAAACCCCTTCTCCAAACCGTACTGCATCACCTCAAGGATTTTATCTGCTGCTGGGTAATTACCACGGGTTTTTGCTCGAGTCTTTTTCGCCGCTTGATCAAAGATCACCTTACGGCTGACTGAGATATTAGAGATAAGCTTTTCTTTAGGTGGAGTCTTGCGCTTAGGCTTAGATTTAGTAGCGAACTGCTTGGCAACCTCAAGCAAGATAGAGTCCGGCACGGCGGCGTCTACTATTCCCAGTTTCTTGGCTTTCTTTGCTCGTACCTGTTTACCGGTAAGGATAAGATCCAGCGAAGCCATCAGACCGATAAGACGAGGCAGGCGCTGTGTACCGCCAGAGCCAGGCAATAGACCTAGCTGAACCTCAGGCAGACCAAGGCGGGTAATATCATCATCGCTACAAACGCGATAGTCACACGCAAGCGCCAACTCAAGACCGCCGCCTAGGGCCGGGCCATGGATGGCCGCTACAACGGAAAATGGCAGTTTCGATAACTCGTTAAACATCTCTTGCCCGGTAGTGGCAAGCTTGGTGGCCTCTTCGGCACTGTTACACGCATCCAACATACGCACATCAGCCCCGGCAACGAAGTTGTCAGGTTTGAGCGAATGGATAATCAGCTTTGGCCTCACTCCCTTTTAGCTCTTCAAGGATGGATTTCATCTCATCGGCAAAAGCTGCTTGCAGGGTATTCATTTTCTCGCCCTGCACATCTATAGAGAGCCAAGCAAGCCCTTCACTGTCGATGGACAAATTAAAGGTTTTTACGTCACTCATTATTCCACCTCCAGGATCATAGCTGCGCCCAAGCCACCAGCAGCACAAGCGGTATTCAGCGCTAAGCCGCCACCTCTGCGTTTCAGCTCTCTTAGTGTTTGAGTAATCATACGAGCGCCGGTTGCAGCAAATGGGTGACCATAAGCAATAGAGCCACCTAGGACATTAAACTTGTCCATATCGACCTCGCCGATAGCTTGGCTTCTGCCTAGTTTCTCTTTGGCGAATTTATCGCTGGCAAACATCTTGAGGTTGGCAAGGGTTTGAGCGGCGAACGCTTCGTGCATATCGATAAGGTCGAGATCGGCCAAAGATACCCCTGCTCTATCCAAAGCGATTGGCGTAGCATAAGACGGCCCCATCAACATGTCTTTTTCAACTTGTGTGGCGCTGAAGGCATAAGAGCGAATAAAGCCGAGGATCTCTAAACCAAGCTCTTTAGCCTTGCTCTCTGTCATCAGCATAATTGCGGCTGCACCATCGGTCAGCGGAGTGGCATTTGCTGCAGTGACAGAGCCATATTGTCTATCAAAAGCAGGTCTTAGCTTGGCATAACCCTCAATAGTAGAATCAAAGCGGACGTTATTATCTTTATCTATCCATGACCTATAAGGCTCGGGATAGGCAGTCATCACCTCATCACGCACTAAACCTTCATTCCAAGCGTGTGCAGCTAATGAATGAGAGCGATGTGCTAGCGCGTCCTGATCTTGACGAGAAATACCATGGGTCTTCGCCATCTGCTCGGCAGTTTGCCCCATAGAAAGACCAGTAGAGTACTCTGCAACCGCAGGAGGCACTGGCATTAGGTCTTTAAGCTTGAAGTTTTTCAGAATCTTTAGCTTTTGAGAAAGGGTTTTGGTTTTACTTAGCGCCAAAAGATTAGCGGCTAGAGATTTGCTTACTCCGATTGGCAGAACAGATGATGAATCCGCACCGCCAGCAATACCCACTTCTACACTACCCGCCATGATAGACTCAATGACGTTAGCCGTAGCTTGAAAGCTGGTCGCGCAGGCTCGGGTAACACTGTAGGCATCGGTATTAACATCCATGCCCGTTCCAAGCACTATCTCACGAGCGATATTGGGTGCAGCCGGCATCTGCACCACCTGACCAAACACCACTTGGTCAATCAACTTAGGGTCAATATCGGTGCGAGCAAGCATCTCACTCACAACCATCTTGCCCAAATCTAGGGCCGGAACATCTTTAAATTCAGTACTTTGCCTTGCGAACGGCGTTCTAAGGCCAGCGACGACAGCGATTCTGTCTCCCTGACGCGTAGTCAACTGCTGTATTCCCATTACACTTCCTTTATCACAGGTCAGACCTGATCCAGTGTAACGAAATTGTTAATGAGTTCAAAAGATAAATTTGCCAAACTAGATCTAAGGCAAAAAAAACCGCACCAAGAGGTGCGGTAATATACTGTTAATTCAATGTACTACTCATTGAATCTCAATCTCACTGAAAAAGGATGGCTCTAACAGAGCAAAAATGTGGTAGTGAGCAAATTGAAGTCAGTCTAAAAGGAAACCGTCATTGATTGCTTTAAATAAGCAGATTGAATGACTGGTCGCTACTATAAGGACTATGGATATTGATTCTTTGAAATAGATCAAACTTTGCTTGATGATCACAACTTATTACGCAAATCTATAAATAGTAATGCCTGACCTTGTAACAGCCCGCTCACAAAGGAGGTAGTGTGGCCGTATTAAATCTTTTCAAAAAAAGCAAAGTCCGCGAAATAAAAATGCGACTTCCTCGGTCGACTCTAACATGGACAAGCAAAGAAAATACGAGGCACTGGTTCGTGCCTATCACAAGGACCTGTTTAGATACGCTTATTGGCTGTGTAAAGACAAAAGCGTGGCAGAAGACCTTGTGCAAGAAACCTGTCTACGGGCTTGGAAAGCTCTAGATTCTCTGCAGGACGAAAAGGCGGCTAAGTCATGGTTAATCACTATCTTACGCCGTGAGAATGCGCGCCGATTCGAACGTAAGCAGTTAGACCTGGTTGATATTGATGACCCCGGTAACGAGGGTCAGGTCAACGATGATGGGTTTCATCAAAGGGAATGGCTTCAAGCCAGATTATGCGCCTCGATATTGAATATCGAGAGCCATTATTTTTGCAGGTCATTGGTGGGTTCAGCGGGGAAGAGATTGGAGACATTCTGAATCTCAACAAAAACACCGTAATGACTCGACTGTTTAGAGCTCGAAACCAGCTCAAAGACCTATTGGATTCAAGTAAAGAAACACAGGGGATGCAGAATGGATGATTTAGAATTTCGTCGCCGCATCATGTCAGACCCCAAAGCGAGAGACGAGGAGCTGATCGCGGCCATAACGGCAAATGAAAGCAATGCGAGGTTTGCTGACGACGTATTAAGCCTAGATGCGCGAATCGAACAAGCGATGCGTGTTGATGCGCCAGATAATCTGGCCGACAAGATACTGTTTCAGCAGTCAACAACCGAAAAGGTTGTAAGACCAAGTTTTGTTAAACGTCATTTTGCACTAGCTGCGTCTATCGCTTTTGCCTTTGGTGTGATGGTAGGCCAATTAAACTGGACTCCGGCTGTAGTGCCAACCGCACAGGCGAGTCTAGCGGATACCGCGATGGACCACGTTGTTGCTGAAAAACCGTTTATCCGAAACTTGGATGAACAAGCTGACTCAGCTCAAGTGAACATGAAGCTGTCTCCATTTGCTTATCGCTTTAAAGAGACCTTCCCGTATCACGTGTACTACCTAAATCACTGCGGATTTGGCACAAGTAACGCCTTCCATATGGTGTTCCAAGGTGAAAAAGGCAAAGTTACCCTGTTTATTACCGATATCCCGTCGGAAAATGCAGCGAACTTCGTCGATAGAGAGATGTCAGGTACTTTGATGCCACTCGAAGGCGCTTCTATGATAGTTGTCGGTAGTATGGACGAAGATGTAGAGAAGATTGCTAAGCACCTCTCTACCATTATTGAACCTAAGGCATAGATATAAACTGCATATAAATCATCCCCTTAGATCAACTATTGCTAAGGGATCCCACTTCCCTCCCATTTTTCGAACCAATAATTGACTTAGAGCAATAACTCTATAAATAACCATATTCCAGATTTTTTACGTTATATAGCGCCCAGTTTGCGATTTTACATGGAATTTTCGTAGTGGTCTGAGTTGTTTAAATTAGAATAATCAATAGTATCAGCCGACCTTAATTATAAATGCCCACGAAAATGAGGGGCAAAACCGGTTGATACGCTAGGAATTTAGCGTAAAACATAAGGAACAAGTTAACATGAATAAGACGCGTGTTTTTCAACGCTCTCTACTTGCAGTTGCAGTAGCAGTAACCACTTCTCAGGCTCACGCAGCAGGTTTCCAACTTAACGCACAGTCAGCGACAGGTATCGGTCGTGCATTTGCAGGTGACGCAGTAATCGCAGATAACGCGTCTTCTATGGCTCGTAACCCAGCGACAATGGCCCTTTTTGATAAAACTTCTTTGTCTCTTGGTTTTGAAACCATCATTACTGATATCTCTGTTAAAGATTCAGCTGCACCATCTATCTATCCAGACTACGACGATGTGGGCGGTACTTCTGTTGCTCCAAACATCCACCTTATCGTTCCTGTAAATGAAAAGTTTGCATGGGGTGTTAACGCATACTCAAACTTCGGTACCAACACTGACTTCTCTGATAGCCCTGAGTACAACAACTCTCTATTCGGCGGTGAAACAGACATCCTGAGCATGAACATCGGCCTTGCTGGCTCTTACCGCTTGAACGAACAGTGGAGCTTTGGTGCTGGTCTAGACGTGATTTACGGTAAAGGTACTCTACGCCGTGGTAACAATGAAGCTAAAGCGCTTGCTGTCGCTGGCGGTGTACAAGCTGGTCTGCCTATCGAGGCAGCTATCGCTGCAGCAAACCAAGCATTCCCGGGTAATGACTTCATCAACGTTCAAGACGCTGAAGGCTGGGGTGTAGGTTTCAACATCGGTACTGTATACGAGCTAAATGAAAACAACCGTTTTGGTCTAGCTTATCGTTACAGCCCAGAAATCGAAGCTGAAGACGATCGTGGTCAAAAGATCACTCTACCTCTACCAGATATGGTTGAATTCTCTGGTTACCACCGTATTCAAGACACCAAATTTGCCGCTCACTATTCTGTTCAGTGGATCGGTTGGAGCGCATTCGATACTGTAGAGTTCGAAAATCTTCAAGGCCAAGGCATGAACCCAAGCGGTAGCTACGAGTCAGTATACGATTGGCAAGATGGTTGGCGCTTCGCAATTGGTGGTACTTACTACCTAAGCGATGCTTGGACACTACGTGCTGGTTATATGCACGATACCAGCGCTCAAGACGAAGTTACTTCAATCTCAGTACCTGACTCAGATCGTAACTGGTTCTCTGGTGGCTTTACCTACCACTTCAACGAAGATCAGAACCTAGACTTCGGCTTTACTTACCTAGTAGGTTCGGACACTGACGTTCTAGACCAAGGTATCCTAAGCGCAACAACTCGCGCGGATGCTATCCTAGTAGGTCTTCAGTACAGCCACCAATTCTAATTTGGGTTTAGCTGAAACTAGCTAAAAGAAAAGGTGTTGAACCAAGTTCAACACCTTTTTTGTTGTTTGGATGGTTTAGTGGGTATTGGAGATGCCGGCTTAAGAGACTTACCGGCATGACGCCCTCACCCGCTTGAGTTTCCTAAAAGTTCTAGACTCGATTGTCACCGCAACTGTAAGCTATGACTTGGCTAACTTGGTAAGGCTTCGACCTGATTCTTGTTGCCACTCGCAGAAGGCTTTATTGGCAGCTGTTCTTGCGCGTTTAGTATCTCGACCACCTTCTACTATCTTGTAAGCTCTTAGGTAGCTTTCAACATCTGATGACATGATAAAGGTATCTACACCCAATTGCCTTAGCCCGTAAGGACCGGTATTCCCACCTAAACGCTTACCGTTTTTCTTCAAGTAGTCCCAAAGCTCAGTAATTCGCTCTGCGGGCCAGTTCGCTACCATATCAGCGAAGGAACCATGTTCGCGTCTTGCACCAATGATCATTTGTGCATTGGCTTGTATGGTCATTACCTTAGCAAAATGTCGAATAATGCGTGGATCTTGCGCCTTTTTCTCCCACATCTCATCAGAAAGCATCAAAAGATGCTCAGGCTTAAAGCCGAAGAAGACCTCTTCAAAGTTTGGCCACTTCTTGCGAACTACCGACCACGATATTCCAGATTGAAACACCTTCTGACTGAATGCAGCCAGCCAGCGATCATCTGGTATCTCCGCTATCTCATCATCAAACAGTGGAGAAGATAAGCGTGCTTCAAGCTCGGCTTCCCCGCCCTTTCTTTCTGCAGCCCTTTGATAGATATCTTCAACTTTTCTAGATTCATATTCACCTCTTTTTCTACCACTAGGTTACTCATTTTTGAGGCAACAAAAAAGGCGCTGTTTCCAGCGCCTTGCATACAAATAGGAAAGCTTATTGCTTCTGCATCGCTTCGCGATCAGCCACTTTCTTAAGGTCGATAATCTCTCCCATCTCGGTATCGATTAGGAAGTGATCACTTGCTTCACCGGTTGCGAATCTGTCTAAGATGTAGAACAGAGTACCGAAACGAACCTTGAATACCTGACCCACCGGAGTATGGCCATCAGACTCGGATGGAAGACGTACTTCCGTTTCCATCTCAGATAGTTCATTACTTAGTAGCTTGTACTGAGGCAGACGAGACTGCTTAATGTCACGGAACGCCAGTTCATCTGCGTTACGCAGACGATAGAAGTCTGTGGCAAGCTCAGTACCGTCCCACTCAGCAAACTCAATCAGAGTAAGGCCATGCTCTTGGGCAAGCATAGTTGCCTTGGTTTTAGCTTCATTCCAGTCCTTCATGAACTCATTCAGGTCGTCTTGACTGTATGCATCAGCACACGGCATATCTAACGCTGCTTTTAGCTGACAAACAGTGATGTCCGTTTCAAGCTGAGAAAGAATCAGCATATCTTTACCATTCATGTTGAATAGCATGTTCTTCAGATCTTGCGGCCATTCACTTGGTAGGAAGCGAAGACGTGTAAGCTCTCTGATATGCCAATCGGTTAGCTGATAGTAATCTTGTGAATCTAGGATCTCACGCGTCCAAACATTCTCTTTGCCACTAGCGGTTAGATGAGCGTGTTCTTCGGCATAGTGCTCAAACAGCTCATTAAAGCGTGGAACCTCTTCGATAATAACGGTTTCTACCTCAACTTGGCCTGCACCTTTGATTTCCAGAACCTTATACGCTGGGATATAGCCAGCTAGAGAAGGCGCTTGGATGTTGAACAGGGTATAGGTCTCACCACCGATATGGTATTGCTTCTTACCCGTGTCGTTAAAGTGCATGTGACCGCCGACATGGATGCCAAGACCCGTTTGTGCCAGAGCCTTAGAGGTATCATCTTCAGGTACACGCTTAAGCTGGAAGTTACCCTCGCCGAAGATGTCTTCGATCTCTTCAGAAGCACCGTTATAGAAGTCAGTCATAGGGAAGTGGCTGAATGAGATAAGTACCTTGTTCTTCTCTTTGGCTGCTTCCACTGTGTCTGTGATCCACTCAATCACATGCTGCTTGTGGGTCAACATCATGTTATAGCCAGCATTACTCGAACCATCGAAATCATTACCATCAGTCGAGTTATCAGGAGTGCCTGCTTTTGGACGATACACATTGGCATCGATAGCCATCAGCCAAACGCCTTCGATTGGCTCCACTAGATAGGTTGTGTCTGGAACCATAGAACACGAGGTGTAATCAGGCTTTTTATAGTCACCACCGGTACCTTCATGGCAAATCTCAAAGAAGCGATTTTCAAACGCAGACTCGATATAAGCCGTCTCATAGCGGTAGTTGTCACGTGCACCTTGAGATGAGTATGGGGTCTCAAAGTAATAGTGTTCAGGTGTTGGGTGGAAGCCGTGCGGAGCAAGGATTTCCATGATCTCCTTATAACCCCACTCTTTCACCTCTTCAGTACAGATCTGAGGCAGTTCCCAATCTGGGTTATGAATAACCGTCCAATCACCATCATAGCCCTCACAACCATCTCTTCCTCGGCTATAGATGCGCTGCTCTTTACCACCAGCACCCAGGTAGTCACGCTTACCATTTGGAATAGTAAATGGACGCGTTGGATCGTGGTTACCAGGAGCGGCAAAGAACTCTAGATCATATTTGTCTGCATAGTAGTCAAAGATACTCACCAAGCCGCGCATATGCACAGGCTGGCCATCATCACTAAAATCACCAGGAAGAGCAACGTGCTTAATACCGCGAGCAACCACATCATCCAAAGCTGCAATCATCGCGAAGTAGTTCTCATTGAACAGGCGTGTGGATTCCATCTGAGATTGCATAGTACGAATAGTCGCGCCTTTGCCAGTGATGCTGTTATACAGCCCATCAAATGAACCATCTTTGAAATCGCCATACACATCGTGGAAATGGATATCTGGCATGAAGGCTATCTTTACACCCTCGATTTCTACTGGCGGCTTCTCTGGAAGATTACCTGGCTTGTCACCATGGTCATTGTTGCTGGACGAGCTGTCGTTACAGCCAGCTAGCAGAGCTGCGGTTACGAATGCTAAAGCACTAACCTTGAATTTCATTGTTGCCCTCTGTGAGATAAGTGATTGAAAAATCAAGGGCATACTAGAAATCAAATATGACAGTTCCGGTGAATAATCATGACAACAATTTGACGCTGAGTGTCGAGAAGTAACATTCAATGACAAGGATATTTATTCATATACAAAACAACACTTTACGTAAGCGAAGGTGTCAGTAATTACATATTGAAACCAACAAATTTGAACCAAAGTGGTCCAATTATGACGCAACCGGTTGCTTTGCTGTTTGAAATATAAACAATCAAACAAATCAATCTATTAGCTTGATGACTCATCAACCCAATTATGTATAATCGCCGCTCGTGAAACTATGCCCCTAAATACCGTGCCAAAATCCAGTTCGATACTTATCCCATCAGCGCTATTACTTCTATTCTCACTGCCGACTCAAGCCGAAGAATTTCGCGGCCACAGATTCGGTGCCGGATACTCAAACAGCGAGATCCAAGTAGGTGATACAGAGCAATCATGGGGAGAGGGTCTTAAGTACGAATATGGCTATGACTTTAACAAGCTAGTTGGCTTTAATTTCTCGTACGAGTACAACGAAGCACATGATATGTTTGAAGGGCTTGGTGTAGATGTAGAGGGTAGAACCTTTAAAAGCTCTTTGGACTTTGGTTATACCTTTGTGTTCGAATATTTGGCTATCAACCCTACGCATTGCTAGGCGCTGCCTATATGAAGAACAGACAAGAATTTCATACTGAACAAGGCGTGCATACCTTTAAGCATGAAGAGACCAGTCTCAACTACGGTGGTGGTGTGAGGCTACAGATGCGCAACGGTATCTATTCAGACCTGCGATTTGATGTCCAAGAGCAGTACGACATTAGGCAATTCTCTTGGACATTAGGCTACCGTTTTAACGAGCTACTCTAGAACTCGTCTTCCAGATAATCATCGAGGAAGTCCTCTTCCTCCTCATCTACGGCTTCGTTGTCCGTCACCATAGCCTTGTAGTCACGGCGCTGCAGATACGCATCACGCGTGAGCGAATAAGAGTCTGGAGAATTTTCTAAAATCTCTTCTTGAGGCACCAAAGCCGCTCGGCTCTCCATCCCTTCAAACACCCACTTTCCAAAGCTAGCCCAGATGTTGAGGAAAGAGAGTGGTGGATAGAGATCATCAGCAAAGTCCCCTACCTCACGCACTGTCCAAGGGCCATAACCTGGGAACATAAAGTACCACCCACTACCAACACCGTAGTGACCAACCACGTCACTAAAGGCTCGGCTTTCCATCTTAGCAATACCTCCCTCAGAGGCAGCGTCATAGAGTCCCAGAACCCCAAAGGTAGTGTTTATCCAGAAGCGGTTAAAGTGGTCAAAGGCAAGCTGACCGTTACCCATTAGCAGATTGTTTAAAGCGCTAGAGCTCATCAAGATGAGAGAGAAAATTACTGATGCCGGTTCGCATAAAGCCGGGCGTGTAGTTTACATAGCAAGGGAAACAGGACGAACCAGATAAGGGTCTAGGACTTCATAATTGAAATCCCACATGGTGCGGTTAAACCCTTCGAGAGGGTCATTGGGATGGGATTCAACATCCTCATCTGGGGTTGAAGAGCACCCCACCAAGAGTAAGGCAATCAATAGCCACAATATTCTCATAACAGGAAATCCGTCTCCTGAAGTTTAATTGGGGCTCGAAACGAGCCCCTTAGAGCCTAGTAACGCTGGTTGATCTCCAGTGTTGCTTGACCGCCTTGCGCCGTGATGGCGCTTTCGCCGTACCAATCACCGTCTCGAGTACCTACGTTACCATCCGTATCGATACGAGCGCGAACAATAAATTCATCTAAATCAGACAGTTTCTGACCTTCCATCATGCTATTACCGTCATCCATCATAATAGTACGTGGGAAAGAGCCAAGTCCAAATCGAGCTGCTGCCACCGGCATAGGAGAGCCATCTGAGCGGTGCACAGAGACAATCAATACGCCCTGCTCCGGCATCTCAACCTGATCGTTTAGAGAAACCTCAATACGAACCGCACCTGGTAGCGCAGCTGAGGTATCACCCATAGCACGCTGAGCACTGGCAATACTGCGCTCTAGCATCTCATAACGGCTGTCCTCTGGACCTATCATCTGCTGCATACCACGCCAATAGCGAATAGCGCTCTTATAGTCTTGCTTCTCAAAGGCCGTGAAGGCAAGCAGTGATAGCACGCGCACATCTACATAATCACGGTGCAGAAGATCTTTCAGTAGACTATCAGCTTGGTTTTGATCAACCGGATCAGCGGACATAGTCAGGGCTTGCGCTAGACCAAGTTGGATATCAGGGTCTTTTGGTTCAAGCTTACGCGCACGTTCCATAGCGCCGATAGCGGTCTCAACATCACGGTTTGCAAGACCAATACGGCCTAAAAGAAGCCAACCGGTCGCATCATCACCATTGCGATGCAAGCTAGTACGAAGCGCTAGAGTCAGGTCTTTCATCTCCTGCTCTGTCATACCTTCACTGCTCGGGTTCATCAGTTTCTTACTAAGCTCAGGCAGGCTCGCGCTTACCTCTTGCCAGTTTTTCACCTCACCAATAGCGCCATACTTAGCATAAAAACCGTAACTCACACCAAACAGCAGGACCGCAGAAACCACAGCCACCAGCAATGGAGAGTTCAGCTCCTTTGCTGCTAATTGCTGGTTTTCTGGAATGTCATCAAGCAAAGACTGCTTAAGGTCCGTAATAAGCTCATCACGGTTTACCACGATACCTTCGTCGTCTTCCACCTCAAGCTCAGCTACCCGCTCGCGGTAGATGGCTTTATTAAGTTCATCACGTCGCTTCGCATCGTTAGCCACCTTATGACGGGTCAGAGGGATAACGATAAGCAGAGCAGACAGCAAAACAATAACCAAGGTTACAATCCAAAACATCGTCATTATTTGCTGTCTCCATCTTTATCATTCAGCAAAGCATTTAGGCGCTCATTGTCATCAGAGCTCAGGCTCTCTTTTTGCTTGGTTTGATTACGCTTGGTTCGAGTGATCATGATGGTAAAACCACCCAACACCACTAGAAGTGGACCAAACCACAGAATCGCAGTCGCAGCAGTAAACGGCGGTTTATAGGTAACAAAGTTGCCGTAGCGCGCTACCATGTAATCGACGATTTCTTGCTTTGACTTGCCCTCTTTGGTCATCTCATACACCTTTTGGCGAAGATCTAACGCAAGCTCTGCGTTAGAGTCGCCTATGGTGTTGTTCTGACACTTAGGACAGCGCAACGTTTGGTTTAGCTCATGAAACTGACGCTCTTGCTCAGGGCTATCAAACTCATGTACCTCTATCACCGCATAAGCGGTGAAACTGAAGAACATGGCTAGGGCGATTAACCACTTTTTCATGATTTCGCCTCCGCTAGCATCTCTTGATACATAGGGCCCAGTTTCTCCTGCCAATTTTTCGCATTCACGTCACCCACGTGACGATAGCGAATCACGCCATTAGCATCGATAAGGAAAGTCTCAGGTGCGCCATATACGCCAAGGTCTAGACCCAGCATACCGCTGCCGTCATACAGGCTGGTCACATAAGGGTTACCTAGCTCTTTCAGCCACTTAATTGCCTTAGTGCGGTCATCCTTGTAGTTAAGCCCAACGATCTTCACGCCATTAGCCGCAAGCTCGTTAAGATACTGGTGCTCTGCATAGCAGGTTGGACACCAAGTTGCCCAAACATTCAGAAGCAGAGGCTGGCCTTTGAAGATGGCTTGGTCATGTTGCAATGTCTTGTTTTCAAGATCCTGCAAGGTGAACTCAGGCACCTCTTTACCAATCAATACCGACTCCAGCTTAGTTGGGTCATCACCACCAGCGTTGCGCACTAACTGAGTGGCAAACACTATGGCCAGAATCATGAATAAGACTAGAGGGACAAATAATACTTTCTTGTTCATTACGCCTCCTTCGCTTGTGCTTTACCGCGAAAACGATAGCGGCGGTCACTGATCGCAATAGCGCCACCGATAGCCATTAGTAAGCTACCCGCCCAGATCCAGCGAACAAATGGTTTGTAGTAGATACGAACTGCCCAAGACACATTGTCATCAAGCTTCTCACCCAGTGCGATATACAGGTCACGAGTCACGCCTGCATCGATCGCCGCCTCGGTCATCATAGAGCGCTGCGTTGTGTAGAAGCGCTTCTCTGCGTGTAGGGTGTTGATCTTACGGCCATCTTTGGTGATATCGAAGTCTGCGATATAGCATCATAGTTAGGACCATCGTTATCACGCACTTGGTCAAAGTAGAAGTTGTAGCCTTGGATCTCGAAGTTATCACCCGGCGCCAGACGAACATCACGTTCGATGCTGTAGTTCTGCACCATAGCGATACCAATAACGGTAATTGCTAGACCCATGTGAGCAAACATCATCGCCCAGTGACTCTTCTGTATCTTACCTAGACCCTTGAAGAAGCTGTGTCTATGGGTAGCGCGCTGATACACCTCGTACTTATGCAGTGTGATGATCCAGATAGCCATCAGCCAACCTAGGAAAGCAAGGCCAGTAAAGTGGTCGCTTAGCAGGTAAACCATTAGCAGAGCAAAACCCACAGAAGCGATGCCGCTAAGGATAAGCGGCTTCATGAAGTTACCGAGCTTGTCTCGCTTCCAGCGAAGCAGTGGACCAATACCTAATAGGAAGGCGAATGGCACCATCAGCCAAGTAAACAGGGTATTAAAGAACGGAGCACCGATAGAGACCGAGCCCAGACCAATCTGTTTGTGTACTAGTGGAAGCAGCGTACCCACAAGTACAACCACCAGTGCTGCCATCAATAGGATGTTGTTAGCAAGCAAGGCGTTCTCACGAGACACCAAGCTAAAGTTACCGCGTACGCGCACCGACTGCCCTTTCAGAGCAAACAGTAGTAGCGAACCACCGATAACGAACACCAAGAAGGCTAGGATAAACATACCACGTGATGGATCAGAGGCGAATGCGTGCACCGATACCAAGATACCCGAGCGCACTAGGAAGGTACCCAATAGGCTGAGCGAGAATGCTGAGATAGCCAGCAGTACGGTCCAAGCTTTGAACGTACCACGCTTTTCGGTTACTGCTAACGAGTGCATCAATGCAGTACCCGCAAGCCATGGCATGAAGGACGCATTTTCTACTGGATCCCAGAACCACCAGCCGCCCCAGCCAAGCTCGTAATACGCCCACCAAGAGCCCAGTGCGATACCTAGAGTCAGGAACGCCCATGCTGCAATCGTCCAAGGACGAGACCAACGAGCCCATGCTGTATCCAAACGACCTGTCATCAAAGATGCGATAGCAAAAGCAAAGGCAACTGAGAAACCCACATAACCCATGTACAGCATTGGCGGGTGGATGATCAGACCTGGGTCTTGCAGAAGTGGGTTAAGGTCACGACCGTCAACAGGGAAGAATGGCAGAGTACGCTCAAACGGGTTTGAGGTCATGATGATAAACAGTAGGAAGCCCACTGTGATCATGCCCATTACCGCAAGCACTCGTGCAACCGACTCCTGCGGCATACCACGGCTGAATGTTGCTACTGCAACCGTCCATGCAGCTTGGATTAATACCCAAAGCAGCAACGAGCCCTCGTGCGCACCCCAAACCGCTGTAATGCGGTAGTACCAAGGTAGCGCCGTGTTTGAGTTGTTAGCAACATAGGTCAGAGTGAAATCATTCACATAGAATGAATAACACAGAATATAAAAAGAGATGGCCAATAAGATGAACATACCCCAAGACAGAGGTCTGGATGTATTCATCAGAAGGCCGTTATTGTTGTTCGCCCCCCACAATGGCAACACGCTAAGAAGCACGGCCATCGCCAGAGAGGCGATCATGCAAAATGCCCTAACTCAGCAATCATTGAGCGCTTCCTTGTTTCTGTTCATCTGTGTATTGAAGCGGTTCATGTACCACTTTCATTGCCTCAGCAATCTCAGGAGGCATATACTCTTCATCGTGCTTTGCTAGCACTTCAAATGCTTCAACGGTAGTCGCATCGGTCAAAACGCCTTGCGCTACAATGCCTTGCCCTTCGCGGAACAGATCAGGAAGGATACCTTCATAAACCACAGTGACCGCAGGACCCACATCCGCAACGTCAAAAGAAACCTTCAAAGATTGGTTGTCGCGAGATACCGAACCCTCAACCACCATTCCGCCGATACGTAGACGTTGGCCCACCTCTGGTTTCTCACCATTGGCTTTGCCGTTCACTATTTCTGTCGGAGTGTAGAAAAGGTCCATATTTTGGCTAAGTGCATACAGCATCAAACCAACGGTTGCGCCTAGGCCAACGACCAGCGCCAACACCAAACCTAACCTTTTTTACGTCTTGGGTTCATAAGGTATTCTCCACATCTTTGGCCGCCTCGATTCGCGCCTGACGATCCATCTTATTCTGTACTTCTTTGAGTACCGCGTTGCTGCTACGTCTGCTGAGAACAAACAGCAGGGCTAAAGAACCAAAGGTGATGCCGAACGCAGCCCAAACATAGTCTGCGTAGCCACCCATGGCTAAAAAATCGGAAAAGGAGTCAAAGTGCATACTCATCCTCGTTTAAATGTGTCACTGGCCAGTTGCTGAACCAAGGTCTGTGCCCCTCTTTTTGCAAGATAGCAGTGCGGAAGCGGGTTAAGGTAACTGAACCAAAGAAGAAGGCGAAACCAAAGATATTCAGCAGCAAAGGCCACAACATATCATTAGAAATAGAAGGCTTTTCAAACTTGGTGATGGTTGCACCCTGGTGCAATGTATTCCACCATTCCACTGAGAAGTGAATGATCGGCAGGTTGATAACGCCTACTACAGCCAGAATGCCGGCCGCCTTGGCCGCCGTTTTCTGGTCATCGAACGCATGATAAAGGGCGATAACCCCTAGATATAAGAATAGCAGTACCAGCTCCGATGTCAGACGCGCGTCCCCACACCCACCAAGTACCCCACATAGGTTTACCCCAGATAGCACCGGTGACTAGCGCGATAAAGGTAAACACAGCGCCGATAGGTGCCATCGCAGAAGCGGCAATACTGGACAGTCTGTGCTGCCAGATCAAGCCGACAAACGCAGCGATCGCCATGGACATATAGGCCCCCATTGACCAAATCGCCGAGGGCACATGGATATAGATGATCCTAAAGCTGTCACCTTGCTGATAATCAGCAGGTGCAAACGCAAGTCCCCACACGGTACCCACGGTCAGACAGACAACCGCCAATGTAGTGAACCAAGGGAGCAACGTGCCACAAAGGTTGTAGGTTGTTTTAGGATTGGAATAAGGGTGTAACCACTTCCACATACAGTTTCTTCTCTAAACTCGAATAGTATTAATTTACCGATACCCGCAGCGCTGAACTAGTCGCGAACGGCGTAAGTGTTAAGGAGCCACTAACATAGCGGCTAAAATTGCGATTTGTCCGTTGTAATTGACACCCAAGCTGGCTGCGTCGATCGCAGAGGTGGCGAATATTAGTACCGGAATATAAAGAGGTAGGATCAAGAGACTCAGCAGAACCCCACCTTTTTGCAGACCAACGGTTAAAGCAACGCCGATAGCCCCAAGAAAACTCAGTGTCGGCGTACCAAGCAGGAGCGTTACCACTACCGCAAGCAGGTATCAAAATTTAGGCTGAGCAAGATTGCCAACAGCGGCTAATCAGAATCAGAGGTAGCCCGGTCAGCAACCAGTGGGCAATGACCTTAGAAATCACCACCAAAGGCAACGGAATCGGCATCAGCATCAACTGCTCTAGAGCGCCATCTTGGAAATCATCACGAAATAGGCGCTCCAGCGAAAGCATGGCCGCAAGCAGAGCCGCTACCCACACAATACCCGGTGCAATGCGCATCAACAGATTTGGCTCAGGACCTATGCCTAGCGGGAATAGCGTGATGACAATGATAAAGAACCACAGCGGTTGAATACATCCGCGCGGCGGCGAAATGCGATAAGCAGTTCTCTTCGAACAATCGCCAGCATATTATTCAACATCTTAATACCCTAGCCTTATCTTCTTCAGCTTATCACTGCTGGTAAACATATCTTGGTGGGTAGTCAGCAGTACCGAACCACCGTTTTCGGTGTGCTGAAGAAACAGCTGCTCAAGTACCTTAACTCCCTGCTTATCAATAGCAGTCAAAGGCTCATCCAAAATCCACAACGGGTGCTTACTTAGCCACAGTCTTGCTAAGGCCACACGGCGCTGTTGCCCGGCAGAGAGCTGAGCAACTGGGACATCTTCACGGCCAGCCAAGCCAACCTTGGTAAGAGCCTGCCAGATCTCATCTTCAGCGAAGCTTTGATTGGTCAATTGAAGATAAAAGGAGAGGTTTTCAAACGCGTTGAGGTCGCGCTTAACACCCGTCTGATGTCCTAAGAACAATAGATCTTGATGATATGCGTCGCGGTCGCTAAAAATTGATTCTTGTTTCCAGGTGATAGAGCCTGATTCCTTGTCACCCAATCCTGCAATGATGCGCAATAGTGTTGTCTTCCCGGTACCGTTTCTTCCTTCAATCTGGATAAGGTCACCAGACTGTACAGAGAAAGACAGGTCTTGGAACAAAACTCTTTCATCGCGAATTGCAGTTAATCCATTTACTTCTAGCATAGCCCGACAGCACAAAACACACAGAAGTGGCATAGTACCATAAGCTTTGAATACGCAACTAATGTAAACGATTAATAAGTAAGCGTTTCTTCACACAATTAGTGAAGTATGTCGCTAGGATTTGAATCGGGTCATATTCCCAACAAATAAAGACCCTAGTAGGAGTAAGTGATTACCATATTTACCAGATTTCGTTCCGGTCCGGATACCACTTCTAGGCTAGTTCCGAAAGACTGGGCGAAGTTCCAGTTCATTCCCACTACTGCGGCGTACTGCGAAGAACTGCTCTGCTTCAATGAATAACTAAGCCTTCAACGCCTAGTGCATTATTTTCAGCGACCGTACCTTCGGTATTCATATAAGCTAAGCCAAGATAGCCATAGATGGCGCCATAACCCTCAACAGGAAATAACTGCCCCACTCTCGGCTAATCAAAGTGGTCTTTGCCTGAGTTCTGCCATCATCGGTCTTCGACTGTGTCATGCTTATCGGCAACACATAAGTAAAACCGCCGAACTGTCCTACAAGGTTGGCTGACAGCCCCCAATTGGTGCCTTCGATATCGTCTATCTCAAAGGTAGGGATTTCAATCACCTCTCCGATCTTGTCACACAGCTCTCCACCCAGTCGTGGATCGCTCTGACAATGTTTTGAGAAGCGCTCAAATATGGACGTAGGTATACCAACACTCAGCGCCGTTCGACCTCGAAATCGACCGCCATGCACACCCATCTGCAAATTGGGCAACACCCAAGCGGCCGCCCTTAACTGCAGGGTCGCGCTTTCTATCTCAGGATCACCCCAGGTTACCTGTGACAGATCATATTTGTCCCCTAGATTGTTGTCTCCATATCCCACTTCCAGAGAATGTATGTCGTAGCCTTGCTTTGCCACACTAGGAACCAAAGAGAGTGAAAACGGCAATGGCAGATGATACCCAAGGTCAATGGCTTGCTGAGCATGAAACGGCAACATACGATCGTATTTCTTGTTTAGCCTCTCCTGCTCAACCTGATTAGGAAAATCAACGCGAGCAGATTCAGCAATCGCCAAAGGGCTGAATAAAACGATCAGGAAGAAACACAGGCGCATGATCAAAACGCCTCTGTAAAGGTGAGATAAAAGCCACCTCATCTTCGCTAGAAAAACCAAGGTCGGCGCGAACATTCATCCTAGGTTGCAATTCATAGCGATAGCCCACTCCATAAGTCACTATCCAATCTTGATACAGACTGCTCGCCTCATCAGAGATAGAACCAGCCCCTATCCAAGCGGTAACGCCATGTCGGCTAAGACCACTTCCATCGGCAAAGGTATGCCGATATTCAAAGGTATTTTCAGTGGCATTCAAATCGCGAAAGTGCCCCATATAAGTGCCACGCATGAAGTCCATGCCACCTAACATTGCCATATCGTAGTAAGGCACATCACCATCACTAAGCTCGATGCGATTAAGAAACGCAAAGGTAGAGCCAAGCCTCGGGGTATAGTAGTAGCGATAATCCAGTAGGGCTTTTTGATATCTTGAATCACTCCCCCACTCCGGTGAGTAACCAGTGAACTCTAGATTAAAGAAATGTCCCTTTCTGGCATTTACCGCCACATCGCGGCTATCCCACTGAACGACTGCTCCTAGGCCAACACCCAGTGCAGATCTTTGTATTGATTAAAGTTCGGGTCCGATATGGCTGAATCTGGCAGGTCATCCGATGGAGAGAAGTATTTGAGCCTTAAAATAGGCCCAACATAGAGCTGCTCATACACCCTAAAGGTCAGGTCAGCGTTGTATTTCACATACTCAATATCAACTAAAAGCTCGTCACTGGACTCTTGAGCCTTGCCTGCATCATAACCCACGCCCCAGTAATAAAGGCTTTGATGCCCGGCATCTAGGTGACCAAAATAACGAACATCATCATTGTTAAAGAAGATTTTTTGCTTTGAGCGAACGCCAAAACCTATGCCATCATCAAGCTCATTCGCTACCCCAACTAAGGTAACGGATGAGCGCTGAAGCTCTAGGTCATCCTCGGTTTTAAACGATAGCAAACCACCTACCGCCAGCATCAAACCGGTTTCTGGCATATAGCCCGGACCACCCAAGATTGAAAATAGAGTGCGGTTAGGGTCTTTGTTCTTTTCAGCTCGAGCCTGCCAACTGGAAAAGGGAGCTGCCCCCAGAAAAACTATCAGGGCGAATATCAGCCTATTGAGACGATTCATAGCATTCAGAACGCGCAAAAAGGCTAGTTTTAGTTACTTATGTGAACCACATCCAATCAAAAATAGGCATTTCTGATATGCACCATCAGCATTTTGTCGAAGCCTTACCTTAGGTTATTGATATAAATAGCTGGTCACAGCTATTTATCCTGATATGCACACTAGTTATACCTAAGATGCAAAAAGGCAATTTCTATTCAGCAACGCCCTTTCTTACACTGAGCCTGTTTCTAAAAACCTACGGTGACACATATGTCTAAGCAGCAAGTGACGGCAACAGGGAACGTTGTTACCGAAAAGACTTCGAAAGCAAAATCAATACTGGGGAAGGTATGGCGATTTGTTTTCAAACTGATCAAGATTGCGCTGTTTTTGGCCTCAATCGCAGCGACCGCAAAATTTTTCTCTCTGCTATCTAATATCCACGGTAAAGAGATGCCAGCAGAAGAGTTCGTTAACGGTTACCCAACCATCATCAAGCTGATCAACTCCGAGCTTTTCATGGGTCTGATCTTTGTGATCACCCTAGGTATCTTCATCTATGTAGGTAAGCTTTTCTGGGACCTACATGAGATTGCGGTCCACGAGAGTCAGCACAAGAACAGCGCTCATACTACGCTAGTGTTCGCACTTTCACTGTGTGGCCTGTTTATCAACAAGACTTGGTGGGTTTTAGCTATTGTTATCGCCTTCACTCGTTGGGACATCATCGGCAAGAACATGAGTAAGATCATCAGCAACGGCGTGTCGAAACGCAAAGAGGAGCAAGCATAATGAAAGAGATAATGCTGCCCTATATCCTGATCATTTGGATTCTTGTAAAGCTAGGCATCATAAAGTGGACTATGCGAAATGCAGTAATCTGTGTTGGTTTCGGTGCCTTCCTAGCCACATCGCTATTTACCGCTTCACGCTTTTGGGCACCGGTAGACCTGACTGATAGTTCGACGGTAAAAGCCCCACAAGCAGTACTGAGCCCACTAGTAGGCCAGAAGATTGACCAGATCTTTGTTAAGCACAACCAAGAGGTCAAAAAAGGTGAGCTTATCTATACCTTGGTGAGCACAGATACCGATGAGCAGATCAAAAGCCTAGAGGCAAACATCAACGCCCTTGATCATCAGATCAAAGCAATTGAAGAGCGCATACAGAATGACCAACAAAACCTAGCTCGTCTAAAGAAGCTTGGTGAGTATGGCAGTGACATGGAGCGTGATGACCTTGAGTCGAAGATCCAACAAGCTTTGCCGACATCCAAGCTAAGCAGGCTGAGAAGGCCTCGATTACCGCTCAAATCAAAGAAAACCAATGGCAGAGTTCACTTAACCAAATCATTGCGCCATTTGACGGTGTAATCGGTGTGGTCAACATCAGTAACGGTTCACGCATGGGGAACATGCACATCTATGAAACCAAGAAGAAGTTCTTGGAGATGCGCATCAGCGACCAAGCCTTTACCTATATTAAGAAAGGGCAGTTTGCAGAGTTCTATGTAAACTCTCATCCAGGACACGTGTTTAGAGGCAAGGTTCACAGCATCACCTCAGGGACCGGTGAAGCGACGGTTTCCCCAAGACAAGGGACTCAAAACGTGACCCAGCACGTAGCGCAAAACGCCGGCTCCCATGGCCGTACCGTAGTCATCGAGTTTAAAGAGCCAAAAGGGATGACCATCCCAATCGGCGCAACAGGATCAGCTTGGATTTCAGCAGAGAAACCAGCTCCAATCCTTGGCTTCATGGATATCATAGGCGCTGCAACTGTGCGTCTAAAATCCCTAAAAGCGTACCTATCTGCACTATAAATACTAGGGTCTGTTGACCTTTTGCGTTTGAATTTTGCTCGAGTCAGAAACGATTTAATCGCGGCGAGAACCTTGTAGCCTAGCCATCTAAGCAAAAGGGGCTCAACAAAGAGTAAATCGTTTCTGGCCGAGCCCTTCGGGTAGCGTTGGTTGGGCATTTCTACCGCGTTAGACACTTTTCATGTAGAACCACTACACCAAAAGCGTCTGCCTTGTATAAATACCCAACAATTCGCTACAAAAACGAACTCAAAAGGTCAACAGACCCTAACAACCCAGCCTAGGCTGGGTTTTGTTATTTTAGCTTGCGATACTCACTGTAGCGCGATAATCCTGCTTACTGGCTATCTCTAATGCTTGACTAATCCACTGACAAAACGGCCTAGTTCGCGCATCCAATTGCCAACTCAGCACCAAACCTTTACTCACCTTTGGAAGAAAACGGGAATTCAGCACTCGTAACGAGTCATACTGAGAAAGGGAGTCCAAAGCGTTTCTCGGGATACAGGCAATGTTTGAATTCGAGTGACACATCTGAAACAGAGTGACCACGTCATCTACCCACCATACTGAAGCAAAATCAGTAATCGATTTGAGCAGATCAGAATTGAACTGCGGCGGAATCAGGTAACGGTAGGTAGACAACTCAAACAGCTCTTGCGCCTTGTTGATTCGCTTAGCGTTTTCTTCTGTCGCCACCCAAACATTCTCTGCTACCCCTATGCTCTCGGTATGGAACTCAGAAGCTGGAAGAAAATCATCACAGCCACCAATTACGATATCGAGATCATGGGCGCTTAGAAGGTCGTTTAAGGTCTTACTGTCACGATAGATAAGGTATACCTCAACTGAAGGAAAGGTAGCCTCAAAATCTTGCACAAGACGGGTGATATTTCTCGGAGAAAGAAGCGGGTCTATACCGATTCTAACTTGTTGTTTTTGATTATGTTTTAGCTGCTCTGCCTGTTGCATAAATCGTGCATGCTGGGCTTTAACCATGCGCGCCTGCTTTAAAAGAGCTTCGCCGTTATCATTAAGGGAAATGAAGCGACCATTTCGAGTAAACAGGTCGTACCCTAAATCAATTTCTAAATTATGTATCAACTGACTAACCGCCGATTGGCTTTTACCCAGTTTCTTTGCTGCGATACTAAAAGAGTTGTGTTCGGCGGCTAAAATAAATGCTTCAATCGCTTCGATCATTTTATTTCAAACCTACTTAATGCGTTCATCCAATGAACATAAAATACTCCACCCGGCAGTTCGATGATTAAACAACCAAAACAAGGTCACATTTTCATCATGAATATTATTTTTCTCTATTCTGCTAGGCTACAAACCGATTTTTATTATGAATGGTCTGAGGAGTATATTTATACCTAGTTTTCTCTGACATTTCCATGACCATTTTGTTAAGTAAATCAATAATCTAAAAGTTAATTTTCACTTTCTATGAAATTGAATTATTTGTTCAATAACTTAATTTCATATCTAGAAATTTAATTACCCTTACTTACAAAAAACGCCGCACCTAAAGGCACAGCGTTCTATATATTCACAAGGCAAATTAACCCTGTTCAGAGATTTTTATTTCTACCCTACGGTTTGAGGCTCTGCCTTTCTCCGTTTCATTGTCTCTAATTGGTTGACTCATTCCCTCTGAGTGAGACGACAGAATTTCTTTCTCTACCCCTGACTCAACGAGATAGACTTTGCTACTCAGTGCTCGGTGATGCCCCAATTCTTGGTTATAGGCCTCCGAACCGACATTGTCAGTATGACCAATGACATCAAGATCTGGAACCTGTTGTAGCGACTGAAGACGCTCGGCTAAAGTTGTCAGAGTAAGCTTTGACGTCTCCGTGAGTTCACTCTTGTCAAAGTTAAAATAGACACGTGCCACAACCCCATCCGAGTCAACCTCTAAAACCTCTTGTTACTCAAGTACTCAAGGCAATCGTCGCCTAGACTGATGCTCGAGGTCATCAAACGACTCTTTTGCTCATCGGTTAGTTGAGGTTGAATCTGATAGTGTTGCGCTCTATTAGCCACCACTGCATTAGCCTCACCAATACTGACCGAATGCTTTATCAACATATGTTCCGTAGAACAAAGCTGATCTATCTTAGTGTTTATGTCTTCCTCAGCGGCATTAACCGCCACTGAGGTGATAGCTAGAGCTAGCGCCCCAACAACAAATCTCATAGATACTTCCTAAAGTGTTTTGTCATAAAGGCGGGATACGCCGCTGGTAGCCGCACCTTTCTGGATCAGTTCCTGAATCTTGTCCAACAAGTCTTGGCTGTTTGAAACATCGATGATTTCATCCGCACAATCCCTAAAGCCCGTTTGACCAGATGCATTGAAGTTAATACCGATAACGCCAATATAGAGTGGACGCTCATGGTCTTTGAAATGATCACGAATCTCTGTACACAGGCCCGCGTCAACTAGATCAGTAAAAGTGCTACGAAACGGGTCTTCTTGACCATCACTCAAAATTAGGAGCATTTGTGCACGCTCATAATAGTCCTCTAATGCTTCTTCATCTTGCACATCAGGACGACCATCTGCGAGCATTTGTGCACCGCGAATTAAGCCTTGATAAACCGACGTCCAACCGTCTGCTTTCATTGAACTGATATCTGGTGCTTCACGAGAAAGCGCGATTGAATGGAAGCCCGCTGCATTGCCACACATGCCATCGTGGAATAGGTTGGTGCCCGTATTGTTATACAGAGGATGCATCGAGTCGATTTGGGTTTTCGATACGTTCCAGTTGCGAACGGTTGCATCAATATCCACATACTGCTTTGGATCAGGGTAGCGGTAGTAACTGCTGTTGTTTACTTCCTGCTTAGATCTATCCAGCACATTCTTCAGATAGATAGCTTCCCTTTGCGTACTAAAGCTAGGGCAATTTGAGGAGCGTGATGCACAGTTACTCACAGCGTTATAGCTTCTTTTACCCCACTCATACCAATCGATATCTGAATAGTAGATTCGCTGATTGTTAACCCAGGCTGACTTGTATTCTAACTCGGTCACACAGCGACGCTCGTTACCTATATTTTCCTGTGTACGCAGGTTGTAGGGTACAAAGCCGATACGATGCGCATACCCAGCTTCCGCTGCACCACTTGACAGAAGGTCTTGTGAAATAATATCCACCTGCTCTTTCAAGACATCTAGCTGAGTCTTGTTACCCTGCCATTTGTTGTTCATCGAACCAGAAAAGTCGGCGATATAAACAAGGTCGAGATCTGATGGCAACATATATGTCTTGGCCATAGCGTCATTACCAACCTCTCGAGCCTCAACAGAACCACCAGAGTCACTGCCAAGAAAGCTAAACTGCGCATCAAACTGAGCAGCAGCTTCTACTTCATACTGAACATAGTAGAGTTTATTTCCATCGTATTCTTCACTGCCTTCTTTACGAACAACATTGACTCGTTCAATTTCAATATTAGGCAAATAGTTCTCAAGGTAATCGCGCGCGAGTTGGTCAGAGACACTCTGCTGTGAATGATTAGCGATAGCTACCGCCAAGGTTGCCGCTTCTGCAGCATCCGCAAGACGATTCTTTTCTTGAATCATGCGACTGCCTTCAATAGCAATCTGAGCCATACCACCGATCGCAACCATACTCATTGCCACCACTATGATCGCAACGCCTTTTTGCTTCTTGTAACTTCTCATGTAACCTTCCTTGAATTAACGGCCTGGTAAAACCGATGAGCTATTTACATACCTCATACCAGGAAAATATCTCGACAAACCTTCCATCTTGATACAAACAGTGACCTGATAGATAGGAAATACCACTCCATCCTCTCGAACAGGTCTTAAATGCCCCAAATCAGCAATGGGAATAGAGGGTGCGCAGTGCTCACCATCATCAAAATCTTTAGTAAAAGTCTGGATACCAGTGTCAGTAAAACCCTCAATGGTTAGTCCATAACCATCTTGTTTTTCTGGTGCCTGACGTTCCAATAAATCTGCAGCTATATCGTTGATAAGGTTAAAGTCGGCTTGGGTAAGTGAATGCCTTGCATCAAAGAACCTCAAACGTTCTTTGGTAGTGGTTGCCAAAGAGTAACTCACCTGACCAGATTGGGTTTTACCAGAGAGCAAATTAGCGAGATCACCGATGAAGTACATCATCATAATAAGCGCTGCAATCCCAAATGTTGCCTCAACCGTAAAAGCGCCAGCCTGTCGTCTACGCATCTTCATCTTCCCACCCCTCATGTTCTTGAATGGTCAAGATTCGACGTGAAATCGTTGCTGAGCTAAATAGCGATGGAAAAATCAACGGACTGTAATCGTAATTCAATTGATAGACAACTAGCGGACAACGTTCACAATTTGTAGCTTGATTGCCGTTGGTCAACGCTTCCGGAGAGCGATAAGTTTCGATCTCAAAATAAAAGTCGTCTGGTGAGACTAATCCAATCTGATTCCACAGTGAGTCGTCATCTTCAAACACTTCTTCGAGCCGCTTTAGATAGCTAGTTTCGAGTTTCTCACCCTCATAAATGCGCACCTTACGAGTACTCTCAGATAGTGTTGCATCGGTCATATTTACAAGATATGAAAACCGGCCAACTTCAAATACGGCAAAGAGTGTGAGAAATAGAGCAAATGCGCCCAAACCAAACTCAACTGACATAACACCTTTTTGTAGTTTCAACTTTTGAAAACTTTGCATCTTATCGAATAACCTGAATGAAGTAGTCGTGAGTAGCCAAGGCATCCTTATTGTTTATCGCAAAGGTTCTAGCTTGACGATAGGTATCAAATTCGCCGGTTAGTAGGCGATACCAGGTTCCAGATTTTCCAAGATCAGCAGGCTTTATAGAGATAGGAAGCCTAGTATCGAGAAGCTCATTTCTTTTCTCCAAGGCCTCAGGCATGTTGTCGTAAGCTCCGAGTTGTATGTAATACTTGCGCTCGGAAGGGGTGGACTTGGTATTGACAGCTTCAGCTTCAAAGAACTCCTTAGCCGTTATCGCAGATACTTCAGCATCATCAACTGGGCCCTGAACCTCAACCTCGGTGGTAGCTTGCTCTGGGCTAATCTCAACTGGAGTCGCGTGGCTATCCTCTGCGGCCTCAAGTTTCATTAGGCTCAGCTTTAGGTTTGAGCTTACTTTACTATTAGTGGTGTCTTGTTCGTAAACGGGCAATAAGATATCGACTGCAGATTGGAAGTCACCTTGGTAGATATAAACCATGGCAATGTTATTTTTTACCGCTGTTTCATTAAACCCTCTAAGGCGTGCTAAGTTAAAGCTATCCAGAGCAGTTTCATATTTCTTTGTTTGAGCGAGTGCTATACCTCTTTGCATATAAAGCTCAGCATCATTTAATCCTAATGCTAGCGCTTGCGAATATTGCTGTAACGCCCCTTCAAAATCAAAATTCTTCGCTAGGATTTTACCCTTGAGGAAATAAGCACTTCCATTCGGCTCATCGGATAAATCTATAACCCGCTGAACATAAAAGTTCGCTGACTCTACATCACCATTCTTCAAATATGCCTCAGCGAGTTTTTGTTGCGCCTCCCAATCCTGATCATTATCTATTACCCTGGCTTTATAGACTTCAACGAGTCCAGCATAGTTTTTACTTACTGTTAATTGCTCAATTGTCTGCTGCTCATCTTGACTTGTAGCAGCACAACCAGACAAAAATAAAGATAAAAGGATTACTGGGTACTTCATATTAATTTCCTGTCATCATTCGGGTTATACCCGGAGCAAGTATCAAGATTACGATCGGGAACATGATAAAAAGAATCAGTGGCGTACTCATCTTCGCCGCCAACTTACCTATCTTTTCTTCCATCACAAGGATCTGTTCATTTCTAAAGTCCTCCGCCAAATCTGAAAGCACTGGCGCTACCGAGGTACCGTATTGAATATTTTGGGTCAGCGTTAGGGCAAAACTTCGCACTTGGGGAGTCGGGACACGCTTGGTAAGATCGCTAGCGCCGCCTCCATTCCCTTGACCTCTGCCGCATCAGAGGTTTTACGAATCTGATAACACAGATCCTTATCGAAACTTTTCAACTCATCGCCTAGGTAGCGAAATGATGCCTCCAAGGTCATGCCGGTTTGAATGCACACCGACATCATGTCTAGCATGTATGGTAGTTGGCGTGAGTTTTTTTCGATAAGCCTTTTCTTTTTCCAAGCCAAATACATATCTGGAATGATAATTACGGCTATTACCGAAAATAAAAAGGATATCAGCATATTATTTGTATCATGCACAAATAATAAAATGGTAATAGATAATGAAAACAACACTGCCATTTTAACCGGGGTGTAATATCTAAGCATTTCCCGATTATATATTCCAGCATCCTCAAACTTATCTCTTATCTCTCTCTGAGTTTTAGTACCAAGCCCACCTAATATATCGTGTAGGAAGCTGATATTTATTTGCTTCTTATCTTCCAAGAAGCTTTTTTATTTTCATCTGCTTGGCTTTGTTATCTAGATAACGGGTCAACATATAAGCCAGAACTGCAGATACAATTAAGAAAAATCCAACTATCATCATCAGCGAATACTCTTAACTAGCCACCAAACAATAAACATACCCAAACTTTCACTACCGATCAGGTAGTAGAGTATCCAACGCCCATCTGGGTGAAAAAGAACAAAGTGCAAGTCCTCCGGACTGATCCAGTGCAGAAGAAACATGAAAGCAAATGGTATAGAGCCTACTATCTTTGCAGAGATACGCGCCTCAGAGGTCATTGCCATCTTTTTCTTTTCAAGATTGCGCGCTTCTATCAAAACACGAATCAATTTACCCAAAACGGCTTTAAGCTGGCCACCACGTTCCATATTGGCTCGAATGGTGATAACAAAGAATAGAAATGGCGGATAAGGGAATCGCTTACAGGAACGCTCGAAGATGGTCTCAATTGACTCACCCAACTTCATTCTGTCAGAAATATCTTTAAACTCACGACCAACATCATTATCGGCCACCTTGCCTACATAGCGAAAGCCGAGTTGATACTTTCACCAGCCGTCACCGCACTCATTAAAATATTAAGTGCATCTGGGAAATCGTTCTCAAACGCCTTTTTTCGCTTTTCAGTAATAAAGCGCAGTGCAAAAAAGGCCGCCACTAGGGTCGCGCCTGAGTTAAACGTCAGGTAAGAGAAGTCAAGCCAGCGCTCATTCACATACAGAGCCGCTCCGTTGACAACTATCAAGAAGGCTAGAATCTTGATTTCAGCAAAGCGGCCAAGTGAGGCTTTAATAACATTGTAAAGATTGGTCAAATCTTGCAGGAAGTTGTTTTGAGTCAACCCCTTCATGTTAACCGCGGTCAACTCTTGCGTTACCCTACCCTTAGACTCCTGCTCTAAAAACACGAATCTAGGATCGGGTTTTCGCTTGGCTATCAAAAAGCCAAGTGCTGCAAACCCCAAACCGACCAATAGCCACAATTCCATTAGGCTATAGCTTCCATATCAAATGCCGCGTCAAGCTCACGGGATAAGCCGTACTCAGAAGCTCGGATCGTTATCTCAGAACGACTAGAAAGACCCGATGATACAAATTGACCAGTGATCTTATCTTTACTCTGCTCTTCATCAGGAACAAACTTAAAAATCTCCTCCATAACTGGTGCTTCACCTTCTAGGCCATAGATCTCAGAGATACTGGTGACCTTACGGCTACCATCACGCAGACGGTTAACCTGGATAATTAGGTTTACCGCCGAAACTATGGTTCGGCGAATTGCTGGTAGTGGCAATGCGAGGTTCGCCATCATTACCATAGATTCAATACGAGACATGGCATCGCGGGGAGTGTTGGCATGCAATGTCGACATTGAACCATCGTGACCGGTGTTCATTGCCTGCAACATCTCAAACGCTTCTGCACCACGACACTCACCCAGAATGATTCGTTCTGGACGCATACGAAGAGCATTGATAACCAAATCGCGCTGGGTGATAGCACCTGAGCCTTCAGTACTGGCAGGACGGGTTTCCAGTCTTACTACATGAGGTTGTTGGATCCTCAGTTCAGCCGCATCCTCAATGGTCAAGATTCGTTCATCGTTACCAATATACTGAGATAAGGCGTTGAGCATGGTAGTTTTACCTGAGCCCGTACCTCCCGAGATAATAATGTTCAGGCGACAACGAGCTGCAATCATGAGTACACGTGCCATAGAAGGAGACATTGCGCCAAAGCCTGTTAGCTCACGTAAACCCAATTTTTGCTCTTTGAATTTTCGTATCGAGATGGCTACACCGTCGAGTGCAATCGGCGGTATTACCACGTTTACACGACTGCCGTCGGCCAAGCGAGCATCACAGAGTGGATTTGACTCATCCACACGACGACCAACATTATTCGCAATGCGCTTAGCAATCTCCAGTAGCTGTTTCTCATTCATAAATGAGATATCTGCTTTTTGTGTTTTACCGTTTCGCTCGATGAACACCTCATCAACACCATTAACCATGATGTCCGAGATGGACTGGTCATCCATTAGCTGTTGCAATGGACCCAAACCAATCAGCTCATCAACCATATTTTTGGTGAGCTCAGCTCGGGTTACCGCAGGCACAGGAATAGAATAATTTTCACAGAGCTTAGCAATGGCTTTCTCAATCTGAGAAGTCAGCTCTTGCGTGGTCATCTCACTTAGAACACCCGCATCAATAACCTCAAAGATCTGAGCACGAAACTCTTCGTAAAGCTCCTTGGTTAGGCTCATTTCTTACCTCGCTTTGGCAAAAAACTGAATAGACTCTTGGCTTTCTTCTGAGTTTGACCATTGATAGCTAGGGTTAGATCGGAGAATGGCGTTACTTTACCTTTCTCAAGTGCCTGTAACTTTTTACCTTCGATAAGTTGCTTGGCTGCGGTCTTAAAGAATGGAATCACTATGTCTGGTTTAGTCTTAATGAAACGCTCAACCTCTTCAGCATTAAGGTTAAAGCTTCCATCTGGGCGATGGTGGTTAAGTGCAACCATAACGCGAGGTCTAGTCAATTGTGGAATGGCCACATCTTTGATCTTATCCAGCAATTTTTGAGTGGCGCGCACAGAAGAAACAGAAGGCTCAGTGACTACAATAACAACGTCGTTATCGGTAACGATTTGCTCTACGTCTAATCGAAAATCCAGAGAGCCTGAAAAGTCGCTTATGATAAAATTGGCCTGTCGACCGAGTTTATTGGCGATGGTATTAGTATAATTTTCTAATACTTCTACCGTGCCTTCTCCAGTTAAACCCAAATACGCAAAGTTATGCTCAACCTCAAACAAGTAACTTGTTGCTGATTCTTCATCTAACTTATTTGGCTCAACGGTAATGGTGCCAATGTCTACCTGCTCGAGATCCTTCTGACTTAGGATGATGTCGATATTGCTCGAGCTATAATGATGGTCGACTAATATAGTGCGGCTGCCTTTCTTTCCAAGAAGAGATGCTAATTCGGTAGTCAAGACTGAGGTACCTAACCCCCCTTTTGAGCCTATAACCGCCACTCGCTTTGCTTTGCGAAAATAGCCACTTTCATAACGCTTACGATCTTCTCTTCCAGCTTGTTTGAGACACTCGATCAACTCATGTTTATCTACCGGTGATGGAAGATAATAAAAGCCCATTTTCTCTAAACTACGTAATGTATGGATAGAGTCAGTTTGGCCAATAAGAATAACGGTTTTGTTATTAGGGAGTTTGCCATTGATCTCTTCAGCATCAGCCTTAAGATCAATGGAGCCTGCCATCTCAACAATAACGATATCGCCCAGTTGTTGATCTTTGTTTCCAACCGGAGCTCCCTTAATACACTTGGGCTCCTCTAAACCTTCAAAGCGATATGTCTCAAGAACGCTCTCTTTACATTCATTGCTAGTAAAGAAAAGGGTAACACCTCCGGTTTGCAACTGAGGTGAGGTAACCTTTATGGTGGAACCTTTCTTTTTCTCTTTATCAACCGCAAGCTCTTGCGATAGGTCAAAAATATCACCCACTATTTTACCCTCGCTCCAGGATTAACAAGATGAATGGTTCGATTGGTTTCAACTGAGCAACCAGCTTTAGTAAACGGCTTAGTAATAGTCAGAGGTTGGCAATAGTCCGTGACCGATTGCCACTGGGATATAAGCATGACTAAGCCTTGCTCTGATTCATTTGGTGCGAGAGAGATACGCTCTGGGCGAATATGCATATCACGTAAAAAGCTATACAGCTCTGCACTTTTTGCTGCCATCTCTTTTGGATAGACCAACTCAAATTGAGCTTGTTGAAGATCAAACTGTCCGACGATATCGCTCAGCTTTAACTCCTCAAGTTTTTGTTCGTCCGTTTCGAAGGTCAGATCAAAACGATGAATTTCTTGATAAGCAACAGACTCTCCACCTCGGTCTTGAACCGCATGATCTGCACAGGCTCCGAGAAAAACACATGCCATCAACAAACCTGCATTTCTTAGTGATAAGATCATTGAACGAAGCCTCCTTTCTCAAGCAGACCAACGAACTCAGCATCCTTCTGGCGTTGCTCATCGAACTCACTACTCATCCCCATCCAGCGGCTAAAGGTATTAGTCTTATTGATCCTAGGGATGCTAAGCTTCTCTCCTTGAGCAGGTTTAACCAAGTTAACAGTGGCAATGATCACCACTTCTGTAGTCTTCCTGTTGGTAGTTGCCTTGCTAAACAGGGCACCAAAGAACGGAATATCCCCCAACAGCGGTATCTTTTGTAGAGATTCAATATCTTCACTATTCATCAAGCCACCAATCATAAAGGTTTGACCATCGGCTATTTCTATAGTGGTTACCGCGCGGCGAGTAGCCAGTTGCGGTACTTCTGCCGTTGTAGTGGTGATGATCTGATCCACAACGCTCACACTTGGTTGAACACGTAGACGAATTTCTTCTTCATTCATCACCTTAGCGGCGATATCGAGCCCAATACCGTATTCTTTAAAGCTGATGGTGGTGCCATTGGTATCCTGAGTGATCATCGGGATCTCGCCACCCACCAAGAATGAGGCTTCTTCGCCTGACAGAACCGTCAAGTTTGGCTCCGCAAGTACTTCTGCTAGGTTATCGTTCGATAGCGCGGTGATAGTGGCGGATACATCTGATGCTGTCATGTCAGGGAAAGTGAACACCCCTGGAGTTCCAGCAGAGGTCCAATCTACACCTACGGTTTCTTTAAACTCACTGCCAACCGTTGCTATGGTGGTGCGCACATTAACTTGGAATGGAAAGCTCAGTTCCAGTCCTTCAATGATACCGGTATAGGTATAGTTGCGATAAAACTGTGTTTTCGGGTCAGGTACGAATGGCTCTGGGAACTCCATGCTGTCTTCTTGGTCCCAACGTTTAACCTTTTCCATACCTAACATATTGGCAACCAGTGAGTAGATACCGTCTCTTTGTTTTTCGGTGTATACCACACCATTGACGGCCACTTTGGCACCTTGCTGTACAATCTCAATATCCAGATCTGGATAGCGTTTTTGTACCTCAGTACGGATGTGATTTAGAGGTTGAGACACTTCAACAATACGAGAAACAATAAGACGTCCCTCTGTGTCATAAATCATGAGACGAGTCTTGCCGATTGAGCTACCGAACACCACAATTTGACGCTCATTTATTACCTTATAATCAGCCACAGTTGGCTGACTCATGAACACCGTTCCAATCTGCTGCTTAGTGCGTACAGAGCGAGCATCATTCAAAGGGATCTGGTAGGCCGAAGCGGAAAAGGCGATAAAGCAGAGCACAACGGCTAATTTGCCAATAATTCTGTTTAGCATTAGTTGATCTCTACATTGGTCATGGCGGATTCAGCGCCACGCAGTTCGCGAATGCCGTGATAGTTATTCAAAACATCGTTCATATTGGCGGTCGGGATCGCCGAGCCGCTTTGAGAACGATAAATTTCTAGATGAGTAGTGCGCTGGGCAAGGGTCAAGCGAGAAACAAAGTCAGGTTCAATTTCGATAACCACAGTGGTCTTAGCACTACCCGTAGCGGAGACTCGAGGACTTATGGAGCCACGAGAGTTAGTTCTCTCTTTAAGTTCTTCTTCTGACAGTTCGGTTTGTTCTAAGGCAAGAACCTTGACGTCTCTTCGTATGGTCTTGGCTTGGATACCGTCAAACTGGGAAATTTTTGCGTTGCTATCTGACAGGTTTGTAGAGGGAGAACTCACAGAAACAATATCCACCATATCACCTGGACGGATATAGTTATTAATTAGGTTAATTGTAGAAATAGGTAAGGGATATAGAATCTTACCTTCAGTGGCCAATAGATCTATGTAACCAGGCTGACCCGGGCTAGTAAAGTTCTCAGGAAATACATAGCTTCCCTCTTCGATAAGATGGTTTGCTCTTGTGTCTTTGACCATGGAGAGCTCTACATCATGATGAACACCGACTGAGTTGGCATCTTCTTCAAGCAAAATCACTCTTTCTAGGTCGTTCTTACTAACTACCTCGCCCCGCTCTATTGGTGCTTTAGTGCGCCACAGAACATACTTGATCGCTCGTTGCTCTTCGGATTGCGCTCTCATCTGTTCTTCAGCTTTTGCTTGAGCCCTTGCATTGACATTCTGCATTACCGCAAATAGTCCAAATGCAATGAACGCAAAAGATAAGATAAAAATTAAACGTGAATTCATAATGCTACTGGGAGTTCCGGCATAGAATAAAGGGTTAAAACTGCTCCCAATATAAGAGCAACGCCGTAAGGAAGGCCTATATCCTTCCGATCTCTATATATCAGTCGATATTTGACGATATAAAACAGAGACAATCCCCCACCGCAAATCAGAGTAGCAACAAAGAAGTCGATGAGTTGACTGGGAGGGATTAATGGAGCAAGCGCGATAAGTAATTTACTATCACCGCCGCCCCATAGATGTACTGCCAGAAAAATGAGCCCTAGAGAAAAACAAACCGCTATTGAAATAGAGATGCTGCTCAAGTTTTGAGTTGATAAACACAGCGATAGAGCAAATAGAGCTATAACGCTGTGGTTATATATTTTCTCTGAAGAAGGTCTGTAAAGCAGATAGCGCAGCACAGAACCAGCAGTACATACCACAAACTGAATTATTCAGTTGTTACGCCCATGGCTTCAGCAATGCTGTCAAATGCAGCTACTAGAGTACCCATGAAACCAGAACCATCGTCCGCGTTACCGAAGATAAGTACTAGACCAACAGCTAGAGCAACACCGATTACGCCGTATTCGATTGCCGTTACGCCGCGCTCATCGTTCTTAAAACGAGTTAGTAGAGATTTAAGCATTTTTAAGTTCCTTAAGATTGTGTCAGGGAAGTCCCTGTTTAAAAGATGCAATCAAATACTAAAAAGCCTGTGCAACTGGCTCAAAAGAAACTAAATAAGCACAAGGAATTGAGTTAACAAAAAATTAACACTTATCTTTGTGAGAGGTTGAATTTAAAGCTATCACTCGAAAATCACGTGATGCAATTCACACTTTTACAGTTATTACATAAATTTTTACTTTTTATGTGTTGTTAACTAATTTTTCACTGTGATTGAAAATGTGTGAAGTAAGTAAATTTTGGTAGGAATTTTATTTCTATTGGGAGCTTAGAATGGAATTAATTGTATCGAATGCTTCAGAAAATACGGACATAAACCCAGAGTCTATATCCCCCATAATCAGAACTAGGCCTGCAGCAAGCGCCATCCCCATAACACCGTACTCAATGGCAGTTACACCACTTTGATCTTGGCTAAATCTTTTAAACAGCTTAAACATGATTTCATCCTGAGTTCATTCCTCGCTCGAGCCTATATATTAGCCATGGCTATAGCAAAATAGCTTAAATAAGTCCGACTAATTTATACTCAAACCTCAATAACATGAATGAAGTTGCATATTAAGGGCACTAAAGGCCAAGTCATTTACTTAGCCTAAATTAATCAATGATATTTTTTCTACTTATGGTTTATCAGTTTATTCGATATCAAGTAACTAAACTTAAAGTGCAGCAATCTGTGCCTTCCGTTCTTTATTAACCACACAGAAATTACCCCGTTTAGTTCGACATTTTGAACACGTCTCACACAAAGCAGGGCTTCTATCCCCTTCCTCCCAGCGTTTAATAAGGTTTGGTTCAGAAAGCAGAGGTCTAGAAAGTGCGAAACATTCAATGCTCGTGTTTTCAGAAATCTGCTCAATAGCTTCTATATCCGTCAAACCACCGAGTAATTACCGGAATATTGACCTCTTTACTGATCACATTGCCGTACTGATGAAAGAAGCCTTCTTTTTCTAGGGTATACCCGTCAAAGCTTTCGCCCACCATATCAATGGCCTTGCCATGGATATTACCTGAGATGATTAAGGCATCAGCACCTACCTGCTCTAGTTTCTTGCAGATCTCACGCGTCTCGTTGAAAGTTAAGCCGCCATCAAAAAACTCAGTTGCAGTGAGTTTGATTAGGATAGGGAAATCGGCACCAACTAGCTTTCGAGTCGCTTCGAAGATTTCCAGCAAGAAGCGCATACGGTTTTGTAAACTGCCACCATATTCATCAGTGCGCTGGTTGTAGTAAGGACTCAAAAACTGATTAATTAGATAAGTGTGCGCAGCGTGTATCTCAACACCATCAAACCCGGCCTCTTTTGCACGAAGGCTCGCTTTGGCAAAAGCCCGCACAATATAAGCGATCTCATCTTTCGTCATCGCCTTACCAAGTGTCTGCGTGCCACGCTCAGCAACCTCACTTGGGGCAAAGATCACTCGCTCACCAAGATTATGGGTCGTTTTAGTACCACCATAAGCCAATTGCATCATGATCTTGCTATCGTATTGATGCACAAGGTCAGTAAGCTTTTTATATTCAGGAATAAATGAGTCATCATACATCCCCATCATGCCAGCGTTTGGTTTCTCCTCAGCAACGATATTAGCGTAGCCCGTAACGATTAAACCTACCCCGCCTTCTGCCAATTCTCGATAGATGCCATACAGCTTATCCGTCATATGCCCATCTTCTGTGGCCATGTTTTCCCATGTAGCACTTCGTACAAAGCGATTTTTTAGAGTCAGAGAACCGATACGAGTTGGAGTAAATAGTTTGCTCACGCCTTACCTTCTTAGATAGCTGTTACTGCCCATGAGTATGCAACCCATAGAGTTTGCACGGATATTAACAATCAGAGTGCAGATACGAAGCGAGCAATTATAGTTTGCTAAATTGAACGAACCTTGTTTTGGCGCAAGTGTAATTAAATGATGTAAGAGGGAACTAGTCTCCCTTGAACGAAAAGTTAGAAATGAAAGGAATAAAAACCACCTTCTAAGAAGGTGGTTTTGCTTAATAGTAGAGAGACAATCCTATTCGGTGGTTTAGGGTTGAAATTGAAAAAGCACTACTCTAGTAGGCCACTAGGTAGCGCTTTTTTACAAGGATAGTTTAGGTTAAAAACCATCTATTGAACCAAACAGATATGGGTTAAGCTCATCTCAGAAAATGCACTCAAGCTAATTTAAGTGTTTCAGTGCTCAAGCGATTCATATAGCTATTCACCCCGAATACCAGAGCAACAACAGCAATGGCCCATAGCCAAATCGGAAGAAGACCAATCGACAACGAATAGCCAATAGAGGTCGCCACCAGTACACCAATAAAGCCAGGGATAAGGAAGCTGTGGTTAAGTATGTACTTACCGATTTTTGTGGTGCCCGAGCGGTCGAAGGTAATAGCCGCTAGGTCTGATGGATAGAATGGGAAGAAATAGTATGCGTAGCACGCCGGCAGTACACCTATCAGAACTTCAGCAGGAATACCCAGCGCAAAACCCAGTGGCAACATAATGGTTAGCACAGCCGCTTGGCTCTTTAGAAATACAGAAGAAGCATACATTGCGATAGCAAATGTCCACGGATGCGCTTTCACTACATCCTCTACCAAGCTGATGATGTACGGCTTGTTATGCGCAATGATAGTGTCACTCATCCAAGCGATGCCAAAGATGATGAGAACCGCACTCATACCGGCAATAAACACATTAGTATTGACGATTTTTTTAGGATCTACATTCGTAGTCAGCAAAATGATCGCACCCACGGACAACATCAAGAACTGAAGCGCTGTTGAGGTGCTTACCCCAGCTGGCAACAAGCCTAGATCTTTACCGAACATCGCCACACAGATCACGGTCAGAATCCCGAGTAAGAATACAGTCAATCCACGCTTGGCCTTTTGGTCTGCCTCCATGCCCGTTGCGCCAGTGCTGATTTCACTTCTGTCGATCAGTTGCTCCTTGAATTGAGGATCTTTCATACGCTCTAAAACTCTGGATCCTCGTTAAGTTCTTTACCACGCTTCAAGCTCCAGGCAGCCGCCACAAGCACACCTGTGAGTGTGGCTGGGATGGTCACCAATAGAACTTGGCCGAGAGTAATATCTAGCTGGTTAGTGGCAGCAGTCGCCATAACCACAGCGGCTGCGGCCGCTATCGGGCTTGCAGTAATACCCATTTGCGATGCAATAGTTGAGACTGCCATTGGCCGCTCTGCGGATGCCACGCTTGATACTGACGTCATAAATAACCGGAAGAAGCGGATAAACCGAGTGTCCCGTACCCACGAGAACGGTAAGGGAGTAGTACATAGAGGCCGAGGAAAACAACCTTTGAAGGGTGTTTGCGCAGTAATATTTCAGCGTACTTTACAAGCAGTTTTAGACCACCCGTCGCTTCAAGTGTTGCCGAGGCGGCTACCACCGCAAGATGATAAGCATCACGCCAATAGGAGGCTGTCCAGGTGCAATACCAAAGAAGAAGCTGAGAATAGAAACGCCTAAACCGCCGAGCAGGCCAAAGGCGATTCCGCCATAGCGAATACCAACAAATATCACTGCCAGAAGGAGCAGCATATGAACATAAAACATAACAATTCCTCTTTTATAATGATGGAATCATAATGCTCACTTGTTGAAGCTAACACCCTGATCTAAATATGAAAAATGTCGCATAATTCAACATTGTTGCAAATTTCTAAACAAGGTCACAGTGTCGTGGTTTCAAGCATGTATCAGTTTTTCAGATACAAACCTCTTGCTCGTGTAACGAACGACTGTTTACGTCATGACTTTTGCCAAACTGAGTACAGTGTCAAGTCAGCTGATTGCTGTAAAGTGCGCTTTTCAGAAACTACCTGTCACTACAAACAAGAGTAACGACACGCACGCAATAAACAGAAGTAATGCATTCTTGCTGTGTCGCTTTGCTACCGCCTCTAAAGCCCTACCTTCGTCCTTTAACTGCTTCTCAAGAATATTCTCTAGAGCTTGATTTTTGTTCTTGGTGGAACTCAATTGAGATAGTAAGTCAGACATTACAGATACTCCTTGTTTCACGGCTTAGGGCACCTATCACGAACACTCGAATTGGAGCAATAATCTTACTCTACGAACAACTCGTATCTCTTATCAGATCACGCCATACAACTTATTCTCTAAATACGCGCTTTAAGGCCATTTCCATGTATGAAACAAAAAAGTCGAACTAAACGATGATATTAGGCCAAACTCGCCTAGAAAAATGCAGATAGTAGAAAACAGAAAACCCCAGCCAGTCCTCTGCAGTTTATTCAACGAGCCAGCGCTGTATGTCTTGTGAATAGATAATGTAATGGGGAGCTTCCGCATTCGGTGAAAAATGAAGATTCAGATACATACCTTGTGCAATAGCTTGGATCGAGTCTCTATTTTGAAAATAAGTGTTAAGTAGCTCCTCATATCCAAAAAACGCATTGTAGTGCTCCTCCAAAGCTAATGCGGTAATCGCAGAAACAACGCAATGGCCCGAATCTAAGTGGGCGAGAAAATTGACGTTGTTGTATTTCATATCCAACCAATAGTCAGCGCCAAGTATCTCACCAAAGATCAGCTTAAATCCGAGTTCAGTCTCCAAATTATCCTCCTCCAACTCCCTTTCTATCTCTTTGCTTACCTAGCTTTCACCACTCTTTGGCCTCACAAGCAGACTCTTTCCATCGCTTAGCATCTGAAGACTTAATTAAATATTGAGGTGGCTCTAATGAAGGCTTGGCCTCTGATTCCTGCATCAATGACATCGCTAATTCATGAATCTCGTCTTGATTTGCCATAAACACTTCCAAGTAATCATACCTGCCTATTTGAGACCCAAAATGTTCAATAAGACAATGCTCTGTAATCAAAAAGACGATGAACACTCCGCCAAAATCACCCATAAAGCAAATACCACCTAGCTCTTCGTCATACCAGTAGTCTTTGTGTAACTTGTCACCAAAAAACTCTTTACTCATGATGCACGGCTCCTTGTTCGATGAATGCAACATCTAAACTAGTTCAACCCCTTCCATATATCTGAAAACATAGATGCTAGAGTGATACACATGAAATTGCATAGCGAGTATTCGCTAACCCCATGTACTCCGGCCGGCCTAAATCTAGAGTTGTAATTCTAAATATTTGTTAAGAAACTCAACACAATAGATGTAATTTATGCTGATTATTTAAGTTGAAAGCAGTAAATCGAAACTCTAACTTATCATCATCATTTTTATCCGGGTTGTAGACAAACAACCCTAAAGTGTGACTGGCTCATGTCAGACCAAACGGACGTATCACGGAGAATTTATGACCGCGAGAAGAATTAAGTGGGGCATAGCAGGGTTAGGAAACATAGCTCATCGTTTTGCAAGGGACCTTACTGAGCATGTAGCGAATGGTGAGTTGTACGCTGTAGCGGCAAGAGACAAAGATAGGGCTGAAGAGTTTGACCAAAAATACGATAGCAAAAAGGTTTACGGTTCGTATAAAGCCCTTGCCCAAGACAATAGTCTAGAGGCGGTATACGTAGCGACGATCCATCCATTTCATAAGGAAATAGTGAAGTTGTTTTTAGAGCACGGAAAGCACGTACTCGTAGAGAAGCCAGCGTTCACTAACTCCCAAGACTGGGACGACATGATAAAACTCGCGAAATCAAAAGGTGTTTTACTCCTCGAAGCGATGAAAGTCGTTGCTTTTCCTGCCTATAGAGAGCTACGCGCTTTCATCACTTCGAACAAACTAAAACTATCATCCATCGAAGCTGCATTTGGCAATTGGCATGAGTTTGACCCAAATTGGCACTTATTCAGCCTAAGCTTAGTGGAGGAGCCACGTTGGATGTCGGTGTTTATGGGCTTTGGTTATTTGCAGACTTAAACACCCTAATGCAGAGTAAAGTTACTAAGCCCGTAGCGTCATTTTATAAAGACAACGCAGAGTCTCTAGTGGATGAGAATGCCATATTCACTTTTGATGGTGAAATTAAAGGGAAGATTGAAGCATCAATAACTAGAAACCTTAAACGCGAAGCCATTATCAAAGGCCCTGACCTTCACATTACCATCCATGACAAATGGTGGAACCCTAGAGTCATCGACATAACTTATCGCGGAGAAAAGCACCGTATTTCTCCTCCAATCAGAGGCGGAGGTTTCGAGTATGAGGCAGAACATGTTTGTTCACTCATTCTGGAGAATAAAAGTCACTCTGACATTTTATGTACAAACACAAGTCAAACTGTCACTAACATGATGGAAACGGCATTAATCGAAGCTGGATACGGTCACTTAACCCATCCTGAGGTTTAGTTTTGGGGCAGAAGCTAAGCCCATATGGTTCTATAGAACAGCCATATGGGCTTTAAGTACTTAAAGTGTGAGCAAGGCAGACCCTACGTAAAATGTTCACTACAAACATTTGACTCACCACGTGCGATCTAGATCTTCAGCGTAGAGGCTAATTGCACGTTGATAATCTTTGATAGCTTCACTACTCGTCGTCGAAATCAATAGTTGTAGCAATAGTGATGTGGCCTCTTTACTACGCCCTAAATTATAAAGACACATGGCATAAAAAGGCTTTGCTTCCACCGCATCCGGAAACTCTTCTATCGTCTTTTCAAAATACACCAGAGCCTCAGTGTATTGCCCCAAGCTTCTATAAGTAGAAGCGAGACCAAACAAAGCTTCAAATCGCTCAGGTGGAGAAATCACCTCATTTAACGCGGCTAGATAATGTTCAACAGCTTCTCGCTCTTTACCTTCATTGTCATACGACCAAGCTATGTGCAGATTTGCCCTACCAACATAGTCGTTATCGCTCAACAGTGTTGTCAGCAATGACCTTGAGTCTTTGTGCTTGCCATCTTTTCGTAGTTCAATCGCTCTCTGCAACAGGTCTTCCATTCCTCATACCCCCATTCTGTTTTGTTGAGCCTTGATTAAGACCGAAACAAAAAGCATTGAGTCCGAGTAAAACTCAATGCTTAACATATCAACTAGCTCTCAGTTCAGGAGCAGGTTATCTCATTCTATCCCTACAGAGAGTACGGCTGACAATTGTTAATTGTTGTCCCTTTGTACAAAAACGGGCTCACTGCCAACAACCATGCGTGCTCTTTTCTATCAATAACATCTTTTTCCCCTATGGAGCAAACCGTCTCATTCCCTTTTGAATCCATTATTTTCAGCTGAGCATTCGGCTCTGCAGCATCTAGCATTATGCGATTTGAGATACTGTGTTTATCGATATGATTTTGAGTAGCATCGCTGAATAGAGCACCGTCATAATAAAGCTCAAGTTTCACCGGTTCAGATGAATTATTCATGAAGTAAACCGGAAAACGGCCTGGCTCTTTGATTAAATCCGGTTCCTTCACCGCCGTTACTCTGTAATTTTCAGGCACAGAAGTAGTATCGCCATTTACAAATACAAGCATATTCGATTTACCAGCCTCGAATTGAACTGGGAATGAGCCACTGGCTAAGGTTTTCGACTCACCTTCGTAATTCAAGGTATAGTTGACTGAGTCAAATGCATTTTTGTCTGCTTCAGACACGAACATTACATCTCCCTCAACAAACATATAGTTTGGAAGTCCTGTCGTATTACGGTCCTCGCCAACTGTCGCATCTTCATGGGTCAGACTAAAATTTAAAGGTTGGTAAGTAAAAGAGTTCACCTCTTTTCCTTGATAGACAAGATTAAACACTTTGTAATGCAATCGGTCAGACTGTACAGCCTTAGTAGGAGTTGCCCCTTTACTAGGAGTTGCCTCTTTGCTTTCCCCTCCACAACCATAAAGTGCCAAACTAGCTACTAGAATTACACCTACTCCAGAACTTAGTTTCATCTTACCCCCTTCAACAATACGACCAAGTAACCGCTTATATTTAATACTAGATGATTCAGCCCGACTAATAGTAAACATATGTTTTCAATAATCGATGCTGGAATACTATCTAGACTTAAGTTCTTCTAAACTTTGTATAAAGCCAGTATTTGACAGCGTCAAACTCTGTTTATAGTCATCTATTGCAAAGCGTGTTACGTCTCTCTCGTTACTAGAGAACTCTTTAATCAAAAAGTCATTTCCAATAGTTGAGGCCGCTTTAGCTACCAAAGCGTAATAGAAATTGTCTCCACTAAAGTCGACTGATAACTTTACACACTGCTCTTCCATACTGACTTCAGTATTATCTACAATCCACTTGCTACTTCTTTTCAAACTCGCACTCAAATTAGAGTTATCCAAATATGAAAATTTGTATGGATTACAGGAGTCGATGTCCACGCCATGTACATTCTTTTTGTTTAGTCTGAATGTAAGATAAACAGTCCTGTCAGAGTCCTGCTGTAGGTCAGAACGAAACACTAAAGTTCGGCGACCAAAATCACTGACGTACTCACTGTCAACACTTAGCCGAGACCAACTACCATAAGTGGACACTCTATCGCCATTGTGCAACTGACCAGCACTCACGCCGCTCGATGAAGCAACTAACACACAAAAAATAAAAATATGTAGATTTGGTTATTTTAAAATTCATCCGACAAGAAACATGACTTAAAGGCGCAACAAACTACAACCTAGTGACAAAACATCAAATACCCAAAAATGCACTCTATAATCCAAAACAGATAAGGTTATTTATTATGTTAATCCTCAGGTTAACTTCATATAAACCCATACATTATTTACGAACACTTAACTTAATGGTGTAGTTTTCAAAAATAGTATTATCTATTTTCATTATCAATTAAAGTTCTTTAAGATGTATAACTTTCACAGGTCAAAAAACCATTTAAAATGGAAAATCATTACTGTAATTAGTGTCTTTAGCAATGCTTGGTTTTATGTAACATAATAGAAACACTTTTCTTTGAATTTCATTTAATAGAAATATTTTTAGACAGGTTATATCAACGACATTTTTTAGAAACCATATGCTTACATTTATTCTGACATAGGAATCAACATGTCATTTACCCACTTTGCATTGGTCTTTGTATTGCTTAGTAGTAGCCTAACACTTGCAGGCTGTAACAGTAGTGCTAGCTCCAGTGTCCCCAATAACCAAAAAATAACTCTTCTCGCTTAACCAGTTCTGACGTTATTGAGGGCGGTTCCACTGGCAATTCTTCTACACTTGCAAACAACGAACAGGACAAGGTAGACAACGAACAACCAAACTCTGACATCCAACCTGCACAACCCATCTCAATAGAAAGTGAGTCCTACAGCCTAAATCAAACAAATGACAGCTATCTGCTAAAAGCGATAACTACGCTAAGATATTTTGCCACCGCATCGAACTTTTCACCTGATAACCTTATTAGTGGCCTAACAAAAAGCGTCAGGTATGTTTCAGCTCCTTTTAAACTATCGAGTCAAGAAACAACACAATTCTCATGGGACTGGCCTGATCCTAGTAACAATGAGAAGCCACTGGCTATCAGTGAAGATGGATCTCCCACCAGTTGGTTGAGCGATTGGTACTGCTATTCTTCAACTCCTATAACTGTAGTTGTGGATACAACTGGCATGACTATTGACGGCGAGCTCACTGAATACAATCCTTCAATGTCTGAACGTTGTGAACCTGCTAACCCAGCAATTGTGGCACATTTTAGGTTTGAGCATGCTCATATCAACGATGAATGGCAAATCGACTCAGGTAGTATCATCGATCTGGAAACAAATCTGAGATTGCAACCTGATCAGCTTCTACTAGAAAGTGTGGAGGCAACTATCGAAGATACATTTGGAAGAGCCTGGCTAGAGGTTTGGAAACAGAATTTAGATAATACCCAGGACCCTATTTTTGCTCTCGAAAACGGAAAGGTGCGATACACCCGCTTTCCAAAACAGGCCATCGACTATAGAAAGTTGGACAAAGCTAAGCTGATGGCAGGTACCGTCTTTGGCAATTATCCAGGAAGCGACGAGCCTGCCTCAAACCAATGGTGTCAAATTATGAATATTCCAACGGACTATTCTAAAGAGACACTCGACGCACAAACTATCATAGCGACAAACTGTGGGCGCTCTATAAAACGCTACTGTGACCCCTACTCTGGTTTTCCTTCAGGGCAACGACAAGCATCACCACCTTTGGTTGGAGCGATACCGCTTATCAAGGCGCAATGGCAAACTCTTTAGAATCAAAAGCTAGGCAAGAGCAAGGTCATTGGACTGGGTTTACTAATATGTCACAAAACACCTTTACAGTGACGCCTTCCAACATGGCACCTTTCAAATCGATGATTAAACCTATTTTCGGATATACAAACCCCAAGAATAGTGATCCTGACAGTCCACAATTTAACAATGCTGGAGCAAACTCGTTCTTTGGTCACGCTGGTCACTGCCAGTCAGAAATGCAAAATAATGGCATACATACTGGAGCGTCATCGTTGCCAGCCACGGCAAAAGGTGTAACGGGAATAGACTACATTACCCAGAACTTTATGACTTGGTAGAAAACAAGAGCTAGGAAAACAGAAGAGCGTTTTGGCAAATGAGCACTCTTCTTGCTCAATATTTAAAGAATGAGTTCTCCGTTCAAAAGCCTTAAAACGTATAGAGTAAACAACACCGAATAATGAAGCTCATAAGCTCTACTCTAGTTGCACTGTTTCTAATAATGACGTTCTTGCCAGGACGGTCGGAAGCATATAGGGGGAATTTGATAGCGAAATTCACGGCGCCCATAAAGTAACTCTAGACGCAAAGCCTAATGGCTACCTTGTAGTAAGAGATTTGGGTAGCACCTTCGCTATTAACATCAAGATTGGAAGTAAGGCTCGTAAACTGGAAGCTCACATCGATAGTACTGGAAACCTTTCATTCTATGAAGCAGCGCGACAGAGTCGGTGTCTGAAGTACCCTTTATGCCCCAAACCTGTGATTCCTCAATATACGCACGTGACTCCTCTTACAAAGAAGTCATAGATATCCACTTAGAAAGTACATCTTCAAACGATGGGAATAACTGTACGGTGAAACAAACTGTCAGATTTATTGATCACGTTGAAACCACAATTTATGTGTTTGACACCGAGGGTTTGCTCAACGCCTATTGGTTCTAAGTTGTAGTTTCTATCTTATAAACCACACCAGAATTGTATAACTATGAAAATACTAACTAAAAAACTAATCTTTAGCTTAATTGGGGTTATTCCATGTGCTTATGCTACTACCTACGACCACTGGGTAATGAACCCACAAGGAGTTGGCTATAAAGTAAGTGATGATGGCCTCTGGGTGATGTTCTCGACTCCAGACCGTAAGATACAAATATCACCTATACCAGACCTTTCCGTTAGCAATTGCAACCCTAACTCAAGTGTTAAAAATATAGTTTGGCAAGTAAATACTCAAGCTGTCAGGTTTACTTCTATCTGCAAGCCATCCGGTTTGATTACAACTGCTGGGAGTTTTATTCACTTTGAGGCTAAAAACAAAGAAGGAAATGATTTCCTCATTAGTGAGTTGAACAAGATGAAAAGTATAAGAATAGGAGCACATGTATACTCATCCAAAGGGTATAGCAGTGCTGATAAATCAGTACAAAGGTTTGCTCAAGATGCAAAAACAGCCCTTTAAAGTAACAATTAACATAGATAAACCTTTTAGCTGATCAGCCACTAGAATTAAGGTTTACCATGAGTTTAATTGTTACCAACAAGTTAATTTATAACAAGCACTCGTCATTTATCCATAAAACAAAACTTAACCTTACATTATTAAATATTTCGCAATTCAATTAGCTTTAATAAGATAACAATGTTCACTCAATTATGCCTTACCAATATTGAGTGAACTAGCGAATAGAGAACCGCTTATCTCCAGTTCGCTAAGTTGCAGCAATGCAACCACAACGGTTTTAGGGTGCAGCAGGGTGTTGTAAATGCCAATAATCTCACCACTAATCACTGCTCCCTAAAACCACTCCTCAAGTTGATTTAGATGTATCCCCTATTTTTTGCATCTCAAAAATCAAAAGCGACCGTGAACGGTCGCTTTTTTGTTCTAGAAGGAATCTAATATGGATAGAAATAAGCTATCAAATGGGCAGTATGGTGTGGCTATTAACGCTATAGAAAAAGAGTACTTCACACTAATGAATAAAAAGGCGAGAGCAACCATACAAGCAGCTAGAAAAGCAAACATGAATAGTTGTTATATATGGAAGCTTGCTGAAAAGAGTAATAACCAAACAACCGTTGTAAGGCACCATATGGTTGCAAAGTATAGTAGATCTGTTCCTTTAACGTAATAAACTAATTTGCAATAAAAAAGTGAAAAAGTTACTCCTATCAGAATATTTTTGAATAGAGTAACTTTCTTGATTCTAATTAGTTGTGTTTGTATCGCCTGTCAGATTTCAACGAGACAGTTCTTTTTTGGTTCGCCTATATTGTAACTTATTTTTATTTAGCAGAATCAACAAATTCTCTAATTCTTCAACATCTAGAGCCTGGTTATTCACCGCATAACGAGTCATGTCATGGTTGATCTGGTCAACTAGTTGTTCAATCTTACTCGCTCGATCGTACTCCGCCTTCTGGTTGATAACTGTATTACCATCGCCATCAATGTCGAACTCATAATATGCTCTTAAACTCGATAACCCCTTTTCCAAACAATGCCCTTTAATCTTGTCAAATCGACCGATACCATAAAGAACAAAATAGTCTTTGCGCACTTTTGTGACAAGCTTTGGCAGATAGTAGTTTCCTACAAGCTTCCCCGTATTTCCTAGATGTCTAGAATAGACTGGTGAAAGTACGAATAACTCTTGTCCTGTTCGCAACATAGAGAAACGATCCACTTTGTAACCCCCTTTAAAAATCGTATTTCTCAATTAAAACTAAATGACTGAATATATTTTTATAGTTATATTATTCTCCTCCTTAAGACGAACTAAACATCCATATCTTCCGTAGTTAAATTTAAAACCTCGTAATCTTCACTCTTATATTGAACGATAAATGCATTAGACAAAGATTTTTCTGTTATTCGCTCCTTTGCTTCTTCTATCGTGTCAAAAGTACCCAAACAGTATTTAGTGATACCTTCATTTTTGAATACAAGCCAAACCTTTGAGATATTGTATAACCACTCTTTTTCATGATCACTTAGCGGATTTTTCTTCGCTAGAACCTGAATTTCATACTTGTCATTTATCTTTGCCTTGCTTTTTATTTTGGCTGTACTGTTTACTCTATCGTTATTCGTAAGGTGATGTTCAGTTACTTCACTTTCGGCAAAATTTACTTTACTTACTGTGTGATATATTTTCCTAGCCATTTCCTTGTTGAAATTCTCATCTAGGACCTTTTTAGCAATGCGACTTTTGTTCTCATGTATCAAAACTACGGCTAAGTTAACGGCTATATCTTTATCTCTACTTCCTAAGTTGTACTCTGATGATAAAAGAGAGAAAGCAGAGTTATAGTCACCAATCTTCATGTAACCGACGGCCATATTGTTCTTGAGTTCGACTCGGTTGAAACCTAACTCTATACCTTTAGAAAACACCTCAATTGCTTCGGAGTATAAACCTCGATTCATTAAACACTTACCCTGTAGTGCATAACTAGAAGACAGTTCCTCTACACCATCTTGCTGCTTAGACAAACGATAGATATTCTTCTCAAGGTAAGACTCAGCTAACGCGCAGTTATCAACACCATAATAATACCTAGCCAACGTCATCCAATTTCTAGGCTCGGATTTCTCTTCGTCGCTCATGGTATTGATATAGATCCTGGCTGTCTGGAAGTCTTGTTGACTTACAGATATCCGAATCAGTTCACTTAGATACTCTCGATTGTCTTGAACATGTCTTTCATAGAAACCTTGCAGAGCACTCAAATCTCCTGACTGCTTTAACATTGTTTCTTCTTTGGCCAACTCTGATTGTGAAAGGTGACCTGAGTTGGATGAACAGCCTAGCGTAACAATAATCCAAAGACAGATAATATTTTTCTTCATGATATAGCTCTCATGATTGATGGTGCGAGAATGATTATGACTACAGGAAGCATAATGAATATGATTAAAGGACCAGACATTTTGGCACTGAGCTTATTTATGCTCTCTTCTGTTTTTAATAATTGTAACTCTCGGAGGTCTTCCGTTAGTCTTTTAAGCTTTGGTACAATTGAAGTACCAAAAGCAATTGACTGGGTAAGAGTCATGGTAAACATTTCACATGAGTCAGACTCAAATAGTTTAAAGTTGTTATCCAGTGCATCACTCACACCTAATAATGGTACATCTCTTTTTACCCTACTCAGATAAATCTTTAGAGGGATACTCACATCGCCTATCACGTTTTCAAGATAAGTAATTGCCATCTCTATTGTCATTCCTGTTTTCAAACATACGCACATCGCATCAATTAAAAGAGGCAAGTCATTGGCATGCTGCTTGACGTTCTTTTTCCCCTTGTTGATTAATATTTTGTCCGGTATATATATGATAGGAATTATGGCCACACTTAAGATGACAAACACCTTAAAGAAAGACAAGTCTCTATAAACAGCATACAAGAGGACAACAACAACCGTGATTACACCAGTCATTATTTTCGCACTCATATAGTACTTTCTAAACTGCTTATTTTTAATGTTGGCAAGATCGAAGATAATATTTAAATTTTCATTGCTTATCACAATTCGACCAGCAACTTCTTTTAGCTTGTGGGTCACGCCATGCTTTATTTCTGTTTCTGATAAATAAACTTCTACTATCTTATTCGATTTGGCTCGACGAGAAAATGAATAACAATAGGCAATTATCAATACCAATATGTATATGCTTATTAAGTAGTTCACCCTATCATATCCCTGACATTAACCATTTAATAATAGACATCCCAATGAATTCACTTATAACCATGTAATATAATATATATTTTCCTTTATCATCAAAAAATACGTAGTCAAAGTTTTCAGGAACAAGAAATTTCAAAAGAATCAGAAAACCAACGGGTATCATGGCTAATATTAACGCTGACATCCTAGCCTCAGCTGTCATCGAAAGCTTCTTACCTTCCAATTTATTTTGATCTGATAATATCTTATATATATTATTTAGAATCTCATCGAGCTCGCCACCTTTCTCTAAGTTTACTTTCATCGCAACAACAAAAAAATGGAACTCTGGATAAGCCAACTTCTTAGATGCTTTAACAAACGCAGTGTTATATCCTCACCCGACGAAAGCTGATTATGCAACTGCTTAAACTGGTACGAAACCATACCTTCGTATTTCTGACTCACATAATGAATTGCCTGGTTTATCGACTGTCCAGATGAAACCGCACTTGAAAGACCATTCAATATAGTTAGAAACTCTTTAACAAAGGTATTCCTTTTCTTCTTTTTTAGATAACCGATAACCACAAAGAAAAATGCCACCTCGACAATCATGATGATTAATAAAGGATTTTGCTTTATGAAGTATTTGTTCACTATAAAACCAAATACTGCGGGAACTAAACTAGTCAAGAGTATTCTATTAATAGAGTTACCGAAATAAGAATAATACTCACTCAAGGTGTGAATTATTTTATTTTTCCTCGTTTCTACCCTTATTAATATATTACTTTCAGCTAAATCATGGTTTTCCAATACTGGTAAATAAGCTTTTATTAGCTTTTGCTTTTTATAATGTCTGAACGCGAGCCACCCCAGAACCACTCCGATGGCTATAAAAGCTAAAATCCTATGCATCAAAAATGTCCCCAACAAACTTGTCGAGTCCCATAGCCTGAGATTTTTCATACAAAACAGATCTTTTTGAAAGACCACTATGTACGAAGTTTCCAATCACTTTGCCATTATCAACAGAACTTTGTTCAAAGCTCCAAATATCATCGACTACAACCTGGTCACCCTCGAGTCCGACGATCTCACATACCTTAACAACCTTTCTAGACCCATCATGTAATCGCCGAATCTGCAATATGAAATCCACTGAACTGACTATCATTCTTCTTATTGCAATCAGCGGCAGAGAACTGGATGCCATCATGACCATTGACTCTAGACGATGCACAGCGTCCATAGGAGTATTTGCGTGCAATGTTGACATGGAACCGTCGTGTCCGGTGTTCATTGCCTGAAGCATCTCCATTGCCTCAGCGCCACGGCACTCACCAACCACGACTCTATCTGGTCTCATACGAAGCGCATTGATGACCAAATCGCGGATAGTAATTGCTCCGGTACCTTCGCTTGATGCGTTTCTAGTTTCCAACTTCACTACATGAGGATGCTGTATCTGTAGCTCAGCTGTGTCTTCAATAGTGACTACACGCTCGGACTCACCAATAAACGCCGACAAGGCATTAAGCATAGTGGTTTTACCAGAGCCCGTACCACCAGATATAAGAATATTGCACTTGCATCTCGCAGCTAACATAAGAAACTGAGCTAGAGGTTCACTCAATGCCTGAAAGTCCACTAGGTCACCAAAGCTCAAACTGTCTTTTTGAACTTACGTATGGTGATGGTCGTGCCATTAAGCCCAATTGGAGGAATTACAATATTAACCCGCGACCCATCTAGCAATCTTGCATCACAAAGAGGAGTAGAACTATCAACTTTTCTCCCTACTTTATTTGCAATATTTTTAGCAACACCAAGCAGTTGGTCCTCGGAAACAAACTGAATGTCTGATTTAACCACCTTGCCTTTCCGCTCAATGAAAATATCATCTTTTCCATTGACCATGATTTCGCTAATGGTGACGTCCTGTAATAAATCTTCCAGGAATCCAAGACCCGTAATATCACAGAACAAGTAGTACGATATTTTCTTAGCAATCTCGCTACTAACACTTATATTATTAGTTACGATATGGTTGTTTACGAAGTTATCAATTGACGTTCTAAGTGCAACATCATCTGCTTCTTCCAAAGATTCGAAGTCTAACGCTTCATAAAGCGCATCTCTAAATCCAGAGTAGTAACGGTGTAAATACTCATTTTTCATAATAATTAACTACTCTTTGAGAACTTTTTGAAAAAGCTTTTACTTTCATCGTTAGAAACTATCTTGCGCCCTGTTATTGTGCTCATAATATTGCGAGCAACCTTTGATATTTTATTCTTATCATCTCTATGGTAATTTTCTGAAACCAATAGATTAAAAATTGTCTTATCGTAATCTGAATAGTAAATTTTAACTAATTCAAGAATATTTTTAGGTGTATAGTTTTCTAATTTTTTTGCTAACACTGACGAAGAGAATATATACTCCTTGTCTGGTTTAGATTGATTAACTAACACGTGACAGGTTACGACATTATCCAAAATACCTTGGCCTATTTCTTCCATTATTATTTGATACGTTCGCATTGCTCTTATTGTTGGCTCTACAACCAATACAATGTGATCAAACTGATTATTTGATAGATTAGTCAACAGATCAGCTAGGCAGAAGTTACTTATATCATGAACAATAAAGTTAAACTGATTTCGGTAATGTCTACGAATTCCATGTGTTTTTTCAAAATGACCGTTATAACCTTCAACCTTAACTTGAAAAAAACTCAGATTTTTCGACACTTTCTCAGTCAATTGTAATGCGATGTTTTCATCCATCATCGCAACAGTGTCATCATCCACTCGTTTTGAACTGACTCCCTTGGCACCTAAGTAATAGTCAGCATCGGAGCCCAAGCCATTGTGTTCAAGTAGAAGAGTTGACGTTGTGCTACTCAGTTTGGTTGCAAGAGTGCTTGAAAGTAATGTACTCCCACAACCACCTGAAGTTCCAATAACAGCGATCTCTTTACCCTGCCTGTTTGATTCTTGCGCTACAATGCTCAAGTTCAGAAGAAATCGTTTGTAGTCTTTGTAGTTTTCATCCGATGGCCCTACGAGATAATCCAATCCTTTTGATCCAAGTGCATTGGCCAAAAGAAGAGAATCTAAGCTACCCACCACTAATAGGCGCTTATCTACACCAACTTCGTCAATGAAACTCCCAATATGACTCGTGATCACCGAGTTATCATCGAGATGGCGACAATCAAGGATAATTGCCTCATATCTGTCTAACTTAGTGACGAGGTCTAACAGATCATCAGGATAATCAAACCGATCACAAATCGCCGTTTGTCGCTCTGTAACATAGACTTCAGAGATGGCATCTGAAAACTCTATTGACTGGGAGATAATTGCCGTGCTGTAGCTGGTATGATCATTAATTTTTGTAGGTTTATTAGCTGAGGATAAAAACGCTTTAAAATCCATAACTCTTCTCCAACGCGCCTCTATAGCTTCATTTTGTAGTTTCGGCCAACAATCCAGTCAAACAGATCACCATTCTCTAGATTGAATATGCTTATCCCTTTCATCACACTGCCCAAGGATTCATTATTTATCTCAATGTGACGATGGAAATAAATATTTGCTCCTGATTCGACCAGTTGATACTTTGCCTTGCTGATTAGATATGGCGAGGAGTTAAACATTTCTTGAATACTGACGACTGTATCTTGATTATCTAGAGTGTATCTGACTTCAAACCAGTCCCCTTCCCCTATATATTTATTATCGATATATTCTCGAACAACATTTATCCCAGATTTATCCAATGGTATTTGTTCTAACTCTTCATCACTCGATGCTGCAGAGATTGAAGAATTAAATAGCAACAAACTTATAAATAGTGAATTTAATAACTTGTTCATTTCATACCCCCATATGGAGTCTCATCATCATCAAGCTCTACATTAAATAACCTTTGAAAGTCTGATGTTTTCTTCATATTAGGGAGTTCAACATTTTTCATATCTACAGAATCTGTATAATTTACGGTAGCAACAATTATTAGCTCTGTTTTATTTCTGTCGGTGCCGGTTCTTCTAAATAAAGCGCCAATACTGGGACATCACCAAGTAAAGGGATTTTATCAACTGTCTCTTGATCGTCTGACGCCATCAAACCGCCGAGGACAAAACTTTGTCCATTTTGCAGTTCTATCGTTGTCGATGCAGACCTGGATTTTAGAGCTGGGACACCACTTTCAGAATCTCCGTTTATCTCATCCAGTGAGGATACTTCAGGGTTTATTTCAAGCTTAATCTTCTTGTTTCTTAAAACTTTGGCAGTAAGCTCAAGGCTTACTCCATAATCGATATATTCAATCTTCCTAGTATCTCGATCATAAGTTATGACCGGGATCTTGCCTCCAGAGTGGAACTCCGCCGTTTCTCCGGAAAGTACTGACATATTGGGTTCTGCCAATATCTGGCCAAGTTTATTGTTATTTTGCGCATGTATTATTGCGACTAGGTTTTTCTGATTGAAGTTCGATAAGGATTGTACGTAACCTTCTCCTGTGGAAATAATATTTCCATCAGCGTTTACCTGACCAAAGCTTACACCTATATCTGATAGAACCTTTGAAGAGACCTCGGCTATCGTCAGTTTTACATTAATCTGACGGTTATTAATCGCCTTGATGTTGTCTATCAAACCATCATAGCTATAGCCGTTATCATCGTTACTGATTTCCTTACCCAGCGCCTTTGTTATTGCCGCATAAATGTCTCTTTTTTCTGATCAGATGAAGCAACTCCGGTAACCGCAACCGCAACTCCAACACTGCTGACCTCTACATCCTCATTCGGAAACAGTTTCGCTATTTGTAGCCTTAATTCATTGATATCGGCAAATACTTTTACTTTCTCTTTTTCGCAGTTCTTTGCCGTCTGCACCATATGCGATAAAAGTAGAGGTACCATTAGATTTACCTAGCAGTACTACCTTTTTAGGGTTAATTATTTTGTAATCTAATACCTTGGGGTTCGATACGAACACGGTTCCTAGATTTCTATCGAAATTGATAGTTTTAGCATCACCAATATCAAAAGATAACGAGTTTGCTGCGTAGGAACTTGCTGATAAGACTGTAATCGCAATAAATAGTGCAATGTTCTTAAACAGTCTCTTTTTTGACTCTAACATGGGTATATCCATTACCTTAACTGCTTAATGGTTCGTTTCTTCTTTACTACTGGCTTGAACAGGTTTTTAAGATAAACTTGGTCAAGTGTTCTTGAACGGTGTTTTACAACAAATATGTCTTCTGCATATTTATTGATCAAAAGATAATTTATTAAATCTTTTTCATCTAAAGAAACTATCAGACTCTTGTCATTGAATAATTTAGTTGCTTGCTCACTATTGTTTTCAACTGGTATATCAGATTGGGCATCTACTGCTTCATCTTCATTACCTGAGGTTTGTTCAGGAAGGGTTCCATACCACAGTACATTTTCGTTATCTAATACCTTGGATATTACCTTTTCTTTATCATAGGTATTTCCTGTCGAATCGATGAGTCGAATAGCAAATACATCGATTTTACTGTTAGTATCTATGCCTTCTTCATCGATTACGGTTAGCTTTAGCTTCCCATCATTAGTATGTTGATCTAAGTGAGTAAGATTAAGTACAGACTTACCAGACGCCTTAATTTCTAGATAGTCCCTATCCTTGATAGTCTTCAGAACCTCTTCCGTAATCGGCTCCTGGCTTTCTATGTTTTCCGAGAGAATTGAATTTTCTGGAAGTGATGTAACAACCTGCTCTTGGACATCTGGTGATATCACCTGTTGAGACTCCTCTGTATTAGTCTCATCTAGAGCAACTCCTCGCGTTAAATCGTCTTTAGCAACTAAAACATTGAATCCTTGAGGATCTTCTTCGGTAACAAGTTCAATAGTTTCAGTATCACTTGCCCCTTTAAATATAGTAATTTTTGCTGCAATTATCAGAATACAAGGCAATAACACTATTACTAAAATTTTCTTCAGCACTTACTGTTCCAATATAAATATTAAATTTATTAGAGCGATGGACACACCGTAAGGTAAACCACGTCTATTTTCTTTTTCATTCAAATAAAGAAATGTAATAAACATTAATATGGTAACTATATTGATCATAAGAAACCAATTAACGAGGTCGATTCCTTTCGTTGCGTTAATCATTGAATAAGAGAATATACATTTGACGTCTCCTGCACCAATCTGTCCTTTCCAATAAAAAGTCAAAACAAAGCAATTCACTAAAACAAATTCTAAAACTTGCCTGGGATGAGTTAAAATGGTGTCCTTCATAACTACCACTAAGATCAAACCATATGAATAAATAATAAGATTAGTTATGTTGTGTATCTTTCTATATTTAAGATCATTGTATGCAACGATGATGTTCAATATAATTTCTAGCATGGTAATAAAGGCCCCGTGAGACGAGGCCTCTTATCTTTATGGCGTACCGATACCAGCTACAGATGCAGCTAAGCTATTTTGAATCTGAGCCCACACTGCATCAAGCTGAGGGCCAAATGCGTTCATTGCACCAAGTACAATACCCGACATAGCAACAGCGATAATCGCGTATTCAACCGCAGTTACACCGTCTTCTTTTTTAAACAGAGCCGCAATTTTCGCTTTTGAAGCATCAATTAATTCACTCATTTGCACTTGCGCGTTCAACATAACACTTTGGTTCATGTTTTTTCCTTTTTAATGGTTATAGGTTCCTTCAGAGAACCTGTTCTCTACAATTTTCTTTAAAATGTTTACAAACTGATTCAGGTTTGTTGGTGTATATACATTGTTATCGACACAATGTACTAGTCCACTATCTGGCCTACCTCTATTATTAATATTAATTAGATAGAAAGTAGGTGTTAGTGATTTATTAAATTTTCTATCTTTTAGTTTTGATATCTCCGTTTTTAATTTTCCACAGAATCCTAAAGACTCAAAAGCATCGGTAGGGCCTCTATGTCCCATATCACCGCGTTGTGAATCATTTCCGTCAGAATGATAATAATACTTGGTTGTGATTATGACTAGCTTGCCTAAATAATATTCTAGATGCCTCTACTATCCCGTTAACTGCAGCTGTTAGTCCAGTTGGATAAAATGAATTAATTATATTCAAATTCAAATTCGGTTGGTCTGTGAGATCTAGGTTGTAATAAAACCGACACGAACCAGTTCGTCTAACATAAGGAAAACATACTGATTTAGGGTTATCCCTAATTGGATTGGAAACATCATTTTTTATATTATCAATAAGTAACGATTGCTGATTCAAAAAATTATGGTAGCTATATTGGTTTAGTATTCCATTCTCTAATGACTGGGTTACATCACTATAACCAACAAACGCTAATCTAGACCTATCGTTTATACCCTGTTTGAATTCATCTGTGTAACGTAATTTGATAGATTCTCTACTACTTTTTTCAAAGCAGTAATCCTGCTCATTCCTGTTCCAAAGAAATCCATTGCCATTGACCCACTGAAGTCGGAAATTAAATATATATCAGAGGCTATATACTCTTTATCTCTCACTACTAGACCTCTGTGAACATTCATGTCTTTTGGGCCTGAATACATAAATGGAAATAGTACTTCTAATACTCCCTTAGATTCTACCGTTGTTAAACTATAAGGCTGAAAATTAGCATCTGTCATATTGTTAGTAACACAATCACTGTTATTGGCACAGGATGTTGTTTTCATTCTAATAGCATTACTATTTACAGTTATTGCATTATCGCTGTCTATTTCTCTTTTAATTGAATTAAATACGATTTGCTTATCCATTACAGGATCAGTTGAAATACCATAAGCAGTTGCAACCATATGGTTCTCAGAAACTATTTTCGATCCTGACTCCAACCCATGTTTAAAATCTCGATCACCAATATAAATTTCGAATAACGAAAAGATTGCCAGTATTATCGCAAGTCCCATCGCTAGTATCCCTACATAAGGAACTATTACGCTTCCTCGTTGCTTCATATTAGTTCTTTCCTACATAGAAGGACGTATGGTCAATCACACCAAGTCTTCCTGCATAACACCCTTTCGCTACGATCAACGGTTGATAGGTACTCGGAGACTTTTTAGCAAAATCACTTTCAATTGGTCTATCTCTAGTGACTAATCTCGTTGAACACACATTCCTGCTATTCACGGTGTTATTTCCTATATTGTTTACTTTGCTGCAGGTAACTGTTTTTGTGCTATTTTCGTAAATGCATTTATTTATGCTAAAAGCAAACTTACTTACTGAAACAAAAGGCGTTGCGTTAATTGCTACTTCAATATCTCTTATGGCCGCATTTGCAGACGGTGTGTTTAGATTGTCAACATCAGCTGCGATCTGAGCGGTTTTAAAAGTATTTTCGTGTAAAAACATCTTCGCCATATACAACTCCGAGATAGGCACGATAGCGATTAAAATAAACAGTGTCAGTGAAATAACATATACTGACTCAATCGTTACAGACCCTCGCTGTTTACATACTTTCATTGTGTCTAACCACGGAAAGAATGCTGTAATGTATATCTGGTAGCCTTATATTTATTCCAAATTCTAACAATGGTCTAAATCTATAGTTGACGGTGAATATTGCTAACTTCCCATTTTTTCCTGTTCTTCTTGTTAAGCAATCGCTTCTTGGATTAGAACAAGTGCGCTGCATATCTAGAACATCGTCATAGACAACAACATTAGTAGCCAGCCTCGAACGGTCCAGGCTCTTAAACACAAGATCACTTCTTAAGTCTTGATACAACAGAGCATTTAGCTTGTTTTCAAGACTGCCATTGAACCCTATCTTCTTTGCATTTTTTAAAGGATCAAAGTCACTACTGAATTGTGATGAATAATTGGATGCATCTAGGGTAGCGGAATACAATCCAACTGAAAGATACTCATAGAATAGAAAGCTGCCAACAATGGAAAAAACCGTAATAATCACTGGCAGTACTAGAACTAATTCCACCTGTGCGACTCCTTTCATATTCTCATTCATAGCTATTATGTATCTCGGTTACTTGCTGTGTAGTTTAGTTAATAAATCCACACCATCAACACCAGCAAATTAACGCCTAATTAACTGAGAAGAGCAAATAATTACTTTTTGGTATTTACAAACAAAACATTAACATCAATAAACCAATAAGTGTTACAAAAACACTTATTCCAGACCACGAGATGTAAGTAAAATGTAAACTATAGCCAATAAAAATATGTCGTTCCAAAATGAAAATACAAACTTCATAATAAAAAAGTCTAATTTAACACCCATTTAGAGCTTATATTCTAAGAAAAATGGAAACTTCACCAAATAACCACAATTTCCGCAGGTGTTATATATTAAACAGGATGAGTATGTAATTGTGTATTCACAGCTAAGCTTTCATTTATATGACAAATATCATACCCGTAACATTTACGTATCAAAGTAGCTTTGCAGCTTATCAGCTACTCTAATATCGCTATCTGAAGTCCTATCATGTTTAATCAATGAGCAAAGGCGATGCTTTGTGGTTAATACTAATTACTGAGTTTAAACCAACCTGAAACCTCTAACGCTCTGTTAGTAGTAGGCTTATTTTGGAATGGGTACTTTTAATGGAAGGTTAGCCTGCTCAACAAAGTACAAAAATATACGGTACTTTTCGGCCCGAACCGTTTTCGATTCATGCAAGTTCTCCGCCAGTAGCCGATAATGTGCTTCCTGCCCAGTCGTTCAATAGAATCACCAAGGTTTTTTCATGTATAAAGATATTATCGAGCATCGCCACTAATCGATTTACCTGTTTCCTCCTATATGGCACCCCAGGTTTTAAATAGTGACGCATTACGGCTTGTATTTGGCTATATGTCGCTTTGTTCATCTGAATCTCCCTCATGCGTTACCCTGTATATGACAGAGCAAGCAATTAGAAGCGTCAGTATCGTTCTTATTATGTTTAGACAACTAGCTAGATAAGCATTGGTGATAGCCACCCTATGGTGGCCTAATATTTTAGAAAGCTTTTGTCGTACCTATTTATCCCTGTACATAGCTTCTTTTAGCGGTATATTGAGTATCGATGACAGGTAAATATGATGTGCCCTACCGTGTTGCATACCAGACTGCACTGGTGGGAGAGCTCCCATATGCTGCCTATAGAACTCACAAGCAAAGTGCTTCCTCTCCCCATGAGTACTGTAACTAGGAAGAACCACACGTTATTCACGCCATACCGAAGATTGAAAAGATTTAAAGGTCTGGTTTTTGGGTACGAGGTTGTCATGTCCAGTTATAGACTGAAGCTCTACTCCCTTCATTAACGCGGATAATTGCGAAGTGTTAGAGATCGATATCTGTCTAGATTGGCCACCTTTAGTACCACGAGGAACAGTAACGACACCTGTGAGCTTAGCTTCTTGATAGGCTTTATTCGAACCCAATAAAGAAGCTTCCCTCATTCTGAGGCCAAACGCCCGTTGCAACTGTGCTAAGACCGAAACAGGTTGCCTCACATTTGCAATTAGGTACTTGTGAGCCTCTTCATGAATAGAGCGATCTTCGATCGCTATACCTGTTTTAGAAGGATAATAGAGCTCTTTAGTAGCCAACACTTTGAGTTTGTCATCTCCTCGGGCTTGCGACAGACATACGTTGATGTGGCTTAAGTAATCTCTAGCTGAGCTCGGTGTAAAGCTCTCTTCAGATTCAAATCGCTCTCTCAAGTACTCAACAAATTGGAATATATGTATTCTCTCTACTTGGGTGAGACGCTTGACTGAAGTATGCTCCTTCAAAAACGCATCGAAATCACGACACGCAGGTAACCTTGCCAGGTGAGTATTGTTTTTAAGCCCGCCTACTTGTTCTAGCGAGGCATTGATCAGAGCCTTACCAATTTGCCTAGAACCCAGCCCAAAATTTGGTTTACTAAAGTCTCTAAGTCCTTCTAATCTATGGCCTCGGTATTTAGTTCTTCCAATTTTTCCCTCGATAATTTCTAACATCGAGCATGGTTGTTTTACTAAAAAAGGGGGAGTATTCCCGGCTTACAAACGTGCTCGACTTTTCTTACCGGATAAGAAAAAGACGCATCCTTAGACATCACGTTAGGTTTTTAAAAAGACTGTACATGAACAGATTTTTTGACTAGGAGAAGATGATTCTTTTGGGTACAAAGGAGACCCGGTGGGTTGCCGCAAGAAGCAAAAATCACTATATGGATATTGTACCTCTACTGCAGTTCGGACAATGATGGTGGTGAATTGAACAAGGTCAGGGGAAACCATATGCATGAAAGGTCTGACAGATGTCAGCCTTGTCCAACCCACCATAATTTTGTATTGGATAGATGATCTATCTAATCAGAATTCCACTAGTGCTATCATGGAGGTGAACTGATTGAGTCTGTTCAAATCACGGAGTCAAAAATGGTTTGGCTGGAAAACCGAACCCCATCTCAATCAGTTCACCATAATTTTGAGTTCCAGGTTGCCGTAAAACGCAAACATTACCTCTATGACGTTTGACAAAAGCCGTTACCATTGGCACTTAAGCGCCGTAGCAAACAAATTTTCTTTTGCGTGGCCCAAAACCCCGTCATTCACAATTTCTTCATTGTCGAGCACTACTGTATCTGCACTAGGATATTGTTTTGCCGCAAAGTTTCTAACAATCGTTCTCTTAGCGTTACGCATCTCAACAACAGACATTGTGTAAGGTAGTTGCGCATCAAGCACTCGAACTTCACCTAGTGTTCTGCAAAGCTTTAAAGACGCACTTCCCCGAGGCACGAAATGGATATGCTGCGCATCTTTAGTCAGAGGGATGGTCGATGTACACCCTGACAAGGCGAACAATACTGACATCACGACAAGGCTCTTTAACTTCATAACAATCCTATAAAATGAGTCAGCATTTCCAAAAGCTCTCGAACTAACTTATCGCTAGGTTGGAATTGGTGGACCTAATGTCCACAAATAATATTCGACTAGGGCCGGCTAACTCGTAGTTTCAACGATTAATAAATTTTGTTTCTGGTAAAAAACTTCGGACACTAGTTCGAAAACTGGTTAGTCAAGTTACCCAAAAGGACAATAGTACTAATGATGATTGGCAACGAGCCACCAGCGCTAGAAACAACGGAAAGTTTTGCTCTTTCAATACCCAGTCCGTTACTCTGCCTTTCACACCAAAATCCAAATTACCTACATATGCTTCGTATTTTATTAGGGTTTCTGAGACTTGATCGCCATTCAATATGAGTTCCATAACCTGAAAGCGAAAATGATTTGTTGCGACTCTTGGCAAAATGTAAATAAACCGCTTTTACAATCAGGTTTTCTCGCTGAGAAACTCTTGTTTTCTATTGTGACGAAATAGGTTTTATGCAGAGGATTTTTACTTTGGTAGGTGTATGTGAAAGTCAGGATACAGTTACACTCATCCCATAGTGGCAATTAGTGATGTTTTAGCGAGGGGGTTCTTTGGGGTTCGACCCAAGTGGAGATATTGGTGGCTGAAAAACTTTCGGCTGTTCATAGCCATTGTGAATTTAGGAATCAATGAGTAGCTTTGATAAGGCCAAGTAACGCCCAGTCAAAACGCGTGCAACAGAAAGCCAAAGCTCCGGTACAAGACCACAAATACAAAGCCCAAGACTAAAAGTTAGCAAGTTGTGGGAATCACTCTAAATACTTTTGTCATATGACTAATTGGATAGAAAAGGTAAGCAAATCATCACTATCATAGAGACGTTTTTCAGAAGATTGCATACCCAACTTTTTGAGTAACGCTTCTGATGCAAAGTTTCCGACAACTGCAACGCCATAGATTTCAGCGACTTTACCAATTCCGAAAGTGAAATCTAATACAGCTTTCGCTGCTTCAAACGCATACCCTTGACCTTGATATTCTAAAAGCAGACCGTATCTAATATCTGAGAAAGTAGAGTCTGGTATTTTTTCTACGCCAGCATAGCCAATTTTGACATCAAGGTTACTCTTTAAAGACACAATAAAAGTACCATAGCCCTTTGACCAATGACTTACTTTTTGAGGAACATACGTAGCAATATAGTCAGAGCTGTACGGTTTCCCTCCCGGGAGGTATCGAGTAATGTCTTCGCTAGTAAATAGCTTGGTGTAAATATTAAGATCCTCTGGCCCGACAGGTGTCAATACTAGTCTTTCTGTTTCTATGACCAATTTCTCCATTTTCACTCCAAACATATAACGTAAAATAAAACATAAGCAATGCTATTACCTTAACCGCTTCTTTATAAATGGTAGTAGAAGGCATTTCGTCTCATTAAGGGGAAAAGGACTTAGAACCCCTAAGCTGAAAGCACCAACTAGCGACACCCTCTTTTCTCTTCTCTAAAAGATTTAAGATTAAAATTGTTAGTATCCAAACTTATAATCTTCCAATCATCGCCTACTCGGTAAAACAAAAAATCGAACAGCATAGGAGAGTTTTCATACCCTACGAGGTAGGTGTATGACTCTAGGTGTTTTCCTATACTTTGCTTGCATATCAATTCGTTGAAACTGTAAGCTCCTTGTATATTGGGATAATTCTTAACTTGAGCTTTCAATGACTGAACTTGCGACTCGTCCTGCTTTATCGATTTATTAGTGCTTAACAGGCCATCAATAGCCTTAGTCGAGTCATTCGGTAAGCTAGCGAAAAACTGCCCTACCAACTCCTCTGGAGGACTCGCTAATGCAGAGTTCATAAATAGGAGACCAGCAAAAGCAAGTGCCACTTTAGATATGTGTCGTTTCATTCAAATTCTCTCTATATACCAGGTTGGCGTATGTCTAATGATATACTCCATCTAAAGTAGATTTATATAAAGTCTGAATAGATAAGAACACTGTTTTCAAAATCGAGACAATTCATCCTATGTAAAGACGACATTGTTAATAACAGAAATGAAAGGCAACCCCTATTAAAGAACCAAAATAAGGGGCTGCCAGTGTATTAATACTTTAATTGCACCATAATGGATAACTCTACAGCAGCACCCATAGGTAGGCTATTGCATCCGATCACAGTTCTAATTGGTAGCGGACTACCAGAAAAAACTTTAGCTAAAGTATCAGAGGCACCATTTAAGACATCGGCATGTTGGGTAAAGTCATCGCTCGTATTGATAAAACCATCAAGCCTTATGATAGATTCAAATCTGTCCAACCCTACATGGCTACTTATCTGACTAATAAGGTTCATAGCTGATAACTCTGCTGCCAACTTCCCTTGCTCAACAGATAGTTCAGTACCAAGTTTACCCCGATACAGTAGTTCTCCGTTGTATATAGGCAACTGCCCGGATACAAATAACTGATCTTTGACAACTCTTGTGGCAACGTAATTACCAATTGGTCGAGGCGGGAGCGGTAAGTCCCGGCTAAGTAATATTGAGGACACTTCACACACTCCCGTTTAACGTCATCTAACTTGCATGACTACCTGCGGTAATTGCCCCATCAACAAATAGGGTTTGCCCCGAAACAAAACGATCGCCGCCATTTGCCAAATGTAAAACTAATCCAACGATATCTTGTAGTTCACCAATTTTTCGAAGTGGATGCAGATTGGCCAAACCTTGAAGCTGAGCCTTATCCATCAAGTTATCGTACAGCGAAGTGTCTATAACTGCTGGTGCGATGGTATTCGCTCGGATGTTATCTTTAGCAAACTCAATAGCTAGGTGTCGCGTTAGCTATGCATGCCACCTTTAGCGATTTGAGAAGCTGAGCAAGGTGTCGCTTCCAGAGGGTTTTCTACCCACATAGAACCGATGTTAATAATGCTACCACCCTGCTGCTCTTGCATCGCAGGAATGACGGCTTGAGTCGCAAGGTATGAGCCTTTCATCGCCACCGAGTAATAATGGTCCAAGCTTTCTTCCGTTTCTTCTAGAAACGGCTTAGGAATAAAGGTACCTGCGTTATTGATGAGTAAGTCAATGCGACCAAATGCAGACAGTGCCTCCTGAGCCAATGCCTTTGAAGTCGACGCATCCGAAATATCACCGGCTACATATCGAATGCGGTCAATGTACTCTACATTATCAATTGCAAATTGCTCAAGGACCTCTCTACGGCGAGCATTGATAACGATGTTAGCCCCCTCAGCCAAAAAAGCCTCAGCAAAGCCTTTACCCATACCAGAAGACGCACCTGTAATAATCACTGTGTAGTTGGACAACATAATTTCCACCTTTGGTTTGTGTTTGAAAACACATGCAATTTATCATCGGGCTTAATATAGATATAATTAATATTAACAATACAAAATATAGAGAAAGACTATATGGAGTTACAGCAAATCAAGTACTTCTTGGCTGTTGTCGACGCTGGCACCTTCTTAGCTGCATCTCAGAAGGTGTATGTGACTCAACCCACTTTATCCGCAGGAATTAAAAAGCTTGAGGCAGAGCTAGGCGTAGCTTTGTTTGATAGAGGAAGTAGAGCCGCAACCCTAACTCTCGCAGGCCAGCAGTTTCTGACTCCCGCACGACAGGCTTACAATCAACTCATTTCGATTAAGTCTGAACTCAAAGAAGAGCCCAACAAGATAACCATTGGGGTGGAACAAAATATTGATATGGGGCAAGTGGTAAGCCTCGTTAGCTACTATCGCTTGTCCCACCCTCACGTATTGCTCGAGTTCGTAACAGGAAACCATGACGAGCTTGATAGACTGACCAAGCAAAGAAAAATTGACGTCTCAATCAGAAAATTTAGTGACATAGACAATACGGTAACACCACTCATCCAAGAAAGATTATGTGTGGCTGTACATGATAAACACCCGCTATCGAAAAATAGTCAGGTCGAACTTAACTCACTGTCTAATCAGCCGTTTATTGAGCGCGTCAACTGTGATTTCTGGCAACCAGTTAACGAGAAATTCAGAAAAGAACATATAAAACCTCATACCATTATGCAGGCAGAGTCGGATGAGTTTGTGCTCTCCATGGTAGCTGCAGATCTAGGTATCTCTATCATTACTAACCGACAGACACCGTACAAAATAAAGTTCATTCCCATCAATGACCTAAGTTTTATACGCTACATTGGTATCAGTAAACCCAATGAAGATGCCTCAGCCCATATCAAAGATTTTTATACTAAGACTGTGTCACACTCGAGCAGTTAAGAAGATAAGCCTTAAGTAATTGAGTTTTATAAAATATAAGAGAGTTGGCCTCCCCTACAGGATTCGAACCTGTCTCTCAAGCTTAGGAGGCTCGCGTTCTATCCAAATGAACTAAGGGGAGGCATATACCCTTCTTACTTGAAGATGCTGGGGTGTTGGCTGGCTCTCATCACTAGGAGGCTAGCCCCGCACTATCACATAGTTTATCTATGCTCAGGTGCTTGCCTCGCTGGCCGCCTACCAGCATCTCCAATTAATTTGGGTAAAGATTTTGTAACATAGCCAAATCGGCTAATCAAACCCTTGGGTCACAACTGCTGATTGTTTGTGCTAATCCTCTTCAATTCCTCAACTATTATTCTGTACACGAGGCAAGTGATTGATTCATAATCGCGCCCTATTAATTTCTTACAAATTTAGGCACTGGAATGGATACTCTTTCTGCGGCTGTAATGCTTTTTCTTATCATGGACCCTATGGGCAACTTGCCTGTCTTTACTGCGCTACTCAAGCACATAGATAAAAAGCGTCGTCGACTGATATTAATTCGTGAATTGGTGATTGCCCTATTGGTGATGCTACTGTTCTTGTTTGCCGGTGAGACCATCCTAAACTTCCTAGGCTTAGATAAAGAAGCCATCTCTATCTCTGGTGCCATCATCCTATTCCTTATCAGCCTTAAGATGATTTTCCCTCCAGAGGGTGGTCTGAGTGCCAGCCTAGGTGCAGGTGAAGAGCCGCTTATTGTGCCTCTGGCGATTCCTTTGGTTGCTGGTCCTTCTATTATCGCCACCCTTATCCTGCTTGCTCACCAAGAGCCGGGGCGCATGATGGACTGGTCATTGGCGCTGTTTGGCGCTTGGGCAGCCTCGACTGTTATATTGATGTTCTCTGAGCTATTCCAACGCGTGGTGGGCGAAAAAGGCCTTAAAGCGGTGGAGCGCTTGATGGGTATGTTACTTCTTATGATTGCGGTTCAGATGTTCCTCAACGGTATCGAGAGCTACCTCCACTAACTTTTTCATATTTTGCAAAAGTCTTTTGTCTGTTTTGACGTTTTCTGAAAAACCCTGTCTTGGTATTCTCAGTCTCAGTTAATCAAACAAGAGATTTTTGCTATGACTGCTGTTCTTTTTGACCAAGTAAAACTAGGCAAGCTAACCCTTAACAATCGTATTGTTATGCCACCGATGACTCGCTCTCGCGCTTCTCAGCCTGGCGATGTGGCAAACGATATGATGGCAACCTACTACGCACAACGTGCGGGTGCGGGTCTTATCGTATCTGAAGGTACTCAGATTTCTGAAATAGGTAAAGGCTATGCTTGGACTCCTGGTATTTACACCACAGAGCAGATCGCTGGCTGGAAAAAGGTGACAACAGCAGTTCATGAGAAAGGCGGCACTATCTTTGCTCAGCTTTGGCACGTAGGTCGTGTAACTCACCCTGACAACATCGGTGGTAAGCAACCTGTTTCTTCTTCTGCAATTAAAGCAGATAACGTTAAGGTATTTATCGACAACGGCACTGACGAACCTGGTTTTGTGGATGTTGTAGAGCCTCGTGAGCTTTCGGTAGATGAAATCAAAGCGGTAGTTGAAGAGTATCGCCAAGCAGCGTTTAATGCGGTTGAGGCGGGATTTGATGGCATCGAGCTTCACGCAGCCAACGGCTATCTGATCAACCAATTCATCGACTCAGAATCTAACGGTCGGACTGACCAATACGGTGGCAGCCTAGAAAACCGTCTTCGCTTCCTAGATGAAGTGGTTGGCGCTATGGTTGAAGCGATCGGTGCTGAGCGAGTAGGCGTGCGTCTTGCCCCGCTAACAACCCTTAACGGCACTGTGGATGCGAATCCGGAAGAGACCTACGAAGCGGCAGCTGCACTTCTTAACAAGCACGACATCGTTTATCTGCACATTGCCGAAGTAGACTGGGATGATGCACCTGATACGCCAAAATCATTCAAGCAAGCACTGCGAAAGGCGTTCACTAATACGCTTATCTACGCAGGTCGCTATAACCCTGAATCCGCTGAAGAAGCGGTAAAAGAGGGCTTAGCTGACATGATTGGTTTCGGTCGCCCATTTGTGGCTAACCCAGACCTTCCTGAGCGCATTCGCACTGGAGCAGAGTGGGCACAGCACGATCCAAACACCTTGTTTGGTGGCGGCAAGAAAGGCCTTATCGACTATCCAACTCTAGACCAAGAGTAACCCCAATTTCTGACAAGCCAACTCCCTGAGTATTCAGGGGGCTGGCTTCGTACACCCAAAATTCGAGTATATGACTATGATTTTCTCTAAATTTTCTTTCAATGACTTTGCAGTCGACAACCGTATCGCTATGGCCCTATGACTCGCTCTCGTACCGATCAGCCAGGTGATGTGCCAAACGATCTAATGGCAACCTATTACAAACAGCGTGCTGGTGCTGGCCTTATCATCACTGAGGGTGCGCCCATTTCAGCTGTGGGTCGTGGTTACTCCCTGACTCCTGGTATCTATACCCAAGAGCACATCGAGGGTTGGAAAAAGACCACAGATGCTGTGCACGCTCGCGGTGGCAAGATCTTTATTCAGCTTTGGCATGTTGGCCGTCGCTCTCACGAGAGCATTGCCGGCGAGCAGATCGTTTCTGCCTCTGCTATCAAAGAGAAAGATCAGGTATTTGGTCCAACTCAAGATGGCGAATACGGCATGATCGAGACCGGCGTACCAAGAGCACTAAGCATTGAAGAGATCCATGCAACCACAGCGGATTTTGTTCAAGCGGCTAAGAATGCGATTGAAGCGGGCTTTGATGGTGTTGAATTGCACGGCGCACACGGCTACCTAATCGACCAATTCATGCGTAAAGCAAGTAACCAACGCGATGACATCTATGGTGGATCTCAAGAAAACCGTATGCGCTTTATGCTTGAAACGACACAAGCGGTTGTGGATGCCATAGGCGGTGACAAGGTCGCGATTCGTCTCTCTCCTTTCGTAACCGAAGGCTATGCACAAGAAGATGATGAGATTGTTGAACTAACTCTAAGTGCGGTAGAAAAGCTAGTTCCAATGAAGCTTGCCTATGTGCATTTCTCAGAGAACATCTCAAGCTACACTGAAGCTACCGAAGAGTTTCGTATCAAGGCACGTGAGGTGTATCCAAACCCTATCATGGTAGCGGGTAAACTAACCCAAGAGAGTGCTCAAGCGCTGCTTGACAACAACTACGCCGACATGGTGGCATTCGGCCAGCCGTTTATCACCAACCCTGATTTCGTCTACCGAATCAAGAACAGCCTAGATCTTACTCCGGTAGATTATGACGCACACGCGACCTTCTACGGTGGCGCTGCCAAGGGCTACACGGATTACGAAATCCTAGAGCCTCAATAATCAAAAGCTAAAAAACCTGCCGCTTGGCAGTTTTTCGTTTTATAGCCTGTTAAGTACGTTGGCTAACAAGCCGATTCGTGGCTTGATAGAGTCTATAAGAAGATACTCTTTGTCCGAATGAAAGCCAGCCCCCATAGGACCAAACCCATCTAAGGTTGGTGTACCTACATTGGCGGTGAAGTTACCGTCAGAGCCGCCACCAGCGTTCTCCCAGCCGTAAACAAGCCCTAACTTATCGGCTTCTTCACTTACTAGGGAAATAAGCTCTTCCGTCGCCTCAGTTGGGATCATAGAAGGCTTAAAGGTCACACGGTTAACCTCAACGCTAGCGCCCTTCTCAAACGGCGTTTTCGCCATCTCGCGAAGCTTGGCATCGATAGCCTCTGCCTCATCGGTATTCCAAAACCTTAGGTCAACAGTCGCCTTGGCATAATCAGGCACGACGTTACTGCAAGGCCGCCCTCAATAACACCCACATTCATGGTAGTGCCAGTCTCTAGGTTCACCATATCCTTAATAGCGAGTGACCAATGGGCAAGCTCATAAATCGCCGATACGCCCTGCTCTAGCGCAGAACCGGCATGAGATGCAACACCATTAAAGGTCAGCTCATACTTGGCATTGCCTTTACGTGAACGAATCAAATTACCGCTCACACGCGCCGCTTCACATACCAGCACTCGCTTGCTCTTACGCGCCATGGTTTCGATCCACTCACGGGAATAGCGAGAGCCGATCTCTTCATCACAGTTAAGCGCCACCAAGATAGAGAGCTTATCTCTTTGCTCGGTACTCATCTGCTGCAATGCATACCAAGCGCTGAGGATCCCAGATTTCATATCCGTTGCACCCGGCCCGTAGATTTTCTCTTCGTCGAAGCTCAGAGGGCGCTTCGCGACCGTACCTTCAGGGAAAACCGTATCCATATGTCCGCACAGCATCACATCAAACTGCTCAGCATCAGGCTTGTTGGTGATTTCAAGGCAAGGACCTGCGTTTGGCGCAACGGTATGCCTAGTTACGCTAAAGCCGATGCTTTCAAACATTGGGGTAAGGATATCTGCGATCTTGGCAACCCCTTCTGGGGTATGACTGCCACAGTCGACGTTAACTAGGCTCGAGAGCTGCTCGATATAGGTATCAAGCTGGAATGAATTCGTCATAGGAAACCTCAATAAAAAGCTCCCCATTTGGGGAGCCTACAACATTATTTATGCATACATAGGTACAAGGAACACTGTACCTAGGATAACGGTTACTAGACCACACAATACAGGAACCGAGGTACGTTTTACTACCTCAAATGGGCTGATATTGGCCATGCCTGAGGTAGCCACAATTACACCCGAAACTGGAGAGATGGTGCGACCTAGGTTAGATGCCTGCAACATAGGGATAATCAGGAAGGCCGGGTTAACACCCATCTTACCTGCTAGCGCTGGCGCCAGTTCAACAAATGCATAGAAAGGTGCGTTGCCAGAACCAGTAGCGATAGCTGCGGCAACCGTAAGACCTGTAAGCAGAAGCATCAGCGCAATCGCACCAGCACCTGCGTTATCTGCTAGGTGAATCAGGTTGTCGATAGCACCGATAGACATCAGGCCTTGAGCAAATACACCAGCGGCAACCAAGAGCATCACAACGCCCTTGAACGCATCTGCCATGCCCGCATAGCAAGAGTCCAAATCTTCTAGGGTCTTCTTACCGTCGAAGCGTTTGGTCACGTAATCCACTACCGCACCGATAAAGATAGAAAGCACTACGATAGTGTAGATATCTAGCGACAAGCCAGGAATGGTGCGACCGTTAAATACGAATACACCGATAATTGGCAAGAAAGGCATTACCGCGTAATAAGCCGGCGCTTTCACCTCGATCTCAGAAAGGTCGATTTTCTCCATCGGGGTATTCTCTTTCTTATCCAGATACTTGTTCCAGAAGAAAGCCGCTGCTGCCATAACTACGATAGCGCTAATAGACACTGGCAGTACAGTCTGGAACGCAAACACGTCCAGAGCCATGCCAGCATTTTCTGCTGCAACAACCACGTCGCCCGAAGTTGGGGAAAGAATAATAGCCGCCGGCGAAGCACACACAGCTACCGCTGCCGGGCGAGAGATACCCATTGCCGTCATCATAGGGAACAGGGTTGCCATCAATAGCACGCCAAGACCAGTCGCAGAGCTCACCGCTAGAGACATCAAGCACGCCACTATGTAGGCCGCAACCAAGAGAACGTATGGAGATTTGATTACAGAAAGTGGTTTAGAGAACTGTTTAACCACCACATTGTTGGCGCCAATATGGGTCATATAAGAAGCGAAGCCACACAACAACATGATCTGTAGACCCAGGCCACCACCTCGGTACTGAAGCATATACTTCACAAACTCCAGAGCATCGGTAAAGGTGTTATCGGTCGTGGCAACCTTCGAAGGCAGCACGGTATGGCCTAGGATGCCTGTGATAATAAGTAGTGCCAGACCCGCAGTCAGTAGCACGCCTGCGGCTCGATAGCCTTTGATAATGAAGTAGCCCACAATCACTGTGGCCACTAACCCAATTAGCAATTCCAACATGTCAATAAACCCATAAACAAAATGATCTATTGACGAAAACTATCAAAGAAGAATTTTATAAAATGGAATGAAACCTAACTTTCTATTTTTGAGCGTTGACAGAATCGGTGTCCTAGACGTGACCCTACGCACACAATATTTTGTACGTGCCACAAAAATCCGACATAGGACAATGCCGGATTATTTAATAAGCAATTTATGCACAAATAATGTTCTAGAAATGGGCTCGTAGATTAAGCCGCACGGTGAGACATTTGTTCTAAAATGTGATCGCTAGCCGATTCGACTAAGTCCAACACATGCTCAAATCCCTCTTCACCGCCGTAATACGGGTCGGGTATCTCATCAGTATCCAAACCTGCCCCTTCTAAAATAGCCAATTTGTGCTGATACTCCTCAGGCACATAGCCTGAAGATCGGCGAGGTTTTGCCTATCGGCAGCCAAGATCCTATCGAAATAGTAGAAATCTTCTTGTGTAACACCGCGAGCACGCTTACCTGCGAACGAATAACCACGAGCTTTCGCTGCTTGCATCGCTCTTGAGTCAGGCTTCTCTCCATGGTGATAATCTATAGTGCCTGCAGATTCCACTTCCACCAGCAAGCCTCTATTCTCCGCCTTGGTTCTTAGAATTGCCTCACCGGTTGGGCTACGGCAGATGTTTCCCATACATACAACTAGAACCTTCATGCTCTTTTTCCTTATGTTTGGACACTTCCAACGTTATGATAGCCAAACTTTGTTAAATAATTGGGAAATATGATGACTCAAGAGCAAGGACGTCATAAAGAAAGGCAACAAAAACTTAAAACAAAAGGTCGATGAGCGCATTGAGCAGGCACAGCAAGAGCGTGGATTGTTATTGGTAATTACTGGCAATGGTAAAGGTAAATCGACCTCTGGCTTTGGCACGGTTGCACGCGCTGTAGGGCATGGCTTTAAATGCGGCGTGGCGCAATTTATCAAAGGCACTTGATAATGGTGAACGCAACCTGCTAGAGCAGCATGGCGTTGAATTCAATGTAATGGCCACAGGCTTTACTTGGGATACGCAAGACAAAGAAGCGGATACAAAGGCGGCGCAAGTGGTGTGGAAAGAGTGTCAACGCATGCTCGCCGATCCAAGCATCCACCTAGTGCTTCTCGACGAGCTGACCTATATGGTGAGCTACGGCTATATCGAGCTTGAGGAAGTCGTGGAAGCGCTCAACAATCGTCCTAGTGAGCAATCTGTGGTGATCACAGGTCGCGCGGCTCATAGAACTCTAATCGAAATGGCGGATACAGTTTCTGAGGTTAAGAATGTAAAACACGCCTTCGACTCAGGGTTGAAGGCGCGTAAAGGTGTGGACTGGTAAAGAGTTGTTGGGCGTTATGACAGCGCCCAATTTACCGCTTCAGTGGCATGGATGTGCGTGGTATCGAACAGAGGCACTTCGGTATCCTGCGACTGGATCAGTAGTCCAATCTCTGTACAACCTAAGATCACCCCTTGGGCACCATTGGCGCTAAGGCTATCCACTATCTCAAGATAAGCGCGCTTTGACTCTGGCTTGATGGTGCCAAGACACAGCTCTTCATAGATAACATCATGAACCAACTTGCGCTCGGCATCGTTTGGAATGACCACCTCAATGCCGTGCTTCTCTGTGAGGCGCTCCTTATAAAACGCCTGTTCCATAGTAAAGGCGGTACCTAGCAAACCCACTTTAGTAATTCCCTGACGCTTTAGCTCTAGCGCTGTGGCATCGGCAATATGCAGCAGTGGTATCGTGGTTTGCGCTTCAATCTCAGGCGCAACCTTATGCATGGTGTTGGTACAGATAACGATAGAGTCTGCTCCTGCCGCTTGTAGCGATTTACCCGCCTCAGCCAGCGCCTCTCCCGCTTTGTCCCACTGACCTTGTGTTGAAGTGCTTCAATCTCTGCAAGTCCACGCTAAACAGCACTAGCTTTGCTGAGTGTAATCCGCCGAGCTCTTGTTTTACCTGCTCATTGATAAGACGATAATAGGTTTGAGTAGACTCCCAACTCATTCCCCCGATAAGTCCCAAAGTTTTCATTTACAACTCCAATTAGAAAAACTTCTTCAGTAGCGAGTCGGTCACGTTCTTCGCTTCTTCATCACTGGCTTTATCACCCAGTAGCTTCTTGATACCACGTTCCGCTTCTTTCTTTGCCTTCTCTTCCAGCTTTTTCTTGTTGCGCTCAAGCTCTTGCTTTTGAAGTGCCGCCAAGTCTAGGCTGAACTTAGGTTGTGCCCAGCTTCCCTCAGCGCGAAGCGGCAGTGTTAGGTCTTTGAGATCATCGATACTCTTACCGCCCTGACCTTCGAGGGAGCCCACGATAGAGGTCTTAGCCAGAATATTCATGGTCTCTTGCACATAGTTCGCCTGACCCGAAGCATCCACACGTAGCAGTGGTGATTGCGCTTTAACGCTAGAGATATTCGCTACGCCTTTATTTAGCTTCACACTCGCAGACATTGAGCTGAAGTCCGTCTTTTTAACCTCAGGTTCAGCTGGTACTTTTTCGCCTTTAAATTTGGCATAGTTAGTGCGGATGATCTGAGCCACATTGATGCCGTTTACTGCGCCATCGGTGAAAGTCATATTAATTGCGCCCGCAAGGTTCTGTTTTAGCTTCTCAGGGATAAGACTCTTACCTTTCAGGTCGATAGTGATATTACCGGTCCCCTCAAGCATCTCGTTGTCCGCAACATCTTTTAGAAGCGGTCCAACCTTAACCCCTGTTACCTTGGCATCCACATCGTATGCTGGAACTGCGCCTTTGCCGTTCAGCACAGCTTTGGCATCGATACTGCCTGATAAAGACGTGCTTTGAGGGCTTTAAGGTTCAATACCCCGTCTTTAATGGCAACATTGGTAAATACGTTCTGCAGTTTTGCATTACTTGCTGTGAGCTTGTCTATGGTGATGGTGCCGGCAACATCTACTGTTTTCAGCACGCTTAGGTCAGGCTCAGTCGCCGCTTGATTGCCAGAAGTACTACTGCCTGAACCCGTACCACCTTGCTCCGCAGGGGCTTGTTCGCCGACTCCCGTCCATTCATCGACATTGATTTCTGGAGAGTGCAGTTTGAAACGCACCTTAGGGATATCAGCCAAAGTCACCTGAGTCGAGCCATCGAATTGCAAATCGTTTAGGGCAAGCTTAGCTAGCACTAAGTCGAGGTGGCTCTTGTTAAGATCAAAGCTAAGATCAGACTCAAGCCCAATGCTCATTGGCGTCTGAGGTAGTGCTTTGCCTTCAACAGTACCATTCATCTGCAGGCTGTTTACGGTCACCTTAGAAATCGCCTCGTCCACCAGCAGGTTGCCCGAAGCGACTAAGTTCTGGGTCATATCCGCCAATTTAGAATTAAGGCCGAATTGAAAAGCTCCCGGCTCACCGAAACTAAAGCGGTTTAGGTCAAGGGTAACGCGCTCTATATCCAGTTCAGGGCCATCAAGGCTGGCTTGAAGCGCAACCTCTTGCACCGCGAAGGTTTTAAGGTCTTGCTCTAGTTTAGCCTGCAGCGCAGTGCTCATATCAAACTTATTGCCCGCGGCTACACCATTCGCAGTAAGCTTAACGTTAGCAAATGAGCCCAGAGCAAACTGATCAAGATTCAGTTCGAATTTCTGAAGGTCAAAATCTGGCTGAGAGAAGCTACCGTTTACAGACACATCCTTGATCTGATAATCGGTAAAGTCTGCATTGGTCTTGGCATTTGCTTGACCAGAAATGGCAAACTTCTGCTCATTATTCACGCCTTCAAAGCTGAAGGTGACCGGCGTCCATTGGTCAAACTCGAAACTGGCAACATTCAGATTCACCTTCTCAAGCTTGGTATACAGACCCGCTGAATCATCTTTGATCTCCAGAAGTGCATTCTCGATATTTGCACCTTGCAGACTAATGGTCCAAGGCTCTGCAGGGGCAGTCTCGGCTGGTGCTGTTTCCGTACTCGCTTGCTCAGCAGGAGCCGTCTCTTCGGTAGCAGGTGCGGTAAATACGTCTAGGTTACTACTGCCGTCCGCCTTAGTTTCCAGATAGATTTGCGCGCCTTTCAGGGTCACATTACCCACCTGAAGCTCTTTATCTAGAAGCGGCAATACCGAGATATCTAGGCCTACCTCATCCACAGAAAGCATATTCGGAGAGCTGAAGCCTTGTGGATTACTCAGGGTTGTACGGCCTAGAGTAAAGCCGATACTAGGGAAGAACTTCCAGCCAATATCACCTTCAATAGTGAGGTCGAGCTGAGTGTGTTCTTGGTTTGTTCAACGATAAGTGGCTTGAACTGATTAGGGTCAACGAACAGCAAGAGTGCGGCCACCGCCAGCACGATCAGCAGTATCGGAGTAAGGATAATGAGAGAGAACTTCTTCATCTTTTCTTCCCTGTATTTCTAAGACGAATCACAAACAAAAAATGGCACTGTTAAAGTGCCATTTAATTGAAGACCAAAAACTGAGGCTTGTAAGTAATAGTTTTCACTTACCTCATGGCAGATTTCTACAAACTACTAAGATTTCAGTAGTTTAGCAATATGAGCCTTAAGTACATCTATGGCGATACGGTTCTTACCGCCACGAGGAACGATAATGTCCGCGTACTGCTTTGAAGGTTCGATAAACTGCATAAACATAGGACGAACGGTTTTCTGATACTGATCCAGAACCGACTCCATGGTACGGCCACGCTCTTCTACGTCACGCTTAACGCGGCGCAGCAGACATACGTCTAGCGGAGTATCCATAAATACACTCGCGTGCATGATGTCACGAAGGCGCGGGTCAGTAAGAAGCAGGATACCTCAAGGATGATCACCTTCTTCGGGGTCATGGTTTCTGTATTCGCTGTGCGGGTATGCTCAGAGTAGCTGTACTCTGGTACTTCAACCGAGTTACCTGCGATAAGTGATTGCAGGTGTTCACACAGAAGGTCATGGTCTAGGGCTTTCGGGTGGTCATAGTTGGTCTTTACACGCTCTTCCATACTCAGATGGCTTTGGTCGTTGTAGTACCTATCTTCCGTAATGACACCGATTTGGTCTGGGCCAACCTTGGCACGCAACTCATTATAAATCGTACTTGCAATCAGGCTTTTACCGGAAGCGGATGCACCAGCAATCCCCACAATTACACATTGGTTATTATCAGACATTGAATGACCTTGAAGAATAAAATTCGGCTAGTAAACCGTGTAATTATAGGGAGGGAAATAATTTGATACCAGCGCTTATATAAGAATACAGAATAGTTGCGCATTATTCGGACAGTTTAGAGCCTGCCCGAATAATCTAGCTGGCAAGTAGAGCTTAAACCGCCACGAATTGGATGGTGTCAGGCTTAGGGTTGCCGGTCCAATACAAACGGCTTACTACCTGCTCGGCAAGCTCAAGGTAGTGGGATGCTTGCTCTCCCGACTGCGGATTGAGCACGCTTGGGAAGCCTTGATCCACATCTTGACGCACATTCACATGCAGTGGGATCTGACCTAATAGCGCTGCGCCTTTTTCTTGAGCCAGTTTAGCCGCGCCTCCAGTACCGAAGATATGCTCTTTAGAACCGCAATTAGAACAGATGTGATAACTCATGTTCTCAACAATGCCCAATACAGGCACCTCCACCTTATCGAACATAGCGATACCCTTTGAGGCATCCGCTAGTGCGACATCTTGCGGAGTCGTCACTACGATAGCTGCGGTGAGCGGGATCTGCTGAGCAAGGGTAAGCTGTATATCACCCGTACCCGGTGGCATATCGATAATCAGATAATCTAGCTCTCGCCACTGAGTCTCCTGCAGGAGCTGAGCCAAGGCTTTCGAAGCCATAGGACCGCGCCAAACCGTCGCTTCATCATCGCCCATCAGGTAACCGATAGATTGTGTTTGAACACCCAGTGCAACGATAGGTTGCATCCATTTACCGTCGACCACTTCCATCTGTGAACCTTGACTGCCAAACATAAGTGGAATGGATGGACCATAGATATCCGCATCCAAAACGCCCACCTTGGCACCATTTTGCGCAATGGCTAAAGCTAAGTTTACTGCGGTGGTAGATTTACCCACCCCACCTTTGGCTGAGGTAACCGCAATCACGTTCTTAACCTGATTGAGATTTGAAGGAACGACAGAGTCTAGTGCTTTGCAGGTACTGGTGATCTTGGTTTCCCACTGAGGCAGTGGATTTTGAATAAGCCAGGTTTCTAGATCTTGTTCTAGGCTGTTGAGCTTAAACGGAAATTCGATGGTCGCAGTGACGCTGCTTTCATCTAGGGTAACCACACCCTGAACGCTGGCCCACTCTTCGATAAGCAGAGGGTGAGAAAACTGATTGAGCCAGCTTTGAATACTTTGTAGAGATTCCGACATAAATGCTTCCTTTTTTAACCATCATAGTGCGCTATCAGAGAAAAATCAGCCATGAAAGCACTGTGGTTTTATATGTTGATCCTTTCCGTAGGTCGGGCTTGGGGTAATATAGCGACCCAAAATGTAACCTATCTGCGAAAAGTAAAGTATGACTACAGAATTAAGAAAAATGCTTGTCACTTGTGCACTGCCATACGCCAACGGTTCAATCCACCTTGGTCATATGCTAGAGCACATTCAAGCTGATATTTGGGTGCGTTACCAACGCTTACGTGGCAACACGGTTAACTTTATCTGTGCTGACGATGCACACGGCACTCCAATCATGCTTAAGGCTCAGCAGATGGGCATCAGCCAGAAGAGATGATTGCCGCGGTTAGCGAAGAACACCAGAAAGATTTCGCTGGTTTCAACATCAGCTTCGACAACTATCACAGCACTCACAGTGAAGAGAACCGCGAGCTGGCTTCTCAGATCTATCTTGAGCTGAAGAAAAACGGTTTTATTAGCACCCGCACTATTTCGCAACTATTTGATCCAGAAAAAGAAATGTTCCTTCCAGATCGCTTTGTTAAGGGTACCTGCCTAAGTGTAAATCTGAAGACCAATACGGTGATAACTGTGACAACTGTGGCGCAACCTATAGCACTACTGACCTAATTAATCCTAAGTCAGCGGTTTCTGGTGCAACACCTATCATGAAAGACTCTGAGCACTTCTTCTTCGACCTGCCTCAGTTTGAAAGCATGCTTCAAGAGTGGACTCGCTCTGGCTCGCTTCAAGCTGAAACAGCGAACAAGATGCAAGAGTGGTTCGAATCTGCCTACAACAGTGGGATATCTCTCGTGACGCACCATACTTTGGCTTCGAGATCCCAGGCGAGAAAGACAAGTTCTTCTACGTATGGCTAGACGCACCGGTTGGCTACATGGCTTCGTTCAAGAACCTATGTAACAAGACCGAAGGCCTAGACTTTGACGAGTACTGGAAGAAAGACAGCAGCACTGAGCTTTACCACTTCATCGGTAAAGATATCGTGTACTTCCACTCTCTATTCTGGCCAGCAATGCTAGAAGGTGCAGGTTTCCGTAAGCCAAACAACGTATTCGTACACGGTTATGTAACCGTAAACGGCGCTAAGATGTCTAAGTCTAAAGGCACCTTTGTTAAGGCAAGCACTTACCTAGACCACCTAGACCCAGAGTGTCTTCGCTACTACTACGCGGCTAAGCTAAACAGCCGTATCGACGACCTTGACCTTAACCTTGAAGACTTCACCCAGCGTGTGAACTCTGACGTGGTTAACAAGATCGTGAACCTTGCTTCTCGTAACGCAGGCTTCATCACCAAGCGCTTCGAAGGCAAGCTTTCTGATACCTTTGCTGAGCCTGCTCTATACCAAGAGTTTGTTGATGCTGCTGACCGTATCGCTGAGCTATACGAGACTCGCGAATTTGGTCGTGCTATCCGTGAAATCACCGCACTGGCTGACAAAGCAAACCAATACGTGGATGAGAAAGCACCTTGGTTGTGGCGAAAGAAGAAGGTAAAGACCAAGAACTGCAAGATATCTGCTCTGTAGGTATCAACCTGTTCCGCGTGCTTATCACTTACTTGAAGCCAGTAATGCCTGAGCTTGCGGCTCGCACTGAAGCTTCCTAAACCAAAAACTGACTTGGGAAAACATCAGTGCTCCACTAACGGGTCATGAGATCACTAAGTTCAAAGCACTGTTTAGCCGTATCGACCCTAAAAAGGTTGAAGCTATGATCGAAGCATCGAAAGAAGATGCAGCGGCAGAAGCAGCGGCGAAAGAAAAAGCTGAGGCAGCAAAAACGGAAACTGAGCTGACTAAAGAGCCAATCGCAGACGAGATCGAATTTGATGATTTCGCTAAGGTTGACCTTCGTATTGCCAAGATTGTTGAGTGCGAAGAGGTGCCAAAGGCAAACAAACTTCTTAAGCTACAACTGGATATTGGCGGTGAAGTTCGTCAGGTGTTTGCTGGTATTAAATCAGCGTATAAGCCAGAGGATCTTGTAGGTAAGCACACTGTAATGGTGGCAAACCTTAAGCCTCGTAAGATGAAGTTCGGTATGTCTGAAGGCATGGTTCTGGCTGCGGGTCCAGGTGGCGAAGATCTGTGGATCCTTGAGCCACACGAAGGCGCTAAGCCTGGCATGCGCGTGATGTAATCTCGCTGTCATTGAATAATAAAACCGGCTCTTCGTAGCCGGTTTTTTTGTGCCCTGATAATGCCAAATTGCACCAAAGCTGGGCAACAGAGCTCTATTTATGGCGAAAATTCAATAGTTTACTCTGGATTTAGCATGGCACGTTTTGTGCAACCTGTTTATTAGCTCAGCATGTTGTAGAAAAGGAGTTCGCCATGTTTATCGTGATCAGTGCCAGCTTGTGCGCCTTGTTAGTCGTTACCCTGCTTGTTAGACATGGGCAACAAGTGCGACAGAGCGACCGCAAGTACCAACTTATCTGCGAGCTTAGAAACCTGATTGAGCTTTTGCGCGAGCATCGTACCTTAGCTCATACCCACCTTTGTGTGTGCGATATTCCCCCTTCACAATGCAATGAGCTCAAGCATCGTATCCTAGATACCATATCTGCGCTGTTATCCAATGCAGAGATGAGTAAAAGGCCGATGCTTAGGCTACTCAGGAAACAGGTTCGGATACTGCTGGGAAGCTGGCCAGAAATGACCCCGAGTCGCAGTCAGATGAGCACGGTAAGTCGATACGCGTCTGCCTTTATTTAATAGACGAAATGACTCTGAGTTGGCTAATCGAATCGGAAAAATATGAGTTGAGCGAGCGCTATTCGGCGCAGTGGAATCATATTATCGATAGCCTAGACGCACTCACCCGCTTTCAAATCGCCTTTGCTGATTATCTGGACGACAACCCACAGGCTTTAGATAGGGTGACACTAAAAGCTCGGCTTCTGCAAAGAAAGCTCAATCAACTTGGGCTGATTGCACCTCTAACAGTTAGCGCTCCAAGTTCAGCTACCGCTATGCGTTGGTTAGATGAGGTGGTGGATTCGAATAGTGGATTGGAAAAGCTGACACAACAAGAGGTGATGAGTGAATGCGAGGCTCTATCGCTAGTAATTTTCAGGGTATACGACCACATGCTATTGGATGTGGGAGAGGAGCTGTCGCACCCTCTCCCTGAGCTAAGCTCGCTACACTAGCCCTCAACAACACGCATCAAAAGCTCGCCATCATATAGAGCCTGCTTAATCAGCGCCGCACCTGGCATGGTGGCGTTCTTGATAAAGCGACATGACACTATCTCTAGATCTTGGCAATAGATAGGCAAGGCCTGCTGTTTCACACAGTTAAAGATCTCTGGAAGCAGAAGGTCTTTGGCAGCATTGATATCACCACCGATGAGCACCTTCTCTGGGTTGAACATATTCACTACCAGTGCCACAGCTTTACCTAGGTTTTGACCTAGCTCTTTAATCACAGACAGTGCTAGCGGATCGCCCTGATTGGCAGCTTCACAGATGCCCACCACAGTGAGGCCTTCAACAGTGAGTGAGGTTTTTTCGCCTTGCTGAATAAGCCCACGCACTTGACGCACGATAGCGCGCGCACTGGCAACGGTTTCAAGACAACCAGTATTGCCACAGTGACATTGTTTACCGTTAGCATCTATCTGAATATGGCCAAGCTCACCCACATTACCCAAGCGCCCCTCTAGAAGCTTATCCTCTAGAATGATACCTGCGCCTAAACCGTTGTGAACCGAGATAAGCACTGAGTTCTTGTTTTGCTGAGAGTTACCAAACAGCTTTTCAGCCAATGCCCAAGCACGGGTGTCGTTGGCAATAAATACCGGAAGTCCGGTCTCTTTAAACACCGCAGGACCAAGCTCAAGCCTCTCTACATCGTAATACGGCATCTGCAGCACTACCCCGCTCTCGGAGTGAACCAGACCTGGCAGGGTTATAGCGATACTGGTAACGCGCTCTAGATGCGCAGATTGCTGTTCAAAGAAACGATGTATTTCTAGGATAAGACGCTTGAGTACATCGTCTTGATGTAGCTCTTCTATCTCCACTTGGCTTTGGACAATAACGTCGCCGCCCAATTCGTGCAGAGCGATAGAGAGATAGCCTCGCGCTAGACGCATAGAGAGAAATTGCCAACCGAGTTGTTGGTCTGTAGCCCGACCGCTGGACGGCCTCGGCTAGTCACCTCTTGCACTATGGTCTCGTGCACAAGGTGAGCGTCGATAAGCTCACGGGTGATTTTGGTGATACTCGCCGGTGCTAACGCACTAAGCTTTGACAAGTCGATTCGCGAAATAGGGCCAAACTGATCAATCAGTTGGTAGACCCTTCCAGCATTCACTTGCTTGATATAATCGATGTGGCCTGGTTGTGACGTGTACATATAGCCTCCGGATACGCCTATGTGCTATTTTTTTACACCTCGAAACAAATGTGAAGCGTAGTCATACAAAGGCGTGAGCCTGCTCACTTATCGCGCAGTATTCTTTTTCGAAGGCAGACCCAGATCAAACTGGGTTGCACACTTTAACCAATTTTTTCGTGCTTTGGTATTCATCAATGAAGCGATAGCCCGAATTGAGACCTTGCTGGTAATCAAACAATAGATCATCAACACTGCTCATCAGGTCGAACAACGAAGTGGTTGCTCTGGGATAATCTGCATCACATAGCAATCAGACGGTGGCTTAGCGATAAAATCTTGAGTCAGTGCATAGGTTTGATAGTGGATCATCAGCATATCTGCCAGACCCGCCTCAAACTCGTTACCTAGCAGATGCGCCACTCGGTAGACGTTATCGGCACCAAACAGCCAACGCCCGCCGTTTAGCATATCCACGCTAGGGCTTTTCTGCTTAAGCTTACTTTGCTCTATCCTCTCATCGAGAAACTCACCGAAACTCTTTCGTCCCTGTCCAAGTGCATCACGCCACAAGCCTTGCACCGCCTCTACAGGCCTTTTGTACCACTCTTCATCCACAGGCACTGGCATAGTCGGAGTATCTAACAGCGGATGCTCCGGCTTTTCAGTGCGTATCACTATGATGCTTCTCGATTCTCGTCGCCACGCTTCCTGAACAGGCACTGAGGCTGATACCCCACCATCGACATAATGCTCACCATTAATATTTACTGCGCGGGATACAAGGTTTGGGATAGCACAGCTGGCTCTTAGAACATCGACCAATTATGCTCAAGCATAGGAAGATAGGCATCCCTAAACTCTTCAACACGAGTGCTTGCCGCATAGGCAGTGCGCCCGTAAAGCATCTTGCGCCCCATATCCACATCCAGCTTGTACGGCGCATGACATATCTTATCTAGCGCCCAATCCAGACCGATATAGTGTTTTTGGCGAATGAAGCTAAATAGGTTGAAGAATTTGTCGTCCGTTGTCAGATCTAACAAGAATGCTTTACCCAACTCAGGTTGCCTGCATAAGTAAGCGCAGAGGTTCATGGCCCCAGCAGAGGTACCAAAGAAGGTGTGGAACGGGTCGAAGTTAGAATAGAGAAAGGCGTCTAAAACGCCTGCGGTAAAGATGCCTCTCTGCCCACCTCCTTGTGCGACGAGTGCCGTCTTACCACCGAGGTAGTCAGAGAAAACATCAGGTTGATATAGCGCGCCGTTTCCCCAGATTAAGCCGCTGTTATTCATAGCTAGCCGTTAGCCAAACAGAGCCATCATGCCAAAACCGATCAGAACCGCGAAGGTGGTTGTTACTATGGCGAGCGCCATCTTCAGTTCAGTGTCCATATACCTCTCCTTAGTGAACAAAGAAACCTTGAATACCTTAAGGTTATATCTATTTTCTAGCACTGTTGTGACAATCGCTCAAGAGTTGTTAAAAAATCGTGCAGAATTATGTAGTTACTGTCACAATTGAACTAGGTATTCACTATGGATGGTGTGGCATGAATCGAAATCTCCTTGGCCTAGCAGTAGCGCTAGCCTCTTTCAGTTCCGGCGCTTTCGCGGAAGTCTATATTACCCCTCTAGTTGGTTATGGAATGGGTGGCACCTTTGAGGATGCTGAAGGTAACGATGCAGATATAGATAATGCTCTGGCCTATGGCATTTCCATCGAGACCGATGTAGAAAAGGGGCGTCTTGGCCTTTTGTATTCTCAGCAAGATTCCGATGTGACAATCAACGGCCTTAATCTTGACTCAACGGTACGTTATCTCCATTTCCAGAGTGCTGTATTTAGTGAGTTTAGGGAAAATTGGGGGGCCTACTTTGGATTAAGTGTGGGTGGCACGCAGATCGATATACAGCGCGTAGACGCTGAGTATAAATTCTCTGCTGGCGTCTATACCGGGCTTGAGTACAAGTTCACCGATAACTTTGCACTACAAGGCAACTACGCTACCTAGGCACACTGGTCGATAGCGACTCTATCTCTTATTGCGAGGGAGACAGCAGTAGCACCAGTTGTCAGTTCTTCTTTAAGAGCGATTGGATGTCTCAGTTTCAAGCTAACCTCGGCTTAACCTTCAGCTTCTGATTTTGGAATACTCAACCAGACGCATAACTGAAAAATAACATTTCACTAACGGAGTCGCGTTTACCTAGACGTTTACTCCGTTAGCCCTATTTTGGGTGATCTAGCTCTCAACTTTAATTTATCCAGTTAATAATACCAAGATAAGATATTTAAGTAGATAAACCCTCCGCACCAAGCACACCTAGTAACCAAAAGTTAGCTTTTTTAGCTATTCCTCGCAGTTATTTATTCTTGCCACTGTACGGATAAAGCGATACTCTCGCCATGTCCAATGAGTGATTAATTCTAGTTTCTTCACTCAACTTATAAATACATTGAAACATACATCCATATAAAAACACTTTAACAGAGAATAAAACCACTCAATTCCGTTATTGACCAATTATTCTTTTCCATTATTAGTTTTTGATAGCAAAAGTTACTAATACTTTTCAAATATGTGTATGGCTTCATATCGAACACAACGAGAAGGAGTTTACATGAAGCGAGAGCAGTGGGGTTCCCGAACCGGCTTCATCCTAGCAGCAGTTGGCTCGGCGATCGGCCTCGGCAACATCTGGCGTTTCCCATATATGGCTTATGAGAACGGCGGTGGTGCATTCTTTATCCCTTACATTTTTGCCATGCTAACAGCCGGTATTCCATTCATGATTATGGAATTCAAGATCGGTCAGAAGTATCGCGGTTCTGCACCAGCAGCACTAAAATCTATCAACTAAATTTGAATGGTTGGGTTGGTTCCAGGTAGGTATCGCAGCTTGTATCGCTGTTTACTATGTTGCAGTTATCGGCTGGTCTATCTCTTACCTTGGCATGTCTTTCAACCAAGGTTGGGGTACAGATACCAATGCCTTCTTCTTTAGCCAATATCTAAACCTAGGCGACAACTCACCTTCTAACCTTGGCTCTATCCAATGGAAGATTGCAGGTACTATGCTGATCGCTTGGGCGATCACCTACTCGGCTATCGTGGGTGGTGTTAAAGCGGGTATCGAACGTGCTGCTAAAATCATGATGCCTATCCTGTTCATCATGGTTCTAATACTGATTGGTCGTACTATCTTCCTACCAGGTGCATTGGACGGTGTTAACTACCTGTTCCAACCAGATTTCAGCAAGATCATGGATCTTAAGGTATGGGCTGCCGCTTACGGTCAGATCTTCTTTACCCTAAGTATCGGTTTTGCCATCATGCTGGCGTATTCTAGCTACCTGCCAGAGAAATCAGATATCAATAACAACGCCTTCATGACGGTATTGATCAACTGTGGCTTCTCTATCCTTGCCGGTATCATGATCTTCGCCGTTCTTGGCTTTATGGCTCACGAGCAAAGCAAAGAGCTTACTGACGTTGTTTCAGCGGGTGTAGGCCTAGCCTTCGTTACCCTACCTGCGGCAATTAACGAGCTTCCAGCGCCATATATCCTTGGTCCACTATTGTTCTTGTCACTGACTATTGCTGGTCTTAGCTCGCACATCTCGATCATCGAAGCTGTGACCTCCGCTATCATCGACAAATTCAAGATTGCTCGTAAGAAGCGGCAACGCTCGTATGTGGTATAGGTGCGCTAGTATCGCTGGCATTTGCCACCAATGGCGGTCTACTGCTGCTTGACCTAGTGGACTACTTCACTAACCAGATCGGTATCGTACTGGCGTGCTTTATCGAGGTTATTCTTGTAGTAATGGTAGTGAAAGCCGCTAACATCCGTAGCTACGTAAACAATGTGTCTGACTTTAAGATTGGTGGTTGGTATGACATCTGCTTGAAGTTTGTAAGCCCAGCTATCCTAGCTATCACGCTATTTAACACCCTTAAAACTACTGTGACCGAAGGCTACGGCGGCTACGCACAGTCTGATCTACTTACTCTAGGTTGGGGCCTGCTTGCTCTGCTTGTAGTAATTGGGCTACTTATCAACACATTTAGCAAGAAGGAGGCTTAATATGACTACAGGTGCAATCATTATGATGGTACTTGGCCTCGCCATCACTTGGGGCGGCGCAGCCATCTGTATCCGAAAAGCGATGAACAAGCAGTAAGCTTGATTCGCAGAC
>BBSB01000009.1:0-163104 GCA_000830455.1 Vibrio sp. JCM 19236
TCAAAGCTGAAAGCTTGACGGAACCCCCAGCCTAGCTGGGGGTTTTCTTTGTACAACTAAAAAAGAGGCCGTTTGGCCTCTTTTTTATACCGGATTATCAATATCGATAAAGGTGACATCCATACCATGCTCAGCTTCAAGCCACTCCCCTAGTGCCTTGATACCATAGCGCTCGGTAGCATGATGCCCGGCTGCAAAATAGTGAATATTCTGCTCTCTAGCACTATAAGTAGTGCGCTCTGAGATCTCACCTGAGATAAAGGCATCTAAACCAAAGTCTGCGGCAAGATTGATAAAGTCCTGTCCACCACCTGTACACCAGCCTACTGTCTCTATAACGGTTTTATCACTCTCAGGAGCAATATGCATCGGCTCACGATTTAGCACCTGACCAATCTTTTCAGCAAACTCGCTCGCCTGCATTGGCGTCTTTAATCGGCCATACATGGCAACAGACTGCGGATGCCCCTCTAGGCCCCCCTCGACCACGATATCCAAAAGCTCAGCTAGACGAGCGTTGTTACCTATCTCAGGATGGATATCTAGCGGCAAATGGTAGCCATAGAGATTAATGTCGTTCTTGATAAGTGCGCGAATACGGCGTCCCTTCATACCCACGATAGGCTCTGGCTCGCCCTTCCAAAAATAGCCATGGTGAACCAAGATAGCGTCTGCCTTTGCTTCGATAGCAGCATCAATCAGCGCTTGAGAGGCGGTCACACCCGTAATGATCTTTTTCACCTCAGCTGTACCCTCTACTTGAAGGCCGTTCGGTGCATAATCTTTGATAAGTTGTGGCGATAGCTTCTGATTTAGAAGAGACTGCAATTGTAAGTTATTCATTGTTTTACCATGGTTAAGTTGCCGCTTTGTGCTACCTTGCAAGTTAATCAAACAATTGAAATTACGTCAAAGCATGTACCCGCTTCTAACGCCTGAAACCCTAACAAGATTCGCCAACTGGATACAAAACAGACCAAACCTGATGTGTGGGGATGAGCCTATTGCTGAGCAGGCACCTTTCTCTAGCGAAAAGCTAAGCAATACTCATGACTATGAGGGTAATTCTAGGCTGGGCTTTATCTATCAAGATATTTGGCATCGTTTGTTTGAACAAAGCGGCGACTTCGATATTCGAGAGAGTGAACTGCAACTATTCGATGAGAAGAAAACCATAGGTGAGCTGGATTTCATTCTCAAGAATCAATCCAGTGGAGAGTATGAACACTGGGAAGTGGCCATCAAGTTTTATCTATTAAAGGATGGGCTCTGGTATGGGCCAAATGCCATAGATAGGCTGGATAAGAAGTTTAAGCACATGCTTGAGCGTCAGCTACAACATGGACAGCAACCTTATTTCAAAGCGCTCTATCCAGAATATCAAAACCTCACCCCTAAGCTGATGATGCAAGGGCGCCTCTATACTAACCCCTTCTCGGATGAAAAGATCCCAACCCAGTGTGAGGGCTACCCGATCAAAGCCTCTGAAGTAGCAGGGTTTTGGTGCTATCACCATCAGCTCAAACAGATTGGCGAAACCTTGTATCGAGTACCTAACCACTATGGCTATTGGTTTAACCGAGTTTCATGAGCCCTTGCTTGAGCCAAGTAATCGCCCCGTTCACTGCCAGACAAAATCCGGACAATTCTGGTTTGTGGTGCCAGAACATTGGCCTGAGAGTGACCAGCCTAAATAAATCCAGTATTCCATACTTTCATATCTTGGATTAATGTTTGCACAATTCCCATATCTGCAAATAAATCCTGCTATGTCAGCAACTTAATAACAGGAATGCAAATTTACTGACGCACAACCAAGTTGTGCCGATTTAATACTATCTCTACACTCTTTCTCACTTTCACTGGCAATTGATTTGTACAATTCGTTTTATACGGAATTAATTACACATTTAGTTATAGGAAAAGAGGCCTGTTTATGTTGAGTTTATTCGAGGGGGTTAGTATGGCTTTGATAGTAATAGTCAGCCCTGTGGTTATCTCAATGCTTATATTGAGTCGCAAACAAGGCGAGCGAAGCTTTGATGACAACTTAGAGCCTAGAGACTAAAAAGCCCCGCAAATGCGAGGCTTCGTATTAGTTGAGGCTTAGATTATAGACCAGCGTTCTTGAACACTTGGTTTACAATCTCTTGAGCTTCTTGCTCAATCAGCTTCAGATGCTCAGCACCCTTGAAGCTCTCACAGTAGATCTTATAGATCTCTTCAGTGCCCGATGGACGCGCCGCGAACCAACCGTTGTCTGTCGTTACCTTAAGACCACCGATAGCCGCACCGTTACCTGGAGCGTGAGTTAGACGAGCTGTGATTGCATCACCCGCTAGGGTCTCAGCAGAAACCATCTCTGGAGATAGCTTCTTAAGAACGTCTTTTTGAGGACCGTTTGCAACTGCTTGTAGACGGGTGTAGCTAGACTCACCGTGCTTAGCTGCAAGCTCGTTGTAGTACTCTTGAGGGTTCTTGCCTGTTACCGCTGTGATCTCAGCCGCTAGTAGACATAGGATGATGCCATCTTTGTCTGTCGCCCAAGGAGTGCCGTCTTTACGTAGGAAAGATGCGCCCGCGCTCTCTTCACCGCCGAAGCCAAACTTGCCTTCGTACAGGCCATCAACGAACCATTTGAAGCCAACTGGCACTTCACATAGCTCACGACCAAGGTCAGCCACTACGCGGTCGATGATTGCGCTCGATACTAGAGTCTTACCTACAGCAACCTCTGCAGACCACTCGCTACGGTTGCGATATAGGTAATCGATACATACCGCTAGGAAGTGGTTCGGGTTCATTAGGCCAGCAGGCGTAACGATACCGTGACGGTCATAGTCAGGGTCGTTACCAAAGGCTAGGTCATACTCGTCTTTAAGTGCTAGCAGGCCTGCCATTGCATAAGGAGATGAGCAGTCCATACGGATAACGCCATCTTTATCTAGAGACATGAACTGGAAGCTTGGGTCGATCGCTTCGCTCACTAGAGTCAAGTCTAGACCGTAAGCCTCTTTGATCTGACGCCAGTATTCGATACCTGAACCACCTAGTGGATCAACACCGATCTTAAGGTTTGCTTTCTGGATAGCAGCCATATCAACAACGTTTACTAAGTCGTCAACATAAGGTGCTACTAGGTCACGCTCAACGAACAGCTCGCTTGCTTTAGCGTCTGCTACGTTCATGCGCTTAACATCACCCATACCCGCTGCGATGATCTCGTTTGCACGGTCCTCGATCGCTTGGGTTAGTTCGCCTTCAGCAGGACCACCGTGAGTCGGGTTGTATTTAATACCGCCGTCTTGTGGTGGGTTATGTGAAGGGGTGATAACGATGCCGTCTGCTTTATCAGCGTTAGCTAGGTTATGAGTCAAGATAGCGTGAGAGATACCCGGAGTTGGGGTATAGCCTTGGTTTTCTTGACAGATAACAGTAACGCCGTTTGCAATCAGCACTTCGATAACGCTAGTAAACGCAGGCTCCGAAAGTGCGTGAGTGTCTTTACCAACGTAAAGAGGGCCCGTTACACCCTTGCTTGCGCGAACTTCTGCCACAGCTTGTGCGATCGCCAAGATGTGGTTTTCGTTAAAGGTTGTTTTGTCTGAGCTACCACGGTGACCAGAGGTGCCGAATTGTACCTTTTGCTCACTGTTACCAGCTTCAGGCTGGAGGAGGTAATAGTTTGATACCAACTGAGGTATGTTATGAAGATCTTCTTGCAGAGCCTTTTGGCCTGCTCGAGGATGCGTAGCCATAGTTGTAGTCCTTTTTATAATCGTATTTTTAAATCATTAAAAAGCCCACTCAAAACCGGGGAGTTTAAAAGCGGGCTAATCTTTTTTCCTTTAGATTGAGCGAGTTACTCGCTCGATGAGGTCAGTAGGGAAAGACATCCTCACCATCAATTGTTCCACCATCTGGCGCTTCCTGTCGGTATTGTTATTAGTGATCACCCAGAAAGGTGAGTCAGGAATCGCCCTTGGCTTAGTGGTTTTGCCACTGGCCAATAAAGTTTCTTCATTGTCCGCAAAGTAGATACGCTTGCGACCTTTAACCTGAGTCGCCTCAGCAAAGCCATCTTTATCGATGCGGTGCAGCGCCGCTAAGATAAACATAAAGCGGTCGATCGCTTTTTCGCGTGCAGCAAACTCGTCTGAGATAAGTACGCTACGGATCTCTTTAATAGGATCGAAGCTAGAGGTCGGTTTGCCTACTACGATAGGAGTCGCTGCGCCTGCTGGCTCAACGTCTACTTCAACTTGAGGTTCTTGCTGAGATTCACCATCCACATTCAATAAACGTCGTAAGATATCGGAAGCACTCTCTCCAATACGTTGGGTACGGCTCGCGATAAATCGATACAATTCGTCGTCAACTTCGATGGTTTTCATTCGCATTTCACAATCTGATTAGTTTAAACTGCGCCAGATTATAACCAGTTATTGTTGAGTTCTCTACGGAAAGCAAAAGGGAAATAGTGAAAATGTCGGACCAATTACATTATAAAGACCAAGGCGATGGAGAAATAATCATATTGATCCACGGATTATTCGGAAGTCTGGATAATTTGGGGCTTTTAGCTCGCGATTTAGTCAAAGACCACAGGGTAATCAGTGTCGATCTGCGCAACCATGGTCGCTCTTTCCATAGCGATGATCACAGCTATCAAGCCCAGGCATTCGATGTCCTCAACCTGCTTAATCATCTCAAGATCGAAAATGCTACCCTAGTGGGTCACTCCATGGGCGGTAAGGTGGCAATGCGTTTAGCCAGCCTAGCGCCGCAAATAGTCAGCAAGATGATCATCATGGATATGGCTCCGGTCTCCTACCAAGTAGACCGACACGCCAATGTGTTTGCCGGTATCCTAGCGGTGGAAAACGGTGCGCCGACTGCTCGTAGTGAGGCTATGGATTTGATGGCGACCGAGATTGAGATGGATGGTGTTCGTCAGTTCCTCAGCAAATCTTTGTATAAAGATGGAGATAGACTGGCTTGGCGCTTTAACCATAGGGTCTTGAAGTCATGGTACTGGGAGATCACTGGTTGGGAAACTCTGGCACCCAACCCTGTTGCTACCCTTTTCATCAAAGGGGCGGATTCAGACTACATAACAGCTGAGTATCAAGCACAGATACTTCAGCAGTTTCCGAATGCCAAAGCCCATGTCATTGCCAACACTGGACACTGGTTACATGCGGAAAAACCTGAGATGGTACTGAGAACCATTCGCAAGTTTTTGATCTAGATCTGCTCTAGATAAAGTTTTATTACAAGCAAGAATTGCTGTGATATAGTTCTGCGATTAATCAAGCATAAAGGGATGTCATGCTCTACGATTACATCGACAAGATAGAGTCTATCGGACTCGATCTGCTGTTCGCTTCTGTCTTCATTCTGATAGGTTTAGCGATCAAAGACGTACTAAAGCAGGGTAATGTTCCACCGTTTGGGCGTCGAATCGTATGGCTGGTATTGTTTCTTGGCTGTGCTGGGTTTGTCGCTAAAGGCATTATCCAAATCTCATGGGAAGGCTCAGGTCTATAGACCTTGAAACAGGGCATCCACTTCAATCAATAAGGTATTCATTCTATGGCAAGCGTAGGTATCTTCTTCGGCAGCGACACAGGTAACACTGAAGCTGTTGCAAAGATGATTCAAAAACAACTTGGTAAAAACTGGTTCACGTTCAAGATATTGCAAAAAGCAGCAAAGAAGATATCGATAACTTTGACCTGCTACTACTAGGTATCCCTACTTGGTATTACGGTGAAGCACAATGTGATTGGGATGACTTTTTCCCAGAGCTTGAAGGCATCGACTTCAGCACCAAACTAGTAGCGGTATTCGGCTGTGGCGACCAAGAAGACTACGCAGAGTACTTCTGTGATGCGATGGGCACTGTACGTGACATCGTTGAAGCGAAAGGCGGCACTATCGTAGGTTACACTCCAACCGAAGGCTATGAGTTTGAAGCATCGAAAGCACTAGTAGACGACGACAACTTCGTAGGTCTGTGCATCGACGAAGACCGTCAGCCAGAACTGACTGACGAGCGCGTTAAAAATTGGGTTGAGCAGATCTACTCTGAGATGTGCCTATCTGAACTGGAAGACTAATTCCAAGCTATTCGACGAAAAAGGGACCTCTGGTCCCTTTTTTATTGCCTTTACGCCGCCTTACTGCGAGAAATATCCGTTACTTGCTTCGCTCGGCGCCTTATATACAGCACCCTTTCAATCTCAGCCACCACATCCCCGTGTTCATCCTTTACGTAAATCACAAAGCTAGGGAAGTGCTTATCACCATTCGCGGTAGCACTGCGAATCTGGGCAAGGATCTCTGGAGATAGCTGAAACTCAGCAGTGAGTTTTCCTCTACCCGGCTTGATATAGTGAATACTCGCCTTGCTATCCCATATCAGATAATCAGGACCAAACACCCCCATCAACATAAAGGTATATAGGGTCTGTCATAGAGAAAGTGTTGCCACCATAAGCGGTGCGATTCGCGTTTTTATTCCACCAGCGGTATTTCAGCGCCACCTTGGCATAACAAAAATCTTTACTAATAGTTTCAATGCGTATGCCAGAGCCGATAAAAACTGGCCAGCAATTGAATATTCTTTGTACCAATGGGGCTTCATTAACTTGTACCAGCTCGCTTTCATACCCTTTACGTTAATAAGATGTTAAAATTTAAGTCACTATGCGTGATTTCCCACTGAATTACAACGAAAAACCATACCCCTATCCAAGCTGTGGTTTAATGTTGGTTAGGGTTTCAATATAATGACAATAGCTGAGCTAAAAAACTGTAGGAATTAACATGCCAGATAACAATAAGCCTTAAAGGATGCGGGCTTGAAGGTAACACTACCTCGCTTAAAGATTTTAGAGCTACTGCAACAACCGGGCTGCCAGCATATCAGTGCTGAAGAGTTATATAAGAAACTGATCGATATCGGCGAAGAAATTGGCTTGGCAACAGTATACCGAGTTCTTAACCAATTTGATGACGCTGGCATAGTCACCCGTCACCACTTCGAGGGTGGTAAATCTGTATTTGAACTTGCAACACAAGAGCATCATGACCACCTAGTTTGCCTAGATTGCGGTTCTGTAATCGAGTTTTCTGATGACCTGATTGAACAACGTCAGCATGAGATCGCTGAGAAATACAACATCAACCTGACCAACCACAGCCTATACCTGTACGGCCGCTGTGCTACAGGTGACTGTAAAACAACCCTAAGGCACATAAGCCTAAGTAAGACCTGCCTATATGATTAGAGGAAAAGGATTTACTTTAATCGAATTGATCGTGGTGATCGTGATTCTCGCCGTGCTGGCGGTGGTTGCTGCGCCACGATTTCTAGATCTTAATAGCGATGCCCGTGAGTCTATGCTCAAGGGGGCTGCCGCTGAACTTCAACAAGCCATCAATTTTGCTCATCAGCGATGGGTGGTCGAAGGTATCGGCAATGTCGCAGTGGCCAATATGCCTCGCTACGCGGAAGGCACTGACACCAATCCAAACAGTAACAGTATCGACAGTCACCTGGATATGAACGATGTGGGTTACCCGATTGGTGTTGATAAAACCCTCAATTGAGTGCACCGCTCAACATTGGGCGAGGCAACAAGGCCTGCTTCTTACTGTGGAATCGACTGCTAGACAGTTCTCTAGTCGCCACCGATAACGCCAATCAGATCGATGACTTTGACATCTACGCTACACGTCGTCGTGGTGAGGGGGAATTTAGTGGCGCCCAGACCCGTTGTGCCTTTATCTATACCAGAGATGGTTTTAGCACCAATCCCAACAATGCTACACATGTCATATGGTACGATTCACGCACAGGCGACATTTCTTACGTCTTAAACGACTAGCCTCAAACAGAAGACATAAAAAATGCCAGCTAATCTAGCTGGCATTTTTGTATCGAGTTTCGCTTAGTTGGCGCTGATTTTAGCCCAAGTGTCGCGAAGTCCTACAGTACGGTTAAACACTAGCTTATCACTAGAGCTGTCCTTGCTGTCCACACAGAAGTAGCCGGTACGTTCGAACTGGAAGCCCTTCTCCGCTTCTGCATTAGCAAGGCTTGGCTCAACCACACCCTCAACGATAGACAGTGAGTCTGGATTGATAGTCGCTTTGAAGTCTTCCGCTGCCGCTGGGTTTGCCACGTTGAACAGACGATCATAAACGCGAATCTCAGCAGGTACGCCCTTCTCCGCAGATACCAGTGGATAACGCCTTTAACCTTACGGCCATCAGCAGGGTTCTTACCTAGAGTCTCAGCATCGTAAGTACAGAAGATAGTCGTTACCTTACCGTCTTCGTCTTTCTCGATACGCTCAGCCTTGATCACATAAGCACCACGAAGACGAACCTCTTTACCTAGAACCAAACGCTTGTACTTCTTGTTTGCTTCTTCACGGAAATCATCCGCTTCGATAAAGATCTCGCGAGTAAATGGCACCTCACGGCTACCCATCTCTGGCTTGTTCGGGTGGTTAGCGATCTCTAGGGTCTCTTCACCTTCGAAGTTTTCGATAACGATCTTAACTGGGTCAAGAACCGCCATCGCGCGCGGAGCGTTCTCGTTCAGGTCATCACGAATGCAAGACTCAAGCGAGCTGTACTCGATCATGTTCTCTTGCTTAGTCACACCGATACGCTTACAGAACTCACGGATAGACGCAGGAGTGAAACCACGACGACGCAGACCAGAGATGGTCGGCATGCGTGGGTCATCCCAACCGTTTACTAGGTTTTCAGATACCAACTGGCTTAGCTTACGCTTAGACATCACAGTATTTTCTAGGTTTAGACGGCTGAACTCGTACTGACGAGGCTGACACTCGATAGTGATGTTATCCAGAACCCAGTCGTACAGACGACGGTTGTCTTGGAACTCAAGAGTACATAGCGAGTGAGTAATGCCTTCTAGCGCATCCGAAATACAGTGAGTGAAGTCGTACATAGGATAGATGCACCACTTGTCACCTGTCTGGTGGTGCGTAGCAAAACGCACGCGGTAAAGCACAGGATCACGTAGCACCATGAATGAAGATGACATATCGATCTTCGCGCGCAGACACGCCTTACCTTCCTCGAAGCCACCGTCACGCATCTTTTCAAATAGTGCTAGGTTCTCTTCTACAGGACGATTGCGGTATGGGCTCTCTTTACCCGGAGCGGTTAGCGTGCCACGGTATTCACGGATCTCTTCAGGTGTTAGCTCTTCAACATAAGCTAGACCTTTTTCGATCAGCTCAACTGCATAACCATAAAGCTTATCGAAGTAGTTCGATGAGTAGTGGATGTCGCCAGACCAATCGAAGCCAAGCCACTTTACGTCGTTCTTAATAGACTCAACGTATTCAATGTCTTCTTTCTCAGGGTTAGTGTCATCGAAGCGCAGGTTGCACTGTCCCTGATAATCTTGAGCAATACCAAAGTTAAGACAAATGGATTTAGCGTGGCCGATGTGCAGGTAGCCGTTTGGCTCTGGCGGGAATCGGGTATGTACGCTGTTGTGTTTGCCATCCGCTAAATCTTTATCAATGATTTGGCGAATAAAGTTTGATGGACGAGCCTCAGCTTCAGTCATCTAAACACCTCGTTAGTATTGTTCTGTAAAGTAATATTTTCTGACCCGCCATTGTATGCTTAACGCTAAATAACCTCAAGAAACCTAGTGCATTGTCAGAGCAAGTTGCCTCTTATATATGGGCGTTTTAGGTAAAAAAAATGCCTCCCGAGGGAGGCATTAGGACAATCATTTTAATCTTATCGATTAAGAAGGAAGTTGAACTGTTGTTAGGTCAACGTCTGCAGGGATGTTTTTCATCTCACCCGCAATGATTTCAGCCAGTGGGCCAAGGATGATTTGAACGTTGTTTGAACCTAGTTTCACAACACCCATCGCACCTAGATCTTTCAATTGCTTCTCGTTGATTACGCTAGTGTCTTTTAGAGTTAGACGTAGACGAGTGATACAAGCATCGATAGTGCTTAGGTTAGCGTGGCCACCTAGCGCTTTTAGGTACTGCTTAGCTAGCTCAGAAGAGTTCTCAGAACCGGCAGTTGTTGCTGCGCCTTCATCTTCGTCTTCACGACCTGGAGTCTTAAGACCAAACTTCACGATTACAGTGCGGAACACAGCATAGTAAACACCGAAGAATACTAGACCTTGAACAACAAGCATGTACCAGTTAACTGCTAGTGGGTTGCGGCTTGATAGAACCAAGTCCACAAGACCTGCAGAGAAACCGAAGCCTGCAATCCACTGCATAGACGCTGCGATGAATACAGACACACCAGTTAGGAATGCGTGTAGAACATATAGCGCTGGTGCTAGGAACATGAATGAGAATTCTAGTGGCTCAGTAACACCTGTGAAGAATGATGCGAAGCCTGCAGCGATCATGATAGAAGCAACTTTTGCTTTGTTCTCAGGTTTAGCCGTGTGGTAGATAGCTAGAGCTGCACCAGGTAGACCGAACATCATGATTGGGAAGAAGCCCGCTTGATACATACCAGTGATACCACTGTTGCTGTACCTTCAGCGATAGACTTAGCGCCACCTAGGAAGTTAGGGATGTCGTTGATACCTGCAACGTCGAACCAGAACACTGAGTTAAGTGCGTGGTGAAGACCTACAGGGATAAGTAGACGGTTGAAGAATGCATAGATACCAGCACCTGCAGAACCCATACCTTGAATAGACTCACCGAAGTGTACTAGACCGTCGTAGATTGCAGGCCATACGTACATAAGTACAAAAGATACTGCGATACCCGCTACAGACGTTAGGATAGGAACCAAACGCTTACCAGAGAAGAACGCTAGTGCTTTGTGCAGTTCAACGTGAGAGAAGCGGTTGTAGATCTCAGCAGAAATAATACCCACTAGGATACCAACGAATTGGTTCTGGATCTTACCAAATGCTGCTGGAACAGCATCAGCAGGAATGCCTTGAATCTGAGAAACTGCACCTGGAGAAAGTAGCGTAGTTACTACGTACATCATTACTAGTGCTGCTAGTGCTGCTGCACCGTCTTTGTCTTTAGACATACCGTAGGCAACACCTACCGCAAATAGCCAAGACATGTTGTCGATGATCGCCGCACCAGCTTTGATTAGAAAGCCAGCCAGAGCACTGTTGCCACCCCAGCCGTTGGGTCAATCCAGTAACCAATACCCATTAATATTGCTGCAGCAGGAAGTGTCGCCACTGGCACCATAAGTGCCTTACCTACCTTTTGAAAGTATCCGAGAATATTCACCTTACACTCCTTTAGAGGAAATTATTTAATTCAGCTCTATCTCTACCCTGTCGCTTACCTAAAGCTCAGTGACAAGGAAGATGAAAACTTTTTTAGCCCACCAATTTAGTCCCTTTCATCATAAGCAGGTAAATTTGCATCGCAAATTAAAACCCCATAAAACGTGACGTCTATCATATGAAGGATGCGAATAGCCCGGTTTTTGTTAGCTCGATCATAAAACTTATTTCACTATTAAAATTAACTGCGAATTTGAGTATACTTGCCTATATGCCAAATTTATCCACGTCTTATAGGACGTGCTTGTACAGCAATAAAATAAGTGGCACCACCTGATTTCACGTGCCCTACAAACTGGACAAGGCAAACAGATTCTGTGACTCGCTCCCATGCTGCGGGTTACCAACATAAATTCAGGAGTAATACTCTATGTATGCGTTAACCAACTGCACCCTGTTTACAGGTAGCGATACCCTGTATCAGCACGCGGTCATCATCGATGGCGATACCATAGTAAAGGTATGCCCTCAGGCTGAACTCGATTCTTCAATCAAGACTATCGACCTAGAAGGCGCAAATGTATCACCAGGCTTTATCGACCTTCAGCTAAACGGCTGTGGGGGCGTGATGTTCAACGATGAGATCAACGCTGACACCCTGCAAACCATGCAAGCGGCTAACCAAAAGTCAGGCTGCACAAGTTATCTGCCAACCCTTATCACCTCTTCCGATGAAGATATGCGTGCAGCTATCACTGCTCAGCGTGAGTTCGAAGCGCAATATGCGAATCAGTCTCTAGGTTTGCACCTTGAGGCCCATACTTGAACTTAGCTCGCAAGGTATTCATACCGAGTCCTACATCCGTCAATCTGATGATGAGATGGTGGACTTTATCTGCGACAACGCAGATGTGGTGGCGAAGGTAACCCTAGCGCCAGAGCAAAACAACCCAGAGCACGTTAAAAAGCTCGCAGAAGCGGGGATTGTGGTTTCAATTGGTCACACAAACGCCACCTATCAAGAAGCGCGTGAAGGCTTTGCCAACGGCATCACCTTTGCCACTCACCTATTTAATGCCATGACTCCTATGACAGGTCGTGAGCCTGGTGTTGTAGGCGCTATCTATGATACCCCAGAGGTATATGCTGGCATCATCGCCGATGGTTTCCACGTTAATTATGCAAACATCCGCATCGCACAGCGTGTTAAGGGCGAGAAGCTGGTACTGGTTACCGATGCTACCGCTCCAGCAGGCGCTAAAATGACAGAGTTCAACTTTGTTGGCAAAACTGTGTATGTAAAGGATGGCAAGTGCGTTGGCGCAGACGGCACACTAGGTGGCTCAGCTCTGACTATGATTGAAGCGGTAGAGAACTGCGTGAAGCACGTGGGTATCTCTTTGGACGAAACCTTACGTATGGCGAGCCTGTATCCTGCGAAAGCTATTGGCATAGATCACAAGCTTGGACGCATAAAATCAGGTATGATTGCCAACCTTGCTATTTTTGATAGTAATTTCAAGGTATTGAACACTGTAGTAAACGGCGAAATGCAATAAAGGGTAACTATGACTGGCGGACAGATTGGTAACGTAGACTTGGTCAAACAGCTGAACAGCGCAGCTGTCTATCGCTTGATTGACCAACAAGGCCCAATATCACGAATTCAGATCGCTGAATTGAGTCACCTTGCACCTGCAAGTGTCACAAAGATCACCCGCCAGTTGTTAGAGTTTGGCTATATCCAAGAGGTGGCTCAGCAAGCCTCCACTGGTGGTCGTCGTGCCATCTCTCTAAAGACACAAGTTACTCAGTTCCACACCATAGCGGTTCGTATCGGTCGAGACTATCTACAGCTTTCACTACATGACCTCAGCGGTGCGGTGTTGGCGCAAGATGAGTCTTCTATCCAGTATCGCGACCAAGGCGAACTGGTTGGACAGTTGTTCGACAAAATCGCCCTGTTCAAAGCCTCTAACGAATCGCGTATTCAACAGCTTATTGCCATCGGTGTCATCCTTCCTGGTCTGGTAAACCCAGTACAAGGAGAGGTGGAATATATGCCGAATACCAAGATAGACGACCTGCCTCTGGCTAAGATGCTAAAAGAAGAGTTCAAGGTAGAGTCTTTCGTGGGTAACGACATCCGCGCTATGGCGCTGGCTGAGCACTATTTTGGCGCAACCCGTGATTGTAATGACTCAGTGATGATCAGTGTTCACCGTGGTACGGGTTCTGGCATCATATCTGGTGGTCAGGTCTTCCTTGGTAGCAACCGTAACGTGGGTGAGATCGGCCATATTCAGGTAGACCCTCTTGGTGAACAGTGCCAGTGCGGCAACTTTGGCTGCCTTGAGACCATCGCCTCTAACCCGGCTATCGTGAAAGGCGTAAAAGCGCGCCTGGCCCAAGGCTATAGCTCTTCTCTTGCCGATGAAACGAACATAGATATAGATACCATCTGTGAACACGCACTAAATGGCGACGCTTGGCTACCCAAAGCATAGTGCGCGTGGGAGATCAGCTAGGTAAAGCAGTCGCCATCGTTATCAACCTATTCAACCCCGAGAAGATCGTCATTGCAGGTCATATTACCAAGGCCAAAGAGATCCTCTTCCCGGCTATCCAACGCAATGTGGTGAGTCAGTCGTTGACCGCTTTCCACAAAGACCTACCTATAGTTTCATCGGATCTTGACCTGCAACCAACCATGGGTGCCTTCGCTATCGTGAAACGAGCCATGCTAAATGGGATCTTGTTACAAAAATTAATGGATTCCGCACAATAACAGTTACTTTCAGCCTAATATTTGTGGTTGAATGTGCGCGAATTTTGTAACAGTTAGCAGGGTAATATGGATATAGTTCTGATATGTGTGGCGTTTATTGCTGGCTTTATAGCTCAACGGTGTAATCTGCCACCCCTAGTCGGATTCCTGCTTGCTGGATTTGGTCTAAACGCCTTTGGCTTTGAAAGTAACACAGCTATCCAACACCTTGCCGACCTTGGTGTTACTCTACTGCTGTTTACGATTGGCCTGAAACTGGACATCAAGGTCCTGCTTTCTAAAGAGATCTGGGCCGGTGCCACCATACACAATGTTGCGTCCACCGCTTATTTCACTCTAGCCCTACTCGCTCTGCAGTTTATTGGTGTCAGTGCATTCGCCGATATGGGCATGACTCAACTGGTTATCTTAGGCTTTGCCCTTTCCTTCTCGAGTACCGTATTTGCTATCAAAGCGTTACAAGATAAGGGTGAGATGAACTCTGTGTATGGCACTCTCGCCATCGGTATCCTGGTTATGCAGGATATCTTCGCGGTTATCTTCCTCACTGTCTCCACAGGCAAGATACCTGAGTGGTATGCCATCTTCCTGTTTGCCCTGCCACTAGCAAGACCGCTTCTATTCAAGCTCCTAGATAAGTTGGGCCACGGTGAGCTGCTGGTTCTGGGTGGCATCTTCTTTGCCTTAGTAACAGGCGCTGGTCTATTTGAACTGGTTGGTGTTAAAGCGGACCTTGGCGCACTGGTGCTAGGAATGCTTCTGGCAGGTCACAAAAAGCTTCAGAGCTTTCTAAATCACTGTTTAATATGAAAGAGCTACTACTGGTATGCTTTTTCCTCAATATCGGTCTTTCCGAGCAACCGACAGTCACAGGCCTGGTAATGGCCATCCTGTTTATGTTCTTACTGCCGGTGAAGGCTCTATTCTACTACCTCATTATCGACCGCTTTAAGTTTAGAAACCGCACCTCGCTACTCACCTCTTTGACTCTGTTCAACTACAGTGAGTTTGGTCTCATTGTGGGTGGCTCGCCTATAAAGAGGGTTGGATCACTGGTGATATCATGGTCGCTATTGCCCTTGCTGTATCTATCTCCTTCGTGGTCTCTGCCCCAATTAACCGCTTCAGTAGCGGTATCTATAGACGCAGTGCACAGTGGTTAAAAGAGCACAGTGATACCAAGATCAACATTCGCGACCAATTTATCGATCTGGGCGACTCTCAAGTCATGATTCTAGGTATGGGTCGTATCGGCACCGGTGCGTATGATGAGCTGGTTCGCCGCCATGGTGAAATCTGCGTTGGTGTAGAAATCCGTGACGATACCGCTGGGCATCACCAAAAATATGAGCGCAATACTATCCAAGGGGATGTAACCGACTCCGACTTCTGGGAGCGAGTGCAGAACATACAACAGATCGAATTGGTACTTTTGGCGATCCCGAATAATCAGGGTAATCATTACGCCTTTGAACAGCTGAAGATCCATGGCTACAAAGGCAAGGTAGCAGCTATTGCTGAATATCCGGATCAGGTTGATCAGTTCTTAGAGCTTGGTGCAGATGCGGCCTTCAATATTTACCGAGAAGCGGGCAGCGGTTTTGCAACCCATGTCTGTGACACCCTCAAACCTGAATTCACCAAAAACAGCGCGTAGGTTAAAAAAGCAGTCGAGAGACTGCTTTTTGCTTATGGAATAACCACAATTCCATCATCCTAATTGATTTGTACTAAGCTTATGCAGTCGTAGCCGTCTTCAAAAAGTGCATGCAAACCAATAACTTTTCCCATTTCGTAGTAGAGCATAACCGCAAGCAGCTGCTATTTTGGCTGCCTATAGTCTCGGGTCTATTATTTCTTACTGGTTTAATTCTCCCTTATGTAAACAAGACTACTTACTTACTTGATTCATCAAGCGAGATAATAAGCTTTCAAGTCTATTTGTCTGCCATTGCTCCTTTGCTCTGCTTGGGAATTTGGCGTAAAGCGAAAACGGCCTCACTTACTAGCGCAGTAAATCTAAGGATCTTGATCTTGGTAGCCATCTTAGTGGCCGGTCTGCATGCTATCCTTCTTACTCACTCCCATAGCTTGGCTCCCTTCTCTATCATAATAATGAGCCTTTTGGTACGAGTAATGATCCTTCGCCCCATATCTGTGATTAGCATATTTGGTAGTAGCCTGTTAGCCGGCGTTGTCGTTATCCTGCTACTCGATGGCAACAGAGTGCTGAACATCCACCTATTTATGTCAGTAGTCATCACCCTATTCTGGTTGCTATACCTAGGTAATGATCACTACATATCACGCAGAAAACGCTACTATCACAAACAACAAGAGTGGAAAGCTCATCAGCAGATAACTCTTCAACTGCTTGAACTCGAGTCTCAAAAGAAAAAACTGCAAACCCTAGCCATTACTGACGGATTAACTAACGTATACAACCGTGGCTACTTCGATGCCGAGCTTGAAAGAGAGCTTAAACGTCTTGCTCGAACTCCGCAGCCTCTGGCTTTGGTAATAGTCGATATTGACCATTTCAAACAAGTAAATGACACCCTTGGACATACTACAGGTGATGAGTTTCTCCAAAGAGTTGCGATCGAGCTAAAGCGTGTGTTTAGACGCTCTACCGATTCAGTGTGTCGCTATGGTGGTGAGGAGTTCGCCATCATACTTCCAAACACCGATGCCACAGGAGTAGAGATTCTGGTCGAAAAACTTCGAGAAACACTTAGACTCGCAAACCTTCCCCATCCAAATAGCGGGGCATTGACCGCCAGCATAGGCGTAGCCATCACTCAAAGCGCAGAATTCTCCTCAAGCACCCTGATAAACAGTGCCGATGACGCCTTGTATGCTGTGAAGAAACAGGGGCGTAACAACTATCAAATTACCCACTTAGAGCACAAAACCACCACCACTTAGATAAATTCTATACAAATTGCATTTTAATTAAATATTTTCTATCTAAAGCTTTCCAATACTAATTATTTTAATAAATCGGGTTGTATTTTTTAATAAGATGGCAAATTGGTTTTAAACGATGTTAACGGCTTAAGGAAATACTATGTGCTCAATATTTGGGATTCTTGATATCAAGAGCGACGCTGCCAAACTGCGTCCTGTGGCTCTTGAGATGTCTAAGAAACTGCGCCACCGTGGCCCTGACTGGTCAGGTATCTACTCTTCAGAAAAAGCAATCTTGGCGCACGAGCGTCTAGCGATTGTTGGTCTGAATAGTGGTGCGCAACCTCTGTATAGCCCAGATAAGAAGCTTATCCTTGCCGTTAATGGTGAAATCTATAACCACAAAGAACTGCGTGCTCGCTATGAGGGCAAGTATGAATTCCAAACGGATTCAGACTGTGAGGTTATCCTAGCCCTGTATCAAGATATGGGAGCAGACCTTCTTGAGGAGCTAAACGGTATCTTCGCCTTTGTTCTTTATGACGAAGAGAAAGACACTTACCTAGTAGGCCGTGACCATATCGGTATCATCCCGCTATACCAAGGCCTAGACGAGCACGGAAACATCTATGTCGCTTCGGAGATGAAGGCACTAGTACCAGTATGTAAAACCGTCTCAGAATTCCCTCCTGGCTGTTATCTAGAGAAAGGCGCTATCGCACCGACTCGCTACTATATTCGTGACTGGAACGAATATGCGGCAGTACAGGGCAACAGCACCAGCAAAGAAGAACTAACCGAAGCCCTTGAGGCAGCAGTTAAGCGTCAGCTAATGACAGACGTACCATACGGCGTACTGCTATCAGGTGGTCTAGACTCTTCTATCACCTCAGCCGTGGCAAAACGCTTCGCTGCAATGCGTGTTGAAGATGATGATAAGTCAGAGGCTTGGTGGCCACAGCTGCACTCATTCGCTATTGGTCTTGAGGGTGCGCCTGACCTTAAAGCGGCTCGCGAGGTTGCAGACAAGATAGGTACGGTTCACCACGAGATGACCTACACCATTCAAGAGGGTCTAGATGCGATTCGTGATGTTATCTACCACATCGAAACCTATGATGTGACTACCATCCGCGCTTCCACACCTATGTTCCTAATGGGCCGTAAGATCAAGGCTATGGGTATCAAGATGGTGCTGTCTGGCGAGGGTGCTGATGAGATCTTCGGTGGCTACCTATACTTCCACAAAGCGCCAAACGCACAAGAGTTCCACGAAGAGACAGTGCGTAAATTGCTGGCTCTGAACATGTTTGACTGTGCTCGTGCTAACAAATCTCTAGCCGCTTGGGGCGTTGAAGGTCGTGTACCTTTCCTAGATAAAGAGTTCATCGACGTGGCTATGCGCCTAAACCCACAAGACAAGATGTGTGGCAACGGCAAGATGGAAAAACACATCCTGCGTGAGTGCTTCGAACACTATCTTCCAGATGCAATCGCATGGCGTCAGAAAGAGCAGTTCTCCGATGGCGTAGGCTATGGCTGGATCGATACCCTGCGTGAAGTAGCGGAGGCTAAGGTAACAGACCAACAAATGGAAACAGCGCAGTACCGTTTCCCATACAACACACCAACCACCAAAGAAGGCTACGTATATCGTGAGATCTTTGAAGAGTTGTTCCCACTGCCATCGGCAGCGGAATGTGTACCGGGTGGACCATCGGTAGCTTGTTCTTCAGCAAAAGCTATCGAATGGGATGAGTCATTTAAGAACAACGCCGACCCATCAGGTCGAGCAGTTAAAGCGGTTCACAACGACGCTTACTAAAACAACAAAGGGATGCAAATGCATCCCTTTTTAATTCCACCTGCTCAATTAACCGTGTTCAATATCTTGGTTGTTCACTTGGATCTCAACCGGCTTATTAATCAAGGTTACCAGCAGAATTGAGCGCTTCTCGCCATCAGCCTCTTGATAGATGGCATCGATACCTGCGAATTGGCCTGACTTGATAGTCACCTTATCCCCTTTCTCAGGCAGATTTACCTCAGAAACAGGCTCTAACTGACTCTTCTCGATCTCTTTCAAGGTATACACGAGGTCGCCTTGAAGCTCTTTAGGATAAGCGCCGGTACGAACAAAATCTGCAACGCCTCGAGTTGAGCGAATGGTGGTAAAACTCGGCCCTACTTCATAGTCAAAACGCACAAACATATAGCTTGGAAACAGCGGCTCCAGCTTTTGCGTCTTTTTACCTCGTACCAACCTTTCAAGTTTAAGCTGAGGGTAATAGACCTCAACACCTTGATTCTCCAGATGCATCCGCGCCCGCTGTTGTTCGCCGCGACGACAATAAAGTAAATACCACTGTTTCATAACCTAGCCTGAGTTTTTCTTTTTTAACCCATACATTTTATCAAACATTCAAACTGTATACCGTACTCTGGCTCTTGAGTGCTCATTTAGTCCGCTAAACTCGTTTTAGCTAGGTGCCATTTTCCACCAGCTGAACCATCATTTCGATATGCAGGTCGTCATCATTAAGGCAGGGGATAAAATTAAACACCTCTCCACCTGCTTCAATAAACTCATCTCGACACTCGCCTGAGATCTCTTCAAGGGTCTCTAAACAATCAGCTGAGAACGCAGGGGTGATGATATCCAGCTTTTGAGTCCCCTCTTTGGCAAGCTTGTGCAGGGTTTTATCGGTATAAGGCTGCAACCACTCCTCGCGACCAAAGCGCGATTGATACGACATCCCTATCTGGCTTTCATCTAACCCAACTCTTTCGCAAGGGCAGCCGTGGTGGCTTCACAGTGCTTAGGGTAGATATCACCGTTGTCAGCATAGCGCTTTGGAATGCCGTGGAACGAGCAAAGCAGATAATCACCTTGACCCTTTTCTTGCCAAGATTTTTTCACCGACTCAGCCAGCGCCTTGATATAAAGCGGATGATTAAAGTAATCACGAACAATGCTATAAGCAGGAATAACGCGCATCTTATTGAGCGCCTTACCTAGGCCGTCCACCACAGCAGCGGTAGTGGTCGCTGAATATTGCGGATAAAGGGGCAGCACCACCACTTTCTCAACCCCGGCTTGGATAAGCTTTTCCACCCCAGTTTGCAGGCTTGGGTTGCCATAGGTCATGCCCAGCTCTACCGGCACGCTGAGCGCTTTACCAAGTTTGGCTGCTTGGCGCTGGGAGTAGACCATAAGCGGAGAGCCTTCATCCATCCACACCTGTTGATAGAGCTTTGCTACCTTAGGCGAGCGCACCGGCAGAATAATACCGTGCAGTAGCGGACACCATAACCAACGGGTCATATCCACTACTCTATGATCATGAAGAAATTGAGAGAGAAACTTTTTTACCGCTTGTGGCGTGGGAGCATCGGGCGTGCCGAGATTGACGAGTAGCACACCAATTTGTGGTTTGTTTTCCATAACATCCTGATCTAAAAGTTATTTATATTTTGATAATCAGGCCATTAACAGCGCGCTGTGACCAACTTTGAAGATTCAGCATTTCTACTTTTAATGGCTAATTTCTTATAGCTCACGGCTCGAAGATTCGATCATGACCAAGCAAGTGGCATGATGAATTTGAGAAATAAAAAAGGGCGACTCAACGTCGCCCTCTTAGTATCTCTGCTATTCAGAGTTCTAGCAATGCTTATGCTAGCGCTTTTTCGATGTCAGCGCTCACTTCAGCAACTTGCTTAGTACCATCGAATTTAAGGTACTTAGTGTTACCCGCTTCTGCTTCTTTACCGTAGTACTCGATAAGTGGAGCAGTTTGGTTGTGGTATACGCCTAGACGAGCACGTACTGTCTCTTCTTTGTCGTCGTCACGAACAACTAGGTCTTCGCCAGTTACGTCGTCTTTACCTTCAACCTTAGGTGGGTTGTAAACAACGTGGTAAGTACGACCAGATGCTAGGTGAGCACGGCGACCAGCCATACGCTCAACGATTACATCGTCAGCAACATCGAACTCGATAACGTAGTCTACGTCAACGCCCATCTCTTTCAGGCCGTCAGCCTGAGGGATAGTGCGTGGGAAACCGTCTAGTAGGAAACCTTTCGCACAGTCTTCTTCAGCGATACGCTCTTTGATAAGACCTAGGATGATGTCATCTGAAACCAACTGACCAGCATCAATTACTTCTTTAGCTTTCTTGCCAAGTTCAGTGCCTGCTTTGATAGCTGCACGAAGCATGTCACCAGTAGAAATTTGAGGGATACCGTATTTTTCCATGATGAACTGAGCTTGAGTGCCTTTACCTGCACCAGGAGCACCTAAAAGAATGATGCGCATTGTTTTTCCTCTTTGGATTTGACCGTATAACGAATCTCACCAATTAAACCTAAGTAGCTGATAATTAGGTGAATTTCGGTATACAGTTGTATTGCCTATAAATTGAGCCCTGAATGTTATCATAAATCAGGGCTCTTTGTTTAATTTTGCGTAATCGATTACTTAGAAAGCAACTGATTGATAGCACCTAGGAACTGGCTTGGATCTTCTAGAGAGCCACGCTCTGCTAGCATTGCCTGACCAAGTAGCATCTCTACCCAGCGACCAAACTCGATCTCATCCGCTGTATCAGCCATTTGCTTCACTAGCGCATGCTCTGGGTTTAGCTCGAAGATGTAGTTCACTTGTGGTGCTTCTTGACCTGCTGCTTCAAGCAGCTTCGCCATTTGCGTACCCATCTCGAAATCGTCGGTCACAACTACCGCTGGCGTATTCGCTAGCTTGAAGGTTGTGCGAACCTCTTTCACGCGATCGCCAAGGTATTCTTTAGTGCGTTCAACTACAGATTTGAACTCTTCTTCTGTTTCTTTCTGCTTCTCTTTTTCCGCGTCATCTTCAAACTGGCTTAGGTCTAGGCCCGCTTTAGTGATCGACTGGAACTGCTTGCCATCGAACTCAGTTAGATAGTTCATTAGCCACTCATCGATGCGATCGTACATAAGCACAACCTCGATGCCCTTAGCTGCAAATTGCTCTAGGTGCGGGCTGTTCTTCGCCGCAGCATAGCTGTCTGCAGTTAGGTAATAGATCTTATCTTGGCCTTCTTTCATGCGCTCAACATAACCAGCAAGACCTACGGTTTGATCTGCACTGTCTACATGAGTTGATGCAAAGCGAAGCAAGTTAGCAATCTTCTCTTTGTTGGACATGTCCTCAGCTGGGCCTTCTTTTAACACCAGGCCGAACTCTTTCCAGAAAGATTGATACTTCTCTTCGTCTTTGTTTGCCATGCGTTCAAGCATAGTTAGTACACGCTTAGTACAAGCACTGCGAAGAGACTGGGTTACCTTGTTGTCTTGCAGGATTTCGCGAGATACGTTTAGAGGCAAATCGTTAGAATCAATCAAACCTTTAACGAAACGTAGGTAAGACGGCATAAACTGCTCAGCGTCGTCCATGATGAATACGCGCTGAACATACAGCTTCAAGCCACTCTTGTGGTCGCGGTTCATCATATCCCAAGGTGCTTTCGCTGGGATATACAGAAGACTGGTGTAGTCGTTCTTACCTTCAACCTTGTTGTGACTCCACACTAGTGGATCAGCAAAATCATGAGAAACGTGCTTGTAGAACTCTTGATATTCTTCGTCGCTGATATCAGATTTGGCGCGAGTCCAAAGTGCTTGAGCCTTGTTGATTTGCTCCCACTTGCTCTCGCTCGTCTCTTTACCTTCCTCATCCATCTCTTTAGTCAGGATAGAAACCGGAATACCGATATGGTCAGAGTATTTGCTGATCACATCACGAAGGCGCCATTCAGATAGAAACTCTTTGCCTTCTTCACGCATGTGCAATGTGATATCAGTACCACGGCTCTCTTTAACAATATCTTCTATGGTGTACTCGCCTTCACCTGCTGAGTGCCACTGAACCGCTTGATCAGCAGCAGTGCCAGCCGCGCGAGTGCGAACGGTAACTGAATCCGCAACAATAAATGCAGAATAAAAGCCAACACCGAACTGACCAATCAATTGAGAGTCTTTTGATTGATCCTCTGAAAGTTTTGAGAAAAATTCAGCTGTGCCCGATTTAGCAATAGTACCAAGATGCTCGATTACATCTTCACGCTCATGCCGATACCGTTATCTGAGATGGTCAGAGTATTGGTTTTTTCATCAAATGACAGTTTTACACCTAAATCGGCGTCACCTTGGTATAAATCTGGATTTGATAGTGCCTGGAATCTAAGCTTATCAGACGCGTCTGAAGCGTTTGAAATAAGCTCACGCAGGAAGATCTCTTTATTCGAGTAGAGTGAATGGATCATCAAGTGAAGAAGTTGCTTCACTTCAGATTGGAAGCCACGAGTTTCTTTGTTGGCAGACACTGTCTCGCTCATATTAACTCCAATATAATCAATATCATGTTGTACTTTTTGGACCTATTGCGGGAAATAGGCATCCTCTATGAGAGAGGAAATAAGGCTTTAGAATGTAAATTCAAGGTCAACCGCAACAAAAAAATGTTTTTTAAATAAAAATTTATTATGCTATGCCGGTTATTCGTCCTAAAACACGAATAAACACACATTTCATAGGGAATGAATGTGGCGGGAAAGGAAGTCGAAAAGACGAACATCAAAGAAGAACTAAATGAGTAAAATCGGTATTAAATACATACTGGCGCAGAAGTATATTTTTGATCCAAACAACAACTCACTGGTCGACCAAACCTTAGACGATGCCATTATTCGTCTGGGTAGTAATGAAAGTCGTATCCTAACCCTACTTAGTGAACATCCAAATGAAGTGGTGACTCGAGATCAGTTGCATGAGTTTGTATGGCGTGATCAAGGCTTCCAAGTGGATGATTCAAGTCTAACTCAGGCGATTTCGACCCTGCGTAAGATGCTGAAGGATTCGACAAAATCACCACAATTCGTAAAAACCGTGCCAAAACGCGGTTACCAGTTGATCTGTTCTGTTGAGCGCACTACCCCAGTTCCAGTACAAGAAGAGGCCCAAAACGACGCTGCAGGTGAGCCTGCTCTAGCGGCGGTTTCTAGTGGTTCTCAGTCTCAGCTAAAAGAATCTAAATCAGAACCTACGGTGAAAAAACCACCATTCTGGACCACTTGGGATACCCCGACTCGCGTTCTATTGGCTCTAGCTTTGGTTCTGCCTCTGATTGCGATATTTATTCCTAACTCTGCGCCTTCAGCGTTTAGAGCAATTACCACAGTGCAAGATATTCCAGTAAAGACCACTGAAGGTCACCCTGATCTTGCTCGCTGGCTACCTAGCATTGAGATGTGTGTAAACCACTATATCGATGCTTATGCCGATGATTCAGACCCAGTGGAAGTGATTGCTACAGCTAGCCAAGACCACCAGCTGTACCTGAACTACATCCACAGCCCAGAATTTACGATTGAGAACAGCACGGTTCGTCTGGTTGCTTCTCAAGAAGATCTAAGCCGTATCTGTGCGCCAAAGAAGGGAAGTAAGTAATGAATCAGAAAACTGCAACTGTAATACTTGTCCTTTCTGCAATCTTTAGTGGCTGGTTGTACTGGGGAAGTGATGTAAAGATTGAGCAAATCCTAACCTCTCGCGAGTGGCAGACCAATATGAATACCTTCATTGTGTCTGACCAAGCAGACGATGCTATCGGTCCGCTAAGCAAGGTTCATATCACGTCAAACGTAAAATATCTGCCAAATGGCGACTACCTGCGTGAGTCGCGCATGCAGCTATTTAATGAGAACAAAGAGGTGTCTCTAACTATGAGCATTTCTGAAACTGGTCGTTGGGAGCTAAGCGATAACTATCTGCTTATCGACCTAAAGAGTTTAAAGACTCTTCAACCGCCGACTCTCAAGACTTTACCGATACCCAGCTACGCATGATTAAACAGGTATTCATTACCGATGCGCAGCAGAGTCGCCGAGTGGATATTGTTAATGACAACTCCATACTGCTGACTAGCCTAGGACACGGCTCTCGAGTCTTAGTCTCAACCCCATAAAAAGGAGGCTCAGCCTCCTTTTTTGTTTTTTGTACCGTCCTAGAAAGAGTTTAGATGTGAGTGCTTGCCAACACATCTCCCTCAAAGCTCACCACCTTTAATTCGCTCTCTTCTAAAACACCAAAGCTTGCTACATTGCCGCCTTTAGGTAGGGTCACTGAGCCTGGGTTAAACAGTATGTAGTCACCCATGCTCTCGGCCACTGGAAGATGAGTATGACCATGTGCCAACACATCGCCCTCATTTAATGGTGGCAGTCTATCTTGGTTATATAGATGTCCATGGGTCAGAAACAAGCGTTTACCATCTTCAAGCAATACCTGCGCAAAGTCACTCAGTACCGGAAACTGTAAAAGCATCTGATCCACTTCACTATCACAGTTACCGCGCACTGCGATGATCTGGCGTTTATATTGATTTAGAAGTTCGGCCACCTTAGCGGGAGCATAAGCTTCAGGTACCGGGTTACGTGGGCCGTGGTTTAGAATATCCCCAAGCAGGATAAAGTGCTCGGCACCGCTCTGTTTGAAGGCAGCGATAGCTTTTTCGGTAGAGGCTAAACAGCCATGCAGATCAGAGGCAAAAAACAGCTTCATTAATGACATCTCTAAAATTTAAATTGCGGTGATTTTAGCAAGCGCACAAAAGGGAGACCAGAATTACTGGTCGCTCGCAAGCACCATGCCCTTTATCACTATATTGTTATAGCTCACCATGCCAAGGATTCGTCCCTCTTCCACCACTGGAGCCCGACTGATCCAAAGCGCTCAAACAATCTAGCACAATACTTTACGTTCATATCAGGAGATACACATAGCGCCGGTTTACTCATGATCTCATACACATTAGTGCGAGCCGGTGCTCGGTTCTTAGCTAAAACTTTCTTAGCAATGTCGTTCATCAGCACTAAGCCATACTCATCCTCATCATGCCTTTTATCCACAATGAGCGCCTTGACCTGATTCTCCCTAGCAATGCCTATCGCCTCTTCCACCGTCATCAAACCATCCACTATGGCGTAGGTATCCGACATAACGCTTCTTACTTTTCGACTGCTGTGACTCTTCATAGCTCTTTCTCAACCACTTTAGTTAAACTGGCTACCTGATGGGCAACCCCAACCGCATCCTCAATATCTAGCTGAACCGCGATGCCCTGCCCCGGCTGTTCATCAAACTCGGCAACATGACTTATCTTCTCCAGAATCTTTCGCGCCAAATGCTCCTCAACCACAAACAGCAGCACATCCTTTTGCACTTCGAGGCTAAGACCTAGAAAGGTTTTCTTTTTATTCAGCCCCTCACCTCTGGCGTTATTGATGACGGTTGCGCCGGTTGCCCCCGATTCTCGGGCGGCATCCAATACCGCGTCCGTGCGACTGTCATCGACAAAGGCCAATATCAATTTAAAACGCATTGGAATCCTCCTTGTTTGGCTGACGCTTTGCTATCCAATTAGTAATTTGTGCATATCCCATCACGCTTATCATGGGGAATAGGCTGGCAAAGGCGATAAGCCCAAAGCCATCAATCAAAGGGCTCCGTCCCGGCACCGTCGAGGCAAGCCCTAGCCCAAGAGCGGTGACTAGTGGCACGGTTACCGTAGAAGTGGTTACCCCACCCGAATCATAAGCAAGGGGCACTATCATGGGTGGTGAAAAGTAGGTTTGGATGATTACCACCAAATAGCCCGCAATGATGTAGTAGTGAATAGGGTCACCCTCGACGATTCGATAACAGCCTAAAGTGATACCAAAAGCCACCCCTAACGCCACCGCGAATCTGAGGCCATTTACTTTGATACTGCCCCCAGAAACCTGATTAGCCTTCATCGCAACCGCTATCAAAGCCGGCTCGGCCACTGTGGTGCTAAACCCAATACAAAAGGCGAAATAGATAAACCCAGTAATAGTCGAACCACATCAAACTCCCAAAGTCGGTGATACGCACCTGCTGTAGAAAGCTTGGCATAGTCAGTTGCACCGCCATCATCTCCCCTAGCGGGAACAGCGCAAGCTCGAGACCGACCAGAAAAAATGAAAGGCCTATGATGACTAACACAAAGCCCATCAGAACCTGTTTGAGATTGGCGATCGGTCTTCTAAGTACCGCGACCTGAAAGCCGAACAGAATCACCGCGATAGGGATCACGTCTCGAATGGTAGATAAAAATACATCCAGCATTAGCTCGATCATGTCAGCCATATCCCATAAACCATGACGAACACCATAGGAAGCAAGGAGGCAAAGGCGATCAATCCAAACCCATCTAGCAAAGGGTTACGTCCCTTGATTGCTGAGGCAAGCCCAACCCCCAGCGCGGTGACGAGAGGCACGGTAATGGTCGAGGTAGTCACCCCGCCAGAGTCATAGGCAATACCAATAATGCTCGCTGGGGCAAAGAAGGTCATCACCACCACCAGCGAGTAGCCACCAATGATCATCAGATGGATTGGCCAGCCTTTTATGATTCGGATCACTCCTAACAAGATGGCGCACCCCACCGACAGAGCAATGGTTATGCGAAGACCCATGGCATAATTTTCCATACCCTCTTCACTTGTCGCTATCTGCCTTCTTTGGCGGCCACCTCTGCGGCCTCCCAAGCCACAGCAGTGAGAGCTGGCTCGGCTATGGTGGTGCCAAAACCCAGAGCAAAGGCAAACAACAACAGCCAAAACAAGCTACCTTTCGGGCGAAGGTCTGCGCCATGCTCTCGCCTATAGGGAATAGCCCCATGTTAAGGCCGAGCACAAACAAGGTCAGCCCCAGAAGAACAAGAAATAAGCCGCTGAAAATATTGATAAAGTTAGGAAGAGGCTGCTGTAATATGACCAACTGAAAGAACGCCACCACAAGGATTATGGGGACGAGGTCTCGGATGCTGCCGATAAATGATCGTATAAAGGCCTGCATAGCAATCTCATTGGTCAAAAAGTGCGTACTTTAACTATGGTTTATATTCACACGCCTCGATGTGACATCGGGCGCGAATTGAAGGTGTAAACCAAGTGCAAAATCAACCCATTGCCGGATGCTTCTATACTTGAGGCATTGGCTTATCTCAATCTAGTCTTTGAAGAGGATTCAATGCAGATACTGATCACAGGTGGTACAGGTTTTATTGGCAAGGCTCTGGTTAAGCAACTCATTCCTAGTCACGTCACCGTCTTGACCCGAAGTGCTGACAAAGCGCGGGCTCAGTTCAAGCACCTCAATAGCAACACCTATGACCTGATTGAATCCTTGGATGAATTGAAAGATCTCAGTGCCTTCGATGCCGTAGTTAATCTAGCAGGGGAGCCTATTGCTGACCGACGTTGGTCGAGCCTGCAAAAAAAGCGCATCTGTGACAGTCGCTGGGACGTTACCGAGAAACTGGTCTCGTTAATGCACGCCAGCGACACGCCACCCAAGGTATTTATCAGTGGCTCGGCCGTGGGTATCTATGGCGACCAGCAGCACAATACTGTCGATGAGCGTAGTGAGTATCCCGAGCAAGGCTTTCCACATAAGGTGTGCGCGCAGTGGGAAGAGATCGCCATGCAAGCGCAAAACGATCAAACTCGTGTCTGCTTGCTCAGAACAGGGATCGTATTGGGATCAAACGGCGGCGCTCTAGGCAAGATGTTACTGCCCTACAAATTGGGCCTCGGCGGACCTTTGGGCTCAGGTAAGCAATATATGCCATGGATCCATATCCAAGACATGGTTCGCGCCATCCAGTTTTTGATTGAGAGTCCACAAGCAAAAGGCGTGTTCAATCTCACCGCACCTCATCCAGTACCGAACAAAGAGTTCAGTCAAACCCTAGCCAAAACCTTGTCTAGACCTCACTTCCTGTTTACACCTCAGCCTATGATGAAACTGCTGATGGGAGAATCGAGTTGCTTGCTATTTGATAGCGTAAATGCAAAACCGGTCAGACTAACTGAGATGGGATTCAAATTTACTTACTCTCGCTTGCAACCTGCTTTGCAACAGATCCTTAACTGATCCACAAACTGAAAAAAAAGTGCTGTTTATTTCTTGACGCCATAAAAGTGTAATAAAACGTGTGCATTATGTTCGCATCCACGGTTATTTTATTATCGGTGTCGGAGACAACATGTCTTTAAACAAGCTTAACTGGTTAAGCGTGGGGGTTGTGCTTCTCGTTATTGTTTTGCTATAGCCACCATACTCAAGTATCCAGACCAGAAACCCAGCATCACATTTGTGAGATTAGCTGGGTTTCTGCGTTTCTGAACGCTTGAAATTTCAAGATTTAGCCCAATAAATTATACAGTTATCTTAATTCACAGCAGAGACTCATAATGCAGGCACAACTTATCGTCGAAATGAACCAAGAGAACTTCCAACAGATCCTTCAAGGTTCAATGGAAACACCAGTACTGACCTACTTTTGGGCTCCAATGAGTCAAGAGAGCGCCGAACTCCTCCCACAACTGCAACACCTTACGCAGCAATATGCCGGCGCCTTTACCCTAGCGACACTGAACTGCGAAGTAGAGCAAAACATCGCAGCGCAATTTGGTATCCAAGCCCTACCGACCATCGCTCTGTTCGATCAGGGTCAAGCCGTGGATGGTTTAGGGGGTCCTCAGCCAATTCAGGCGATTGAAGAGATGCTGAAAAAGCACCTGCCGAGTCAAGATGAGCTTAACCTTAAGCAAGCACTAGGCCTGATGTCTGAAGGGGAGCACGCGCAAGCACTAGCTATCTTTAAAACCCTACCTGAAGAGCTCCAAGCTAAGGGGGAGGTAAAGCTCGCGATAGCAGACTGCCTACTTGAAGGTCAGCAGTTCTCCGAGGCCGAGGTTCTGCTGCAAAAGATCCCTCTAGAGTATCAAGACAATTACTATAAAGGCCTTATTGCTAAACTAGAGCTTCATGCACAGGCGGCAAACAGCCTGAAATCCAAGCCCTAGAGCAGCAGTTGGCTCAAGATGAAACTAATGCTCAGATCGCAAACGATCTGGCCCTGCAATACCACCAAGTTAACCGCAGCGAAGAGTCTCTGGCTCTTATCTGGTCGTTTATCTCTAAAGACCTAAATGCACTGGACGGCGAGATGCGTAAAACCTTTATGGATGTGCTGACCGCCCTTGGTCAAGAGAACAGCACCTCCAAGCAGTATCGCCGTCAGCTATACTCAATCCTATACTAAAAGTCGTATTCCCCTATTACTTGGGGCGCAGCTAGATGGAAAAGGGGCGTTTAACGCCTCTTTTTTATATCAAGTTATTTGCATAACAGATTGATTATTATTACAAATTAATAACTGAGACATATTTTTGACCTCAGGTTGAAGGTATAGTGGATGCTTAATTCCAATTAAGGGAACTCTCATGGATTCAACTCTAATCACGATTGCGGTGTTTATTGTACTGGCGGTGGTTTTCATCATGTCTGCAGTAAAGACTGTACCTCAAGGTAGCAACTGGACTGTGGAGCGCTTTGGGCGCTACACCAAAACTCTACAACCGGGTCTTAACCTAATCGTGCCGTTTATCGACACCATAGGTAATAAGATCAATATGATGGAGCGTGTGCTAGATATCCCAGCACAAGAGGTCATCTCAAAAGACAACGCCAACGTTACTATCGATGCGGTGTGCTTTGTACAGGTCATCGATGCAGCGCAAGCGGCCTATGAGGTTACCGAGTTGGAACATGCGATTCGCAACCTAACCCTAACCAATATTCGTACCGTGCTTGGTTCGATGGAGCTTGATGAGATGCTTAGCCAGCGCGACCTTATCAACACTCGCTTGCTGTCTATCGTCGATGAGGCGACTAACCCTTGGGGGGTAAAGGTAACTCGTATCGAGATCAAAGACGTTCAGCCACCAGCGGATCTAACCGCAGCCATGAACGCTCAGATGAAGGCAGAGCGTAACAAGCGTGCCGAGGTTCTCGAGGCAGAAGGTGTGCGTCAAGCAGAGATCCTTCGCGCTGAAGGTCACAAGCAATCTGAAATCCTAAAGGCCGAGGGTGAGAAGCAGGCAGCAATTCTACAAGCCGAAGCTCGTGAACGTGCCGCAGAAGCAGAAGCTAAAGCAACCAAAATGGTATCTGATGCTATCGCTCAGGGTGATATGCAGGCTGTGAACTACTTCATCGCCCAAGGCTATACTGATGCCCTTAAGAGCATAGGTCAGGCTGAGAATGGCAAGATCGTTATGCTGCCACTTGAGGCTTCAGGTTTAATGGGCTCTGTTGCTGGCATCGCTGAGATGTTTAAATCAGATAAGGCTCAATCGTGATCGAACTTCTTTCACAGATTAATCACTGGCACTGGCTCGCATTCGGGCTCGTGCTACTTTGTGTAGAGTTGCTCGGAACTGCTGGGTATTTCCTTTGGCTAGGTCTGTCCGCTCTTCTCGTAGGCATACTGCTGTCTTTCTTACCTCTGGGTTGGCAGATGCAGTGGATGAGCTTTGCCAGCTTTAGCTTAGTAACGACTTGGCTATGGTGGCGCTATCAGTCGAAGCGCGACAATAAGGCACATCAAGATTCGACACTCAACCAAAGATCCAAGCAGTTGGTTGGTGAAACCACGGTTCTAGACAACGATTTTGCTGAGGGTCGTGGCCGCATTAAGTTGGGTGACACTTCATGGTCGGCTTGCTCTGATACTGAGATCAGCGCAGGCACACGCATCGAGGTGTACAAGGTCGATGGCATAGTGCTACACATCAGGCCAAAGCAATAACAAAACGTAAAACGCTGAGTAAATACTCAGCGTTTTTTCTCACCATCCTACTCCAATAAATAATCTTCACTAATTCAAGGCTTCCCTAGTTATCTTTAACGTCACCTCTTGGCTTGGCTGACCTTTCAACGCCAAGGTGTAGCTACCCCACTCATGAGTATTGATGTGGGTAATCGTCATCTTTGAACTGTCACATTGCTGGTTATCAATATCTGTCCCTAAAACATCAGCACCCGCAATATCCATATCAAGCCCCTTACTATAAAAAACAATTAGCTTCTCATCCCAGTTCTCGATAGATAGGTCTAGATAAGCCTCACCGGCTTTGTTCAAGGTCATAGCCATGGCAATGGGTTCAGTCACGCTTAGGCTCATTTGAGCCGCCTCATCGGCTGTATTCGCCACTTTCCAAGGCTTAGCTATCAGATCACAAAGCTGCTGGTATTGCCGAGCAAAAAACTCATTTCTGGCGCTATCGTCTGCGAGCACCAGATTGGGTGACGCCAACAATAGAGCAATCATTATTTTTGATAACTTCATTTCTCTTTAAATCCTATCTATCACATCGCGAAGAATCAGCTTGCTCAGAAAACGGAGAGGTAAACGGGTATCTCGTCCAGTCCCTATCAATGGACAGAGCATTCAAGAAAGCAAGCACCGCTTCTCGCTCCTTCATAGTTATTTGAAACCCGTTTACCCATTTACTCTTTGCTGGGTGCGCTCGCCCATCCCCTTGATTCGGTCCATAGGTGAGCTTGCGCCCTCCTCTGGCATAAAGGTCTAGTAATGATTCCAAGGATTGGATACTGCCGTCGTGTCCCCAAGGTGAGGTGTGCGTTACGTTGATCAAAGAGGGGATACGAAACTTGCCATTGTCTTTTTTCTTTCCCGAATGCCCCTCTAATCCGGGTTCAGCCTTGGAGTAACTTGGGAGCCCTTGCGCATCCAGTACGCCATACAAGCCCGTATTTCGAAAAGGCTCTTGCCCATCGCTGGGGGTATCAAACAAGACACCACCATGCACTTAGAGCAGTTGAGCCTGTCGCCAGAGAAGAGTTCCCATCCCAATATCTCTTGTGCACTAAGAGCCTTGTGTTGACCTTGCTGATAGCGATGAACACGAGTATCTTGGCTTTGAATAAGGCTTAAGTAATCGCCGAGCGCGATAGCAATGCGCTCAGTTGTTACCTTAGAGTCCCCAAACCCTGTCTCAAACATTGCTAGATATATGGGCTTGCGACTTAGCCGAGCTACCAGAAGCTCTACAGTCATACCCATCTCTAGGGGATCAACGGAGAACAGAGGATTTAAGATGGCTTGCTCTAGCTCAGTAGCCCTTGGGTCGGTTTGTGAAAACTGACGTCTGTGAATGACATTGAGCAGAGATGGGGTATTCAAAGTGCTAGGCTTACCAGAAATATCAATGGTTTTGTTGAAGGTATTACTCCAGCCGTGAGTCGGAGAATGACATAAGGCGCAACTTCGATTGTGATGCAATGACAGTGAGGTATCAAAGAATAGATAGCGTCCCAGCTGCTGTGTGGCGCTTAGCTCACTTCCCCAACACACGCCACTGATGATGAGCAGAAGTATGGCGATGTTCACTTTCATGGTTAAAATCAAGAGAGATAAAGCCACCTGAGCACAGGTGGCTATCATCATTTAGTCCAGCTTTCTCCACTGCTGCTCGACCCAGTTTGGATCGCTAGCAACACCCGGCAAGAAGGCTTCATCATTACAATGGGCAGCCCAAGGGCCATAACATTCATAGATGCCCTCACCTTCAAATTTCACCACATCCCCTGCGACATAGTTTCCAAAGCCTTCCGGATATAGGTAGTCATATTCGATATCTCCTTGTTCAGCTATCACGGAGAACTCATAGTTTGCTTGCTCTAGAGCACCGTCAACTCGACCGGTAACACGCACCGTATACTCGCCCAACTCACTAACCTGCAAGCTTACCGGTGCGCCTGTGGTGCCAGATACCACCTGCTCTGGCTCAGTTGCACCCACGCTTTCATGATCACGGTGAAGTCGTAGATATCTTGCTCACCGTTCTCAACCGCCACTTCCACAGGAATAGACAGGGTTTCACCCTCTGCTAACTCATATTGAGACTCGCCATTAATCCAAGCAATAGAGGTGTCATTGCCATCTTGCTCAAGCTTCTCAACTAGGTGTGACCATTCCTTACTCACATAATGGATATAGTTTTTCTCTGGATCGTCACTGAGCTCAACCTCGCCTTCATCATTTAGTACACCTACCTGCACATACTCCGAGATAGTCGGGTTGTCATTGATAGCCCTAGCTAGATCCAGTTTCCAGATATCGTCATTTTCATTGCTAGAGGTAATATCTTGGAATACTTCGAACTCTTCTGAATTACTGTGCATTAGACGCGCTTTCACGCGATCGCCAGCGGCAACCTCAAAGCTTTCAATCGCGAAGGCTTCACTCTTCACCCAAGGTGATTCATCTGGTTCAGGGGCAGGGTTATGGTCACCCACGATGACATTCGCGCAGCTGTAGAATGCCTCAGGGCTATCCCAGACATTCTCAGGCGGAGCGCCTAGCACCTCGTGATGGGTATGGCTTACATCAGGACGTTGCCATACCTGATAAATAATATGTTTTCCTGTTTTACCCTCTGGCCACTTCACCTTAAAGGTTTCAGTTGCATTTGGCTCTTCTCCATAGCCGTCAATAACCGTCAAACGCTCAAGGTCATCCCAGGTTAATACCTCGGTATCTGGGTCAAAGCCATCACGGGTCACGAAGATATCCCAGTACCAGGTTCGATGCGGAGCGGTATGGGTATAAACGATATCAAACTCGCCGTTTGCGTCCAACTCAAGCTCTGTGGCATAACGATTTGCACTCGGTACATCGAGAACCGAATACACGCCACCCTTTGAAGCCGAGCAGAGCTGTCCATCGCTAATAACCGCTTTATGGTCACCGCCTGGGGTATTGTTTATCTCATTTTTTGATTGGACACTGTGTCATTACACAGCTCAGAATCCGTGGTGCTTCCTTTAAAACAACTGTTGGCGTAGTCCTGCGGATATTCCATATATCCGTGAGCCGATACCGGAGCCACATACGCACCGCTAAGTGACGCACAGACTAAGCCTATTTGAAACGCTAACTTCTTTTGAATAAATCGCATTACAAGTTTCCTTCTATGGTTAACGATTTTCTTGCAGTTTCTAATTTGATTAGAAACTAGGCTGTAGAAGCTGCGAGTGGAAATCATTTAACCTCAATGATCCTTATTGAGGTTGAGCAGATACGAATTGGCTCATAGCGGGAGATAGAAGATCCGTATCGCATGCCTTGATGGATAACGGATACAGAGCTTTAAGGCTTAGTAAAAACCTAAAAATAGTCTTATTTTCAGACATTTAGCCATGATGGTAGTAGATAAGGGAATAAGAAAAGTCCCGCCTAAGTTTCAGGCATAAAAAACGCTTGATGAGAGCACCAAGCGTTTTAACTCAAAACCTAGAGTTAGGTCAATGCGTTGTGTTTCTGAGCCAGCTCCAGCAGTTGCTCTTCCGTTTGCACCTCGACACCTAGGTCTGTTGCCTTAGCTAACTTCGAACCAGCATTTGCACCAGCGAACAGGATATCTGTTTTCTTCGATACACTGCCGGTTACCTTAGCGCCCATCTTCTGCAAAGCGGCCTTAGCATCGCTTCGATTAAGCTGAGACAGAGTACCGGTTAGCACCACAGTCATACCCGCAAGAGGCAATTCTTCTGGGCTCGCGATTTCTTCAATCTCTGGCCAGTGGATACCAAGTTCCATCAGCTCACGAATGACATCTTGGTTACGCTGCTGGGCAAAGAAAGCGTGCACGTGCTCAGCCACTACAGTGCCAACATCATCCACCTCGATAAGCTGCTCTGTCTCTGCCTTTTCGATGCTTCTAGGGTCTTAAAGTGTTGCGCTAGGTTTGCGGCCGTCGCTTCACCGACCTCACGAATACCAAGAGCAAACAAGAAACGAGGCAGTGTGGTTTGCTTAGATTTTTCCAGCGCATCTACCACGTTCTGTGCTGATTTAGGCCCCATACGGTCAAGAACAGTAATACGACCTGCACTTAGCTTAAAGAGATCTGCTGGTGTTTCCACCATCTCTTTATCCACTAACTGCTCCACAACCTTGTCACCAAGGCCGTCTACATCCATCGCTTTACGAGAAACAAAGTGCTTAAGGGCTTGTTTGCGCTGAGCCGAGCAGACTAGGCCACCACTACAGCGAGATACCGCCTCGCCTTCAACGCGCTCTACGTCTGAGCCACACACAGGCACTGGGTTGGATACACTACGGCTTTGGCAGACTCTGGACGGCGATCCATAACTACACCCGTCACCTGAGGGATCACATCACCGGCTCGGCGGATAATCACGGTATCACCGATCATCACGCCAAGCGCTCAATCTCATCGGCGTTGTGCAGAGTTGCATTACTCACTGTAACCCCGCCCACAAATACCGGCTCAAGCTTAGCCACTGGCGTAATAGCGCCAGTACGGCCGACTTGGAACTCAACATCGTTGAGTACAGTCAGCTCTTCTTGAGCAGGAAATTTATACGCAATCGCCCAGCGCGGAGCACGAGCCACGAAGCCAAGTTGCTGCTGCTTTTCGATATCATCAAGCTTGATCACTACCCCATCAATCTCGTAGGCCAGATCATCACGACCATTCATGATGGCTTGGTAATAATCAATCACCTCATTCAAGGTGCTTACGCGTTTCACCTCAGGGCACATAGGTAAACCCCAACGTTTAAGCTCTAGGAAGCGCTCATAGTGACTGCCCGCAAGCTCACCACCTTCAACCACGCCTGTGCTGTAGGCATAGAAGCTCAATGGCCTAGTGGCCGTGATGCGCGAGTCTAGCTGGCGCAAACTACCTGCGGCGGCATTGCGCGGGTTAGCAAATACCTTGTCGCCTTTGGCTAGTGCTTGCTGGTTTAGCTTGTCAAAGCCCGCTTTAGGCATGAATACCTCACCACGCACCTCAAGACGGCTTGGGTAGCCTTCACCCTGAAGCTTAAGTGGAATAGCGGCGATAGTACGAACGTTCTGAGTAATGTTCTCACCGGTTGTGCCATCACCGCGCGTAGCCGCCTGTACAAGGACACCATCTTCATACATCAGACTAACCGCAAGACCATCTAGTTTAGGCTCACAGCTAAAATCACCCAATTCGGTCTGATTCAGGCGATCCTGCATGCGCTTATAAAAAGCGCGCAGCTCATCATCATCGAAGGCGTTGTCCAGTGACAGCATAGCCACCTCATGGCTTACCTGAGTAAACCCATCTAGAGGTGCACCACCAACACGCTGTGATGGCGAGTCTACGGTGACCAGCTCAGGATTTTGTTCTTCAAGCTCAAGAAGCTGGCGCATCAAGCGGTCATATTCCGCATCTGGGATCTCTGGGCTGTCTTCTACATAGTAACGAACCGCGTGATAATGAAGAGCTTTAGACAGCTCTTGGTGTTGTTGTTGAATGGTCTTTGACATAGTGTTACTCAAAACAAAAGGCACCTTACAGTGCCTTTTTATATATAAATCAATAAATTAGCGCACTACTACAGTACTTGGCTTGCCTGCTTTGCACGTTTCTTGGCTTCAAACTGCTGAACCTGACGCTTAAAGGCATCGATACGGTCGCGGGTCATCAGCGCGTATTTATCATCCAGAACGTTGCCACCTAAATCATCAGCAATCATCTGTGCTGTGTGTAGCATGATCTTAAAGTTCTGCTCTGCATCGCCGTAGCAAGGCAATGTCATGAAGAAAGAGATGCCGTCGGTTATGAAAGTTTCTGGATCATCGTGAGCCAGCGAGCCCGGCTTCATCATGTTGGCAACGCTAAACAATACTTTGTCGTTACCAGTCAGGTCAGCGTGGCGGTGATAGATGCTCATGGCGCCAAAGTGCAGACCATTTTGCTCCATACTGTCAAACAACTGCGTGCCCACAAATTGCTGATTGTGGTTTGCCTTAACATGCAGCACCAACACCTCTAGTTGATCCTCTTCAGGCTCTTCCTCAACAGGAGCTGCAGCAACTACCGGCTCAGGCTCAACCTCTATTTCTGGCTCGATGTCGAAATCATCGGTCGCACTAACAGAAGGAAGGTCATCGTCCATATGCTTGGAGTAAGCATCTGAGCTAATGGTGATAGTTGGAAGGTCGTCTGCCTTCATGTGTCTAGGTTTGATTGGCTCTTCTTGGTCTGAATCTGTGTTTGTTTCTGGTTCAGAGTCCAGAAGCGGATCAGAATAATCATTATCCATTGCGCCAAAACTTGGCTCTTGTTTACTGCTCTTGGAAACCTTCTTCACAACCTCGAAGTCGTCATCCGCAATTTCTTGCTTAGCTACTGTCTCTTCAGCGGGCGTTGATTCGGTTTCAAGTTTACCCAATGGCTTATCAGAAAACTTGCCGCTTTGCTCTCGGCGATTGGTCCATAATCCGTGAATCAGTAGGCCAGCTATGGCTAGCACGCCTACTACGATGAGTACGATTCGCAATTCCTGCATTTTTTGCTCTCTGCTTTACCTTGGTCAGATACCCATGAGTGGTTGAATCTACTTTAACAAAACTCATGTAAAGATTTGAATCTTTTAGTAGTTCTTGCTCATTTTATGCTGTGATTTTGAGCACGCTTTTCATATATTAGGCTCAAATTACTATAAACTGGGTCACAGGAAGACACCATGTCGCATCACTCTACCTCTCTACACCCTCAGTCACGAAGTGGATTCGGCTATTTCTTCGCCGGAGCTAAGATGGCTATGCAGCCTGGTCTGCGACGCTACGTGTTTATGCCTCTGCTCATTAACGTGCTACTCATAGGCTCTGCCCTTTTCTATCTGTTCTCCAACCTAAATAGTTGGATTGAACAGTGGATAGGTGGTCTGCCAGAGTTTCTAGACTGGTTAACTTACATCCTGTGGCCTTTGCTTGCTCTTACCATCTTAGCCACCTTCTCGTACTTTTTTAGTACCTTTAGCCAATTTTATTGCTGCTCCATTTTGTGGATTGCTGGCTGAAAAGGTGGAACAGAGGTTAAGTCCGCAAGGAATGATAGACCAAGGCTGGCTGATTTAGTCAAGGATGTGCCAAGAATCATGGCTCGAGAATGGCGCAAGCTGGTCTATTTACTGCCAAAAGCTCTGATTATTCCTATTGTTGTTGATTCCAGCTTTCGGTCAGACCATCGCCCCATTCGTATGGTTTATCTTCACCAGCTGGATGCTCGCTATCCAATACTGCGACTACCCGTTCGATAACCACAAGATCGACTTCAATAGTATGCGCATGCAGCTTAAGCAGAAACAGTCCAAAGCCTATGGGTTCGGTGCATTAGTCTCACTGTTCACCGCGATTCCTATACTTAACCTAGTCGTCATGCCTATTGCAGTATGTGGTGCTACGGTGATGTGGGTTTGTGAATTTAAGAATTCCAAGATTTAACAAGGTATTAGACGAATAGCGCATTAGCTATTAGATATAACCTTTTATTACTTTATCACTGATATGTTGCGTCTTATTCTGGATGGGTATAAGACTTCGCACCAAACATGCACAAGGACATAGAGCAATGAGCAAAATTTACGATGATAACTCCCTTACCATAGGTAACACTCCACTGGTTCGTCTAAATCGAGTCAGTAAAGGCAACGTGCTAGCTAAGGTTGAAGCGCGTAACCCAAGCTTCAGCGTTAAGTGTCGTATCGGTGCTAACATGATTTGGGAAGCAGAGAAGCAAGGCAAACTAAACCAAGGCATCGAAATTGTAGAGCCAACCAGTGGTAACACAGGTATCGCACTAGCTTTCGTTGCTGCAGCTCGCGGCTACAAGCTAACCCTAACCATGCCTGAATCAATGAGCTTAGAGCGCCGTAAGCTTCTTAAAGCACTAGGTGCAAACCTAGAGCTAACTGAAGCGGCGAAAGGTATGAAAGGCGCTATCGCTAAAGCTGAAGAGATTGTCGCGGCTAATCCTGAAAGCACGCTTCTTCTGCAACAGTTCAACAACCCAGCAAACCCTGCTATCCACGAGCAAACAACAGGCCCTGAGATCTGGGAAGCTACCGACGGCGAGATCGACGTGTTTGTTTCTGGTGTAGGTACCGGCGGTACGATCACTGGTACTAGCCGCTACATTAAAAAGACTCAAGGCAAAGCGATCACTTCAGTTGCAGTTGAGCCAGCAGAGTCTCCAGTGATCAGTCAGGTACTTGCGGGTGAAGAGGTGCAACCAGCACCGCATAAAATCCAAGGTATCGGCGCCGGTTTTATTCCTGGAAACTTAGATCTAGAACTTGTCGACAAAGTAGTCACTGTTACCTCAGAAGAGGCGATTGAAATGGCTCAACGTCTAATGGAAGAAGAAGGTATTCTTGCGGGTATTTCATCTGGTGCTGCAGTTGTAGCCGCCAACAAAATCGCGGAACTACCTGAATTTACTGGAAAAACTATCGTAACCGTACTTCCAAGCTCTGGTGAGCGTTACCTAAGTACTGCCCTATTTGCTGGGATTTTCACAGACAAAGAAAATCAACAGTAAACTTATGAAAACTTGTATATAAATCAATTTTTCGACAGAAAAAGCCCCTTCTAGGGGCTTTTTTATTTGATTCACGGCTAACATTTGATACTATGCCTTTGGTTTATTTTTCGCTTCAAAATAAAAGAAGCACCAATTTTGGGCTCGAAGATTTAAGTCATAAGAACTGAACTCGAACCTGCTGAAATCGGTACTAGCACAATAAATAGTGCTTCAACTGACAAACTAAACGTTGGTTGCCATAAGCCGATTCAGAACTTAACAAACATAATCGACATAAATGGGGTAATTCACATGTACGAGAAGCAAGTAGAAATCACTGCAGAGAACGGTCTTCACACTCGCCCAGCGGCGCAGTTCGTTAAAGAAGCAAAATCTTTCGACGCAGACATCACTGTGACTTCTAACGGCAAAAGCGCAAGCGCTAAGAGCCTATTTAAGCTTCAAACTCTTGGTCTAGTTAAAGGCACCATGGTTACTATCTCTGCTGAAGGCCCACAGGCTCAAGAAGCAGTTGACCACCTAGTAGCTCTAATGGACGAGCTTCACTAAGCAACGCATTTAGTATCTCAAAGCCACTTCGTTTAAATACCAAGTGGCTTTATTGATTTAATGCCCAGTTAGGCTAAAAATTAAGCCTAACTCTGCCCACAAACTGACCAATTTGAGGTACAGCTATGATCTCAGGCATCCTAGCCTCTCCAGGTATTGCTATTGGTAAAGCACTACTTCTTCAAGAAGACGAAATCGTTCTTAACACCAACAAAATCTCTGATGACCAAGTAGAAGCTGAAGTACAGCGTTTCTTTGACGCGCGTAACAAATCAGCTGCTCAACTTGAGATCGTCAAGCAGAAAGCTCTAGAAACCTTTGGCGAAGAAAAAGAAGCGATCTTTGAAGGTCACATCATGCTTCTTGAAGACGAAGAGCTAGAAGAAGAGATTCTTGCTCTTATCAAAGGCGACAAACTAAGCGCTGATAACGCTATCCACAGCGTAATCGAAGAGCAAGCAACTGCCTTGAGTCTCTAGACGACGAATACCTAAAAGAGCGTGCAACGGACATCCGTGATATCGGTTCTCGTTTTGTTAAAAACGCACTTGGCATCAACATCGTGTCTCTAAGTGACATCGATGAAGAAGTTATCCTAGTAGCATACGACCTTACCCCATCTGAAACTGCACAGATCAACCTAGACTATGTTCTTGGTTTCGCTTGTGACATCGGTGGTCGTACGTCTCACACTTCTATCATGGCACGTTCTCTTGAGCTTCCTGCTGTCGTTGGTACTAACGACATCACTAAGCAAGTGAACAACGGCGACATGCTGATCCTTGATGCACTAAACAACAAGATCATCATCAACCCAACAGAAGCTGAGCTAACTGAAGCTAAGAACTTCCAAGAAGGTTTCCTAGCAGAGAAAGCTGAGCTAGCGAAACTGAAAGACCTTCCTGCGATCACTCTAGACGGTCACCAGGTAGAGGTTTGCGGTAACATCGGTACAGTTAAAGACTGTGACGGCGTAAACCGTAACGGTGGTGAAGGTGTTGGTCTGTATCGTACAGAATTCCTATTTATGGACCGTGATTCACTTCCAACTGAAGAAGTGCAATATCAGGCCTATAAAGAAGTAGCGGAAGCGATGAATGGCCACGCGGTTATCATCCGTACCATGGACATCGGTGGCGACAAAGACCTACCGTACATGGATCTTCCAAAAGAGATGAACCCATTCCTAGGTTGGCGTGCAGTACGTATCAGCCTAGACCGTCGCGAAATCCTTCGTGACCAGCTACGCGGCATCCTACGTGCATCTGCACACGGTAAGTTACGTATCATGTTCCCAATGATCATCTCAGTAGAAGAGATTCGCGAGCTTAAAGCGGCAATCGAAGAGTACAAAGCTGAACTTCGTGCTGAAGGTCATGCATTTGACGAAGACATCGAGATCGGTGTTATGGTGGAAACTCCAGCAGCAGCTGCGATTGCACACCACCTAGCAAAAGAAGTTTCTTTCTTTAGTATTGGTACTAACGACTTAACTCAGTATACTCTAGCAGTAGACCGTGGTAATGAGCTTATTTCTCACCTTTACAATCCACTATCGCCAGCTGTACTAACAGTAATCAAGCAGGTGATTGACGCTTCTCACAAGGAAGGTAAGTGGACTGGAATGTGCGGTGAGCTAGCGGGCGATGAGCGCGCAACACTTCTACTACTGGGTATGGGTCTAGACGAGTTCTCTATGAGCGGCATCTCTATCCCAACAGTTAAGAAGGTTATCCGCAACGCAAACTTCGCAGAAGTTAAAGCTATGGCAGACGAAGCGCTGCAAATGGCAACGGCTGCAGAGATTGAAGCGCACGTACGAAATTTATCGCGGAAAAAACCAACTAATAATATAATTCAATAGAAATTAATTGCTTAGGAGCACGTAATGGGTCTGTTTGACAAACTTAAGAAGCTGGTATCGGACGAAGGCAACACTGCAGGTTCAATCGAAATCATCTCTCCTCTGGACGGTGAAATCGTAAACATCGAAGATGTGCCAGATGTAGTTTTCGCTGAGAAAATCGTTGGTGACGGCATCGCAATCAAACCTACTGGTAGCAAAATCGTTGCACCTGTAAACGGTACTATCGGTAAGATCTTCGAAACTAACCACGCGTTCTCTATCGAGTCTACTGACGGCATCGAGCTGTTCGTTCACTTCGGTATCGACACTGTTGAGCTGAAAGGTGAAGGCTTCACTCGCATCGCTGAAGAAGGTCAAGAAGTTAAAGCTGGTGACACTATCATCGAATTTGACCTAGCGTTCCTAGAAGAGAAAGCGAAATCAACTCTTACTCCAGTTGTTATCTCTAACATGGATGAAATCAAAGAGCTGAACAAACTTTCTGGTGCTGTAACAGTTGGCGAAACTCCAGTTCTTCGCGTAACTAAATAAGTACCTCTAAGGTAATAAAAAACGCAGCCAGTTGGCTGCGTTTTTTATGTTTCAATTTTTGAGCTTTAAGCCTAGGCCAAGGTTTTCAAGAGCGTCTGGCTTGGCGCAAAGAAATACGCACCTGTGACCGCCTTGGTGTAATTCAGCAGCATATCTGTCTTACCATCAGTTTGGCCGTACATGCTCTCTAGCATGGCTGTGAAGTTGTTCAGAGTGTTGCAGTAAGCCATAAACAAAAGACCATGCTCGCCCGATACAGAGCCGTATGGCAGGCTGTGACGCACTATCTTAAGACCCTTACCCTCTTTCTTGATGTCCACTCGTCCCACGTGAGACTCCTCGTGCACATCATCCAGTTCGATCGAGTCTGGCTTAGTGCGACCCACGATCTCTTCTTGCTGAGCAACGGATAGGTCATTCCATGGCGGAAGGCTATGGATAAAGCGCTGCACCATCACATAACTGCCGCCTTCGAACTCACCTTCAGGGATAAGAGCCACATCGGCACGTGCATCGCCCTTAGGGTTCTCTGTACCGTCCACAAAGTCGGTCATGTCACGCGAGTCCATAAACTTATAACCATAGGTCTCATCTACCACTTCAACATGCTCTGAGATGCTCTGCATCAGCTTACGAAGCAGATAGAAATGCAGGTCATGGCGGTGAGAGTGACAGTGCAGATAGATGTCAGCATCTGTAGTTGGTGCAACCACATCGCCGCTTTCAAGGCGTGGGAAGCTCACTAGCTCTTTTGGTGGAGCCATCTCAAAGGCAGAGCGCCAAAAGTCGTGAGAAAAAGCCACACTGCTGGTTAGGTGCGCGCCAGGTTGATTGAAGTTAATCTCTCCTACCCAATCAGAAACCTGCTTAAGGTTTTGCACCACTAGGTTTCGGTCACCCGTCACCTTCAAAAGTACATATAGGCCAAATGGGCCAGCTTCAGGCACGATAGCCGCTTGAGGTTGAATCATTTATCTCTCCCGAAATCTTGATTCCAAAACATATGTGTACGAGTCAAAGAGTCTTAAAGCACTCTTTCACCCTATGACTGTTAAATAGATAAATCAGTATCCAGCTAAGGCCAACGATAGAGACTGCACTGCCCCAACTGAACTGGCCATGCCTTTGCATCACAGCAGACAGTTCTAGCAGCAATTGAGTACCGGCAGTAAAAATGCTGACCCAGCGCCCGACACGCATCGCTTTTGCGATAAGGGGACGCTCTGGATTACGTAGCCCAATCATCCACATAATGATGATGGGGGCAGACCTAACCACATCATAGTGTATAGATGAGAGACATTTGGGTAGATGAGACCTAAGATCTCACTGCCTTTGTCTCGAGTTGCTGCCGCCATCACAAAAGCTACCCAACCACGGGCTAGGAATATCCAACTCACCCACAACCAAACAGGCGCTTTCAGATAGCCGTGTTTATCGTAGTCTTCGATAAAATATCGCATTTCCGTTACTCACAAATTTAGGCATAATTTCAACAAGATTCGATGACGCCTAATCAAAATGAAGAAGAACAATACGACAATCTCAGACGAAACCCAACAACAAGCGATGCAAGTAGCCAAAGCCACGCAAAGACCGGGTCAAACCAAGGAACAAACCAAGCTGATTGCGCAGGGCATTGCGAAGGGTATAGCTGAATACAAAAAGCAGCATAAACAGAAGGCTAGGCAAGCAGACAAAGCCAAGAAAAGAAACGTTAAGGCTAAACAAGCCCAGGTAGAAGCCCCTGAAACAGAAGCTTCCGTAGAGAGCGCGAATAGCGCTTCCAAACTGCCTTGGATACTGCTTGTAGTTAGCTGGGTTGGCTTTGCTGCATATCTAGCAATGAAAGCCTAGCCGTTGAACTGGGACTCCAATTTCTTGGTGTTCACCTCAACCCATTGTTGGTCTAAAGGTCCCCAGTCAGAAACTTGATAATAGCCATCGTTATGTCGACGACCGTCTTGCACGAATTGTAGGCTGATACCGATTCCAGGTAATGCCTTCAAAACATCTTGAATAGTACGACGAGGCCAACCGGTACGTTCGATTAATTTAGGAACATTCGGTCGTTCCAAGCTGGCGACAAGGTGCGCGAGATACAGCCTGCGCGCAAATACAGGATTCAATTCCATTGATACCTCCAAAAATCATTGTTCTCATTATTGCTAATATCGACTAACGAAAATTGAGAAGGATCAACTCAAACCAAATCCAACATACTTTTTTACTAAATAACGTGAGCAAAGAAACTCTTACATTGCCTGTACACCCTCCCGTTGTAGTCTGTTAGGATGCTGTTAACGCTTATAGAAAGGAAATAAAATGAGCGTAATTATGTATGGTATCCCTAACTGCGATACCATTAAGAAGGCCAAGAAGTGGCTTCAAGAGCAGAATATCGAATTTGAATTTCACGACTACCGCAAGCAAGGTGTCGATAAAGAGTTGGTTGCTGAGTTCTGCAAGTTCCTGGGTTGGGAACAAGTGCTAAACAAACGTGGCACAACCTACCGTCAACTGAGTGACGAGCAAAAGCAAAGCTTAAGCGAAAGCACCGCTATTCCACTATTGGTAGAACATCCTGCCATGATTAAGCGTCCAATCATCCGCATTGGCGATCTACTGCATATTGGCTTTAAGGCTGAGCAGTACCGAGACATTTTCCACATTTAGTAAATTTTAAAGGATCTAGGATGCAAGTAAGTCCTGTTTTAGAGCTGGCTAAGGACCTTATCAGCCGCAAATCTGTTACTCCAGAAGATGCGGGTTGTCAGCCGTTAATGATTGAGCGTTTAAAGGCGCTGGGTTTTGAGATTGAAGTGATGCACTTCGAGGACACCCTTAACCTTTGGGCTCGTCGCGGTACACAGGCACCGCTGTTCGCCTTCGCGGGTCACACAGATGTGGTTCCAGCCGGAAACCTTGACCATTGGAACACTAATCCATTTGAACCAGAGGTCATCGACGGCTATTTGTATGGTCGTGGCGCTGCCGATATGAAGGGCTCACTAGCCGCTATGTTAGTGGCAGTGGAAGAATTCATCGCTAAAAACCCTGACCACAAAGGCTCTATCGCGTTTTTGATCACCTCAGATGAGGAAGGACCATTTATCAATGGTACTACTCGCGTAGTAGACACCTTGATGGAGCGTAATGAGATCATTGATATGTGTATCGTAGGTGAACCCTCGAGCACAGACCATGTGGGTGATGTAGTAAAAAATGGCCGCCGCGGCTCTTTCACTGGTGAACTGACAGTAAAAGGCATTCAAGGTCATGTCGCCTACCCTCATATCGCAAAGAATCCTATCCATCTTGCCCTGCCAGCACTGACTGAGCTGAGCCAGATTGAATGGGATCAAGCAATGACTTCTTCCCACCTACAAGCTTCCAGTTCCCGAACCTAAATGGTGGCACAGGTGCAAGCAACGTTATCCCTGGTGAAGTTCATGCCATGTTTAACCTAAGATACAGCACAGAGATCACCCACGAAGAAATCAAAGAGCGTGTATACGAGGTACTAAACAAATACGACTTCGACTACGAGATGAAGTGGACCCTAAACGGCGAACCTTTTCTAACTGGCACTGGTGACCTGCTTGATGCGGTAGTAGATGCGGTAGACAAGGTAAATGGCCAGAAGCCACAACTACTGACCACAGGTGGCACCTCAGATGGTCGCTTTATCGCTAAGATGGGCGGTCAGGTTATCGAACTAGGCCCTGTGAACGCGACTATCCACAAAGTGAACGAGTGCGTTAAGGCTGAAGATCTAGACCTACTGGCGAAGATGTACGAAAACGTACTCGAGAACCTACTAGCGAAATAAGCCTATGAGTAATCAATCCCCTTGCTCCACGCCCAACTTACCGGTTTGTGTAACTCTCATCTTCGAGAGTTACAACTTCCGGAGCAACAGGTGTTAGTCCACTTAGATGTAGCATCAGATCTGCAAGCACTTGTAGAAGCGGCTTATGCTGAGGGGTTTGAGCTTTCCGTTGCCAGTGGCTTTCGGGACTTTAAACGTCAGAAAGCCATCTGGGATGGTAAATTCACCGGTCTGCGCCCTATTCAGGATTCAGACGGTAACCCTCTCGATGCCAATGCGTTAACAGCACAAGAGAAACTTAAGGCTATCCTGCGTTGGTCTGCCCTACCCGGTGGCAGTCGCCATCATTGGGGTACAGACTTTGATGTGTATGCCAAGAATCACCTTCCGCAGGACACGAAACTGCAGCTCGAGCCGTGGGAATACCTCCGCGGACATCAAGCAAGCTTCTACACCTGGCTGAAGAAAAATGCCCCTCGTTTTGGATTCTTCTTTCCGTACGAAAAAGACAAAGGCGGGGTTGCTGTAGAGCCCTGGCATATCAGCCACAAAGGAATATCCTCAGCGGCTATGTCAACATACAGCGAAGCGGTTTTGTCTGCAGCACTGCTAAAGCACCCTGTCGAAGGCCTTGATACTGTGCTTGAACAGCTAAATACCATCTACACTCAATATATCATCAACATTTCAACGGATTAGGACGCGCAGTAATGCTTATAGAATGGCTATTAAATCCATGGGTGATCATCATTATCGTGGTTAGCATAGTCGTGGGTAATATTGCGGCGCTTAAATACACGGCTAACATGAAGGTGGGCACTATGTCTGATGAGAAGAAGCAAGATCTTGAACGTCTCAAGAAGCTAGATGAAGAGCGTCAGGCCAAAATCAACAAGCATATGAAGGACAAAAGCCTGATGAGTCCGAGAGCGGTGGCTCCGACGGTGGTGAATAATCTCAAATACAAAAACGCCAGTTTTAAACTGGGCGCTTTACTATCTACTCTTCTTCTGTTGTCGTAGCACTGTCATCTTTCATGACCGCTGCCAGCACTGGAAGCATCTGTTCTAGCATATCTTCGGTTACCGGCTTACCGCTAGCATCCGTAATATTGATGGAGGTACGGTTGCCTAAATCACCTAACAAGAAGGTGTAGCTCTCTGGCTATAGCCAAGAGGCTTAGTACCTACGCGTTCCCAAAACTCATCATCTGGGGCCACATAACTCGCCTTGATAGTACCTTGAGACTGATTACGCTCTTCAAGGTTAAAGCCCATCACAGGCAGTAGCTCAGGCACACGTTGCCAGAACACATTGTACTCTGCGCGAGCAATGATGATTGGCAGGCCACTACGGTCTTTACCCATGCTTAGTGGGATAACCTTAACTAGTTCTAGGGCTTCACGAGCCGCCTCTTCACGCACGAACTGATCGTAACGAGAAGTTACTAGGTTAGTCATAAAGGTGTTATAGCGCTCTTTGTTGGTGCGAGAGACAGGTAGCTCTTTACCACCCTCTTTCCAACCAATCAGGCTAATACGAAAACCGTAGCGAGAGTTTTGCTCAAAGCGCTCAATCTCATAGCGACTCGCAAGCGTCTCTTCTTCGTCTTCTTCTTCCCAAACGATCCAATCGGTCTCAAGGCGGTTTTCAGTTTCCTCAGCCAAAGAGATTTGATCTTGGTCGGCAATCAAGGTTTTAACTGTTTCCCAAACCTTATCACGCTCTTCTTGGGTCAAAAGCCACAGAGTCACCTCACCATCCTTTTGCTCAGTACGAGCACCAGGGATCAGCTCTAGCACCTGCTGTGGTGGACGAATATCAACCTGCTTACCGATACCACCGGTGTAATCACCCGCTGGGATATCGTAATCAGGATAGTGCTCTAGGGTTTGATCTGGAGAGGAAACTAGAGGTGGAGTGGACTCAACATCTAGATACTTAAAATCGTCTTTCGCTTGGCGACGCTCGGCAGCACTGCCGGCACAGCCACTTAAAATAGCAACAGCTAGTGAGCTTACCACTAGCTGATTAACAAACTTCATCGGTACTCCTAACCGCAACCCGTTTGGGTTGCGTAATTCAGCGCTCTAAATCAGGTTCGCTTGGTCTAGAGCCGCTTTAACTACCTGCTGTCCTTGCTCCGAAAGTGGAGTCATAGGCAGACGCAGACCGCCATGTTCAATTAACTTAAGATGACAAGCGGCCCATTTTACTGGAATTGGACTGGCTTCTACAAACAAACCGTTGTGCAGACCCATTAGGCGTTGGTTAATCACCTCTGCCTCATCAAAGTTGCCCGCAGCAGCCAACTTGAACATGTTCGCCATATCTTGCGCCGCTACGTTATTGGTTACAGAGATAACTCCGTCACCACCTAGCCTAACAAAATCAAGACCGGTCTCATCATCACCTGATAATAAGATAAAGTCTTTCTCACAAAGTTCCTTATGTTTCGCAACGCGATCTAGATCGCCTGTTGCATCCTTAACACCCACGATGTTGTCGAGCTTAGACAGACGAGCAACGGTTTCAGGAGACATATCAACGCCAGTACGGCCTGGTACGTTGTATAGGATAATTGGCACTGTGCTTACGCGAGAGATAGCTTTGAAATGCTGATACAAACCTTCTTGAGTCGGCTTGTTGTAGTAAGGAGTCACGCTTAGACAGCCTGCGATGCCTGAATCGTTCAACAGACGGCTGAATGTGACCGCTTCGTGAGTCGCATTTGCACCCGTACCAGCGATAACAGGAATACGACCTGCTGCAAACTGAACGGTTTTATTTACGACCTTCACATGTTCTTCAACAGTCAAAGTTGCTGACTCACCAGTGGTACCTACTGCAACGATGGCATCTGTACCCGCTTCGATATGGTGTTCCACCAGTTTTCGTAGGCTCTTGTAATCTACTTCGCCATCTTGATTAAACGGTGTGATTAAAGCAACGATACTTCCTGAAAACATGATTCACTCCCTAAACGTTATTGAATTTGCATGGTACTTGATAGGGCTTGGCTGATACAAGGGATAGTGTGAGAAGAATTGCATTATTTGCGCTTATTTTGCATAAAGCCTGATACATGACAAAATCGTCTGCGCCATTTCAAAAAATTCTAACAATTCTGATCACAGCAAAAAACAAAGCGTGTAAAATATTAAAATTCTCCCAAGTTTTGGGCGGCACTATTGCCGATTTTGCTAAGGATATGCCCTATGTCTCAACACCTCGTCATCACTGCAGTTGGCTCAGACCGTGCAGGTATCGGTAACCAGGTTATCCACCTCTCTCAGAGACCGGTTGTAACATCATCGACAGCCGTATTGCCATCTTTGGTAATGAGTTCACACTTATCATGCTAGTCTCCGGCAACAACGCGCAGATTGCCCGCGTCGAACATGCCCTGCCCGCTCTAGGACAAGAGCAAGACCTGATCACCATGATGAAGCGTACCTCAAGACACAGAGAGACCAGCCAAAGTTTTACCCTAGAGGCTCATATCCAGTCGGACGATAAGGTTGGACTGACCGAAGGCATCACGCACTTTTTTGCTGAACGGAATATCGGTCTGGACTCCCTAAGCGCTCGAACCCTAACAAAAGACAGGGCCCAAACCGAAGACGACCAATTTCAAATCAGTCTGACCGCTTCACTGTCAGACGAGTATAACCTGATGGAGCTTCAAGAAGCCTTCACCGCATTGTGCGAACGCTTAGGCGTTACCGGCACACTCAACTTTCTGAACAATGGATAAAAAAGGAAACGGTATGCAAACCTTGCAAGCAGGCACTCCTGCACCGGACGTCACTCTTCTAGACCAAGACGGCAAAGAAGTATCAATTAAAGACTTTAAAGGAAAGAAGGTTCTTTTCTATTTCTACCCTAAAGCAATGACTCCAGGTTGTACGGTTCAGGCTCAAGGCTTACGTGATATCAAAGCTGAGCTGGACGCTCATAACGTAGTGGTTCTAGGCGTAAGTATCGATCCAGTCAAGCGCCTAGGTAAGTTTATCGAACGTGATGAGCTAAATTTCACCCTTCTTTCAGACGAAGACCATTCAGCAGCAGACCAGTTTGGGGTATGGGGCGAGAAGAAATTTATGGGTAAGGTCTATGACGGCTTGCACCGCATCAGTTTCTTGATCGACGAGAATGGTGTCATTGAACATGTGTTCAACAAGTTCAAAACCAAGACTCACCATGAAGTTGTGTTGGATTATCTGAACCAATAATCTAAAACGAGCCGCTGAAAAGCGGCTTTTTTGTATCTGACTGATAAATAAAGCCCTTTAAGCACGGCGCTTGTAAGACAATTTTAGCGAAATTACCTTGTGTCTAAAAAAACATGAGCTACCTAAGATATAGAACGGCAACCTATAATCTAGGCAAATGCTAGGACCAGATTAACAGAACTCTCCTCAATCAATGTCATTCAGATTAAAAGTTCTAATCCTGATAAAAGATGATATTTATTAACTTGTTACCGCCAACAACTTCACGCACTCTGAAATCATTATAAAACGTCATCACTATGCTCAAATAATCGTTTTTCTCGGAAAGCCCAATGATTTCACAATACGCAAACTTCTCTCAAAGCTTCCCTATCATCCACAAGATCATTGTCACCGCTGTAATGATCGGCATTGTCGGCTCTATGGGTGCAGTCCTCTATTATGAGTCAATTATTGGCCTGTTGTGTATGCCCATCACCTTCTTGCCGATTATCTTCTTTGGCAAGGCATCAAGCTACAAAGCAAAGTTCTGCCACGACTAAAAGAAAACAGCGCACCAATGGTGCGCTGTTTTTCTAGAATTAAAGCTTGTTTACGTTTCTGCCTTACTGGCTATCTCTTCTGTATGTCGAAAGGCATTGATAACCGCCTTAACTAGGGTTGCAAGCGGAATAGCGAAGAAAATCCCCCAGAATCCCCACAGACCACCGAACACCAATACAGACACAATTATTGCCACAGGGTGCAGGTTTACTGCCTCAGAGAACAAGATTGGGACGAGCACGTTACCATCGAGCGCCTGAATGATGCCGTAGGCAACCAGCAGATAATAAAACTGCGGTGATAAGCCCCACTGGAACAGACCAACGATAGCTACTGGGATGGTCACAGCCGCAGCACCGATATAAGGGATCAATACTGATAAACCCACTGCAACTGCGAGCAAAGCTGAGTAGCGCAGGTCAAGAATATAGAAGGTAATATAACTCACCAGACCCACAATCAAGATCTCTAGCACCTTGCCGCGGATATAGTTAGAGATTTGCTCGTTCATCTCGTGCCAAACTTGGTCAGCCAGATTACGATTTTGAGGCAGAATGCCACCGAGCATACCCAGCATCTCTTCTTTATCTTTAAGCAAGAAAAAGATAAGCAGAGGTACCAAAATTAGATAGATACCTACGGTTGCCAAGCTCACTAGCGATGCCAAAGAGCCCTTCACTATGGTCTCACCCATGCCTACTACCTTGTTCTTCACATCACCAAAGATGGTTTCAACATTGGTAATATTGGCAAGCTCAGGATAGCGCTCTGGGATAGAGTGGATATAGCCCTGAAGCTCGAGATACATGCTAGGAATATCGTTGATAAGGTTACCCACCTGCTGCCAGATGGTTGGCACTATGCCTATGATTGCCACCAGCACCAAACTGATAAACATCAGCAGCACACAGACCACCGCAAAGGAGCGAGGCAAACCAAATCTAACAAGTTGAGTTACAGGCCATTCAAGAAGATAAGCGAGCACAATTGCTACCAGAAGTGGTGCAATCAAACCGCCAAAGAAATAGATAGTTATGAAGCCAGCTAGGATGATAACAACCAAGCTCACCGCATGTGGGTCAGAAAAACGTCGCTGGTACCACTGACTCAACATTTTAAGCATGAATAACTACTCTTTGATAATCGTAAGTTGATAACAATCGGATGTGTGTTCAAGCTGAGTTCGCCATTGATGGCGCTCAAAATATCGCACCATGTCTTCCACAGAGCTCTTATCACTGACTAAAAGCTTGAGATCATGTCCGCTTGTAATATTAAGGCTAGCTCGTTTTGCAAGCAGCAATGACATGGGGCAACGCTCTTTTGTTAAATCTAACACACTCGTTGTCATGCTTAAGCTTTCCATAAAAGGAGTATTGTAATTCTTTTTAACAGATGCTGTATACCCGAGCTGGCTATGGATGGTAATGTATAGCCATCAATGGAGTAAAAACGAAACCATTTCTCCCAGGAGTGGTCGTAACTATGTGGCAGCTAGCCACAAACTCGAGTTACAGTTCAAATAGGAAGTGTTTGTTGAATCCCTTCAAGAAAAAGCCATTACGATCAATGCTGGCCGTTGTTCTCAGCTCGTCATTGTGCATGACTTCTCCCGCTTGGGCCAACACCTCAGATTTACCCGACATCGGCACTGCCGCTGGCGCAACGCTGACCATAGATCAAGAAAATAACTATGGTGACGCTATATGCGTCTGCTGCGCGCGAGCCAACCGGTGATCAATGACCCGGTTCTAAACGAATATATAAACGCTCTAGGCTATCGTCTGGTGGCTAACGCCGATGACGTAAAAACGCCGTTTACCTTCTTCTTGATTCGCGATCGTAACATTAACGCATTCGCTTTCTTTGGTGGCTATGTGGCTCTGCATACAGGCCTATTCCTGCACGCCAACTCTGAGGGTGAGCTCGCTCGGTAGTGGCGCACGAGATAGCGCACGTTACCCAAAGACACCTTGCTAGACGCATGGAAGATCAGGCTCGTAAAACGCCGCTGACTATCGCCGCTCTGGCTGGTCCATTCTTCTTGCTATTGCAGCCCCAGAGGCTGGTATTGCTGCGATTACCGCGACTCAAGCAGGCGCGATACAAAGCTCTATCAACTACACCAGAAGCAATGAGAAAGAAGCCGATCGCGTGGGTATGAATACCCTTATTAAGGCAGGGTTCGACCCTCATGCTATGCCAATGTTCTTTGGCCGCTTGGCGGATGAGTACCGCTATGCCAGTAAGCCACCACCTATGCTGTTGACTCACCCATTGCCTGAAGACCGTATCACCGACTCAAGGGCGAGAGCGAATAAGTACCCAATAAAACCTGTACCTTCATCGCTGGACTTTCATTTCGCCAAGTCTCGTATAGTTGCTCGTTATGTAGGTATCAACAGTGATGCCGCCCTTGATTGGCTTCAGCGTAAAGAAAAACGTGCCTCTGCTGAAACTAAACCAGCCTACCTCTACGGTAAGGCCTTGGTCTACTTAGACACTAAGCAATTGGACAAAGCCGAGCCTTTGTTGATGGAGCTTAAAAAGCAGTTCCCGAATAACAATTTTATCTTGGATGCTCTATCAGACTTCTATATCGAAAGTGATAAAGGCAAAGAAGCGCAAGCTATGCTTGAAACTGCGCTTGAAACTAAGCCAAGAAACCCAGTGTTAACCATCAACCTAGCTAATGTCATGATAGAAGACGAAGAGTACGACCGAGCAGTAAGAACACTGCAACGCTTCACCCATGACAACCCAAAAGACACCAATGGCTGGCATCTTTTGAGTAAGGCGTATGCGAGCCTAGGTGACTCGGCCAATGAGGTAGCCGCTCGTGGTGAGCTTTATGCTCTAAACGCAAACTGGAATAGAGCCATCCAGAGCTTTACTCAGGCTGCACAACTCTCTGAGTTAGGCAGCCTACAACAAGCTAGGTTCGACGCAAGAATCGACCAGCTATTGCAACAACGTGACCAATTTATGGCGCTACAAAACTAATCTAAAAGGAACTTTTATGCCTGTAACCATTTACCACAACCCTCGCTGCTCCAAGAGCCGTCAAACCCTAGCTCTGCTGGAAGAGAAAGGCATCGAGCCAGAGGTAGTTCTGTATCTGCAAGCTGAGCTGACTAAAGACGGCCTAAAAGCGCTTTACTCTCAATTAGAGCTGAGCAATGTGCGCGAGATGATGCGCACTAAAGAAGCGGATTACAAAGAGCTTAACCTAGGTGCAGAAGATGTAACCGATGAGCAGCTTTTCGACGCCATGCTGTCACACCGAAAGCTGATTGAGCGCCCTATTGTGGTAAATGAAGGCAAAGCACGTCACGGTCGCCCACCAGAGCAAGTGCTAGAGATCCTATAATGAGTGCGGAAATGGCGCCTAACACCAGAGCGGCACTTAGAGTTGCACAGCTGGGTCATTTTTCCTTACTCGCCTTTGTATGTGCATGGCACTCTATTATCTCACCGCCAGCTGAATTCAGTGCTTTAGTACTGACCTTGGTTTGGGCTGTGCCGCTGCTATTTCCTATTAAAGGCATATTGCAGGCAAAACCTTATACCTTCGCTTGGAGTAACTTTGTTCTACTCCTCTACTTCCTGCACTCTCTGACGCTTATTTATGTGGATGAAGGAGAGCGTTGGTTAGCCGTAGCAGAGTTGATTTTGGTGACCATTACCTTCACCGGTAATCTACTGTTTAGCCGCCTTCGCGGACGCGAACTTGGACTGAAGCTGAAAAAACTTTCCGAGTACAAACAAGAAGAAGACGAAAGATTCTCGTCTAAATAACAGATACAAATAACCCCGCAGTTGCGGGGTTATTTTTATTCTTCTGTCTAGCTCCATTCAAAGTAGAGCTCTTGCTCTTCTTCTGGTACAGGCTCTGGCTGAGGCGTTTCAGGAGCAGTCGCATCCGGCGCTGTTTCAGCTGGAGTTACAGCCTCTGGTGCTGGCTCAGGCAAGGTGGCTGGGATAGCTGGAGTGGTTTCAGTTACCTTATTGCTACGCAGCAGTTCACGTTGGAAATCTGCTTGGTCAGTAAGCAGGTTCACACGGTAATCCACACTGCTACCGGTTACCTTTTCAAGCTCAACCGACGCTACGCTTGGTAGACCTTGAAGCATCTTCTCAACAGTGAAGAAATCTTTCGCCGACTCGATACCACCGAAGTTTACGGTAATAGAAGAAGCAACCTCACCACTGCCCTTGGCAGCGCTCTTGTCCGCGTAGTAGCGACCAAGCTCAGCAACAAATGCCTCGGTTACCTGCTGATTAGTACCGCTTTCTTGTCCAGTTACAGTTGCAAGGCTCGGATCGGCAATGTATTGAGGCTTATCATCGTATAGCGTCCAACGCAGTTTTTGCTGATTACCATTGCGCTCAATGCGCACAACCACAACTGCATCAGCATCATAGCGCTGACTCGATGCAGAAATCTGCTCGGTAAAGTTACCCCATAGCTCAGTTGCCTTAATGCTAGTTACATCGTCGATATCACCCACAGGTACCACTACTGGTAAGCCCTTTTGACGAGAAACAGAGTTTAGGTTGGCTACCGACGTACGTCCTGATTGTTCCCAGCTAATGGTGCGGTCATAACCGTTATCTTCCACTACCCATACCAATACTTTGGCACGCTCTTCTGCCAATATGGCAGTTCCGCTTGCTGCAGCAACGCTTGGATCTGACGCGGGTTAAACGACATCTTAAGTGTCGGTTGTCCGCCCTGCTCAGAAGGAGAAATAGTAGAAAGGAAACGACTGCTTTGCTGATCGCCTTCTTTACTACTGGGTTATCCAAAGAGGCACTGTTACCAGTCGCCTTTACGATAACCTCACGCATACCGCTACGGCGAGCTAACTCCTCACCGCTGTACTTCGCATCCGCTTGTTGTTCGTAGACCACAGCCTCTACATCAAATAGATTGACCTTGGTCGCCGCAAAGCTAGAAAAAGAAGTTAACGCTACCGCCAAAAACGCACAAATTCGCATACAGAACTCAATAATATGAAGGTGTTATGAAATGATAAGTGACTAGACAGGTAGGCGCAAACCTATGGAGTGCGCCTTGACTTTATTCTTACTTAGTACCGAAGATTTTATCGCCTGCATCGCCAAGACCAGGAACGATATAACCCTTATCGTTTAGACACTCATCGATAGCTGCAGTGTAAAGCTCGATGTCTGGATGTGCTTTTTCTAGTGCTTCAATACCTTCAGGTGCCGCTACTAGAACTAGCGCTTTAATGTTCTTACAACCTGATTCTTTTAGAAGATCGATAGTTGCAATCATAGAACCGCCAGTTGCTAGCATAGGGTCAACAACCAGAGCAATACGCTCATCGATGTTTGACGCTAGCTTATTGAAGTAAGGCACAGGCTCTAGGGTTTCCTCATCACGGTAAACACCTACAACGCTGATCTTTGCACTTGGCATATGCTCAAGCACGCCGTCCATCATGCCAAGGCCCGCACGAAGGATAGGCACTACAGTTACCTTTTTACCCTTGATTTGGTCGATCTCTACTGGGCCATTCCAGCCTTCAATAGTTACTCGCTCTGTCTCAAAGTTTGCTGTTGCTTCGTAGGTTAGTAGGCTACCTACCTCAGTCGCCAACTCGCGAAAACGCTTAGTACTGATGTCCCCTTCACGCATCAGACCAATTTTGTGTTTAACAAGTGGGTGCTTCACCTCAACGACTTTCATCTCTATCTCCAGAAAACGTAACTATAAACCTGTGAATTATATAACGAACAACCATAAGTATGCGAGCACAGTCGCATGCTTCCTTTTATAAAAAATAACTGCGCAAACGTTTGCTATTGCGACTTGACCCTTGTTAGAATAGCGCCGATTTTTCTTCCCTAACTATTTATTCGAGGACTTTCCCGTGAGTGGTAACAAGGCTTCTCTTAGCTACAAAGACGCTGGTGTAGATATCGACGCTGGCAACGCACTGGTTGACAAAATTAAAGGTGCTGTAAAGCGCACTCGTCGTCCAGAAGTCATGGGTGGCATCGGTGGCTTTGGCGCATTGTGTGAACTACCAACTAAGTACAAGGAGCCTGTACTGGTTTCTGGTACGGATGGTGTGGGCACTAAACTGCGTCTCGCTTTGGACATGAAAAAACACGACACCATCGGCATCGACCTAGTGGCTATGTGTGTTAACGACCTAATCGTTCAAGGTGCTGAGCCTCTATTTTCCTAGATTACTACGCGACAGGGAAGCTCGACGTAGATACAGCTGCAGATGTAGTTGCAGGTATTGCTGAAGGTTGTGTACAGAGTGGTTGTGCACTGATCGGTGGTGAAACTGCTGAAATGCCAGGCATGTACGAAGGCGACGACTATGATGTTGCTGGCTTCTGTGTTGGTGTTGTTGAGAAACAAGAAATCATCGATGGTACTAAAGTAGCGGCTGGCGATGCACTAATCGCAGTTGGTTCAAGTGGCCCACACTCAAACGGCTACTCACTAGTTCGTAAGATCCTAGAAGTTTCTGAAGCTGACCTTAGCCAAGACCTTGAAGGCAAGACTCTAGGTGAGCACCTACTAGAGCCAACTAAGATCTACATCAAGTCTGCACTGAAGATGATTGAGAAGCATGATATCCACGCTATCTCTCACATCACTGGTGGTGGCTTCTGGGAAAACATCCCACGCGTACTTCCTGAAGGCACTAAAGCGGTTATCGACGGGAACAGCTGGCAATGGCCTACCGTGTTCAACTGGCTGCAAGAGAACGGCAACGTTACAACTCATGAGATGTACCGTACCTTCAACTGTGGTGTTGGCCTGATCGTGGCTCTACCACAAGACCAAGCTAACGCTGCTGTTGAGCTTCTAAAAGCTGAAGGCGAGAACGCTTGGGTTATCGGTCAGATTGCACAAGCTACCGCTGAAGAAGAGCAAGTAGAGATCAAGTAACGATGAAAAAGATCGTCGTCCTAATTTCAGGGAATGGAAGTAACCTGCAGGCAATCATAGATGCTTGCGCTAAGGGCGAAATCGACGGTCAAGTCAGTGTGGTTATCAGTAACCGCGCTGATGCTTACGGCCTAGAGCGCGCAAAGCAAGCGACGATTCCATCTCATACTCTATCGCACAAAGATTACTCCGACCGAGAGTCTTTTGATGCAGAAGTAATGAAGATCATCGATACCTACCAACCTGACCTTATAGTGCTTGCTGGTTATATGCGTATCCTGAGCGAAGGCTTTGTGAACCGTTATCTTGGTAAGATGATAAACATCCACCCTTCCCTGCTACCTAAATATCCTGGCCTCAATACTCATCAAAGAGCTATAGATGCAGGAGATAGTGAACACGGAAGTAGCGTGCACTTTGTTACCCCTGAACTCGATAGCGGTCCTATCATAGAGCAGATAAAGGTAGCGATTGAGCCACTAGAGAGCGCTGAATCTCTAATGGCAAAGGTGCAAAAGGCAGAGCATCAACTCTACCCTAAGGTAGTACAAGACATCTTGTCCGGCCGAGTAACCTGGCAATAGACGATAAAAACAGCTTAAGGCCTGTTTTTTGTGCCAATAGAAATGCGTCAGATCACATCCAAAAAATAAACCGTACACTAGTTTTTTGTTGCATATGGAAAGTAACTTTAAGTTAGCGGTAGTCTTTGTTTCTTTGTCACCTGGGGGGGAGATAAGGAAACTCAAATGAACTTGAAATCATTTTTTGCTATTACTTTTGCAAGTTTTGCATCAATAGGTAGCGCTCAAGCTGATGGAAATTCAGCATACATAGTCAATGGTATAAATGCCGATGTGGATCAGTACCCTTCTTTTATGAGCCTTTACGTTGATCCAACTGGCTACCTTTCTGATGATAAATATTTTCCCTATTGTGGCGGTGTATTGATTGATCCAGAGCACATTCTTACCGCAGCTCACTGCATCTATGGCGATGACCTAACCCAACTCTATACCTCGGTTGTTTTTAAGCCACAGCACGAGATTCATCATCACCCGCAACACCACGGTTTTAGCCGCAGAGTCTCAGATATCTATTATCGTAAAGACTATGTTGACTCGGTGCGCCAAGGGCTACCAAATGATATTGCGATCCTCAAATTAGAGGCGCCGAGACAGGTTGGGGAAATCGTGGGATGGGATAGATACGAAACTTACCGACAAGACTTGAATAACCTTTTTGTAGCTATCGGTCATGGTAATACCTCCCAAGACGAAAAGAATACAAACTATCTACAGAAGGTAAACCTAAATCTCGTTACTAACGATACCTGTCGTTTACAGTATGGGGATAAGATCCTTGATTCTCATATCTGTTTTACTGGCTATTACAACCAGTACTCTGGACTTTTGAATTCAACCTGTAATGGTGACTCCGGTGGCCCTGTATATGGAAGAAGGAACGGTAGAAATGTTCTAATCGGTATTACTAGCTTCGGCCCTAAAAAATGCGGTGACCCAAACTACCCTATAACCTCTGTTTTCACTGAAGTTGCAGACTATGCCGATTGGATTACCGACATTCTCAACAATCAGATAGACCCAGATATTACTGTTCATCTAAGAACTGAAGAGAAAAACCGATTAGAAGGTGTTGTAGAAGTAGTTAGTAATGAGACTCAAAGTGTTGAGCCTAAAAAAGATAAGTCGAGTGGTGGTAGCTTAAATCTTATCTGGTTGGCCTTGCTTGGTTTCACAGCGGCTCGTCGCCGAGCCACTATAAACTAATCTTCAAGGGCCTCTGTTGGTGCCTGACTTTTTGGCTTGGCTTCCGCGTAAGCGACATCAATCAGCGCATCGGCATTACCGCCGATCAGCTCGCCATTCCTAAACAGGGTGAACTCCCCTGGTTTGAGCCTATGCCAAACCTCATCATCGGTTAGAGGTTGAGTAGCTATCACAGAAACCACATCATTGGGTGTGGTTTCCTCTTGGAAGTTGATAGTCACATCCTCATCAATAAGGCTCGCCTTACCGAACGGTGCACGACGGGTAATGTAATAGAGGTGATTAGTGCAATAAGCCAACACGTATTCACCGTCGGACAAGAGCATGTTGAATACGCCTAGCTCTCGCAACTCATCACACAGCTTAACCAGATACTTGAACGCTTGTTCCATATCCTCTGGCGGCTGAGGATATCGCTCTTCAAGCTTGTCTAGCAGCCAGCAGAAAGCCTTTTCACTATCGGTTTTGCCCACAGAGCGATGGCGAACCACAGGTAGGTCTTGATACCCCGTCAGCTGACCGTTGTGAGCAAAGGTCCAATAGCGTCCCCAAAGCTCTCGAGTGAAAGGATGAGTATTCTCAAGATTCACAGCCCCGCGATTGGCTTGACGAATATGGCTTACTACCGCGCAACTCTTGATAGGTAGGTTTTGAACGAGATCAGCTATCTTTGAGTCACAGCTTGGATTCGGATCCTTGAAGGTGCGGAACCCCTTACCTTCATAAAAGGTAATCCCCCAGCCATCCTTATGCGGCCCAGTGTTACCACCACGCTGCATCAGACCAGTAAAACTAAAACAGATATCTGTTGGCACATTCGCGCTCATGCCAAGCAGTTCACACATAACTCTCTCCTACCCGATTAGCGATTACGCTTCCATCTCTTTTTCAATCAGCTGAATAATAATGTGGATAATCTTGATGTGCACCTCTTGGATACGGTCTGCGTAACCAAAGTGCGGTACACGAATCTCCACATCAGCCAAACCAGCCATCTTGCCACCATCTTTACCGGTTAAGGCGATGGTTTTAATTCCTTTTTGCTGCGCCGTCTCAATAGCCTTAAGTACGTTACCTGAATTACCTGATGTAGAAAGACCAAACAATACGTCTCCTTGTTGGCCTACAGCTTCAAGATAACGAGAGAACACAAAGTCATAACCGAAGTCGTTACTCACACAAGAGAGATGACTTGGATCTGAAATAGCAATGCCAGGATAGCCTGGACGGTTTTCACGATAGCGACCCGTTAGCTCTTCCGCAAAGTGCATAGCGTCGCAATGAGAACCACCGTTACCACAAGATAGAACCTTACCACCCTGCTTAAAAGAGTCAGCGATAAGCTTAGCTGCCTTTTCAATCTGCTTGATGTTGTTTTCATCACTGATGAAGGCTTGCAGCACTTGTGCCGCCTCAGTTAGCTCACTCTTTATTAGGTCCTGATACACAGCGTTCTCTCCCTTTAGGGTATTTTGATTTTGTTACATCGAATGTAACAAGAAACCGCGATCAGTGTCGAGTATCCAACACCCATATTTGATGGTTCGAAACAAACAACCGAACACATTTTCATCACTGTTATCTGTCGATGAAGATCACAAAAACAAACCAACTCAATTCACAATATTTTAACAATTAAGATACTATTTTGATCTGGTTAGACCTCTTACCTATATTATAAGCATCAGGCTTTAAAACACGGAGAGCCAAATATCATGGAACTGCTTGTCGCATTACTCACTCTTTTAGGTACAGCATCAGTCTGTCTATATAGAAGAACGACCCTTTTCACCACCTTTCTAGCTAGTACCTCAGCATTAGTTGTTGCCAGCATCTTCGCAGGCTTCTCATTTGCAGCTTGGTTAGTCTTATTATCTGTATCTGCTTTCATGATGTTCGATGAATGGCGTCAAAAAACCGTTTCAAGCAAGATATTGAGTGCATTTCGTAAGGTTCTTCCTCCTATGTCACAAACCGAGAAAGAGGCTCTCGATGCAGGCACAACCTGGTTCGAAGCAGAACTCTTTCAAGGTAAACCAGATTGGGAGTTTCTAAAGAAGGTCGAGAAGTCAGTACTTACCGCAGAAGAGAAAGCATTTCTTGATGGTCCAGTGAACGAACTGTGCGCCATGATCAATGATTTTGAGATCACTCACGAAATGGCAGATATGCTCCAGAGGTATGGCAGTTCCTCAAAAAACACAAGTTCTTCGCCATGATCATTGAAAAGAAATATGGCGGTTTAGAGTTTTCAGCGTACGCACAAGCCCTTGTTCTGCAACGCCTTGCAGGTACATCGATTGTGGTTGCTTCAACCGTAGGTGTCCCTAACTCTCTAGGCCCGGGTGAACTGCTTCAAATGTACGGCACCAAAGACCAGCAAGATTATTACCTACCTAGATTAGCCGAAGGCAAAGAGATCCCTTGCTTCGCGCTCACTAGCCCCGAAGCAGGCTCAGATGCCGGTGCTATCCCAGATTTTGGTGTGGTTTGTGAGGGAGAATGGAAAGGCAAGAAAGTGCTTGGGATGAAGCTGACTTGGAATAAGCGCTACATCACCCTAGCACCAGTTGCGACCGTACTTGGCCTAGCCTTTAAACTACGAGACCCAGATGGATTGTTAGGTGAAGAGCAAGATTTGGGCATCACCTGCGCACTTATCCCAACTAACCTTGACGGCGTCAAGATCGGACGTCGCCACTTCCCACTCAACATTCCGTTCCAAAATGGACCAACCCAAGCACAAGAGCTATTCGTGCCTCTCGACTTCATCATAGGTGGTCCGAAAATGGCGGGCCAAGGATGGCGTATGCTTGTGGAATGCTTGTCTGTGGGAAGGGCGATCACCCTACCATCCACCAACACAGGTGGGGTGAAAACCAATGCCCTCGCTATCGGCGCTTATGCTCGTATTCGCCGCCAATTCAAACAGCCTATTGGTCGAATGGAGGGGATTGAGGAACCATTGGCACGTATTGCCGGTAGTGCTTACCTACTTGAGGCAGTAAACCTTCTCACCATGAGTGCTATTGACCAAGGTGCAAAGCCTTCGGTTATTTCCGCTATCGTTAAATACCACTGTACCCATCTAAGCCAAAGAGCCTCCATAGATGCAATGGATATTGCCGGCGGTAAAGGGGTCATGCTTGGTCCATCAAACTTCCTTGCTCGTGGATACCAAGGCGCACCAGTCTCTATTACCGTAGAGGGGGCAAATATTCTGACTCGCTCCTTGATGATCTATGGTCAAGGCGCGATTCGTTGTCATCCATATGTGCTAAAAGAGATGGAAGCGGCTCATTCTACTGATGCCAAAGCGTTAGCCGATTTTGATAAAGCTCTGTTTGGTCACGTTGGTTTTGCAATGAGTAACCTAGTGCGAAGCCTTACCTTTTCAGTGACAGACGGCTTGGGCTCTTACAGCGCAGTAAAAGGGCCAACCAAGCGCTACTATCAGAAACTCAACGCTACAGTGCCAATCTAGCCTTTCTTTCAGACATCTCTATGTTGATGCTAGGAGGCTCACTCAAACGTAAAGAGCGTATGTCCGCTCGTCTTGCGGACATGTTGAGCCAGCTCTATCTATGCTCAGCTGTGCTGCAGCGCTTCGAGCAAGACGGCCGCCCTGCAGAGGACTTACCGCTGGTGCATTGGGCTGCGCAAAACAGCCTACATGAGCTTGAATCTGCTATGCATGACTTCCTGAGCAACTTCCCTGTCAAATGGGTAGGTGCGTCACTCAAAGTTCTACTAATGCCAATTGGTCGCGTCCGTAAAGCACCGAGTGATAAGTTGGATAGCAAGCTAGCACGTATCCTACAAACCCCAAGTTCGACTCGTACACGTTTGGCACGTAACCAATACTTAGAGCCATCGAAACACAATGTTCAAGGTCAACTTGAATTGGCACTGACCGTGATACTGCAAGCTGAGCCTATCTTCGACAAGGTATGTACTCATCTACAGACCAAGCGTGCCTTTACTCGCTTAGACCTAATCGCGAAAGAGGGATTAGAAGCAGGAGCCATCACTCAAGAAGAAGCTGAAGTACTGCTAGAAGCGGAGGAGCACAGAATGCGATCTATCAACGTAGATGATTTTGAGCCTGAAATGCTAAGCGCCGGGGTTCAGACTCCAGAGGCGATTACACAAGCCTCCTAAATGACAAAACGCCTTGCTAAGCAAGGCGTTTTTTACCAGTTCAGGTCTTCGCTAACCAACTTGAGTCGCTCACTATGGGCGACTAGCTCTTCATCTGTAGCTCTAATGACCTTCAATTTTCTGCCCCCAGCCGCGCGCGTAATACCTTGGGCTTGTCCTGCGGAACTGCCATTAGCGCTAGCAAACTCCAAGTCTGTTTGACCCCCCGTCATCGCAAGGTATACGTCTGCCAGAATCTCAGCATCGAGCAATGCGCCGTGAAGCACACGTGCGGAGATGTCTATGGTGTAATGCTTTGCAAGCGAGTCTAGGTTTTTACGACTCGGCATGTTTGGCATGCGTTTAGCCATAGCCAAGGTATCAGTGATCTGACAGTGATCCGCCGTTTTACCTATCGCAGGATCCAGCATGCTGAATTCGTAATCCATAAAGCCGACGTCGAAGGGCGCATTGTGAGCCACCAGCTCTGCACCATCGATAAATTCAAGAAACTCTTGGTGTATCTCTTTATAGTCTGGCTTATCTAGCAAAAACTCATCGGTAATACCGTGGACCGTAATCGCATCAGGTTGGATCTCTCGATTAGGCTTGATATAGACATGAAAATGACGGCCAGTCAGCTTGCGGTCAATGATCTCAACCGCACCTATCTCGATGATTCTATGATTAAGATAGGTAGGGCCACCTTCGCGGTTCATACCTGTGGTTTCGGTATCGAGCACCACGATACGATGTGATTTGTTGCTAGTATTCATAAATAAAACTGTGTCAGACTATGGCATCGGCTAAGGATTAGGGTCTGAAGACCTTATGAGTTCGTTTTTGTAGCGAGTTGTTCGGCTTTTATACAAGGCAGACACTTTTAGGTGTAGTGGTTCTACATGAAAAGTGTCTAACGCGGTAGAAATACCGAACAAACGCTACCCAAAGGGCTCGGCCAGAAACGATTTACTCTTTGTTGAGCCCCTTTTGCTTAGATGACTAGCTACAAGGTTCTCGCCGCGATTAAATCGTTTCTGACTCGAGCAAAATTCAAACGCAGAAGGTCATCAGACCCTAATATACCAAAACATGCTCAAACAAGTTGAAATTTTCACTGATGGTTCCTGCTTAGGAAACCCAGGTCCTGGCGGATATGGGATTGTACTGCGCTATAAAGGACACGAAAAGCAGATCGCCAAGGGTTTTAAACGCACCACCAACAACCGTATGGAAATGATGGCCGCGGTAGAGGCACTCAAGCTGCTTAAAGAGCCTTGTGAGGTGGTTTTGACCACAGATAGCCAATACGTCAGACAAGGTATCACACAGTGGATCCACGGCTGGAAAAAACGTGGCTGGAAAAAGGCTGATAAGAAGCCCGTTATCAATGTCGACCTGTGGAAAGCACTAGATTCTGAAGCTCAGCGCCACAAGATAGAATGGAAATGGGTGAAAGGTCACGCTGGCCACAGAGAGAATGAGATCTGTGATGAAATCGCTCGCGCTGCTGCAGACAACCCTACCGATGTCGACACTGGCTATCAGGAGTCGGCTTAACCCTATAGTTAACGCTCACTGGGGATAAGCGACGCTTTAATTTCCAGTGAGGCTTTATCGGTTTAAGCGGATAAGTAGCTTTCGCGCCACGATGAAATAAAGGCTACAAAACGGTGCACTCCAATCGCCGAATGCATTCTCCATCCAAGTCCAGATAGCCCTTTGCTTCTTTGCCGGAATCATGGCGTAGCTATCCAAATGCACCACCTGGTAGTTCAATACACTCAGCCAATCTTGCACTCGGTATGGGGTAAACATTCGACCACTCCATGGCAAGTTATGCTTTCGCCATGGCATCAAGCTATTCAAGCCGGTCAAACTGATAGGGTTAAAGCCAGTCAGTATCAGATAGCCATCGTCTATCATTACCCTATCCACTTCACGAAGTAATCTGTGAGGGTCTAAGCAGTAGTCCAACTGGTGCGCCATCAGTACCACATCTATGCTTTTTTCTAGGAACGGAAGGTCGTACGCATCGGCCACAATATTATGAATAGGATTAACACTATCGAGATTAATTTGGTGCTGAATGTTGCAGTTGCAACTGGTAAGCTCGGAGCTTAACCCGCCCACTTTAAGCATATGGTAGCCAAACAGCTTAGGGCACCACTCATCCAGGCGCGTTTGAATAGTATCGAACACCCAAGTGTGCTTAGGCAGTTCTGACCACGAATGTGGTTGCTCTATTTTTCGGGATATACGAGCGGGTCGCATTCAATGGCCGTCCATAGCTCAATCAAAGGAACTTTTTAATGTTAGTAGTAAAAAGCATACCTGCATTTAACGATAATTACATCTGGCTGATTCACAATAACCAAGGTGAGTGCGCTGTAGTCGATCCGGGCGATCACCAACCAGTAATCAACTACTTACAGCAGCATGAGCTCACATTGAGTACCATACTTATCACTCATCATCATGCAGATCATGTAGGCGGTGTGGCTGCTCTAAAGCGCGCTTATAAAGATGCCAAGGTAATAGGTCCGACTAAGGATGCTGTCGCTGGATTGAGCCAGTCAGTTCAGCAAGGCGACAGTTTTGAGCTGTTCGGCGAAACCTTCGAGGTTTTAGACCTTCCGGGTCATACCCTAGGTCATATTGGATACCTTGCCGATGAAAAGCTATTTTGCGGTGATGTGCTTTTCTCTGCTGGCTGTGGTCGCGTCTTCGAAGGCACTCCAGAGCAGATGTGGAGCTCACTATCCAAACTGGCCAGTTTAGACTCTAAGACTCAGGTGTTTTGTGCGCACGAATATACCGCCAGCAATCTAGCCTTTGCCCTAGCCGTAGAGCCGGGAAACAGCGAGTTACAAAAATATCGCGACAGGGTAAACCAGCTGCGAGGCCAACAGAGACCAACACTTCCGAGCACGATCGGCCTAGAAAGCGCCATAAATCCTTTTCTTAGGGTGACGCAACCGGAGATTATGGATTCGGTGCGCAACAAGACCGAAGATTTGAGCCCGCTCGGGGTATTCACCGCGCTTCGAAAATGGAAAGATCACTTCTAATTGTATACACTCATTCGAATTTCCGCGAAAAATAGAGTTATAAAGGTAAATTGATGAGACTCAAGCACAGCTGTTCTGGCACTCCTATTAACAGGGTGTCAGGTGGCTCAAACTCCAGAAACAACAGAGACAGAGGCACCGAAACAAAACCCTGATTCCAGTCTCGAACAAGCCCCTATCAAAGATGAGGCTCAAGCACAGACAGATATAGAGCCTAAGGTTGAAGCACCCAAAGAGCTAACGCCTCAGGAACAAGAAGACGTATGGAAACGCATCGGCATGCAACTGGAATTGCCGGTGGCTGACCATAAGAAAGTCGAATATTACCGCAACTGGTATCTTAAACACCCAAGCCACCTTCGCACCGTATCAAAGCGTGCCGAACCTTTCCTATACCTAATTACCGAGAAGATTGAAGAGCGTAACCTGCCGTTAGAGTTAGCCCTACTTCCTGTGGTTGAAAGCTCGTTCGACGCCTTTGCCTACTCGCATGGCAGTGCGGCTGCCTATGGCAGTTTATTCCGGGCACGGGCAAGATGTACGGTCTAGAGCAGACCTATTGGTATGACGGTCGTCGTGACGTTGAAGCATCAACTGACGCCGCTCTTAACTATCTGACTTACCTAAGTGAGCGCTTCGATGGCAACTGGAACCATGCGATTGCTTCCTACAACAGTGGCAGTGGTCGCGTAAGCAGTGCTATCCGTCAAAACCGCCGTCATGGTAAACCAATTGATTTCTTCTCGCTGAAACTGCCAAAAGAGACCAGTGGCTATGTGCCCAAGCTGATGGCGCTAGCAGACATAGTCGCAAACCAAGAGAAGTATGGTGTATCCATCCCACCTATTGCCAACAAGCCAGTTCTGGTCAGCGTTGACCCGAAAGAGCAGCTAGATCTAGGTATTGCCGCTCAATATGCAGGTATTTCAGTAAAAGAACTTCAGAGCTACAATCCAGCCTACAACCAATGGGCAACGGCTCCAGAAGGTCCACACCAGCTTCTTATCCCTATTGAGAAAAAAGAGCAGTTTGAAAAGCAGGTGCAGGAGAACCGAGGTAAAGGCATCAAGGTAACGCGCTATAAGGTACAGCCGGGTGATACGTTAAGCCAGATTGCTCAAGCGCATAACACGACTATGGATGCCATCAAGACCGCCAACGGCATGAGTTCTTCTGCTTCGTGCGGGTGCTTACATCCTGGTTCCGACCTCTAGCCAAAATGCTAACGCCTATGCACTGAGCGCCGATAACCGCCTTAAGCAGACTCAGTCTCGCTCTCGTGGCGACTACAAGGTTACGCACAAAGTGAAGTCCGGTGAGAGCTTCTGGACTATCGCTAAGAAGCACGATGTCTCAGTTCAATCTCTGGCTAGATGGAACGGCATGGCGCCAAAAGATACGATTCGTGTCGGCCAAGACCTAGTAGTTTGGAAGCAAGGTAAGCAAGGCGCGGTTATTCGCACTGTTTACTACTCAGTTCGTAGTGGCGATAACATCAGCACTATCGCAAACCGCTTCAAGGTACGTTCATCTGATGTGATCAAATGGAACAACCTTGATAAATCCAAATACCTAAAACCGGGTCAAAAGCTTAAGCTATATGTAGACGTGACCAAGGTTAGCGTTTAATCAAAGCAAAACTTGCCAACAATGGATTATGATCAGAGGCGTCACTAGTTGGCGCCTCTGCTTTTTAAGCTCTAGACCACGGTAGTAGATATGGTCTAGCACCTCGCCATCCATAAAACGAGACCTGTTGTCAGGCTCAAAGCTTACCTCGATAAGACCAGCATTGTTCATAGCCTTTCTAAGCGCCTGTGAACGACTATCACTCCAAGTATTGAAGTCTCCGCCAAGAATCACAGGCCCTTATGCTCTTTGAGCTTCTCGCCAAGCAAGCCAAGCTGTTTAGCATAGTCCTCTGTCCCAAAGGTAAAGTTAATCCCGTGCAGATTCCCTACTCCTAGCACCTCACCATTAGACAGCTTGTAGGTAGCAAACAGCGCCGATTTCGGCAATCTCAGCCAAGGCTCTGTAGAGAGCTGCGCACAAATCTTATTTGGATAGACATGGGCAAGATTAAACACCCCAGCCGAGGCATCAAACATCTCAAACGCCTTTGCCTGCTGACCAATCCAATCTGCATGATAGAGCCATGTCTTAAACTCTTCAGACATGCTTACTTCCTGCAGTAACCCGAGCTGAATCTTTGGAAGGTAAGACTCAAAATCTGATTTCCAGCCCGCTTTATTCTGCTTGTAGATATTCCAAACTAAGACCTTTATCTGCCCATTTTTATCTAAGGGTGAGGCGTTTTTGAAACTCCTTACACTCGATATTGCTTTCTTGCTGTTCCTGCACACCATCGGTAACCACCACAGTATCCTTGTCCGGCACCTGAGGCCAAAAATCAAAGGCAAGCACACCTAAGGTAGTTAAGGTGGCAATAAGGGCGATAAGGGAGCGTTTGAATGTCATATACGGCTGGGGCTTCGGAGGAATAAAAACAATCTAGCATAAACAAAAAGCCCCCGCACGATGCGAGGGCTTGAGATCTTGTGTTGCTATGAGGCTTAGATAGCGTCTTCGTCTTCTTCACCAGTACGGATACGCACAACGCGCTCAACGTCGGTTACGAAGATCTTACCATCACCGATCTTGCCGGTTTGCGCAGTCTCAACAATAGTGTCCACACACTGGGCTGCCACTTCTTCTGCAACCACAATTTCAAGCTTCACCTTTGGAAGGAAATCCACCATGTATTCAGCACCGCGATATAGCTCAGTGTGGCCTTTCTGACGTCCAAAGCCTTTCACCTCAGATACCGTCATACCAGTGATACCAACGTCTGCTAGCGCCTCTCGCACATCATCAAGTTTGAATGGTTTGATGATCGCCTCAATTTTTTCATGGATATTCCCTACCTCTACAAGTGTTTGTCTGCTTTGAATATTATCCTATTTCACAGCGAAATGGCTATACAGTTTTACTTCATTGACGCGTAGTAAGCAGCCAAGTTTGCGATATCTTCATCGCTCAGCATAGAGCCTGCGCCTGCATCACTGCAGCCAAGCCGCCATTGCGCTGCTTCGCCTTGTAGGCCTTCATCGAAGAAACTAGGTATTTTTCATTTTGGCCCGCTAGGTTTGGATAACCATCGATAACCGCAATACCATCGGCACCATGACAAGCAGCGCAGATCGCTGATTTCGCTTTACCTGCTGCCGCATCTCCTGCCGTTGCACCAAAGCTTACGCCAAGGGCTAACACTGCAGTCACTAGAATCTTGTTCATAAGGTTTCCTTTTTCTAATTATTGCTTCCAATAAAAACTGCAGTCTTGACCAGAAAATGCTTTGCAAACAAAGAGGTCACCCACAGCTACTACTTCTTGGTTATACATCAAAATCGGAGTGAGCGATCGTTTCCAAGGCGGAATTTGATACTCCTGAAACAGTTTTTTTAGTTTTCGACTGCCGCTGCGCCCTTCAGGGTGCAATACCAAACCTTCCCCGACCGGAGCGAAGGTGATGCTAACCTTCTCTTGAGCAAGCGGGGCGCGAAGCTTTAAGCCAACTTCTGAGTCTTGGTATAAGCCAACACTTCCCAGATTCTCTGGTAAATCAATCTCTTGCCCTACAACCAATGCTTGGCTCCAGTTAGGTTTGAGATCTCTCACCGGAGCAATATACAACCGCCCCTGAAAGCGATGCACGCTAAAACCTTTCATAGCTAGCTTAGGGTTAGCATCAGGACGCGCGTTTACCACCTCTTCGACTATCATCCTAAGCTGCTTTTGGCTTGGCATATTAAGGCCTTGTTGCTTAAGCCACATTCGTAAGAGCTGATTCTGCAATGCTGGCTCGAAACTATGTAACGCCTCGCAATCAAGCCCTAGGTCGTCACTCACCAAGCCTTGATACTTTTCTTTGATAAGGCTCTGTAGCAACAGCTCTTGCTCATAACATAAGGCCGCTGAGCGAGTTGCAGAGGCTTGGATATGAGGCCAGCGCTGGCTAAGTTTGGGAATCACCTCATGGCGCAGGAAATTCCTATCAAAATCGGTATTCTGGTTACTCTCATCCTCAACCCACTCTAGCTGACATCTCTGAGCTTCAGCTTCTAACTCGGCGCGAGTAAACCCAAGTAAGGGACGAACCAGAAAGCCACCAGCGAACGAGCTGATCTCTCCCATTGCAGCCAAACCTGCCGGTCCACTGCCACGCTTTAGGGCGAGTAAAAGGGTCTCTAGCTGATCATCACCGTGTTGGGCTGTTAGCAAGATATCACCCTCTCCAAGGTACTCTTGTAACAGAGAGTATCGCGCCTCTCGCGCTTGAGCCTCTAGGCTCTGTTTAGAGCTAAGCTCGAGCCTGGCGTACTCTACACAAAATGATATCTGATACTCACGACACCATTTACCGCACAGCTGTGCCCACTCATCTGCGTTTTCACTCAGCCCATGATGTACATGCACCGCCTTGACGGAAGTGGCTGGATGTAGCTCTCGATAGCGAGCCAAAACGTGCAGCAGTAGGCGTGAATCCAAGCCACCACTTAACGCGAGCACTACCTGAGCACCTGGTGCGAGTCTAACAAACGAGAAAGTGGCGAGAGTAAATCTGTCAAAGAGAATCCCTTAAAGCGAAAAAAGCGAGCTAATGCTCGCTTTTAGTGTAACTGTTTCTTGGCTTAGCAGTAGCCGTAACTCATCAAGCGGTCATAACGACGCTCAAGAAGCTCATCGTTATTCTTGCCTTCTAGCTCTGCAAGCTGAGCAATAAGGGTAGACTTCACGTTCTCAGCCGTTTGGATGTGGTCACGATGTGCACCGCCCAGTGGCTCGGAGATGATCTCATCGATTAGACCAAGCTCTTTAAGACGAGGGGCAATCAGACCCATAGCTTCTGCAGCCTGCGGCGCTTTTTCAGCGTCACGCCAAAGGATAGATGCACAGCCCTCTGGAGAGATAACCGAGTAGGTCGAATACTCTAGCATGTTAACGAAATCGCCAACACCGATTGCCAGTGCACCACCTGAGCCACCTTCACCTACAACGTTACAGATAACCGGTACTTTCAGACCCGCCATAACCTTAAGGTTTTGTGCGATAGCTTCAGACTGACCACGTTCCTCTGCACCAACACCAGGGTATGCGCCTGCGGTATCGATAAAGGTGATGATTGGCATGTTGAAACGCTCAGCCATCTCCATCAAACGAAGGGCTTTACGATAACCTTCTGGCTTAGGCATACCGAAGTTACGAATCACCTTCTCTTTGGTCTCACGACCTTTCTGGTGACCAATGATCATCACTGGGCGACCTTCTAGGCGAGCGATACCACCAACGATTGCCTTGTCGTCTGCGTAATGACGGTCACCACACAATTCATCGAATTCAGAGAATACATGCTCGATGTAATCATAGGTGTAAGGGCGCTGTGGGTGGCGAGCTAGCTGAGCTACCTGCCATGCACCTAAGTCACCGAAGATTTTCTTCTTTAGCTCTAGGCTTTTTTTCTCCAAAGATGCGATCTCTTTATCCAGATCTACACCCTCTTCACCACCATGGCGGCTAACGTCACGCAGCGCTTCGATTTTCGCTTCCAGTTCCGCGATCGGCTTTTCAAACTCTAGAAAGTTTAAACTCATCTAGCATTCCTTCATTCGTTACTGCTGATGACAGTTGGTTCCATCATCAATTAAATTCGAGTTCTACCTGGCTTTGACCAAGTAGCTGCTTTAAATCGTCCAACAAGGTATCCGACGGCGTTACTCGCCATTCCACACCCAAGCTCAACTTGGCCCTGGCGTCCGCTCGTTGGTAATAAATATTTACTGGCACCGTGCCTGCACGATGCGGCTCAAGAATTTCTCCAAAGCGTTGGAAAAACTGAGCGTCGATTTGCGACTCTGAGATCGACAGTGAGAGTCCTGAGGCAAATTTTTCGCGGGCTTGACCAAGATCCAATACCTCGCGCGCCGTCATTTTAAGGCCACCATTGAAATCATCAAAGCTGACCTGTCCAGAAACCACCACAATTTTATCTTTTTCTACATAATCTGCATACTTTTCTAACACATCCGAGAAAAGCATCACCTCAATTCGTGCAGATCTGTCGTCTAGGGTCATAATTCCGATGCGTGTACCACGTTTGGTGGTCATTACTCGAGCGGCAATAACTAGTCCTGCGAGAGTCACTGACTGGTCGCGTCGGGTCGGTGTGGCATTATTCAAACGACAACTAGTGTATTTAGTCAGCTCTTTGCGGTACTCATTCACCGGGTGACCTGTCAGATAAAGCCAAGGGTTTCGCGCTCACCTTCAAGCCAGACCTTTTCAGGCCATGCTGGTACCTGCGCATACGCTTGTTCCACGCCCGCATGGGTATCGTTCAGAACGCCAAACATATCGGACTGACCGAAAGCTTCCGCTTGGTTGTGCTGGCCAGCAGCACGCACGGCGTCATCGACTGAGGCCATCATAGCCGCGCGATGAGGACCTAGTCTGTCGAGCGCACCGGCTTGGATAAGCTTTTCAATCACGCGCTTGTTGCACTTTTTAAGGTCAATGCGGGCACAGAAATCGAACAGGTCTTTGAAATGACCACCAGAGTTGCGCGCCTCAATGATGCTTTCGATTGGGCCTTCACCCACGCCCTTGATAGCACCGATACCGTAAACCACGGCGCCATTCTCATCCACGTTAAAGCGATGCAGACCCACATTCACATCTGGCGGTAGGATCTTAAGTCCCATACGCAGGCATTCATCCACAAGGCCCACCACCTTCTCGGTGTTATCCATATCCGCGGTCATTACTGCCGCCATGAATTCAGCCGGATAGTGTGTCTTGAGCCACAGGGTTTGATAAGAAACCAGAGCATAGGCAGCTGAGTGCGATTTGTTGAAACCGTAGCCTGCGAATTTCTCTACCAAGTCGAAGATCTTCATGGCTAGCTCGCCATCAACACCATTCTTCTCTGCGCCCTCCTTGAAGGTACCGCGCTGCTTAGCCATCTCCTCAGGCTTTTTCTTACCCATTGCACGGCGAAGCATGTCCGCGCCGCCTAGCGTATAGCCCGCCAAAATCTGCGCAATCTGCATTACCTGCTCTTGATAGAGGATAATGCCGTAGGTCGGATCTAGGGTCTCTTTAAGAGACTCGTGTTGCCAGGTTTCATCTGGGTACGAGATAGCCTCTCGACCATGCTTACGGTCGATAAAGTTATCTACCATGCCTGACTGCAGTGGGCCCGGGCGGAACAGGGCCACCAGCGCAATGATATCTTCAAAGCAGTCCGGTTGCAGACGCTTGATAAGCTCTTTCATGCCTCGGGATTCAAGCTGGAATACCGCAGTAGTTTCGGAGTTCTGCAGTAGACGGAACGAGGCTTCATCCTCAAGCGGAATCGACTCGATACGAACCGGGTCTTTACCCTCACGCTCAAGCCTTGGGTTAATCAGCGCCAAGGCCCAATCGATGATGGTCAAAGTACGCAGACCTAGGAAGTCAAACTTAACCAGACCGGCGGTTTCTACGTCGTTCTTATCGAACTGAGTAACCGGGAAATGGCCTTCAGAGTCCGCATAGATAGGTGCAAAATCGGTGATAGTGGTTGGTGAGATTACAACACCACCCGCGTGCTTACCGGCATTACGTGTACAACCCTCTAGGATGCGACACATATCGATAAGCTCTTTTACCTCTTCATCGGCGTCATAGAGCTCACCCAGTTGAGGCTCTGCATCGAACGCCTTAGCTAGGGTCATACCAGGATCTGGCGGCACCAGCTTAGAGATACGATCCACAAAACCATATGGGTGACCCAGTACACGGCCAACGTCACGGATAACCGCTTTTGCTGCCATGGTACCGAAGGTTATGATCTGAGATACCGCGTCACGGCCATACATCTCGGCAACGTGGTCGATAACCTGATCACGTTTATCCATACAGAAATCGACATCGAAGTCGGGCATGGAAACACGCTCTGGGTTCAAGAATCGTTCGAACAGCAGGTCGTATTCAAGGGGATCAAGGTCGGTGATCTTAAGGCATATGCCACCAGCGAGCCCGCACCTGAACCACGGCCTGGGCCTACCGGGATAAAGTTATCCTTAGACCACTGAATGAACTCCATTACTATCAAGAAGTAGCCAGGGAAGCCCATCTGGTTGATAACGTCTAGCTCGATCTGTAGTCGATCATCGTATTCAGGGCGACGCTCTTCGCGCACCTTAGGATCAGGGAACAAAAACTCGAGGCGCTCTTCTAGGCCCTCTCGAGATTTCATTACCAAGAATTCAGTCTCTTCCATTCCTTCGGTTGGGAATGCTGGCAGGAAGTATTCATTTAGACGAACGGTGACGTTACAGCGCTTGGCAATCTCCACGCTGTTTTGCAGTGCCTCTGGAATATCCGCAAACAGGTCGCACATTTCTTGTTCGGTGCGAAGGTATTGCTGAGCACTGTAGTTCTTAGGACGTCTCGGGTCTTCTAGGGTAAAGCCATCATGGATAGCTACGCGGACCTCGTGCGCTTCAAACTCTTCTTCGGTAAGGAAAACCACCTGGTTAGTCGCAACCACAGGCAGGTCATATTTTTCAGCGCATTCTAGAGCGAAGTGAAGATAGCTCTCTTCATCCACACGACCAGTACGGGTTAGCTCTAAATAGAAACGATCTGGGAAGTATTGCTGATAAAACGCAATGCTGTCGGAGACGAGGCTAGGGTTACCCTTTAAAAGCGCGCGCCCTACTTCACCATTCTTGGCACCGGAAAGGATAATAAGCCTTCATTGAGCTCAGCTAGCCACTCTTTATCGATAACCGGCTGATGCTGAACATGGCCGCGAAGATACGCTTTCGAGATAAGTAAGGTTAGGTTCTTATAGCCTTGGTTATTGGCTGCTAGGACCGTAATGCTAGTAAGCTCATCACCAAACGCAGCAGATTGCAGGGTAAAGTCCGCACCTATGATAGGTTTGACCCCACAGCCATGCGCCGTGTTATAGAACTTAACCAGTCCACACAGGTTGGTAAAATCGGTCAGGGCAACGGCAGGCATGCCAATCTCGGCCACCTTCTTAACCAAAGGTGGCACTTTGGACAAGCCATCCACCATGGAAAAGTCACTATGGACACGAAGATGAATAAACCTAGGCTCTGTCATTGGTGCGTACTACTCTCTTAATCAATTAACCCTAAAGCGCGCTTCACTGGCTTGAAGCTTTTGCGGTGCTGCTCTATTACACCATGCTTCTCGATAGCCTCAAAGTGCGCCTTAGTTGGATAGCCTTTATGCTTGGCAAAGCCAAATTCTGGGTGAAGTTTGTCGAGCTCTTCCATCTCTTGATCGCGCACTACCTTGGCGATAATAGAAGCGGCGCTGATCTCGCAACGCGAAGATCTCCCTTCACCACGGCCTGCCCCTGCATAGGAAGTTCTGGTACTCGGTTGCCATCGATAAGCACATAATCTGGCTGTACCGATAGACCTTCAACGGCGCGCGTCATCGCCAGCATAGTGGCATGCAGGATATTAAGCTCATCAATCTCAGCGGGTGAACAGCGGCCTACAGACCATGCCAGAGCTTTCTCTTTGATCTCAGGAAACAGAGCCAAACGCTTTTTCTCAGTCAGTTTCTTGGAATCATTCAACCCTTCGATGGGATTGTTTGGGTCTAGTATAACTGCAGCGGTCACCACATCACCCACTAATGGACCACGACCTACTTCTCTACGCCAGCAAACAGTTGAAAACCTTGAGGATACTCAAAGGGTTCAAAGATATCTTTACTCATTTATTTTCCAATTAGATTCAGTACAGCCTTGGCTGCTTGACGGTCAGCGTCTTTACGAATCCATTCGTGCATTTCAGTAAACTTGTTCTGCACATAGCTGTTATCGCCATCGATGATCTTCTCAAGCGCGGTAGCAAGAGCCTCTGGATAACACTCTTCCATAATGTACTCTTCTACTAGCTCTTCATCGGCTAGCAGGTTCGGCAAGCTGTAGTATTTGTTTAGCATCATGCGCTTAGCGATAAAGCCAGAGATCTTATTCACCTTATAAGCGGTCACCATAGGGCGATTGACTAGCATCCCTTCAAGTACCGCAGTGCCGCAAGCAAGGAGCACAAAATCCGCACTCGCCATCACATTACGTGCCGAGTTCTCTTCGATAATCTGAAAATCAATCTCTGGAGCCTCTTGCTTCCAGATCTCCTCAAACTGAGCACGGCGCACTGGATTTACTGCAGAGACGATAAAGCCAATATCCGGGTACTTCTGATGGATCAGCTTACAAGCTCCGATAAAATCTGCACCAAGCAGCTTCACTTCAGCGCGACGACTGCCTGGAAGTACGGCCATATAGCGACGCTCTTGATCTAAACCGAATCGCTTGCGCGCTTCATGCTTATCAGAATGAAGCGGGATGGCATCAGCTAGGGTGTGACCGACAAATTCACAGGCAACATTGTACTTATCGTAGAAGGCTTTCTCGAATGGCAAGAATGCCAACACCAGATCGGTTGCTGCATCTATCTTAAAGATACGCTTTGGACGCCAAGCCCAAACCGATGGACTCACATAATGAACCGTCTTAAGACCAGCTTGCTTGAGTTCAAGCTCTAGGCGCAGGTTAAAATCAGGGCATCGATACCGATAAACACGTCCGGCTGCCACTCTTTGAAATACTTGGCCAGCTCTCGCTTGATATGCAGAATGCGACGCAGACGACCTAGCACCTCTACCAGCCCCATAACCGCAAGCTCTTCCATCTCGAACAGACTCTTGCAGCCTAACGCTTGCATCTTAGGGCCACCGATACCAACAAACTCAGCATCTGGGTATTGCTCTTGGATCCCTTTGATAAAGCCTTCGCCAAGGGTATCCCCCGACAACTCGCCTACCACTATGCCAATGCGTAAAGGTCGACTCATGGCATCACACTCCTTTATAAACAAAAAGATCGCCGAAAACAGCGATCTTTAAAAGCAATAGATTCAACAAGGCTTAGCGGATAATGCCACGCTTCACATCGTTGTTTAGGTAGTCAAGGAAGGATTTAACCGCTGGGAACTCTTCCGCGCTCTTAGCAATTTCTTCCTTCGCTTCATCTAGGCTTAGGCCTGAACGATACAAAGTCTTGAATGCGCGACGAACGGCAAGAATATCTTGCTTCTCAAAGCCACGACGCTTCATACCCTCAGAGTTGATGCCGATAGGGCTACAGTGGTTACCTTGTGCCATCACAAATGGAGGTACGTCTTGTGCTACGGTAGAACCGCCACCAATAAAGGCGTGCGCACCTAGAGTACAGAACTGGTGCACAGGTACTAGCGCAGTCAAGATAACGTAGTCTTGAACGGTCACGTGACCTGCTAGGGTCGCGTTGTTACCAAGGATAACGTTGTCGCCAATAGTACAGTCGTGAGCAATGTGTGCGTTAACACAGAACAGGTTATCGCTACCCACCTGAGTAATACCATTATCTTGGATAGTACCGCGGTGCATCTGCACGCTTTCACGAATAACGTTACGGTCACCAACGATAAGCTCGGTGTCTTCACCTTGATATTTCTTGTCTTGGTTCTCTTCGCCCAAAATAGCGAAAGAGAATACACGGTTGCCATCACCAATCTTGGTGTGACCTTTAATCACAACGTGCGACATAATCTCGTTGTTTTCACCGATTTCAATGTTACCACTGATATAAGTGAACGGTCCGACGGTGGTGTTAGCACCAATTTTTACATCGCCTTCAATAACTGCAGTAGGGTGAATATTTGCAGAAGGATCAATCATATTTAGAATTCTCGACGGGCACATTTCAATTCAGCAGAACACACCACTTCACCGTCAACCTTAGCAACACCGTTAAACATAGCGATGCCACGACGGTTCTTTAGTAGTTCCACTTCGATAATCATTTGATCACCAGGACTTACAGGCTTTCTGAATTTAGCTTGGTCGACACTCGCAAAATAGTAAAGCTCGTTCTCTTTTGGTGCACCGAAGGTTTTAAACGCTAGAAGGCCAGTCGCTTGCGCCATAGCTTCTAGGATTAGTACACCAGGGAAAACAGGAAGTTGCGGGAAATGACCTGTAAACTGTGGCTCATTAAAAGTCACGTTTTTCAAACCAATTAGATATTTGCCTTCTTCGAAGTCCGTAACGCGATCTAGTAGCAAAAATGGATAGCGGTGCGGTAGAAGTGCTTGAATTTCCGTAATATCCATGGTCTTTTTTCAGAAGTCAAAGTGTAGTTCCTTACGTGTAATACTTTATTTTATGGGGAATTATATACCCAAGCTACTTCAAGGTGCACGTTTCGGACAGAAATTGTCAAATTTCTTACCTGCAACTTGAGGTCACTTGAACTAAAAAGACCTGCATTATGCAGGCCTTTATTTTTATGAATTGAATTAAGAGTTCACTTTTTTCTCTAATTCATTCAACCGGTTGAGCATATCTTCTAGACGATTCAGTCTCGCCACAGATTTACGCCACTCACGGTTAGGCTGTGCTGGCATGCCTGAAGAGTACACTCCTTTTTCAGAAATACTCTTAAGAATCATAGCTCTACCAGAAATCATAGTGCCATCAGCAATCTCTAGATGGCCTGAAATCGCTGCGCCGCCGCCAATGATACAGTATTTACCGATGTGTGTGCTACCACCGACAACTGTACCACCTGCAATGCAAGAGCCGTAGCCTAGATGTACGTTGTGACCAATCTGGATTTGGTTATCTAGGATAACGTTGCTCTCAACGATGGTATCTTCAAGAGCACCACGGTCTACAGTAGTACTTGCACCTATCTCAACGCGATCGCCAATCTTTACAGTGCCAGTTTGAGGGATCTTGATCCACTCGCCGCGCTCGTTCGCATAGCCAAAACCATCGGCACCGATCACACAGCTAGAATGGAATACGCACTTCTCACCCACTTCAACATGGTGATAAATGGTAGCGTTAGCCCATACCTGAGTGCCAGCACCGATCTTGGCATTGCGACCAATATAAGCACCGGCACCGATAGACGCATTGTCGCCAATTACTGCGCCAGATTCGATGGTCGAATTAGGACCAACCGAAACGTTCTCGCCTAGGGTCGCATCTGCAGCGATAAACGCCGCTTCTGAGATACCTGTTGCTGGCTGCTCTGGCACATCTAGCGCTTGTGCAACTTTAGCAAAGGCAACATAAGGTCAGCGACCACAAGTACGTTACCGGTGCACAGCTCGAGCTCGCTCTCTTTAACCATAACCACTGACGCCTGACACTCGGCAAGCTGCTTTTTATAGCGAGGGTTAGACATAAATGTCACCTGCCCTGGCTGCGCCTTGTCCATAGCCGCCACAGAAGAGACAGTCGCCTCTGCATCACCGTGCAGGGTACCGCCTGTAATTTGTTCGAGTTGTTTTAGAGTCAGTGTTGTCATAGTCGATTACTTAAGCTCGTCGATAACTTTTTGAGATAGGTCTAGTTCAGGCTTAGCGTATTGAAGCGCTTGTGCGTCAACAACCATATCAATGCCTTCTTTCTCAGCTACTTTCGCTACTGCGTCTTGGATAGCCTTGAACAGTTTTTGCTTCTCTTGAGCTTCACGACGCTTGCCGTCACGCTCTAGAGATTGACCTTTTAGCTTGTATTCAGCCTCAAGACCTGCGATCTCGATTTGGATCTGACGAACACCATCATCACCTAGAAGCTCAGCATCACGACGTGCTTGATCAACCTTAGATTTGATCTTAGTTTCAAGAGCCTTTAGCTCTGCAGTGCGATCTTTAAACTCGTCTTGAAGGTTTTTCAGTACCGCTTCACGCTGTGGAAGCTCCTGGAAAATCTGTGCTGTATTCACATAGGCAACCTTCTGAGCGGCTTCAGCTGCATGGGCAACCAACGAAGAACTCAGTACTACTAGGCTCAGGCCAGCTGCTTTGATCAGTTTTTTCAAAATTTTATCCTCAAGTTTTAGAAGGTTCTACCAATGGTGAAGGTAAAGACTTCCTCGTCATCGCCTTCATAGATTTCAATAGGAGTTGCCAACGAGAAGACCAGAGGTCCCATCGGTGACATCCACTGCACCGCCGCACCAACAGAGACACGGAATGCGAATGGATCAGAGTAGTCATAGTAGTACTCTGAACCCGGTAAGTTAGGGTCGATTGCTACGTCTTGGAATTCTGTGTCCCAAACACTTGCAGCATCAACGAATAGACTGGTTCGAATTTGGTTTCGAACGGCATCACCTGCAAATGGTGTTGGAACGATAAGCTCCATACTACCTAGCATGGTCGCGTTACCACCCGCCGATTCATCTGTTGCGGAGTAACATGGGTTGTTGCCACCTACACCACCAGAACAGCCAGTCGGGTCATTGTAAACCGCTCTTGGACCAACTGAGTTCGAACCAAAGCCACGTAGAGTAGTGAAACCACCTGCGTAGAAGTTTTCATAGAATGGGAACAGGTTGTCGTTACCATCCGTTTTACCATAACCATTACCGTAACCTAGACGACCACGGAACAGAAGTGCAAAGCTCTGTTTCTGGTTCAATGGGAAGTATTGACGCGCATCGTACTGGATCTTGAAGTACTGTGCGTCTGAACCCGGAACCGTCACCTTAGTGGTTAGGCGTTGGTGGTTACCCGAAGTCGGGAAAATACCACGGTTTAGATTGTTGCGCGTCCAAGTCAGAGAAATATCAAAATCGTCTGTATCCAGAGTGTTATTCATCGGATCGTAGTTATCCCCCTGAGATTGCAGGAATTTCTCGATCTGAACATAAGGGTCAAGGTTGGACAGACTGTTGTGGGTATAACCTATACCTAGCTCGAAGAAGTTCAATTCATCGAATGGGAAACCCCAAGTTAGAGAGCCACCGTAACTTTCGTTGGTATAGTCAACGATACCGGCTTCAGATGCCTCAAACATGTTGTAGAAGATCTTACCACCAAGACTCACACCATCTAGGTTCCAGTATGGGTCACGGTACTCAAGGCTCACGTTCTTCTGGTAGTCGTTCATCATAGCGTTGATACCAACGCGGTTACCCGTACCTAAGAAGTTGTCTTGTTGTAGACCTACCTGGAAGCTGATACCTGATTCAGTACCATAGCCGACACCGAAGTTTACGCTACCCGAGTTGGCTTCTTTAACTGTGTAGATAACATCTACTTGGTCAGTAGTACCCGGAACACGTGCAGTTTGAACATCTACAGTCTCAAAGAAACCAAGACGGTTTAGACGGGTTTTACCTGTCTCAAGAGAGCGAGAGTTAAGCCATGAGCCTTCCATCTGACGCATCTCACGACGAAGCACTTCATCTTTAGTGGTGTTGTTACCCACAAAGCGGATATCGCGAACATAGATACGCGCACCGGGTTCAACGTTCACGACCAGAGATACGGTATTGTTCTCGTCATCAAATTCAGGAATGGTGCGAACTTCTGGGTAGCATAGCCTGATTCACCCAAACACGCTTGATGGACTCTTCCATCGCAGTTACCGAAGCACCGCTGTAGACATCACCCTTCTCGAATGGATTCATGCCTTCGAACTCTTCGCGCTTACCAATAAGCTCGCCGCGAACCTCTACATTATCAACCTTGTACTGCTCACCCTCGTCTAGGAATAGCGTGATATACACACCCTTCTTATCTGGAGAGATCGCAACCTGGCTAGAGTCCACCTTGAACTTCAAGTAACCACGGTCAAGATAATAAGACTTCAACGCCTCAAGGTCACCCGCTAGAACCTGCTTCTGATATTTATCATCAGCAAGGAAGTTCCACCAAGGCACGTCTACGTTTAGGTTGAAGCGGGAAAGGAGGTCAGAATCGGTAAATACCTCGTTGCCAATGAAGTTGATCTGCTTGATCTTTGCAGATACGCCCTCAGAGAAGACAAACTTAAGGTCAGAACGGTTACGAGGAAGTGGCGTAACTACAGCTTGTACAGAAGCGTTGTACTTACCCACACTGTAATAGAAGTCCTCAAGACCTTTTTCGATAGTGCTAAGAGCAGTACGGTCTAGGGCTTCACCCACACGTACACCTGAAGAGTTAAGGTTCTGACTTAACTGCTCTTCTTCGATAGCCTTGTTACCGGAAAACGAGATACTCGCAATGGTCGGGCGCTCTTTTACACGCACCACAAGCACATTGCCATCACGCAATACCTTTACATCTTCGTAGTTACCCGATTGATACAGGGATTTGATGATCTCGGAGACATCCTTTGAGCCTACGTTATCACCCACACGAACCGGCATTTCAAGCAAGGCTGCACCCAGTGCAACACGTTGAAGGCTTCAATTTTAATATCTTCTACTACGAAGTTTCCCGCAGCGTGCGCTGCACTACTGCCTAGAAGTAACGCGGTAAGCAGTAAACGTTTTAACGACATATCGACTACTAATTTCCTATCAAAACACGCTGTCGCTTAAATTACAGGCGCATAAAATCGTTTAAGATCGCAATAGACATCAAAGCAAAGATGATCGCGCCCCCAACTCGGTACCCCATATCTTGGATTTTTTCTGGTACCGGACGACGAATCACAGCCTCGACTGCGAAAAACATCAGATGCCCACCATCCAAAATTGGCAAAGGCATCAGGTTAATAATTCCTAAGTTAATACTGATCAGGCCAAAAATCCTAAGAAATAGGCAATACCATAATCAGCTGTGGCTCCCGCTCCCTTGGCTATAGAGATAGGGCCACTCAGGTTGTTCAAGCCTACATCACCTGTCACCAGCTTCTTCAGCATGGTCAGGGTTAGACCAATAACCTGTTTTGTTTTTTCTGCCGCTTTGCCGATAGCTTCAATCGGACCAAAACGCAGGTCAAAGCGATAATCAGCTGGCCACTCATCCACAGTTGGTGAGATGCCAGCAAAGCCCATTGCGCCATTTCGGCCTTTGCGCTCACCTGGAATCAGAGTCAGGCGTTCAACGGAGCCATTTCTATCCACTGCCAGCTCTAAAGAGCGTCCCGGATTATCGCGGATAATGGTGGCAAACTCTTGCCACTGTGTCACAGACTCGCCATTTACTGACAAAATCGTGTCACCGACCTTAAGACCAGCCTGCTCTGCTGCCCCGCCCTCTTGCACCGTAGCAAGGGTCAGATAAATCTCAGGTGAGTATGGCCTAAAGCCAAGGGTCGACATTGCCGATTCGGTTTCAGGGTCAAACGACCACTCACGCAAATCCAGCGTATATTGCTTCTCAAGTCCCAATTCATCTGGCGAAGTAAGGGTCATGGTCATGCTGTCGTCGCCAATCTTGGCAACTAGCCCCATGTTGACCGACTCCCAGTCTGCGGTTTTGACGCCGTTCACCGACGTAAGTTCCATGCCAGGCAAAATTCCTGCCTCGGCAACTATAGAGTTGGGCGTTACGTCACCAATTACAGGTTTAACTGCTGGAATACCGATCAAAAAGACCAGCCAATAGGCAACTATGGCAAACAAAAAGTTTGCGATAGGACCAGCAGCGACAATTGCACTGCGCTGAGAAAGAGACTTTTGGTCAAAGGCGAGGTGTTTTTCATGCTCAGCCACCTCATCAACTCGACCATCGAGCATCTTGACATAGCCACCAAGCGGAATCACAGAAATGGAGTATTCGGTTCCGTCTTTACCTATCTTGTTCCAGATAGATTTACCAAAACCGATGGAGAATTTGTGTACCTTTACACCGCACTTACGAGCAACCCAAAAATGGCCATACTCATGCACCGCAACCAAAATGCCAAGGGCGACAACAAATGCCGCAAAGTTCCATAATACGGAAGTCATAGGATCCACCCTTAACTTAGATGCTCTCTCGCTAAAATTCGCGCCATTCTATCTAGCTCAATCAAGCTTTCCAAGCTATCCAATTCTCTGGCGTGCTCAGTTGCACAAACCTTGTTCATTACCGCTGCATTTACCTTGGCGATATCGGTAAATGCTATCTGACGACAAGAATGCCTCAACGGCAATCTCATTGGCTGCATTTAGAGCAGTCGTGGCGTGCTGACCACTATAACAAGCTTCAATTGCTAGTTCCAAGCAAGGATAACGGGAGAAGTCAGGCTGCATAAAGGTCAGTTCACCCACTTGGGTAAAATCAAGCGCCTTAACTCCCGCTTGTACGCGCTCTGGGTAAGAAAGCGTTAATGCGATCGGGGTGCACATATCTGGCTCCCCCATCTGCGCAAGCGTTGAGCCATCCTTATACTGAACCATAGAGTGAATCACCGACTGTGGGTGCACCACTACCTTTAGTTGTTCGCGGTTAGTATTAAACAGCCAACGTGCCTCAACGTACTCAAGACCCTTGTTCATCATAGTCGCAGAGTCTACAGAGATCTTAGGCCCCATAGACCAGTTTGGATGTGCAATGGCTTGTTCAGGGGTAACGCTTGCTAGCTCTTCAATCGCGGAGTAGCGGAATGGGCCACCAGAGCCGGTAAGTAGAATGCGCTCTACCCCTGCATCAGTTAGACTACAGTGCCCAAGATTAGTTTGAACTGATTCTGGCAAGCACTGAAAGATGGCATTGTGTTCGCTATCTACTGGCATAAGCTCAGCGCCATATTGCTTAACAGCATCAACAAACAGCTGACCAGACATCACCAAAGCTTCTTTGTTAGCGAGCAATACACGCTTGCCTGCTTGCACCGCCGCATGGTAGAAAGAAGACCAGCAGCACCAACAATAGCCGCCATCACCATATCCACCTCTGGTGCAGAGGCGATAAAGCACATCCCCTCATCACCAGAGAGAACACGTGTTTTAGACCGATTGAAGCAAGTTCATTACGCAGGGCTAATGCGGCTGCATCGTCAGCCATTACCGCATATTCAGGTTGCCATTGACGGCACAGCGGCACCATCTTCTGTACGTTGCTGCAAGCACCAAGGGCAAAAACTGATAGCGATCAGGATTTTGCGTTACAACCTTAAGGGTACTTGTGCCTATAGAGCCTGTAGCTCCAAGGATGGAGAGTCTTTGCATATCGAATCAGACCGTTACTACTGCAACATAAAGTAAAGCACAGTAAATACAGGGAAGGCAGCTGTTAGGCTATCGATACGGTCTAAAACGCCGCCATGACCGGGAATGATGTTACTGCTATCTTTGATGCCAGCAACACGCTTGAACATGCTTTCAACAAGGTCACCTAATACTGAAATCACCACAGTCACTAGGGTAAGCAGCATCATTAGCCAAGGGGTTGAAAACTCCAATCCGAACCAATGGGTTAAGCCCCAGCCAATAAGCATGGCTACGATAATACCACCGATCAGACCCTCAATGGTTTTGTTTGGGCTCACACTAGGTGCCATCTTATGCTTGCCGAAGCGACGTCCCGCAAAGTAAGCACCACTGTCTGCTGCCCACACTAGAGCACACACGTACATTACTAGTTTGGCACCGTAGTAAAAGTCAGTATCGATATCGATAGCGCGCAGGGCTGCGATACTCCAGAAGAAAGGAACCAGTGTCAGTACACCAAATACAAAACGCAGTAGGTCTGAATCTTTCCAGGCTGGAGTAGATTTCGGGTAGGTGATCGCTAGTGCACTTGCCACCAGCCACCAGATAGCGCCTGCGACTACGATTATTAGCAGCGCACCACTAAGTTCAGAAAGCTTTAATGTGCTTTCTGGGATGAATAGGAACGGGATTAAAAAACTGGCAAATAGCAGGACCATCTTTTGCGCTCGGGTACCCATCTCAACAAACTGGGTCCATTCCCACAGTCCTAGCAGGGTGATAAATCCGAGCATTAACATAAAGCCCGTTAGCGGCAGCATAAATACCCCAAGGATAACTAGGGGCGCAAGAATCAGTGCCGTGATAATGCGTTGCTTCAAAAGACTTTCCTTATTTTTGATCCATTAGTGCTTTGATCTGCTCTCCGGTGCAACCAAAGCGGCGCTCACGATTCACAAACCATGAGATCGCCTCAGAGAGGGTATCCTCATCAAAATCTGGCCAATGCGTCTCGCAGAAATAGAATTCCGCATAAGCCACCTGCCACAACAAGAAGTTACTTAAACGTGATTCACCGCTAGTGCGAATCAGCAGGTCTACCTCAGGTAGATCCGACAGACTAAGTGCGCCTGACATCAGCTGTTCGTTGATATCACTAGGCTGGATTTCACCCTTAGCCACTTGCTGTGCCAGTGACTGAGTTGCCTGAACGATATCCCACTTGCCACCATAGTTGGCCGCAACGTTGATCACCAAGCCTTGGTTATTCTTGGTTAGCTCCTCAGCCTCAGCGATTTTTCCTGAAGTTTAGGAGAAAAACGGCTCTTATCACCAATGATTCTTAGCTTAAGGTCGTTTTTGTGCAGTCGCTTTACTTCTTTAGAAAGCAAAGTGATGAAGAGATCCATTAGCAAGCTAACTTCCTCCTCTGGACGACGCCAGTTCGCTACTAAATGCGAAAAAAGTTACCGCTTTAACCCCAAGTTTTGCTGCTGCAGTAATGGTTTTTCTTACCGCATTAACCCCTTTTTTATGGCCGAATACACGCGGCTTACCCTGAGCTTTAGCCCAGCGACCGTTACCGTCCATAATGAAGGCAATATGTTGCGGAAGCGCAGCATTGGAGAGAGGAATGTCAGACATAAAAGATCAATAAAATGAAACAGGTGGGAGATGATAGCAGAAAAAACGCTGCACAGTAGGGCAGCGTTTTGTATCTACAAGAGGCGGAAATATTAAACTTCCATCAGCTCTTTTTCTTTAGCACCAAGTACTTCGTCTACTTTCTTAACAGCAGCGTCAGTTAGCTTTTGAACTTCGTCTTGTGCTTTACGATCTTCGTCTTCAGAGATTTCTTTGTCTTTTAGAAGCGCTTTAAAGTCGCTGTTCGCGTCACGACGGATGTTACGGATAGCAACACGAGCGCCTTCAGCTTCACCACGAACGATCTTAACTAGGTCTTTACGACGCTCTTCCGTTAGCGGTGGAAGTGGAACGCGGATTACAGTGCCAGCAGACATTGGTTTAGACCTAGGTCAGACTGCATGATTGCTTTTTCAACTTTAGGAGCAAGCTCTTTGTCGAATACCGTGATAGCAAGAGTACGTGCGTCTTCTGCGATTACGTTAGCTACTTGGTTTAGAGGCGTTGGTGCGCCGTAGTACTCAACCGAGATACCAGAAAGTAGGCTCGGGTGTGCACGACCAGTACGTACTTTAGAAAGAGTGGTTTTTAGTGCTTCAACGCTTTTTTCCATGCGCTGCTGAGCATCTTGTTGGATTTCGTTAATCACGATGTCACCTATAATTATTTTTGATTTGGGTCTTGATTCGCGGAATTATGCTTCGCTGATCAAGGTACCTTCAGATTCGCCCATCACTACACGACGTAGCGCACCTGGTTTATTCATGTTAAACACGCGGATCGGCATTTTGTGGTCACGCGCTAGTGTGAATGCAGCAAGGTCCATAACTTTTAGCTCTTGCTCTAGCACAGCATTGTACGACAAGTTTGAGTAAAGTTCAGCGTCTGGGTTCTTCACAGGGTCAGCATTGTATACGCCGTCAACTTTTGTTGCTTTTAGAACAACGTCAGCTTCGATTTCGATACCACGTAGACATGCAGCAGAGTCAGTTGTGAAGAACGGGTTACCTGTACCTGCAGAGAAGATTACTACACGACCTTGACGCAGTTCGCGGATAGCGTCTGCCCAGTTGTAGTCGTCACATACACCCTTAAGAGGGATAGCTGACATTACACGTGCGTTTACGTAAGCACGGTGCAGTGCATCACGCATCGCTAGGCCGTTCATTACCGTTGCTAGCATACCCATGTGGTCACCCACTACGCGGTTCATACCAGCTTCAGCCAGACCTGCGCCGCGGAAAAGGTTACCACCACCGATAACAACACCCACTTCTACGCCAAGTTCTACAAGCTCTTTAACTTCCTGGGCCATACGATCCAAGATCGCTGGATCGATGCCGAAGCCTTCATCACCTTGAAGTGCTTCACCACTCAGTTTTAACAAAATACGCTGATACGCCGGTTTTGGGTTTGTAGTCATGGAGTATACCTACCAAGTCAGTTTGTCGATTAACAGTCGTGAATAGAGACTAGAATCAAGCTTTAAGCCGTAAGCCTTCAGCTGTCTGATAGCTGATAGCTGATAGCTGATAGCTGATAGCTGATAGCTGATAGCTTTTTAGTCTACATTCAGCACTGCTAAATTTGGATACCCTTTCATAAAAAGACCGTAGCAAATGCCACGGTCTCTATATGTTCGCTTAAGGCTAACGATTAACCTTTTTGCGCTGCAGCTACTTCATCAGCGAAGCTCATTTCTTCGCCTTTGTCGATGCCTTCACCTACTACTAGGCAAGTGAAAGAAGAAACTGATGCGCCACGCTCTTTAAGGATTTCGCCTACAGTTTTCTTAGGCTCCATTACGAACGCTTGGCCAGTTAGAGAGATTTCGCCAGTGAACTTCTTCATGCGGCCGATAACCATCTTTTCAGCGATTTCAGCAGGCTTGCCTTCGTTCATTGCGATCTCAACTTGAACCGCTTTCTCTTTCTCAACTACGTCAGCTGGTACGTCTTCTGGGTTAACGAACTCAGGACGAGATGCAGCAACGTGCATTGCAACGTGCTTAAGAGTTTCTGCGTCGCCTTCACCAGCAACAACAACACCGATCTTCTCACCGTGACGGTAAGCAGCAAGTGCAGTACCTTCAACGTATTGTACGCGACGGATGTTTACGTTCTCACCGATTTTAGCTACTAGAGCAACACGAGTTTCTTCGAATTTCTCTTTTAGCTCTTCAACAGAAGCTTTAGAAGCTAGAGCAGCAGCAGCAACTTCTTCAGCGAAAGCTGTGAAGTTTTCATCTTTAGCAACGAAGTCAGTTTGGCAGTTAACTTCAAGAAGAACAGCAACACCGTTTTCTTCTTTGATGATGATTGCACCTTCAGCAGCTACGTTACCTGCTTTCTTAGCAGCTTTAGCAGCACCAGATTTACGCATGTTTTCGATTGCTAGTTCGATGTCGCCGTTAGTTTCGTTCAGCGCCTTCTTACAGTCCATCATGCCTGCGCCAGTGCGGTCGCGCAGTTCTTTTACTAGAGCAGCAGTTACAGCCATTCTCTAATTCCTCAGTTGATTCAAAAAGGTAAAATTCAGGGGCCTAAATTGGGCCCCTGATGCATACTAGCACTTAGTTTATATTGTATGTCGTGTTCCGACAAACTAAGTGTGGCTAGGAGCCGCTATTACTCAGCTTCTTCTACGAAACCGTCTTTGTCAGCAGCAGTAGCAACATCTTTGTTGCGACCTTCAGTTACAGCTGAAGCAGCAGCGTTTAGGTAAAGTTGTACAGCGCGGATAGCGTCGTCGTTACCTGGGATGATGTAATCAACACCGTCAGGATCAGAGTTAGTATCAACAACAGCGTATACTGGAATACCTAGGTTGTTAGCTTCTTTAACTGCAATGTGCTCGTGATCAGCATCGATTACGAATAGAGCGTCTGGTAGGCCGCCCATGTCTTTGATACCACCAAGAGATTTCTCTAGCTTCTCCATTTCGCGAGTACGCATTAGAGCTTCTTTCTTAGTTAGCTTCTCAAAAGTACCGTCTTGAGCTTGAGCTTCTAGATCTTTTAGACGCTTGATAGACTGACGAACAGTTTTGTAGTTTGTTAGCATACCGCCCAACCAGCGGTTGTTAACGTAGAATTGGTTGCTTGCGATTGCAGCTTCTTTAACAGCTTCAGATGCAGCGCGCTTAGTACCAACGAAAAGAACTTTACCTTTTTTCTCGCCAACTTTAGCAATTTCAGCTAGAGCTTCGTTGAACATTGGAACAGTTTTTTCTAGGTTGATGATATGAACCTTGTTACGAGCACCAAAGATGAATGGCTTCATTTTTGGGTTCCAGTAACGAGTCTGGTGACCGAAGTGAACACCAGCTTTTAGCATATCGCGCATTGATACAGTTGCCATTTTAAAATCCTCTATGGGGTTAGGCCTCCACATTTCCCATGGTTTCGACCTCGTAAACTCTATGAGTTCTTGGGCACCCCGAAACATGTGACGAAATGTGTGTGAATTAAAAATAAAGTTATGTGAAACAGATTTCTGCTTCGCCCGAGCTTTAGCTGGAAGAAAACAGATTCCATCTCGGCGCGCTTTATACCATAAAAACCGAGCAAATTACCAGTAAATTATTTCCCCTGGACTGGGTTTGAGTTTGATTTTCATTTGCGCCGTATAAAGAGATTGTTAGAATAGCCGCAACTTGAAGCGAATAAACTGAGTAGTGCATGTCGATTAAAATCAAAACCGAAGCTGAAATAGAGAAAATGCGCGCCGCTGGTAAGCTGGCTGCACAAGTTCTTGAGATGATTGAACCCCATGTGAAAGAGGGTGTAACCACTGAAGAGCTAAACCGCATCTGTCACGAGTTTACCCTTGAGAACGGGGCCTACTCCGCACCTCTTGATTATCACGGTTTCCCAAAATCGATCTGTACTTCTATCAACCATATCGTTTGCCACGGCATTCCGGCAGAAACGGATGCAAGAGGCAGCAATGGTCAAGATAAGCCAGCGGTTCTGAAAAACGGCGACATCGTAAATATCGACATCACGGTAATCATCCCAGATGACGAAAATGCCGACCTAAGCGTGCGTCCAAAAGGCTACCACGGTGACACCTCTAAGATGTTTCTGATCGGTGATGTTGCTCCAGCAGACAAGCGCCTGTGCATGGTAGCTCAAGAAGCTCTGTATCTTGGCATGAAGCAAGTAAAACCTGGTGCTACCGTTGGTGATATCGGCACTGCTATCGAGAAGTACATCAAAGAGAATAACAAGAAGAACCCACGCAACAAGTTCTCTATCGTAAAAGATTTCTGTGGTCACGGCATCGGCAATGAGTTCCATGAAGAGCCTCAGGTTGTTCACTACAAAAACTTCGACCGCCGCGTTCTGAAGGAAGGTATGTGCTTTACTATCGAACCAATGATCAACGCAGGTAAATTCGGTTGCTCTATCGACGGTGAAGACAACTGGACCGTTTACACCGGCGATGGCAAGAATTCTGCACAGTGGGAGCATACTATCGTTGTTACCAAAGACGGTTGTGAAGTGCTTACTCTGCGTAGTGACGACACTATTCCTCGCTTGATGGTTAACTAGTCATCAATACCAAACAGAATCAAGGCCAGCATATGCTGGCCTTTTTGTTAGATACGATATTCTTCAATATCAATCTCGTCTATTTGCTTTGGTTCTAAATACTGCTCGGCATACGCCATATAGAGCTGACTCTCTAAAAGAGTTGATACACCTCTTTGTCCAAATGCTCGTCCAGCACCATAAAGCGCATAATACGCAGTGATTCACTCAGACTCTTGGCCTTCTTATAAGGTCTATCTGCAGCGGTGAGCGCCTCAAATACATCAGCAAGCGCCATGATACGCTCTGGAATACTCAGCTCATCACCCTTCAGTTGTCTAGGATAACCTGTGCCTTTCATGGTTTCATGGTGGGTAGACGCATAGCGAGGAACTTTAGCTAACTCTGCAGGGAAAGGCATACGCTCAAGCATCTTAATGGTGCCAACGATATGTTCGTTGATCTTAAATCTGTCTTCCGCTGTCAAGGTGCCCTTCTGGATACTAAGGTTATAAACCTCACCTCGATTGGCAAGATGCTCGGGCACCGGCATCTTGATCTCAAACTTAGGGTCAAACTCTATCTTAGTCGGATGAGGAACTATATGTTCTGCTTTGTCCGCCAACAACTGCTCTACAGCCGGGGTTATCGACGTCACACCAGTCTCTGCCAGATGACGCTCCTCTTCAGGTGATAACCCCAGGGTATTATCCAGATAACGTGTCCAGGTACGTTGGGCGATAGCTTGAATACGGTCTATCGCCTCTTGATCCATAAACTCGCCACCCACGTTGGCACTAGCTACTTCAGCAAACTCCTGTTTCAGTTGATCTATATTTGCTTGAAGCTCACTGTCCAGTTCTGGGGCTAGCTGAGGGGATTTTTGTTGATAAAAGGCGATGATATGATCGCGAATCAACACCTCAAAGCGAGTACGAATCTCATGAATGCGGTTGTAATTCGCTTCAAGCTTGGAGCCCTTATCTACTATATGTTCAGGTGTGGTGATCTTGCCACAGTCATGAAGCCAAGCCGCAATCCTAAACTCACGGCGCTGTTTATCGTTCTCAAAGGCAAAATCAGCAAACGGACCTGATTGGCTCTGCTCCGCCTCTTTGACCAACATCAAGGCGAGCTCAGGCACTCGATTACAGTGTCCTGCCGTGTATGGTGACTTGTCATCGATAGCCTGAGCGATCATCTTGATAAAGGATTCAATAAACTCCTCTTGAGTACGCTCGTGCTCCTCAAGAGCGTCTGAGGTCTCTTTAATTGAACGCGATAAAGAGTCAATCTCCACTATCCTAGAGTCTACCAAAGCAACCTCTTTATATCGGCGCTCTCGCACATGAGAGGTCTGCTCTATCAAAAACCTAATCGGTTTAACGATAGGCCCGGCAAAAAATCCCGATAAGGGTATAAGTAGCAGGAGTATTGCAGCTGAAGCGCTGATAGACGTGAGTACACTGTTTTGCGTTTGCTCTAGTAAAAGTGCGCTGGGTACGGTAATCGCGAAGTACTCCCTGCCACTCTCAAACAGGTCAAGCTCAGTCACAAAAACAATATGACTCTCACCATCTAAGGTTTGTTCACCAACTGATCTCTTAGCTTCTCGTCTTTGGTCGCCTTGAGCAAAAACTCATGTGGCACTATCCCTGAATTACTCTCTTGTTCCAGCCACTTTTTAGATAGAAAAGCTCGCTCCTCTTTCGACACATCACTTAGGGCAAGATCCAACAAGGCCAACAGTGCCGGATTAGATTTATCAATCACAAGGTGAAACGAATCGAAGTCTTCAAATCCTTTAGGTAACGCAATAGATTGCAATTGAGTTTTCTTTAAGAATCTCTGTTTCATTACCCGACTGAGAATGACCTCAAGGTCAATTACTGCGTCTAGCTCTTGTTTTTCCAAGGCGAATAAAGCTTCATGCAGCTCATCAAACTCCTGAAATTGAATCTCTGGGAAGGCGCGCATCAAGGCTCGATGATTGACCAGCCGGACAACACCCCTAGCCTTTTCCCTTTCAGCTGCTCAAGCTCAGTGTAATCATCCCCCAGTTGCTAGTGCAAAATCAAATCGAGCGAGTGGACGACTCAGGTTGCCCAGTTCACGGTTACTCTGATTATTCGATACAGGATGGAGCACATCCAACTGACCTGCACGAAAGTTTTCTACCAGCTGTTTCCAGGTAAATCCATTGATAAAGGTGACATCCAAACCCGTTTTTAAAGACAAAATCTTAATAAGGTCAACCATGTAACCTGACGGTTGCCCTCTGAGTGAAAAATCTAAAGGAGGCCAATTAGCCTCATTAGAGACCTTAATGGTGCCCATTGACTTGACCAATTGCTCCAACTCAGGTGATAACTGCATTGGCTCGACCTCAGGAAGGTTTTTCAACTGTTCAAGCGAGATCCAGCCCCGAGGTTTCCTGTTTCGCCATAGATAAAAAACTCTACGCCATCATGGTTAAGTGCATCACCAATCTCATTGGCAATATCCAAAGCGATAGAGCCGAGTACGACATCAATACCAACAACGGCATCTGAACCATCTATTGCTTTTGAATAAGTTTGACCACTCACAGGAACAACCTGGAACAAATAAGGCTGAGTCTTGAACAGCTCACGATCATCCGCGCCAACAAACCAGGGCCTTTGATTGGCTTGATAGCGGGAAAATTCACTGCGAGTCGCCGTAGTCTCTAAGTCACTGTTTAAAAATGTTAGCTCTCTCGTTTTATTCTCTGGCGTAACCCTTGCAACAACCCACCTATCTTGTTCGGAAGCCCCAATCTGGCACGTAGGTCTCGCATGGCCTCTAGGTTTATCACCTGAAAAAATCACCATCTGCCTGCCCCACATAAATACTGTAAAAGTGCGGGGAGGCCTCTAACAAAGTAATGAATACATCGCGAGTGAAGACTCCCTGTTCAAACTCACTTAAAGGCGTACCAATTTGAGACAATAACTCAGTAGAATTTGAAAAATAGTCGTCCAGTCTATTTACATCGTGCGCAATAGTTTGAGCCGTAGCGCGATACTCGAACAAGGTATGTTTTAACACCTGCTCCTTGCTGAAATGATATTGCAGAGCAATAGCAACCCCTGCAGTAAGTGCAGTAGTAATAATAAACAGACTGATAACGGTAAAACGTATGGTAAATCTTCTTTTCATAACATCCATATAGTGAATAGAAACCTTTAATAGATTAGAACAACTCTTGCCTAACGCCCTGAAATCATGAACTATTCGTAAAGAATGTGAGAAAAAGGATTTTAAGCGTGTCCCATATCGAACCACTTTCCCCTCTTGAGCTGAGCGATGAGCAGATCAACCTCACCGAGCTCAAGAAGAAGTTGCAGGATTTCAGTGAACAACAGAAAGAGCAGTTTCTTCAAAGGCGATCTGTTATTGACCTAGTCACAGAGCGCAGCCAGTTTATGGACTCTCTGCTCAAGCGGCTGTGGAAATTCTATCGATTTGATTCCGTTGAAGGGGTCAGCCTAGTCGCGGTTGGCGGTTATGGCCGAGAGGAGCTTCACCCCCTATCAGACATAGATATCATGATCCTCTCTAAACGCCCGTTAAAAGAGGAGTGGATTCCTAAGGTAAGCGAATTTGTCACTCTATTGTGGGATCTGAGGCTCGAGGTTGGACACAGTGTGCGTAGCTTCAAGAGTGCTATGACGTGGCTAAAGATGACCTAACGGTAGCCACCAACCTGCAAGAATCTCGTCTTATTTGCGGTAGTCAGGATTGTTATCAGCAGCTCAATCAAATGATCCAGAAAGAGGACTTTTGGCCAAGCGAGGTCTTCTATAAAGCCAAGCTTGAGGAGCAAAGAGAGCGCCATGCTCGCTACCACGATACCGGCTACAACCTAGAGCCAGATATTAAATCCAGTCCTGGTGGCCTGCGTGATATCCATACCCTAAGTTGGGTAGCGCGTCGTCACTTTGGAGCCACCTCATTGATGGAGATGAGCCAGCACGGATTTCTTACCGATGCGGAGTATCGTGAGCTGCAAGAGTGTCAGAACTTCCTGTGGCAGATCCGCTTTGCTCTGCATATTGAGCTAAGACGCTACGACAATCGCCTGCAATTCGCCCACCAAGCTAAGGTCGCAGAAAACCTCGGCTTTACCGGTGAGCGAAACCAGCCAGTAGAGCGCATGATGAAGGAGTTCTACCGAACCTTACGTCGTATTATTGAGCTCAACAAGATGCTACTTAAGCTGTTCGACCAAGCAATCTTAAATCGCGGTAAGGTGGTTCCAGCAGAGCCTATCGATGATGATTTTCAGCGCCGTGGACACCTGATAGAGGCAAGAAAGCCAGCTCTATTTCAGGCTCGTCCAGAGACCATCTTGGATATGTTCATCCACATCACCAATGACTCCAGCATCACAGGCGTATCGCCACCAACCTTACGTCAGCTAAGAACTGCGCGCCGCCGTCTTAACAAGTTCCTGATTGAGGTGCCCGCTGCGCGTGACAAGTTTATGGAGCTGGTGCGTCATCCCAATGCGCTTACCAAGGCCTTTAGCTTAATGCATCAACACGGTGTATTGGCTGCCTACCTTCCACAGTGGAGCCAGATCGTCGGCCAGATGCAGTTTGACCTCTTCCATGTGTACACCGTGGATGAGCACAGTATGCGTCTGCTCAAGCATATCCATAGCTTTAGCTTCGCTAAGAACCGTGAGAAACACCCTATCTGCTGTGAGGTACTGCCAAGACTGCAAAAGCCAGAGCTTCTTATCATTGCAGCTATCTTCCATGATATCGGTAAAGGACGCGGGGGCGATCACTCTGAGATAGGCGAAGGTGAGGCGTATGAGTTCTGTATTCAACATGGACTGCCTAAGGCCGAAGCCAACCTAGTTGCTTGGCTGGTGCGCAATCACCTGCTGATGTCTGTAACTGCGCAAAAACGCGATATTCAAGACCCTGAAGTCATCACTGAGTTTGCAAAAAAGGTGAAAACTGAGGAGTATCTAGAATTCTTGGTTTGTCTTACAGTAGCTGATATCTGTGCAACCAACCCTGAGCTGTGGAACAGTTGGAAGCGTTCACTTTTGACCGATCTCTTCTACTCCACCCAACGCGCTCTGCGTCGCGGTCTAGAACACCCTGTGGATGCTAGGGAACGTATCCGTCACAACCAGCATCAGGCTTCAGCGGTATTGCGTGCCCAAGGCTTTACCCAGCGACAAGTCGACCTACTATGGCAACGCTTTAAGGCAGACTATTTTCTGCGTCACACCCACCAGCAACTGGCATGGCATGCGCAAGGGATCTTGGAGCAGCACAGTGAAGGTGAGCCTCTGATCTTGATCAGCCCTAAACCAACTCGCGGTGGTACTGAGGTGTTTGTCTATACCAAGGACCAGCCCGCACTGTTTGCAACCGTGGTAGCTGAGCTGGATAGACGAAACTTCAATATCCATGATGCACAGGTAATGGTGAGTAAAGACGACTATATCCTGGATACCTTTATCATCAGTGATCAGAACAACCAGCCTATCGAGACACGCCGTCACGAGCAGGTGATCAAGCACCTGCAGCATGTGATTAAAGACGGCAGGCTCACTAAGATCAAGGTGCGTCGTACGCCAAGAAACCTGGTGCACTTTAAGGTTCGAACTCGCGCTGAGTTTATTGAGACCAAGAACAACAAGAGCACCATGATGGAGCTTGTGGCGCTGGATACCCCTGGACTTCTCGCCAGCGTTGGTGCGACCTTTGCAGAGCTAGGCATTCACCTGCATGCAGCCAAAATCACCACCATTGGTGAGCGTGCGGAGGACTTGTTTATTATCACCTCGCCAGACTACAAACCACTGGACGAAGAGCTCAAGCAGACCCTAGGTTCAAAGCTAAAAGAGAACCTGTCTAAGTTGCGCCAAATTAAATTGTGAATAAACGCAGGGTTGATGGGTTTAGCGCTACCTAAGCCACTGATTCCCTGCTAACTTTATCCAAGGAACGCTAACTTTAGAGGTGCCTATGTATCCACACCTAACAGGCCTTGGTATTAACGAGCCTGGACAGATTGAGCGCTATTCTCTTCGTCAAGAAGCGCACAAAGATGTACTTAAGATTTATTTTAAAAAACAAAAAGGCGAGCTATTCGCTAAAAGCGTTAAGTTTAAATACCCAAGGCAGGTAAAGAATGTCTTGGTTTCAGGGGGCAATGCCCAATACCGTCAGGTTACCGAGATCAACCGTAACCTCACCCTAGTTATCGATGAGCTAAACACTATTACTAAGCCAGTTAAGGTTCAGGAATTGGATGTGAAGCAGAAGATACTGACCGACCTTCGTCACCTGGAAAAAGTGGTTTCGAGCAAGATCGCCGAGATCGAAGCGGATCTAGAAAAATTGAAATAAAAACAAGCCCGCTACATTGAGCGGGCTTTTTAATTCTTCTATTCCGTAAATGCGTCCTGCCATTCGAAACGCTCAATCAGGTTTTTCCAAGTATCATCAAAGCGCGCTTCAAGCACCATCTGCATTCCAGTAAACGGATGCTCAAACTCTAATCGTGATGCATGTAGCATCAAGCGCTCACAGCCAAACTCCTCACGATACAGCCTATTATGCTTGCCATCACCGTGAGTAGTATCTCCAACAATCGGATGTCTTAAATGCTTCATATGACGGCGAAGCTGATGCTTGCGACCCGTTAGTGGAGACAACTCCATCAAGCAGTAGCGTGAAGTAGGAAATTTGCCGGTAGAATAAGGCACTTCCACCTTAGCCAAAGGCTTATAATCGGTAACCGCTGACTGCGCCTCTTTCTCTTCACAGGCAAACTTATCTGCAATCTTATCTAGCTCAACCTTAAGGCATAATCGAGGCGATCCCCCTCATCTATCCAACCACGTACGATGGCGTGATAGGTCTTGATAAACTTATGTTCGGCAAACATGGGCATCATCTTAGAGGCGTATTCACTAGATAGAGCGAACACCAGCACGCCAGAAGTGGGTCTATCCAAACGGTGCAAAGGAAATACGTGCTGACCGATTTGGTCGCGCAGGGTCTGCATCACAAACTGGGTTTCATGCTTGTCGAGCCATGAGCGATGAACCAGCATACCTGCCGGTTTGTTAACTGCTACCAGATACTCGTCTTGGTAGATAATCTCTAGCATGCACACACCTCATCAATTGCGCGAATCACATCCAAAACAGGCTCCATCTCCTCACTATTATTCCAAACCTCTTCAAAATAGGGGGCAATGGAAAATCCCGAAGGCAGTGGCTGCTTTTGTTCTATCAGGCCTAACATCTTAGGAACAAAGATCCACTGTAGCCACTGCTCAGGTGATAGCGTGTCCACTGCAAATGGCTGGGTACTCAACAAAGCGGTTTGTGAAGGCGACTGGAGATCCCACTTTTGGACACTTTGCAGTCGCTGTGTAAGCTGTTGAAACAATTTTTCTAGCTCAATGGCCTGTTTGTTCACGCTATTTCTCTTTTACTCTTGAAATTGGACGCAAGATTACCATTTTATAGAGAGAACATGGCAAGGTATCAATGAAGCAATGGAACAAATTTCTACTCTTACGCAAATTCTGACCGACAGCGGCTGTGAATTCACCATTCACGATCTCGGTCGTCGCATCGAACAAATCGACAATCAAGACTTTGCCCGCATCGAACTTGGCCAGCAGGCCTATCCGTATCCAATCCAGCGTCAGGCTCAATTTGCCATCTCATACTGGAATGAACAGAAACAGCCTTGGATCTGGTTCTTAAAGTTTGACCTAGATGAGCGAGGCCTACTCAGCCCAACAGATATAGGTAACTTCATTAAGTTTGTGGTTGAGGCTATGGCTCAAGGCTGCAAAAAGAACTAAGCGAAGAGGTTCAGCAAGAACTGGCTAACAATCCATACACCTACAAACCAAAAGAAGACAAGCTTGCCGTGTTTAATAGCCAGATAACGGCTCATCTTGGTCTAGCACCGAGCCAATATCTTGCTCATACCCTAGACTACTTCTCTGGAAATCTAGGTTGGGGCAACTGGCAAACCGTTGGTTTACAAGGCATCACAGACCTAAGTGCTCGCTTGAGTGAAGGCAATAACGAGCAACTAGTGAAGAAGAGCTTGAACCAGCTCCCTAGCCAGCCGCTGTATGCCCTGCTTGGTGCTTTAGAACACCAAGATATCTCCGCCTCTCTAGCAGGTCGTATCTATGACCTAGCGCTGGATCAGCTAAATAGCTCGGAGTGTGATCTCTTCTTACTATCTGCTCTAGTGCGCGCATTGGCTGGAGACAACAGCGATAAACTGGACTCTCTGGTTACCGCCATCTTGTCCGAGGCTAAGTTCAGCCACCAAGAGGTGCTGATTGCCATCGCAGGTCGCTGCTGGACACCATTACAACAGCAAGCGATTGCCGAGCAGTTCTTGATTCGCCTGGCAGAGACTAACAATCAGAACCTGTTTAATCAGCTGTTCGCTGATCTGGTGATGCTGCCTAAGCTTCGCATCATCATTCTGCCTATGCTGCATCAAGCCCCATCGAAGGCGCTAGCGGAAGCACTTCTGACACTGCAAGCTCAAACCAAGGGCAAGCAATAGATGGGTGACCTATTTGCAATATTGGGGCTAGTCATACTGCTAGCCCTGTTTTGGCAGCACAGACGACAGGCAGAGGTGGCTCGCACAGCGATTGGTCGTTACTGTAATAAGCTGGATCTGCAGGTGGTTAGCATCTCATCCGGCGCCCATAAAGTCAGAGACGCGAGCGGTCGCTGGTATTGGCATACAGAGTTTGCTTTTGAGTTTTCCGCACTAGGTGATGACTGCTACCAAGCAAGCTCATCATGCAAGGAATGCGCATTATGCACTTTCAGACGCAGCCTCACCGAATGTAGAGATAGAAAACGCCAAACTCATCCTCGCGCTGTTCTTTCCTCTTAAATCCAACTTTTCTAGAATGCGCATTGAAGCCAGATGCCCCTCATCCACGGTGGCAAACAGCCTCCTATCACTAAGGTGATCAGAGACAAACATCCGGCATGCCTGCTCGGCTAACCCTCTTCCCCAAAAGGCTTTATCTAGGATAAAGCCTAATTCCCATTGGTTATCTTCTTCTGTGACAAAGATATGCCTAGATAGGCCTCATCTTGAAAAATAGCCCGAGATAACAATGTATTCGAAGATGCCAAAATCTTATCAAACAGCTTAGAGGCACTCTCAATAGTGTGCGGACCATTCATGTTTTTTCGGTTTATGGGACAAGTGTTGAGCGAGATAAATGCCTCTCTTTGCTCCTCACTATAGGGACGAAGCTCCATTTCATTTCCTTTAGGTTTACTGTGTACTCAGGATAGCGTTTTGGTTAGGATTGGAAAAAAGTTTGTTTAGGAGTATCGATATGCTCACAAAAGAAGTCACCCAAGAGCTAAACCAGATTTTTACCTCTCTGGAAGCCGAAGGCAAAGAACCAAGCATGGCCTTGGTAAAAGCGCGCCTTTCTACCACAGTGCCTATGCCAGCACTTATTACCGCTATCAAGAATTGGAAGAGCAGTAAACGCATCCCTAAGATTGAGGTGGCAGCTGAGCAGACCATTTCTGCGGATGAGAGAATCGCTAAGCTTGAAGCCACTATCGAGAAACTGACCGCTCGCATTGAAGCATTGGAGAAACAACAATGAGGATCTGGGTAGATGCCGACGCTTGCCCCAAGGTAATTCGAGAAACCCTGGTGCGCGCCTCTGAGCGCACTAATATCGAGTGCATCTTTGTGGCCAACCACCCGATCCCACTACCCAAGCGTAATTGCATTCGCTTTATGCAGGTCAATCAAGGCTTTGATATTGCAGATGATGAGATTGCTAAGCGTGTTGAAAAAGGCGACCTGGTGATCACATCAGACATTCCGCTAGCGGATGAGGTAATTACCAAAGGCGGTCAGGCGCTGAGTAGTCGTGGTGAGCTGTTTACCAAAGAGAACATCAAGGGGCGCCTAAACGTGCGTGACTTTATGGATACCATGCGCTCATCTGGGGTTCAAACCGGTGGTCCAGCGGCGTTATCGCAAACTGAGAGACGAGACTTTGCTTCTCATCTAGACAGGATATTGGCCCGTGCCACCAGATAGCAAAAAGGACTCTCACGAGTCCTTTTCTAATTCTAAATACGCTTCAAGGTTTAAGCGTTTTCAGCTTGCGCAACCATAGATAGCGCCAGTGCTTCAGCAACCTTGATACCATCGATACCCGCTGACAAGATACCACCCGCATAACCTGCACCTTCACCAGCTGGGAAGAAGCCTTTCAGGTTAACACTCTGGAAGTCTTTACCGCGGCGAATGCTTACTGGAGAAGAGGTACGAGTCTCAACACCGGTCAGCAGGCCATCTTCAGAGGCAAAGCCTTTGATCTTCTTATCAAACGCAGGGATAGCCTCGCGGATTGCCTCGATTGCGAAATCCGGCAGGGCTTTAGAGATATCCGTTAGCTTGATACCTGGAGTAAATGATGGCTCAACATCGCCAAGCTCACTTGGATCGCGACCTTTCAGGAAGTCACCAATCTTTTGCGCTGGTGCATCATAGTTCTCACCACCCAGCTTAAACGCACCTGACTCTAGCTCACGCTGCAGTCTGATACCCGCTAGCGGGTCACCCGGGTAATCTAGCTCAGGAGAGATACCCACCACGATTGCACTGTTGGCATTGCGCTCAGCACGAGAGTATTGGCTCATGCCGTTAGTCACTACGCGTCCCTCTTCTGAGGTTGCCGCAACCACAGTACCACCCGGCACATACAGAAGCTGTATACAGTGCGGCCATTCTTACAATGGTGAACCAGCTTGTAATCAGCAGCACCTAGGATAGGGTTGCCGGCGTTCTTACCAAAGCGCGCTTCGTCGATCATGGATTGTTTGTGCTCGATACGGAAACCCACTGAGAAAGGCTTAGCTTCCATATGAACGCCGCGGTCGTGCAGCATTTCAAAGGTATCGCGTGCACTGTGCCCTACAGCAAGTACTACGTGGCGGCTCTCGATCTTCTCACCATTAGATAGAGTAAGACCAGTGATTTGACCATCTTGCATATGGATGTCATCCACACGTGTGCTAAAGCGGATCTCACCACCCAGTTCGATGATCTTAGCGCGCATCTTCTCAATCATGGTAACCAGCTTAAAGGTACCGATATGAGGCTTGCTCACATATAGAATCTCTTCAGGTGCGCCAGCTGCCACAAACTCAGTGATAACCTTACGACCATAAAAGTTGGATCTTTCACCTGGCTGTATAGCTTGCCATCAGAGAAGGTACCCGCACCGCCCTCACCAAACTGCACGTTTGATTCTGGGTTTAGAGTACGCTTGCGCCAGAAACCAAAGGTATCTTTGGTGCGCTCACGCACCTCTTTACCGCGCTCAACAATAATTGGTTTAAAGCCCATCTGAGCCAGAACCAAACCAGCGAATAGACCACAAGGACCAAAACCGATCACCACAGGACGCTCTTTTAGGTTCTCAGGAGCCTTAGCCACGAACTTGTACTCCATATCTGGAGTCTGCTTTACATGTGGATCGTGAGAGAAGGTATCGAGAAGCTGGGCTTCGTTCTCTAGCTCGATATCTAGGGTGTAGATAAGCAGAATGTTGCTTTTCTTACGAGCATCATAGCCACGTCTAAACACAGTAAAAGAATGGATGTCTTCGGCATTAATGCCGAGCTTTTTCACTATGGCGGCTTCAAGCGCCCCTTCCTTATGGTCTAAAGGAAGTTTTATTTCGTTTAAACGTATCATCTAGATTCTCGTATATAGGTGTCTTAGCAAAGGTTAAGGAGTAACCCGCTCACAATGGGGCGGATTCTACGCCAAGATGCGAAATCTGTCATATAAAACATGGACAAGGGAAAGCAAAGCATTGGGCGTAAACTAAGGCAAGGGTGCTAAACTCATTACTTAAACCCTTTTTGTGAAAGCGTTTTTTTAATTGAGTTTTCGAGCTCTATCCGTAATATTCCCTTTCCAAAATCACACCACTGAGAGTTTATTACCATGGCCTTTGTCGTAACCGATAACTGTATTCGATGTAAATACACAGACTGTGTAGCGGTTTGCCCAGCGGACGCCTTCTATGAAGGGCCAAACTTTATGGTGATAAGCCCTATCGATTGCATCGACTGTGGCCTATGTGTACCTGAGTGTGATGCCCAGGCTATCTTCCAAGAAGAAGAACTGCCGGAGGGCCAAGAGGTGTATATCGAGCTGAATGCTGAGCTGGCAGAGGTGTGGCCAAACATCACTGAAGTAAAGCCTGCTCTGCCAGAAGCTGAAGAATGGAACGGTGTGGAGAATAAACTCCAGTATTTGGAAAAATAATTAAGGGTTTTGACGCTTAATATTATCCAAAATGATCCCTGTGGCCATGGCCACATTTAAGGACTCTGCACCACCAAAGGCTGATGGTGATCTTGTCGGTCACAAACTTAGCTGCTTCCTCACGAACTCCATGAGATTCACTGCCCATAAGTAAGATACCCTCAGCGGAAAAGGTCTTGCTGTGGGTGCTCTCTCCCTCTAAGAAAGCGCCGTATACAGGTAGGTTAGATTGCTCAAGATAACTTGGCAGATCTAACTGAGTCACTGTCACTCGCCCAAAGCTGCCCATGGTGGCGCTGATGGTCTTTGGATTGTAAGGATCGGCACAATCGGTGCTTGCCACAATATGCTTGATGCCATACCAATCCGCGACTCGGATAATGGTGCCCAAGTTACCTGGATCAGATACGCCATCTAGGGCGATCATCAAGCCCTCAGCCTTGGGTGTCTTACTCAACGGGATCTCAACTACAGCGATAGCCGCGTTGTTACTCACCAAGGTGCTCGCCTTAGTAAGCTCATCCAGCGACGCTTCAATACAATCAAAGGCCTTAAGTTTGCCACTGTTTTCTAACAGAAACTCCTCAGTAGCAAACACGTTCTTTACCACTAGACCACTGTCCACGAGCTCTAATACATTCTTCTCACCCTGAACAAGGAAAAGTCCATGGGCCTTACGCTGTTTCTTTTGACCCAAAGCACGAAGAAGTTTTAGTTGGTTTTTCGATATCATGAATTTTTCCAGTGGATTACTTAAGGTGATCCCAAGAGATGTTTGAGACTAGGCGACAATCATCGCATTTGAAATGAATGATGTCATGTAGTGGCTCTTCTAACGCCCAATCTCCACCGCATTTAGGACACTTGCGAGCTTGTTCAGATGCCAGGTTTTCACCGCCGACACGATACAGATAATAATAGGTAGGGATCTTGGTGATGTACTCCATACGACCGCGAAGATCCCAACCTCTTCTGAAGATATCACTCTCGATAGAGGTCAGCTCGCGCACCGTAGCGTGCTCAGCCTTGCAACCACCCGCCATCTGAATCTCATCACAGGCCTGCCATTCACTTTGCCATTTGATCACTGACTTGTGATCACCATTAAGTGTTGGCGGATTACGATACAGAGGAATAGGCATAAAGGTATCACCACTACGAAGTGGCGAGCAGGTATGCACATAGGTGGTGTACAAAATCTGCCAACTCGGAATTTCATCCTCAGCGGTTTGCTCTGAATTGATGTCTTGACCAATCAGTTTCACCTTAGGAGACAACACGCCCGCTTCGCTAAGTCGCTCTAAGCAGAAGTTTACGAAGTCTGAGTGATTGCGTGGGTGGAGGCTCTCTTGTTCTGGACAGACACAACGAACCGTAAAGGTGGCTTCGTTCATAGCAAGAGGAAACTCTCTGCCATACACCTGACCATTAAAACGCAGTGCGTCCATCAGGCCATTCACCGCCTTCTCTACTTTAGTGATGGTGGTGTTTTCAAAGCACTCGAATGCCAGCTCGCAAACAAACATGCTTAAACCTCAACATCCAGTTCAGCTAAGAACTGCTCTAGCTCTCGCTCAGCACTTCACGCTTGTCAGTACCCAGATGTTCCAGCACTACCTCACCGGTAATGTTACACACAGAGATAACATCAAGGTCTGAATCAATAGCGGCAATAAACACGGTTGGTTTTAGTTTTAAGCGACGCTGGGTTACTAGATGACCAAGGATATTCTCTTGCAGACGAATGAAATCGTCGTCACTCCAAACCTGAAGCAGGGTCAGAGGCTTACCCTTCCAACTCATGGAGAGGTCGGCACTGTATTGAGCGCCATAAAACTCTTTGATGTCCGAGTGCAGTCTCAGCTCAATACCACGCTCAACGTCTGAAAAGTCGGCTAACTCCTCACGGGTTATCGCCTTCCAAAACACCTCTCCATCTTTAGATTCAGTGATACAAGGCGAAGGAACACCCACCAGCTCAGCACTGCTAGGCAGGGTCCCGTACTCTTTTTCAAAGGTCGCTTGGTATTGTGAACTGATGCGTGTTAAAGCTGAAACAATAGCTGTAGTCATAAAGATTCCCGAACATATCGCAGTAAAAGACGATAGAAATTGGCTGAAACTTGAAGTTACTTATGAATTTTAAGTAAAATTCTCGACATTCTACTGCAAAATGCACTTTAAGATGAGCAAATATTCAGACGCTAAAGAACTGGCCGGTCTAACCCTAGGTCAAAAAACCGAGTACGCTTCCCAGTACGACCCTTCACTGCTGCAGCCTGTACCGCGAAGCCTAAACCGAGATGACCTAGAGCTTGGTGATGAACTGCCATTCGTTGGCGAAGATATCTGGACCCTGTATGAGTTGTCGTGGCTCAACAGCAATGGCTTGCCACAAGTGGCGGTCGGTACAGTTTCCATTCCGGCAGACAGTCCAAACCTTGTAGAGTCTAAATCTTTCAAGCTCTATCTAAACAGCTACAATCAGACTCGTTTTGCTAACTGGACAGAAGTACAAGCTCAGCTGGCTAAAGACCTGTCTGCGTGTGCAGGTGGAAATGTCAGCGTTGAGGTGCAAAAGGTACAAGAGTTTAACCAGCAACCTATCGTTGATATGCAGGGCGAATGCATCGATGAACAAGACATTGTGATCAGCGACTATGAGTTCAAGGCCGACTACTTAGAGGGCGCAACCTCAGAAGAGGAAGTGTCAGAAACACTGCACAGCCACCTGCTTAAATCTAACTGCCTGATCACCAATCAGCCTGATTGGGGCAGTGTTGAGATCAACTACACAGGTAAAAAGATCGACCGTGAGGCACTGCTTCGCTATCTGGTCTCATTCCGTGAGCACAACGAATTTCACGAACAGTGTGTTGAGCGAATCTTTACCGACATCACACGCTACTGCAAACCAAGTTCCTTGTCTGTATACGCGCGCTATACTCGTCGTGGTGGCCTAGATATCAACCAATTCGCAGTTCTTCTCCAATCAATGTAAACAAACAGAGGCTAGCTCGACAGTAATGCACTCGATTGTCCAACGGCTCCTACTTCTCATCTTATTGCTGGCCACGCCAGCACTGGCTAGCGAATCTAATCTCGCCAAAGAGCTGGTGGACGCTCGAAAGCTGGCGCACGTTGCGCCGCTGCAAGCGAAAAAGATAGCCCGATCCTATCTCTCTACCCTGACGCCGCAAAAGGAGGAGCGAGACTTCTCCACCAATGTAGCTAAGGGTAAGCTTACTCCTATTGTTAGAGCGGCTAATCAGGTACATGCCTATCAAACCTTGGCCATTGCGACTTTGTACTGGGGAACTACCGATCTTCACTCTCTAGCATAGACCGCAGTATCGTTATCTCTCTCAACAACCGACTTCAGGCTAGAGAAGCGGAATCCCGTATCATGAAGATACGTTTGATGTGGCTGATGACCCAAGATGTCCGAAAGGTGGAAGGGCCTATCAATGACATCACTAAGGCTCTGAAGACCTATAACATCGAAGAGCTACAGAAAGAGCGACTCAAATTCCGCCTGAACATGATTCAGGCACACATCCATTCTGACTTAGGACAGAGTGAAGCTGCGGAAAAAGCCTTCGCCGCCGCCCAAGAAAATGTCGACAAACTCAAAACGCCTAACGAAAGCATAAAGCTGAGCCTGCAGATGGGTGAGCATCACCTAAAGAGTGAACGCCTAAACCTTGCATTGCGAGAGCTTATCGAGAGTTACTGGTTTGCTATCGAACAAGACAATGCCGAATTTATTGCACGCGCAAATCACCTGCTCGCAGACCTATATATCGCTCGCCAGATGTACGACAAAGCCCAAGAGCACCTCTCTCAGGCCGCCAGCTTCTACGGGCAATATGAGCAATCTCCGGTCTTCTCTAAGGTTTTGCGCAAGCTTGCCGATGTGTACTTCACTCAAGGTCGCTATAACCTAGCACTAGTACATTACTTCAATGTGCTAGACCAAGAACTGGCTGAGAAAGACCTTGAGGAGATCATCGATCTACGCCTGAAACTCTCTGAAACCTATCTAAACCTGTTCAATTACACCCTAGCCGAGCGCTATCTAAACCGCGCCACTGAGCTTCTGGACTACTCAGATATCGAATCGCAAAAAGTGCGCGCGACCTTGATGCGTGCAAGATTGGACTATCTGCAAAAGGATACCAAGGGAGCAGAGAAGCTAGGGATTGAGGCTCTAGCACAGGCGAAAAAGATTGAAGATACCGATATTCAGCTGCAGACCTTAGATCTTCTGCATCGAGTCACCAAAGCGCTCAAGAAGAATCAGGCCTCTTTGGGCTACCTTGAAGAACATAACCAGATCACCGGCGAAAACCTTAAGAAGAAGAATGAGCTTATTAGTCGTGCCTTCTTGAATCAGGTCGCTCGGTGGAGCAGTCCCTTCACTATCAAGATCAGGTAAACGAACTTACCGACCTTAGTGCCGAGTTTGAGACCTATAAAAATCTTTCCTTTGGTCTAAGTATCAGCACAGCAATTTTACTTCTGATGCTTCTCATCTACATGAAGCGAGTACGCAATCGAACCTTGGCCATCAATGAGCTAAACCAAGAGCTCTATACCCACCCAAGATCAGGCCTGCGTAATATGCGATTGCTTATCCGTAACCTGCCGGATTCATTAGAAAAAACTGGGCGTAACTACGAGCAGTGGCGCTTTGGTCAGCTTATCGATGAGCCACTTAACGACAGGCTTAAGTTTGCGCTGGTTGATGTACCTATGATCGAAGAGATCTATCTAAAATATGGCTATAAAGAAGGTCGTATTGCAGAGCGCACCTTTGGTCGCAATATACAATCCAAGCTGCCTGAGGGTGCTCGCGTATATCACCTTACCGACAGTCGCTTCCTCTACATCGAACCGAACCCAGATAAACGCCTGCAACCCGAAGTGTTGTTTGAGCGCTTCCAAGAGTGGGTGGATGAGTTTAAACATGACTATGACGTAGATGGCAGATTCGTTGCTAGCTTCGCCGATTACCCATTCCTGCCTCGTGCCTATACCGCCATCAACGATGAAGACCTTATCGATCTGCTGTTGCTGTCGGTAGAGATTGCCCATCAGGTGGCAAGCCAAGAAGAGTCCAGCCAATGGGTGGCATTTACGGCGATTCCTATGGCGCCAGCGGCAAGCTTTGCCTCGGATGATATCCGTCGCTCTACCCTACTCGCCATCAAGAAAGGACTCATCAAGGTGCATAGTAGCGCCTCCGAAGAGCACCTAACCTCTACCCTAGATGCACTGCCAAACGAAGAGGATTAGACTTAAGTAATTGATATATGGCTCTTTGCTTTTAGCTTGTCACCCTCTATTGTTAAGTGTGAGCTGAGCGGAAATCTCTTTCGTATCAGCTCTATCATAACCCGTGACAACAAATTGAGACGCATCAGCCGATGGGCCCCGTCTCAAACAACAAAGGAGCCGTTATGATTACTACGATTAATCCTGCAGGAAGCATGGACCTCCTATCTCAGCTTGAGGTAGAGCGCTTAAAAAAACTGCATCTAGTGACATCTATAATCTATATCGCAACTGTACCCTAGCGGTGCTCAACTCTGGTAGCCACACTGACGACAGTAAGGCACTGCTAGAGCAATACCAATCTTTTGACGTCAATGTACTGAGGCGCGAGCGAGGCATAAAGCTCGAGCTTCTCAACGCCCCTGAACACGCCTTTGTAGATGGCACCATCATCAAGGGAATCCAAGAACACCTGTTTGCTGTTCTGCGAGACATAGTGTTTGTACACATGTTCCTCGCCCAAAGCGACAGGCTCAACCTAACCAACTCCACTCATATCACTAACTTGGTCTTTGGCATTCTGAGAAACGCTAAGGTGCTTGTTCCCGGGGTCGACCCTAATCTAGTGGTCTGCTGGGGCGGCCACTCCATCAACCCAATCGAGTATCAATACACTCGCGAGGTAGGCCATGAACTGGGTCTGCGTGAACTAAACGTATGTACCGGTTGTGGCCCAGGTGCTATGGAAGGTCCAATGAAAGGGGCAGCTATCGGCCATGCAAAGCAGCGCCACTCACACTGCCGTTATATTGGTCTGACTGAGCCTTCAATTATCGCCGCTGAGCCGCCAAACCCTATTGTAAACGAGCTCATCATAATGCCGGATATCGAGAAGCGTCTTGAGGCGTTTGTGCGTATCGCCCACGGCATCGTTATCTTCCCTGGCGGTCCTGGAACTGCAGAAGAGCTTCTGTATCTGCTGGGGATCATGATGCACCCTAAGAATCAGGATCAACCGCTGCCGATAGTGCTCACTGGCCCGAAAGAGAGTGAAGACTACTTCGTCTCTATCGATAACTTTATTCGCGCTACCCTAGGTGAAGAAGCCACTAAGTATTATCAGATAGTGATTGCCGACCCTGCGAGTGCAGCTAAGGCAATTAAGGAGGCGATGCCAGATGTACGTGAGCATCGCAAAAAGAATGAAGATGCCTACAGCTACAACTGGTCTTTGCATATCGAGCCGGAATTCCAACTGCCGTTTGAGCCATCTCATGAAAACATGCGCAATCTAGACCTGCACCTAGACCAGAAACCTGAGATCTTAGCCGCCAACCTGCGCCGCGCCTTCTCAGGCATAGTCGCTGGCAATGTGAAAGCAGAAGGGATTCTAGAGATAGAAAAACACGGCCCTTATGTGATCAACGGTGATAAGGAACTGATGATCAAGATGGACAAACTGCTGAGCGACTTTGTGAAACAGCAGCGTATGAAACTGCCGGGCTCTGAGTATATTCCGTGCTACAGAGTTGAGACCTCGTAGCCTAGCAACCAAAACATAAAGCAGTATACTATGGGCTTCGGCCCCATTTTATTCGAGCTCTATGTCTATACACCTGGTTATCATCGACGCACTCAATCTGATCCGTCGCATCCACTCCGCCCAACCTGATCCGGAAGATATCCAGAGAACCATAGAAACCTCCACCCGTACCCTGAATCGTATCTTAAATGAGACCGAGCCCTCGCACGTGATTGCGGTGTTCGATCATATGCAAAAGACCCGTGGCTGGCGCGAAGAGCGATTCCCACAGTACAAGCAAGACCGTAAGCCTATGCCTGAACCTCTAGCGAAAGGACTCGACAGCATACAGCAAGCATGGTGGGAGCTTGGGATCGACTCCTTGCTCTCTGAAGGTGATGAAGCGGACGACCTAGTGGCCACCCTTGCGGTAAAGGTTGCAAATCAAAACCACCAAATAACCATCATCTCAACCGATAAGGCTATTGTCAGCTTCTGTCCCCAACCCTAAGAATCCGCGATTACTTCCAACACCGCTGGTTGGATGCTGCCTTTATTGAAAAGGAGTTTGGGGTCAAGGTCTCACAGCTCGCCGACTACTGGGGTTTAACCGGTATCAGTGGCACTGGCCTTGCTGGCGTACCTGGCGTTGGACCAAAAGCCGCCAAGGATATCTTGGCTGAGCACAAAGACCTGGAGCAGGCATTTGCCAGTGAGACCCTTGCCGAGAAGTATCGTAAAAAGCTGGCTGGATACGAAGAACAAGCGCTGATGTGCCGTGACTTGGCAGGTCTAAAGACAGATTTGGCGCTTGGGTTTAATCTGCAGGATATTCGTTGGCAGAAACCTTAGGGTAGCGAGCCCAATAAGTACTTAGATAAAATCGTCATTCCTGTATGCTTATAAGCGGGAATCTTCTGACCGTAGAAACAAAGATCCCGGCTAAGAGACTGCGGGATGACTCAGTTCGACAAGTGACTCTGAGCTTAAACTACTCATGTCATACCGGAGCGCAAAGCGCATCCGGTATCTTTTTAACGCACAAGCTCAAGCAATTACCACCCAAGGTTCGCATGTGAGCGAACGTGCACCGTGATCTCTTCACGGTCATGGTAAAGGTGCTTCGCCTGCATGGTGTACTTGACCCCATTATCACGCAGGAAGATCTTAAGATTTTCAATATCATCAACCACCTCATCGTAGCGCCCTTTCATAGGGAGCTTGAGGTTAAAGATCGCTTCTTTACACCAACCTTGAATCAACCACTCACCCATTAGCTGTGCTACACGGGATGGCTTCTCGATCATATCGCATACTAGCCAAGTCACGTTCTTACGCGGTGGCTCAAACTTAAAACCGTCCACTTGATGGTGTTTCACCTGACCGGTATCCATCAGGCTTTGCGCCATCATACCGTTGTCGATAGCATGCACGAACATAGAACGCTTAACTAGCTGATAGGTCCAACCACCAGGCACGCCCCTAAATCCACCTGCCCACATGCCTGATGACAAACGCGTATCCCACTCATGCTTTGGAATAAACACATGGAATGCCTCTTCAAGCTTTAGGGTTGAGCGGCTTGGCGCATCCGCTGGGAATTTAAGGCGCGGAATGCCCATAAAGAACTGAGAGTTGTTACCCGGTAGGGAGTAACCGATAAAGCAGTGACCCGGTGCCACAAAGCACACGTGCATCACAGGCTTCTTGCTGTGCTCTTTCTTAAGAAGCAGACCTTTACCACGCATCGCCTGACGAAGTGGCACAGTGAACTTACGGCAGAACTTAAGGAGCTCTTTCGCTTCATTAGTATCTGGGGTCTCCACACGAATGTCGCCACACACTGGCATCTCTACCTCAGACAGAGCCTCAAACATTGGAGAGATGCGGTCTTCGCTTGGCAGGTCCTGCAATTCCGCTGCCACAGCAAACATCTGGCGGGCAAAGATCAGGGTCTGAAAGTCGATCTCTTTAACCAGACGCTCAGCATCACCTTCTGTGTAGCACTCAAATAGCACGTAACCACTGTTGCTCTTAGTCTTAGGGTAACCAAATACCTCTAGTCGAGTCGCTTTTTCTTGGATTTCTGCTGCGCAGTCTTTCTCAAAGCCAGCACGGCAGTACAAAATAACCTGTTTCAAGTCTTACCTCGTTATATCTTACAGTTACTCTTGAGAGACCGCTGGTGCGCCTTCTTTGGCAGCAATACTCAGCATCCAGTCTCTAAAGGTAGCAATTCTTCCCATTTCTGCTTGTTTGGCGTCACACACCACATAGAAAGCGTTCTTACTCACGAGCACCTCCTCAAATGGGCTAATAAGCGTCCTGCCTCTATCTCTGGCTGTGCCAGTACATTGTTGCCTAATGCGATACCTTGGCCGTGTGCGGCGGCCTGAAGCACCATGGTCGAGTGACTGAATATCGGACCATGGTTCACGTTTACCCCTTCTACATCATGTTGGCGCACGAACTGCTTCCAGTCCTTACGTGAAGTATCGTGTAACAAAGTGTGTCTAGAAAGGTCTTGCAAAGACTCTAGTGGTTTAGAGCCGATAAGCAGGCCTGGAGAGCAAAGCGGTATCAAGTACTCTTGGTAGAGCTTGTCCGCACGCACGCCCGGCCAGTTACCTCGACCATAATAGATAGCCACATCCACGTCATCGGTAAGGGAGCCGTCATCCATATCCACCGCTTTGATTCGCACATCGATATCCGGCTCTTGGGCATTAAAATCCGCCAATCGTGGCACTAGCCATTGGATAGCAAAGCTTGGTTGCAAACTGATGGTCAAAGAGCCTTTCTCACTGCGCTCTAGCACCTTATCAGTCGCCTCAGACAGTGAGGTAAAGATATCCTTGATGTCCAAGAAATAGCTCTGTCCTTCCTCTGTGAGTAGCAAGGAACGGTTGCGTCTTCTGAACAGTTTTAGACCGAGAAATTCTTCAAGTGCCTTCACCTGATGGCTCACCGCAGCTTGGGTAACAAACAGCTCTTCAGCGGCTCGAGTGAAGCTTAAATGCCTCGCTGCAGCCTCAAAAACCTTCAATGAATTTAGTGGGGGTAATCGTCTCGACATCTGCCGTTATCTAACATTAGTTTTTTTATGTGAAACATTATAAATTGTCCGTTGTTCAACAGCCAGAGAAAATCTATATTTCCCACCAAGGCGATACGGCTCTAAACGGCATACCTTAGGGTATGGAGTTGTATTGCAATGTTGTGTTTGTGAGCTCATCTTGAGCACGGTAGTTTCTACCAAAGGCTTACGGCTTCTCGTAAGTACCATTCCAATTTAATGAACTTGTCTGTCATTTTACACCGCTCAATTGAGCGGTGTTTTTTATGCGTAGAAAACAACAAAGCAATAAAAAAGCGCACCCATAGATGCGCTTTTCAAGGTCAACTTAAGAACAAATAAAATTAAGGGCGATATACCTTAACGTTGTTGAATCCTTGCTCTTGCAGATACAGAGCCTGCAGACGGCTCATCACGCCGCGATCACAGTAAAGAAGATAGGTCTTAGACTGATCAAGATCACCAAACTTTGTCGCTAGCTTGTAGAATGGAATATGCTCCACATCTACACCGTCTATTTCAAGCGGGTTCTCGTCTTCTTCATCTGGGCTACGGATGTCCAAAACGGTCGCGTGCTCTTGCACCGCCGTAACCTGCTCAACCTCTGGAGCTTGCTCTTGGCTCTCTTTCTCGATGTCGCGGATATCCATAATGCGCGCCTCGCTTACAACCTTCTCTAGTACCGAGTAGTCAAAGTTCGCTTCTTCAGCTTCAAGCTTCTCTTTAACCGCTTTTACTGTTGGCTTACGAGAGATAACGCCACAGTACTCTGGCATTACCTTAGCAAAGTCTTCAGTACCGATAACGCGAGATAGGTCGATAATGTCTTCTTTATCCCAGTTAATCAGTGGGCGAAGGATCAGCGTATCCGTCACGCCGTCGATATGACGAAGGTTAGTCAATGTCTGGCTCGATACCTGACCTAGCGCTTCACCGGTAACCAGAGCTTGAATACCAAAGCGTTCTGCAATCATGCCACCAGCACGCATAAACATACGTTTCAGTACCACGCCCATCTGGCCGTCATCTACCTTCTCAAGGATTTCAGCGACCACAGGCTCAAAGTCTACCGCGATAAATTTAACCTTGGCCGATGAACCGTATTTGTTCCAAAGATAGTGAGAAACCTGCTTAACACCGATCTCGTGTGCTGGACCACCTAGATTAAAGAAGCAGTAATGGGTCTTAGAACCGCGCTTGATGTGTAGATAGCTAGATACACCCGAATCAAAACCACCAGAGATAAGGCTCAGCACATCTTCTTGAGTACCTAGAGGGAAACCACCTAGGCCTTTGTGGCGTGCAAGTACTTGGTTTAGCTTATCGCTAGCAACCTCTATGTTCACGGTCACGTCTGGCTTGGTTAGCTTCACCTTCGCGCTTTCAACCGCTTGGTTAAGACCGCCACCCACATAGCGCTCAAGCTCAATAGAGGTAAAGTCGTGCTTACCGCGACGCTTAGCGCGAACCACAAAGGTCTTACCTTCGATACGCTCACGGTTTAGCTCTAACACTTGCTCGAAGATATCATGCATATCATTGAAGTCAGACTGCTTCACCTCAAGCACATGGTGGATACCAGGGGTTTGTGTCAGGATCTCAAGCACTTGTTGATAATACTGATGGCTGTTTGCCGATACTTCGATGTGGTCCCTACGGTTATATACCGCCACCGACTCAGTGCGACGCTGGATAATGATCCTTAGGTTACACTCCAAAATACGAGTGAAACGCTTGCGAACAGATTCACTTTTAACAAAAATTTCTGGATGCGGTTTAACGATAAACTTCATAGGTAACTTCACTTATACGCTGTCAATCACTTGAGTCTAGCTTAAACCCAAGCACCTGTTTCTTAAGGGCGAAGGATTATACACCTTTCACCCAAAAACTGAAATTAACCAGAGCAAGAGTGAAACAACTTGCCCATGATTAAATAACTAGCACTCAATTCACTAAAATCAGGCTTAAGGCAGGAAAATCAGTGACTAAAATTGACCCTGTCCCTCGCCTGAGTTACCTTTCTCGGATCATCGTGAACAGAAGAAACCCCATGGCAGCGAAAAAACCAGAAAACATGAGTTTCGAGGAGTCCCTTAAGGAGCTCGACACCATAGTCAATCAGCTTGAACAAGGTGATTTGGACCTTGATGCCGCACTAAAAAGCTTTGAGCGAGGCATCGCCCTAGCACGTGCCGGACAAACCAAACTCGATTCAGCTGAACAACGTGTTTCTATCCTTATGGATAATCAAGCCGACGCTGCCCCTGTAGACTTCAATCCAGAAATTGGCGATGAACCATTTTAAGCAGCAACTCAGCGACTATCAGCAGAGAAACAACCAGCAACTGACGCGCTGGCTAGATACACTGCCAAACCAAGAAGACGCCCTTACCCAAGCGATGCGTTACGGCCTTTTATTAGGTGGTAAGCGTGCAAGGCCTTTCTTGGTGTATGCCACTGGCTCCATCTTTGGCGTGAAGCCAGAACACCTTGATACACCAGCCAGTGCTATCGAGTGTGTACACGCCTACTCTCTGATTCATGATGACTTGCCTGCTATGGACGACGATGAACTTCGTCGCGGTCAACCAACTTGCCACATCAAGTTTGATGAAGCGACCGCTATTCTAGCGGGTGACGCCTTACAAACCCTTGCCTTTAGTATTCTTGCTGAGGGTAAGCTTGCTCCTAACGCTGAAAGTCAGCGTATAAAGATGGTGCAAACTCTAGCGAGTGCATCAGGAGCTGCAGGTATGTGTTTAGGGCAGTCCCTAGACCTAGCAGCAGAAAACAAGCAAGTGGGTCTAGATGAATTACAATTGATTCATGCAACAAAACTGGCGCACTTATCAAGGCCGCGGTACAGCTTGGCGCATTGGCGGCAGGCGAAACTGGTATCCAATATCTAGACAACCTAAATGCGTATGCAGAGAAAATAGGTTTGGCATTCCAGGTTCAGGACGACATTTTAGACATTACTGGTGATACCCAAACCCTTGGTAAGCCACAGGGATCGGACTTGGAGTTAAACAAGTCTACCTACTTCGCTTCTGGGTTTGGATAAGGCACAGCAAACGGCGCAGGAGCTTCTAAAACAAGCCCTTCTAGAACTGGAAAAGATCCCGTTTAATACCCTGATGCTGGAACAATTTGCCAGTTATGTCGTGGAACGAAATAACTAAACTTATCAGCGCGAACAACTATGACTCTGAATATCTCAAAATACCCAACATTGGCGCTAGCAATACGCCTGATGAGCTACGAGCTCTACCAAGAGAGACATTGCCTACCCTGTGCGATGAGCTTCGCACTTATCTGCTCAACAGTGTTAGCCAGTCAAGTGGTCACCTAGCCTCCGGTCTTGGCACCGTCGAGCTGACCGTGGCACTGCACTATGTGTACAACACTCCGTTCGACCAGCTCATTTGGGATGTAGGCCATCAAGCTTACCCGCATAAGATTCTTACCGGTCGCCGTGAGCAAATGCCTACCATTCGCCAAAAAGACGGGCTGCACCCTTTCCCATGGCGCGGTGAAAGCGAATATGACGTGCTCTCTGTGGGCCACTCTTCTACCTCTATCAGTGCTGCGCTGGGTATCGCTATCGGCGCCGAAAAAGAAGCCAAGGGTCGCAAGGTTGTCAGTGTTATCGGTGATGGCGCTATCACTGCAGGTATGGCGTTTGAAGCCATGAACCACGCCGGTGATGTACACACAGACATGCTGGTTATCCTAAATGACAACGAGATGTCTATCTCAGAGAACGTGGGCGCTCTAAATAATCATTTGGCTCAGGTGCTTTCTGGCAGTCTTTACACCACACTACGTGAAGGTGGGAAGAAGGTGCTATCAGGCCTGCCTCCAATCAAAGAGCTGGCAAAACGCACCGAAGAGCATCTAAAAGGTATGGTTGTCCCTGGCACCATGTTTGAAGAACTGGGCTTTAACTATATCGGTCCAGTGGACGGTCACGATGTTTCCGAGCTGGTTAAGACCTTAAAGAACATGCGTAACCTTAAAGGGCCACAGTTCCTGCATATCATGACTAAGAAAGGTAAAGGTTACGAGCCGGCAGAACGCGATCCTATCGGCTATCACGGCGTGCCTAAGTTCGACCCTGCCCACACCTCTTTGCCAAAGAGCAAAGGTGGTCTACCGACCTTCTCTAAGGTATTCGGTGACTTCCTATGTGATATTGCAGCCCAAGACCCTAAGCTAATGGCGATCACTCCAGCCATGCGTGAAGGCTCGGGAATGGTACGCTTTTCTAAAGAGTATCCTGAACAATACTTCGATGTGGCGATTGCTGAGCAGCATGCTGTGACTCTGGCAACTGGCTTAGCTATCTCAGGTAACAAGCCTATCGTGGCTATCTACTCTACCTTCCTGCAGCGTGGTTACGATCAACTGATCCATGATGTCGCCATCATGAACCTGCCAGTAATGTTCGCTATCGACCGTGCCGGTCTAGTCGGTGCCGATGGTCAAACCCACCAAGGTGCGTTTGACCTCAGCTTTATGCGCTGCATCCCTAACATGGTGATCATGGCACCAAGCGATGAGAACGAATGTCGCCAGATGCTTTACACAGGCCACCAGCATGAAGGACCAACTGCGGTTCGCTATCCTCGTGGTAATGGTATTGGAGCCGAGATCCAACGTGAGTTTACCGCCCTTAAAATTGGTAAAGGCCGCAAGGTTCGTGACGGCAATGGCAAGGTTGCTATCCTAAGCTTTGGTACCTTCCTAGACAACGCCACTCAAGCGGCAGAAGTTCTGGATGCTACTGTTGCTGATATGCGCTTTGTTAAACCTCTTGATGAAGAACTGATCCTTGAACTGGCCGAAACACATGAAGTGCTAGTCACCATCGAAGAAAACGTAATTGCCGGTGGTGCTGGCAGTGGCGTGGTTGAGTTCTTGATGAGTAAGAAGGTAATGAAGCCAGTACTGAACCTTGGTCTACCAGATCGCTTTGTTCCGCAAGGTACTCAAGGCGAGATGCATGAAGAGCTTGGACTCGACGCGCAAGGCATCGAAAAAGCCATCAACGACTACCAAAACGCATAACCCTCTAAGCCCGCTTCAAGCGGGCTTTTTTATGGTTCATCGCAGATCAGCGGGAACAACTACACGACTCTAGGTTCGTGTGCTCACTCTGCCGTGATGCATGGCAAGCCGCCGTAGATACCTCCGTGTAGCTGGGATTCGCACTGATGCTACCGCCGGAGAGTGATTGATGGAGCAAGGTGTCGCTCGCAGGGATGCGAGCGGCAAGCGCCCACGGATGGGTTCACCGCGGCCTTGTGAATCAATCGCTCGGAGGGAGTGACTGGCTCAGAATGAATTTTAACGCTCCCTCTCCAATTCGCGAAGAACCTTTTTTATACCTAACATATTGAAATCATTGTTTGTATCCCAAGCACCATGCCAACAAATGCTAATCTAAAATGAAGGGATGGAGTCAAAGGGATAAATAATGACACGTAAGCAACAGCAATTCTTAGCTCAAAAGGGCGTCAGCAAGGCCTCAATTACAAACGGACTAGCCCTATCAAACATTGGCCTTGGTACCTATTTGGGTGATGCGACAGAAGAGCACGACACCGGCTATATTCAGGCCATCCAGAAATCTGTGGCGCTCGGCTGCAATCTTATCGATACCGCTATTAATTATCGTGGGGCAACGCTCTGAGCTTAATGTATCTAAAGCTCTACAACAGATATTTACCAATAGCGATATCTCTCGAGATGAGCTTGTTATTGCCACTAAGGGTGGCTTTACACCTTCAGATTGGCGCTCTGGTCGCATTGGACACGATGCTCGTCAGGATATGAAGGATTTCTATCAATACAGCGTCGCGCCTATCCTAGGAAAAGATGCCACAGGTAACGAGCGTATCAATTTTATCGAAGCTGATTTTATTGAGTGGGCATTTAACCAAAGCCTACATAACTTGAGCTTGGCTAAGATAGATATCTACTATCTGCACAATCCTGAGATGTCTCTCGAAACGCTAGGAGAAGATACCTTTTATACAGAGCTTGAAAAGACCTTTTATTTTCTAGAGTCGCAAGTAAAAGCAGGCAAACTAGGTATATATGGCTTTGCCACTTGGTCAGGCTTTTTAGCCGATGAATCAGAGGCGAACTATCTGAACTTGGAAAAAGTCCTAGAGACTGCGAAACGCGCAGGTGGCGATAACCACAGCTTCAAGGTCATCCAACTGCCTACAATCAAGCTAAGACTGAAGCCTCTGATAAGCTAAACCAAAACGGTCACTCAATACTCGATGCCGCCAAAGCAAACAATCTAACCGTATTTACCAATGTCTCCCTTAATCAAGGTAAAGACTTCGATAGATTCACACCTGAATCGATGATTAACTTCTTGATAGAGGACGAGCGCATAGACTGCGCCCTGATTGGGATGAAGGACCCGAATAAGGTAGAGAGAAACCTAAAACAGATCCTGTAAGGCATAAAAAACGGAAGCGCCTGCTTCCGTTTTCTTTTACATCCAACCTAGGAAATAACCTAGAGCAATCAGCGAGATGGCGGCCATCACACCGGCAAGTATGTCATCTATCATGATACCCAGACCGCCATGGATGTGCTTGTCTAGGTAGCTGATAGGCCATGGCTTGATCATGTCAAAGGCGCGGAATAATACGAAACCAGCAATCAGCCACTTCCAATCGTTCGCGGCAATACCCAGTAGCGGCACGACCGCCATGGTAATCCAAAAGCCTGCAAACTCATCCCACACGATAGAGCCGTGGTCGTGCACCCCCATATCCTCTGAAGTCTTGCCACAGATCTTAATTCCGACAATGCAGGAGATCAGCACAGCAATAAGATAAGCGGGCAACGGCAACTGCACTAAAGCAAGATACAGTGGAATCGAAGCGATAGTGCCCATAGTGCCGGGTACTATCGGAGATAGACCACTACCAAAACCTGTCGCTAACAGGTGCCAAGGATTATCGAGGGTGATCTTATCTAGGGGATTGCTCATGTACTTCTATTCTCTAAAATGATCAAAGCCAAACAGCTTGGCATCGAGTGTGCTACCTGCTTGGTGAAGAACTAAGTCATCTGACTCATTCATCACACCTATAGCTTTGATTTCGTTTGATAAAGCCTGAACCGACTCTAGCAGATCCGGAGCAACTGTAAAGCAAAGTTCATACTCTTCACCGCTGCACAAAGCGTATTGCCATGCATCAGAATATTCGCTGTCTGGATGCTGAGCAAAAGCCTCAAGCTCAGGTGATACTGGCAACTTAGATACATCGATATTAGCGCCGCAATTGGAGCGCTTCATAATGTGCTGGATATCTGATACCAACCATCTGAGATGTCGATACAGCTCGATGCTAGACCCACTAGCTTTTGTGCTAGAGCAACCCTAGAGGTGCTCATGAAATGACGCTGTTCTAGTTGTTTAGCAAAAGGCAGCCCCTGTTTGCTCTTATCTAGAATCACCTCTAGACCCGCATGGCTGTCACCCAGGCTCCCTGATATACAGATAATATCTCCCGTTCTTGCCCCTGAGCGGGTCAAGGCTTTACCCTTAGGTACCAAACCTTGAATGGTCAAACTAATGCTCAGTGGTCCCTTGGTAGTATCGCCACCAATAAGCTTGAGGTTATGGTCATCCGCAAGGGCAAAGAAACTATCGCAAAACTCCTCTAGCCACTGGCTATCAAAGCTTGGCAGGGTGATGGCCATGGATACCCAAGCCGGCTCCGCCCCCATAGCAGCAAGGTCGCTAAGATTCGAAGCAAGCGCTTTATGTGCCACCCAAGTCGCTGGAGCATCGGGCAGAAAATGGGTGCCTGCCACTACCGTATCTGTACTGATCACTATCTGTTTATCAGCGTCGACACTTACGATAGCGCAATCATCGCCTTGCGCCAGTACGACATCGCTACGCTGTAGTTTTTGACGACAGAAGTATCTGTCAATAAGGTCAAACTCGCCCGCCACCTTTCCTCCTTGCTGGATTAGATACAAAAAAGGCCAGCAATTGCTGACCTTTTAGCTCAATAAACTTGAGTTACTTGTTCTTGCGAATATGCGGTGCAGCTTTATCTAGCACACCGTTCACGAACTTGTAGCTGTCTTCAGCAGCAAATACCTTAGCAAGTTCGATAGCCTCGTTAATTACTACCTTGTGAGGTACGTCTTCACGACGAGTCATCTCGTACATAGCTAGGCGAAGCAGAGCCAGTTCCATCATGTCCAGATCTTGCATTGGACGTGATAGGTATGGACGAAGCTTGCTATCAAGCTCTTGGTGAGTCAGTGCTACACCAGTTAGCAAATCACGGAAATAAGCAACGTCTGTTTCTTGTTCATTAAGTGCAGGCTCATCAGCATGATGCTCTTCTTCATCATACTTACCACCTGACAAAAACTGTTCTTCTACAGTTGCGATGTTTTCTTTAGTAATTTGCCAAGAATAGATCGCTTGTAGAGCAAATTGACGTGCATTACGACGTGCGGCTGGTTTCACACTGGCCCCCATTAGGAATCGATTTCAGAAAGAACGTTGATCATCTCTAGCGCACTTAGTGCAGCCTCTGCACCCTTGTTACCCGCCTTGGTGCCAGCACGCTCAATAGCTTGATCAATAGTATCAACGGTCAGTACGCCAAATGCCACTGGAAGACTGTACTCCAGTGAAACCTGCGCAAGACCTTTGTTGCACTCACTACAAACATAGTCAAAGTGTGGCGTTCCGCCACGAATAACAGTACCTAGAGATACGATAGCATCGTACTTCTCGGTACGAGCAACACGTTGCGCCACTAGTGGCAGTTCAACTGCACCTGGGCAACGCACTACTGTGATATTTTCTTCAGCACCTGTCCATGGCGCTTCAAAGTGTCGATCGCACCAGACAGCAAGCTCTCATTGATAAAGCTGTTAAAACGCGAAATCACGATTGCAATTTTAGCGTTTGGTGCTGGAAATCCACCTTCGATTACTTTCATAAGTTTACCTTCAACTATCCTCTAGCGAGAATCGCGGGATTCTAGCACAAATTTGTGATCAGAATCTAATAACAATTCAGCGAATTCTCAAGTTAACAAATAAAGGAGCCAAATAGGCTCCCATTTAATTATTCACAAACGTACTCGACCACATCTAGACCGAAGCCAGACAGTGAGTGATAACGCTTGTCGCTCGATGACATCAGACGCATTTTGCTCACGCCCATGTCAGCCAAAATCTGTGACCCTACACCCACGCGGCGTGAGGTACCTTGCTTCTTCGCCATGGTTGGCGCTTCGCCTTTATCTTGTTGCTCAAAGGCTTTCAGCTTATGGATAAGTTGCTCTTGGCTCTCTTCATTGCCAAGAACGATCAGAACGCCACCATCATCGCTGATGCGCTGCATTGCTTTGTCTAGCGACCAGCTACGGTCCGAATTACGGTTTGAGTGAAGCAAATCGGTAAAGGTGTCTTGCAGGTGAACACGCACAAGAATGGTTCTTCTGTCACCTCACCCTTACGCAATGCGTAGTGGATTTGGTTATCGATAGTATCGCGGTAGGTCACCATATCGAAATCACCAAACTCGGTTGGCATCTTGCACTCAGCAACGCGCTCGATAGTGGTTTCAGTGTTGTTACGGTACTCGATAAGATCTGCGATAGTGCCTAGCTTAACGTCGTGCTTCTCAGCGAACACTTCTAGATCTGGACGACGTGCCATAGTGCCATCGTCGTTTAGGATCTCAACGATAACCGATGCTGCTCAAAGCCCGCTAGACGAGCGAGGTCACAACCCGCTTCAGTATGACCCGCGCGAGTCAGTACACCACCCTCTTGGGCTGCAAGTGGGAAGATATGACCAGGCTGAACTAGGTCTGCCGCTTTAGCATCTTTTGCTACTGCTGCTTGAACCGTCACTGCACGGTCAGCTGCCGAGATACCCGTAGTTACACCCTCAGCCGCTTCGATAGATACGGTAAACGCTGTGGTGTATTGCGCATTGTTGTCCTGAACCATAGGAGGTAGACCAAGACGCTCACAACGCTCACCTGTCATAGTCAGACAGATAAGGCCACGGCCGTGAGTAGCCATAAAGTTAATCGCTTCTGGCGTGATGTGCTCAGCGGCCATAATAAGGTCACCCTCATTCTCACGATCCTCGTCATCCATAAGAATGACCATTTTTCCTAGGCGAATATCTTCGATAATTTCTTGCGGTGAACTGATTGGCATATCGGTTCCTAAACTAGTCTGCTTATGCAAAGCCGTTTTGTTGTAAAAATTCCATGGTGATAGATGATGAGCTTTGAGTCTCTTGCTCACCGATCCCGAGTAGGCGCTCCATGTAGCGAGCCAGTACGTCAACCTCTAGGTTGACCTGACGTCCTACCTCAAATTCATCTATGATGGTTTGCTCTGATGTGTGTGGCACTATAGTGAGCTTAAATCCGCGCTTTCTTAGATCGTTTACCGTTAGGCTAATACCATCAACGGTGATAGAGCCTTTTTGAGCCACATAGCGCTCAATCTCTTCCGGCATCTCAACCCAGTACTCCACGGCACGACCTACAGGGATACGCTCGACAATAGTACCACGCCATCAACGTGACCCGATACTATGTGGCCACCAAAGCGTGTGGTTGGAAGCATGGCCTTCTCTAGATTTACGCGATCGCCCACCTGATAGTTTCTAAAACCCGTTTTATTTAGGGTTTCAACAGAAAGGTCTGCACTAAATGAGCGGGAATCAAACGCTACCACCGTCAAACAGATACCATTGGTTGCGATAGAGTCCCCTAGTTTTACGTCCGACATATCTAGGTTGCCACTATTGATGGTCACCGAGATGTCTTCGCCACTTGAGACGATATTGGCAACGGTGCCTACAGCTTCTACGATACCGGTAAACATAACCCTTCCTAACTAATTCTTGATACGTGCGACGATTTTGATGTCTTTACCGACCTGAGATACCTCTGTGATATCCAGTTCAATAGCCTGATCCATCTGCTCAAAGCCGAGCAGATTGACTAGACCTCGCCCATCGGTGCCCATAAGCTTAGGAGCCATATAGATAATTAGCTCATCCACCAACTTATGTTCAATAAAGGATGCGGCTAGTGTCGCGCCAGCCTCAACCCATAAGTGATTGATATTGTGATTGCGGGCCAGATTTGCAAGTAGTTCAGGCAATTCTATTTTCTGATTGTCTACTTGTGCACCTTGCGACTTGCTCGGTACGACTAAAATGTCACCTGGAGTGTTGAATAGCTTAAGGCTAGGCTCGAGCTCTCCTTGCCTGTCTAAGATGACGCGTATCGGCTGTCTAAGCTCGGTATCTGGATAGGCCTGTTTTACTTGGGCTGGAAGCTCGCTATCACGCACATTAAGAGAAGCATTGTCATCAATAACAGTACGAGAGGTAGATAATATCGCTCCAGATTGAGCGCGATATTGCTGCACATCGGCGCGAGCTTCAAGGCCAGTAATCCACTGACTCACCCCATTGGCTAGAGCCGTTTTACCGTCAAGCTAGAGGCCATTTTCAGCTGTACATAAGGCATGCCAGTGCGCATCTTTTTCAAGAATGGCTTGTTGATGCGCTCTGCATCTTGTTCAAGAAGACCCACTGCTACCTCAATGCCGGCTTCTCTGAGCATATTGAAGCCGCGACCGCCTACTTGAGGGTTAGGGTCTTGCATAGAGCATACCACACGAGCCACCTTAGCTTTAATAAGCCTTCAGCGCATGGCGGAGTTCTTCCATAATGAGAGCAAGGCTCAAGGGTCACATAAGCTGTCGCACCTTCTGCGCGTTCGCCGGCCATATTCAGGGCGTGCACTTCGGCGTGAGGACCACCCGCTTGGATATGATAACCCTCACCGACGATCTCTTCACCTTGGACGATGACGCAGCCACATTCGGATTAGGATGAGTGGTAAAGCGGCCTTTTTCGGCCAGCTTGATCGCTCGAGCCATCATCTGATGGTCAAACAAAGAAAATTGCATCATCAGTCCTCGAGCTTAGCTATCTCTTCGCCAAACTCTCGGATATCTTCAAAGCTGCGATATACAGAGGCAAAACGGATATAAGCAACCTTGTCCAGCTCTTTGAGCTGTTCCATCACAAGATTACCTATCATGTCGCTCGGCACTTCACGCTCACCGGTAGCACGTAGCTTAGACTTGATGACACTCATTGAAAGCTCTACCGCATCGGCGCTTACTGGGCGTTTTTCTAATGCGCGTTGCAGACCATTAGATAGCTTGTCTTCGTTGAAGGGTTCACGGTTACCATTAGATTTGATCACCTTAGGCATAACCAGCTCTGCGGTTTCAAAGGTGGTAAAGCGCTCATTACACGCCAAGCACTGGCGGCGGCGGCGAACCTGATGGCCATCAGCCACCAAGCGGGAATCTATGACTTTGGTTTCGTTTTCAGAACAAAATGGGCAATGCATACCTGCTCCCTTACTGGACCCAATACGATGAGCAACTCATTCCAATGAGGTGTTGCTTAGGGGAGAAAATTATTGTGAGTGTAACGGATTTACACGCACTATTCGAGAATTCAAGTGTGTGCAAGTACATATAAAAAAGGGCTCTGTGATAGAGCCCTCATATCGTTTATAAAACAATCAATTAGCTTATGGACGTGGCAGGTAGTTGCCTTTACCAACCACTTATAGCTGGTTAGCTCTTCTAGACCCATAGGGCCGCGAGCGTGCAGTTTCTGTGTAGATACCGCCACCTCGGCACCCAGACCAAACTGAGCACCATCAGTAAAGCGAGTAGAAGCATTTACATACACAGCTGCTGAGCCTGCTGCATTGATAAACTTCTCTGCACTCATGAGGTCGTTAGTCATGATTGCATCTGAATGGCTAGCGTTATGTTCGCGCATATGAGCGATAGCTTCATCAACGCTTTCAACCACTTTCACACCAAGGATAAAGGCAAGCCACTCGGTATCGAAGTCACCCTCAACTGCAGCGCGTACCTTAGGCGCACCTTCAAGTAGAGGCATAGCGCTCGCATCTGCCACGTACTCAACCTTATCGCCAAGTTGAGCCTGAAGCTTCTCTAGGAAAGGTTGAGCCACAGCTTTGTGTACCATGAGGGTATCTAGAGCGTTACACGCCGATGGGCGCTGCATCTTAGAGTTTTCAACCACAACCACTGATTTCTCGAGGTCTGCTGTCTGATCAACAAATACGTGTGAGATGCCAAAGCCACCAATGATCACTGGATGGTGCTGCTCTCTTTACACATCTTGTGCAGGCCCGCACCGCCGCGTGGGATGATCATATCTACATATTCATCTAGCTTGAGAAGCTGAGACACTAGCTCACGATCTGGCTTCTCAATGTACTGTACTGATGCCGCTGGTAGACCCGCTTGCGAGAGTGCAGTTTGGATAACCTTTACCAGTGCCATATTTGAATGGAAGGTCTCACGGCCACCACGAAGAATGCTGCATTGCCCGTTTTCAGACAAAGTGAGGCGATATCGATAGTCACGTTTGGACGCGCTTCATAGATAACCCCTACAACACCCAGCGGCACGCGACGACGAGAAAGCGCAAGGCCATTCTCAAGCACACGGCTGTCTAGTTCGCTGCCCACAGGGTCGCTAAGTTTAATCACGTTACGCACGTCATCTGCAATCGCACTCAAGCGAGCTTCATTTAGCATTAGACGGTCAAGAAGTGCCTCACCCATACCTGACTCACGTGCTGCGCTGATATCTAGCGCATTCGCTTCTAGAATGACTGCAGATTGTTTTTCTAGCTCATCAGCCATGATCGCTAGAGCTTTATTTTTGGTTGCTGTATCTGTGGTTGCTAGCGCAAATGAGGCCTCTTTCGCCTGCTGTCCAAGTTTTACTAAATCCACTTTTTCTACCTCAATTCTTTAATCTTGTATAACCACGAGATCGTCACGGTGTATTACTTCTGAGCCATAATCATGACCCAGTACCTGACCAATTTCGTTGCTGTGCATACCCTTGATCTGCTGCATATCATCGCTGGAATAGCTTGCTAAACCTTTAGCGACCAGTGCGCCACTAGTGCTCACTACGCGCGCGACATCACCGCGTTCAAAGCGACCATTTACACTCACTACACCTTTAGCTAGTAGGCTACTGCCCTTGGTCTGTAGCGCATTTACTGCACCCTGATCAATCACGATATCACCAGATGCCGCAGGGCCTGCTAGGATCCAGCGCTTGCGATTCTCTAGAGCCTCTGGAAGAGGAAGAAAACGCGTGCCTGCAGGTGAGTCAGATACACAGTCTTGAATTACGTTTTTAGCACTACCTGCTGCAATGATAACCTCAATACCCGCACGGCGCGCGATGTCAGCCGCTTGCAGTTTGGTTGCCATACCGCCTGTACCTAGGTTAGTACCACTACCACCGGCTATCTTACGCAGGGTCTCATCGATAGTAGTAACCTCACGGATGAGCTCAGCATCTGGATTAGAGCGAGGATCTGCAGTAAATAGGCCTGGCTGATCGGTCAGCAAAATAAGCTTATCCGCACCGCACAAGATACCTACCAAGCAGATAGGTTATCGTTGTCCCCTACCTTGATCTCGGTGGTCGCTACTGCATCGTTTTCATTAACGATAGGCACGATGTCATGGGTAACCAAAGCATTGATGGTGTCACGCGCGTTTAGAAAACGCTCGCGGTTTTCAAGGTCTGCACGAGTCAGAAGCATCTGTCCGATCTTAATGCCATAGATAGAGAATAGAGATTCCCACACCTGGATAAGATGAGACTGTCCCACAGCCGCTAACAGTTGCTTGGTTGCCATTGAGGTGGGGAGTTCGGGGTGACCTAAGGTTTCGCGTCCAGCGGCAATTGCCCCTGAAGATACCAATACAAGGTTATAACCTTGCTGTTTCAGTTCCGCGCATTGACGAACCAATTCCACCATATGGGCGCGATTTAGCTCTTGTGAGCCCCCGGTCAGCACGCTAGTGCCGAGCTTAACCACAACTGTTTTTGATTGCATGGGTTTTGATTTGCTCCGATTACATTGAGCTTCTTTTTAGCAAGCTGTGACTTGTTTCACAAGCAAAAAAGCAAAAAAGGCGCTCAAAGGCGCCTTAAACTTGATTTGGACAGGGGTTACGCAATGATTTCCGAGTCTTCATGCAGATCCACTGTCATACCAAACTGCTCCTGCAGTAGGGTTTCAACCTTGGTTTGGAATGCTTGCTGAGTACGAAGCACTTCTTGCTCTGCGCTCTCAGGTAGCGACTCTTCGATCCACTCGCCTTCGGCGTTATATTTACCGTGATGGTAACAAGCAACGAATTTCTGCTCTTGTTTTTCCAGTTCCATCCACCAACCCCAGAATTCGCGACACTCTGGAGACTTTTTGTCATCCACACACACAGACAGACAATCAAATAGGAAGAGATCTTGCTCGCACTCCCCTTCACGCAAGTACGGACCGATAGCTTTTAGCTTTGCAATGAGACGATGATAGGTAGGCTGTTTTCCTGACATAAATATAACTCCATTTATTATTTATGCTGATCTTTTGAGTTGAGCTTTCATACGATTATTCAATCATATACACAACCATACTCTATCAATTAACATTTTTGTCACGACTTTAATTCAGTTATTAACCAATCCACAGCTAGGTCGAGTGATTTTTGATAACCAGCGCTCAGATTATTTGATGGAATTTTGACCGCCTCTCCATACTGACTGGACATAGCCACCAGTTTGTTATCACTATGCGGAGCTACCGGGTCTCCTTCTAGGGAAACCGCCAAAATTGGCACTTTGGTTTTTCTTGAAGCAAGCAGGCCTTGGGTCCTTAGTGACCACGCCGACATCTGTGCCGCTAGGTATGGATATCCACCGCAGACTTGCCTAGTCTTGAGCCTAATACATCTAAGTACATCTTAGGCATGGACTTCATCTTATCGGCGCTAGATAGGATGTCGTGCACTGGGGCACCTAAGGCAACGCACGCTTTGATACGCTGCTGTTCAAGAAAGCTCAAACGCACTAAGGCATTGCCACCGAACCTAAAGCCAAGCAGGCCTACTTTCCAATGATCCACATACGGTACAGTAGGTAGGAAGTCCAAAACAGCCTTGTGCAGAACACTAGTATCTTCGGTTAGTGTCCAATGGCTGTTTTTACCTACGGACGGCATATCTATGGTCAACATAGCCAATTCATTCGGCGCGAGATGCTCTAGAAACAGTTTCCACATATCTGTCTGCACGCTATCCAAGCCGCCACAAACGATAACCACAGGCAGAGGCCTTTCAGTGTGTGGAAGATGCAGGTTAGCTTCGATTGTCTTGCCTTGATGTGGGATCTTCAGCTGTTTAAAGACATATTGGCTCTTCTCAGAGGCTTCTTCATAAGCCTTGTTGGCCAAAACCTGAGCCTGAGAGGCAAGGTTGTCACCACGAATATGAGGATAGGCAGCGATGCTGAAATAGAGACTTGCGCGGTAAAGCTCTAACGATGCTTCCTCGCCTTTTAGCTCCTGCGCAAGTTTCTGATGTTTCATCCCTTCATGGGTCCACTCATAAGCCAGTTACCCTTACGAAATCCCATAACGGTATCCAGCAAATTGTCATTGGTACGGGAGTGCTCAGAGGAGGAAATGCGGGCTAGGACCTGCTCTTGTACTATCGGGTCAGCCCCTTGCCAGATCCACTGAAGCCGACGCAGGTTTCGATACCAACTGTGTTCTGGGCGCTGTTGAAGAAGGGCCTGACTGCTCGGCATATACTGCACCAAACCAGAGGTTTCTTTGGCTTGATGATGCTTAGCAAATAGGGTCTCAGAGAGGTTTTTACTTTTTTGGTCTTCCATAAAAGGCGATGCGTTGCACTATGGTGACCTAAGCATAAACAAAAAATGCCTCTAAATAGAGGCATTTATTTGAAAAGTTATACTACTTGGGTATTACTTGCGCTTGCGATTGATTGGCTCAACAAAAGAAAGCTGCATATCCCATGGCTGCTCGATCCAAGTTTCTTGTTCGATATCAACCACATAGTCATCAAGTAGGTCCGCACCAGAAGGCTTAGCACATACAGCGATAAGCTTAGCTTTTGGATACATTTCACGTAGTTTACGCGCAGTATCACCGCTATCTACTAGGTCTTCTACGATTAGGAAGCCTTCACCGTCACCTTCAGGAGCTTTAACAACCGTCATATCACGCTGATGATCATGGTCATAGCTAGAGATACAAATAGTATCTACGTAACGAATACCCAGTTCACGCGCTAGGATAGCAGCAGGAACAAGACCACCACGACTCACACCCCAGATGCCTTTCCATTGTTCTGCAGGCATTTGACGAGCAGCTAGCTCACGGCAATTTTTTGCATCTCGTCCCAGGTGATAACGTATTTTTTTGGCATAACTTGCGACCTTTTTAATTGACTGGATTAACCAGCCAAAACGAATTTCAGGATAAAGACAGCAGACATTACCCACACACTTAGTGACACCTCACGGCCCTTACCACTTAGCAGCTTGATAGCAGCGTAAGAGATAAAGCCAAGAGCGATACCTTCAGCAATAGAGAAAGTCAGAGGCATTAGTAGACAGGTTACTACTACTGGAGCAGCTTCAGTAATGTCACTCCAATCGATGCCAACTAGGCCAGAAAGCATAAGGATAGCTACATAGAATAGCGCACCCGCTGTCGCGTATGCCGGAATCATACCCGCTAATGGTGAAAACAGCAAAGCCAGTAAGAAAAGAGCGCCAACAGTTACCGCAGTAAGACCTGTACGGCCACCTGCAGCCACACCCGCAGTAGACTCTACATAGGAGGTAGTGTTTGACGTACCTAGTAGTGCACCCACTGAAGTTGCTGTTGAGTCAGCTAGAAGCGCCTTGTTTAGGCGAGGCAGTTTACCGTCTTCTTTAATTAGGTTTGCCTTAGATGCAACACCTACTAGGGTGCCTGCAGTATCGAAAAGGTCAACGAATAGGAAAGCGAATACGATAGAGATCATGCCCACTTCAAACAGACCAGAGAAATCTAGCTGCATGAAGGTCGGCGCTACGCTTGGTGGCGCAGAGATAATGCCGTTGTATTGAACGTCACCGAAGATAAGACCCAGAACCGTAACCGCTAGGATAGCGATCATTACCGCTCCGCGAACGCCACGCTGAACTAGTGCAATAGTGATGAAGAAACCAAGGGATGCCAGCACAGCAGGAACAGAAGTGATATCACCCAGAGATACAAAGGTCGCTGGGTTATCAACAACGATGCCCGCATTTTTAAGACCGATGAAAGCTAGGAATAGACCGATACCAGCTGAGATACCTGTGCGTAGAGAAAGAGGGATTGAGTTGATGATCCACTCGCGAACGCGGAACAAGCTCAATAGAATGAACAACACACCAGATACAAATACAGCAGCTAGAGCAACCTGCCACGTATGACCCATACCTAAAACTACCGCGTAGGTAAAGAAGGCGTTTAGACCCATGCCTGGCGCTTGAGCAATAGGATAGTTAGCGTAGAAACCCATGATGAAACAGCCAATTGCTGCTGCCAAACAGGTAGCAACGAATACTGCACCGTGGTCCATACCAGCGTCAGATAGCATAGCTGGGTTAACAAAGATGATGTAGGCCATTGTCAGGAAGGTAGTCATACCTGCAATGATCTCAGTGCGTACGGTAGTACCGTTTTCACTTAGTTTGAATAGCTTCTCGAGCATTGTTCAATTCCTAAAAAATTGTAAAAGTAAACGTTTGCGTATGGAATTGGGCGGAATTATAGTGAGTAAAATCACGAAATACTATACTGTTTTCTCTCTTTATCTCCTCAAAACCCTCTTCTATATCACACAAGCCGTGCCACAATACTCATAACCTATTGTTTTAAAAGTGGTTAATTAATTTATACACTTTGAAATATAACGGCTACTTTTTGCTCTTGTTCTAAAGTTACATATCCTATATCCGCTTTTATGACCCATACAAAGTGTGAAATAGAGCAGTTAATGTGGGAATTGCGATAAACAAGTTAGAGTTCCAGCAATTAGACTGGGAATATGTAGTGGCTAGGCGGATAGCAGGCAAAAAAAAGCCGCTCCAAAAATGGGCGGCTACTAAAAAAGTAATAAATTTCCAAACATAAGAGGGGTGAACCGGAGTTCAATCACATGCTTAATGACCCGGGGTTAGTGAGTCTACAATTCAAGTGATGACGACACTTCAAAGAAATATCATCTAAAACACACTTAAACGCTTAACATTAAGTCATAATAAACAATAACTTAACGCCAAAATTCAGCATTAACACAAAAGAAAAACATACACTGTTAGGCGGTGTAGTCTCCTTCTGTATTCGACAATGAGATACTAAATCAGATGTAATTAAATTACAAGCAATTTTTACGCAAAAGGCTAAAAAGATGCTTTTTTAAGCTAAGATTGGTAATTAATTTTCAGCCTCGAAATATTTGTTGCATATGCGACCACCAAAAATGGCTTACCTTTTTATCTACTCACTTCACTAATTGGTCCTTTTAACTGTGATATTGTGACCGCCGCAGAATAGGACTCACAAAGCACAAGCTTGGCGTGCCACAATATTGTGAAATAAGTCTGAGCAATGCTATCCTGCCTCTGACTATCAAATACCTTAAGGTATTCAGAATAATTACATTCCCCGCGAGCATGAAGGAGTATCGCCATGTCGCAATTTTTGACTGAAATTACTCGCCAAAGCGCTAACCCGATTTGGCCACTGTTTGACAAAATTTGCTCTATCCCGCATCCATCTAAACACGAGCAAGCCCTTTCCGATTACATTGTTTCTTGGGCTGAAGCTAAAGGCCTAGCAGTAAAAGCTGACGAAGTGGGTAACCTAATCATCAAGAAACCTGCAACTCTAGGCATGGAAGATCGCAAAGGCGTGGTGCTTCAAGCACACATCGACATGGTTCCTCAGAAAAACGAAGATACCGAACACGACTTTACCCTAGACCCAATCAAACCATATATCGATGGTGAATGGGTTACGGCTACCGGCACTACTCTTGGTGCTGACAACGGTATTGGCATGGCCTCTTGCCTTGCAGTTCTTGGTTCAGACGACGTTGCACACGGTCCACTTGAAGTACTTCTTACTATTGATGAAGAAGCAGGCATGACAGGTGCGTTTGGCCTTAAAGAAGGTCTACTTGAAGGTGAAATCCTACTAAACACTGACTCTGAGCAAGAGGGTGAGGTTTACATGGGTTGTGCTGGCGGCGTTGACGCAGGTTTCACATTCGACATCGAACGTGAACAAGCAGCAAGCGGCAACGTAAACAAAAAGCTTATCATCAAGGGCCTGAAAGGCGGTCACTCTGGCTGTGATATTCATACTGGTCGCGCAAACGCAAACAAGCTTGTTGCGCGCTTCCTAGCAGGTCACGCAGAAGAGCTTGATATTCAACTAACCGAGATCCGTGGTGGTAGCTACGTAACGCTATCCCTCGTGAAGCCTTTGTTAGCCTTTCTCTTCCTGAGCAGAATGTCGCTGAACTTGAGCGTCTGTTCTCTCTATATACTGAAATGGTTAAGACTGAGCTAGCGGCTATCGAAACCGGCCTAGTTAGCTTTATCGAGGACGTTGATACTGACGCACAAGTGTTCACTAAAGAGTCTCAAACTAAGCTTATCGCTGCGCTAAACGCGTGTCCAAACGGCGTTATCCGTATGAGCGATGACATTGAAGGCGTAGTAGAGACCTCTCTAAACCTTGGTGTTATTACTACTGAAGAAAACTCAGTAGCGGCGCTATGCCTGATTCGCTCACTGATCGACTCGGGTCGCTCTCAAGTTGAAAGCATGCTGCGTTCTGTTGCGACTCTTGCAGGCGCTAACATCGAATTCTCTGGTGCTTACCCTGGTTGGAAGCCAGACGCAAACTCAGAAATCATGGCTATCTTCCGTGACATGTACCAAGAGATCTATGGCCACAAGCCAAACATCATGGTAATCCACGCAGGCCTTGAGTGCGGTCTATTCAAAGAACCGTATCCAAACATGGACATGGTATCGTTCGGCCCAACCATCAAGTTCCCCCACTCTCCTGATGAGAAAGTGAAGATCGATACCGTTGATCTGTTCTGGGAGCAAATGGTAGCTCTACTTAAGCATATCCCTACTAAGGCATAAGCTTTTATATAGACACAAAAATGCCGAGCAACTTGCTCGGCATTTTTATGGATTCCAGTTAAGAATTAAGCCTTAGTCGCTTGCATCTCTTCTAGTTGACCAATAGTGGTTTCAGATACTAGCTCACCGTTGTAGTAGTAAGAAACGTTGTCGCCATCACGAACACCAGTAACAACCGCTTTATCGCCATTGTTATAAGTGATGTTCATTTGAATAGTGTTTTCATCGATAGCTTCAAACGTGCTCTTCTCAACTTCACGCATTGTGATTGGGTCAACTGGTGCATCAGTCAATGATGGGTCGAGATCATCGTTGATGTTCATCATTGTCTTAGTCTTAGTATCGAAGATGTGTGGCTTACCGTTGATTGGGTTTTTACCCGTCCAGAATTCAAGTGAGTTGAAGATCAATGCATCCACAGCGACTGTAAGTGCGTAAACCGGCGCAAGTAGCATGTTTACACCACCACGAGCATAACGGTTATCTACCACCTCAAGGTTAAACTTCATTACGTAACCTGTAACGGCGTTACTACCGATACAACCTGACAACGAAGCTGCAACAACCGCTAGACCAACTGCTTTCATGCAAAACTTTTTCATAGAATGAGCCCTTTTTATATTCTGATAACAAAGCTGATTTGCCTTGGATAAAATAGCCTAATTTCAATCATTTACAATAAAATGACTGAACTGGATTGCAAATTTATTGTCAAAGAGGCTTTTCCACTGCAAAGCATCCATGCCGCCAATAAATACAATCTACATCAAAAGGTTAGATGAATATTTACAGATCACAACATTATTAAACAAGTTTTCATCACAAAGCAGTTACACATCAAAACCGCTCTCAACTTATTCATATCAAAGATAAAATACCGCCATTTCAATGAGCCGCCGTTATAGAGTTTGTATTGAAATTGTAACTTTAGAAGGTGTGGTGTTGATATTAGTTCGCTCCCCTCTCTTTCTTGGTTTAGTTCGAAATCGGTAAATAGAAACCCCTTCCCTAATTTAATCATCTCTATTAATCAGCAGTAGTTTACGTGATTAAGGAACGACTGACGGTGTGTGAGCTCATATGCATTTACAGAGCGCTATTTTTTCGAATTAAAGTGAAAACTCACAATCTGTTACCATTCTCACCAACTTAAATACAAATTAAATAGTTCTTTAACATTTACTTGGTAAAAACCTTTTTCCTATTAAAAACAACAACTAAACGTTCATCCTAATACATAAGGTTTTCACTATGAGTAAATGCACTACATCACATGAGATCTATAACAAGAGCGAACAAACTCCACTCTCGGAGATTATGTCAAAAGCCTATTCTCGCCGTGCCGTTCTGAAAGGAACCGGCGGCGTAATGGCCGTTGGCGCACTTAGCTCAGTTGGATTGACGGGCTGTGGCTCAGATGAAACAAGTAATGAGTTGACCAATAGAGTGACTTCTCTAGGGTTTGAATCGGTAAGCGCGCAAGGCAAGGACGCGTTTACTGTGCCTGAAGGCTATTTTGCTCAAGTACTGGCACCTTGGGGCACGCGACTCTTTTCAAATGATGTACAAACAGGCACACCGATACAGTTTTTTCAGCAAGACGGTTCCAATACGGCATTAGACCAATTGAACTCAACAGGCCAGATGCACGATGGAATACATTACTATCCGTTAAACGATGCGGAAGGGATTCTCTGCATAAACCATGAATTCATCATGCAAGATACCCTGCATGAGGAAGGCTTTGATACCAACGACACCGACAATTTTGGTCGCCGTCTGGCGGAGTATGTCCGCAAAGAGTACTACGCACACGGTGTATCCGTAGTCCATGTAAGGCTGGAAAACAGTGTTTGGAATGTGGTGCTAGACAGCCAATACAATCGTCGCGTACACACAGCAACCGAAATGGAAGTAACAGGTGCGATAGCTGACAATGACCTTCTTACCACCAAGTTTACCGCTGAAACAGGCAAGCCCAATGCCACACACGGAACCTTCAATAACTGTGGTAATGGATTTACACCATGGGGTACCTATCTGACCTGTGAAGAAAACTGGACAGGGGCGTTTACCACTGAAGATGATATTGACCCTGTGCGTGAGCGCTATGGAATCCAAAAAACAACATCATGTTTAGCTACAACTGGCAAACTGCACCAGTAGAGGAAGAGCAATTCCCTGGTGAATTCAAACGCTGGGACCTCACAGCTAAAGGTGGCTCAGCTGAAGAAGACTTCCGTAACTTCGATGCTGGCTATGGCTATATTGTCGAGATCGACCCGTTTTCACCTAATGCTATGCCAGCGAAACGCTCATCACTGGGCCGCTTCCGTCATGAAGATTGTAGCTACGCAACTCCGATAGCAGGTAAACCTCTGGTGTTTTACAGCGGGCATGATGGCAAATTTGAATACGTGTATAAGTTTGTTTCTGAAGCTCTATGGGATGAAAAAGATGCGAGCAGAAACCTAGGCCATGATGCCGACCGCATGGCCATAGGTGCCAAATATATGGACAAGGGTACCCTGTATGTGGCGCGCTTTGATGAAAACGGTAAAGGCGTTTGGTTGCCTTTGACCGAAGAAGCCGTTGCTATGAACGGTCAAACACTGGGCGAGCTGATAGGTACGCAAGCTGAAATTATCCGCAATACCTTAGGAGCGGCCGATGAAATGGGTGCTACTCCAATGGACCGCCCTGAATGGACAGCCGTGGATTACAGCACAGGCTTTGTATATCTTTCTCTGACCAACAACGATAACCGTGAACAAGGTAACCCGGCAAACCCACGCCCTTACAATGAATACGGCCATATCGTTCGCTGGAAAGAGGGCGAAACGGATACTGAGTTCAACTGGGAGATCTTTGTGTTCGGTTCTTCTTCAGAAGCCGATACTTCATCTATTAACCTATCCGGCCTGACTGAAGAGAATGAGTTCGGCTCAGCGGATGGAATCTGTTTTGACCAGCGTGGAATCTTTTGGTTACAAACCGATGGTGGTGGTACAGATGTCGATGTAGACGACCAGATTCTGGCGGTCATTCCAAACAATCTCGAATCCCCTGCTCATGGTGAACCTGTTATCAATATGAACAACCAAGAGCAACTGAAGCGTTTTGCCGTTGCACCACAGGGCGCTGAGTCAACCGGAATCACCTTTACCCCAGATTTCCGCCATATGTTTACCAATGTTCAACACCCAACAAACTGGCCACATTCCGCTTTGGATGCATCGGTCGAAACCCCAAGCGGTGAGACTTGGCGACCTCGCTCAAGCACAGTAGTCATCTCTCGCTACGACGGTGGCAAGCTCGGCGAATAAACCAAAATCAGCCCCTTTAGTTCAGAATAAAAGGGGCTAAAAAAGTGATTATCAAACTTCACCCATAAAAAAGGCGCTTCAATCGAAGCGCCTTTGATATATCTAGAATCTAGCTATTAGCCGATGTTCTTACGTGCGTTACGGAACATACGCATCCAAGCAGAATCTTCACCCCAAGACTCAGGAGCCCAAGAATTCGCTACTGTTCTAAATACGCGCTCTGGGTGAGGCATCATGATGGTCACGCGACCGTCATTAGTAGTTAGACCGGTAATCGCATTTGGAGAACCGTTCGGGTTGTTTGGATACTGCTGAGTAGCATTGCCGTTGTTGTCTACATAACGAACCGCTACTGTGCCTGATGCTTCAATCGCATTTAGGTGGTCAGCATCGCGAACCTCTACGCGGCCTTCGCCGTGAGATACTGCGATTGGCATACGAGAACCAGCCATACCGTCGAAGAATACAGAGTCAGACTCCTGAACTTCAACCAAACTGAAGCGAGCTTCGAAACGCTCAGATTCGTTGCGAACAAAACGAGGCCATAGGTCAGCACCTGGGATAAGCTCTTTCAGGTTAGATAGCATCTGACAGCCGTTACACACACCTAGAGAGAAGGTGTCTTCACGCTTAAAGAAGCCTTCGAACTGGTCGCGAGCCTGTGCGTTGAACAGAATAGACTTAGCCCAACCTTCACCAGCACCTAGTACGTCACCGTAAGAGAAGCCACCACAAGCCACTAGGCCTTGGTACTCTTCAAGCACAGCTTGGCCAGTCAGGATGTCGCTCATGTGGATGTCTACAGATTCGAAACCAGCGCGGTCGAATGCTGCCGCCATCTCAACGTGTGAGTTAACGCCCTGCTCACGCAGAATAGCCATCTTAGGCTTAGCGCCTGTCGCAATATATGGCGCTGCTACGTCTTCGTTTACATCGAAAGTAAGCTCAACGTTTAGACCTGGATCTGAGTTGTCTTTCTTAGCTTCAAACTCTTGGTCTGCACACGCTGGGTTATCACGCAGTGCCTGCATCTTGTGAGTAGTTTCAGCCCAGATAGTGCGAAGCTCAGTACGAGAACGCTCAATCAGTGCGTTGCCGTTAGCGAAGATAGCAAACTCATCGCTCGCTTCTACACTACCGATTACGTGAGAACATGCCTCTAGGCCATTTGCAGTAAGCACAGCTTTAACGGCTTCTAGGTCGTCGTTCTTAACCTGAACAACCGCACCCAGTTCTTCGTTAAATAGTGCTGCTAGTGCATCTTCGCCAAGGTCAGAGATGTCTGCCTTAACGCCACAGTGACCAGCGAATGCCATCTCAGCTAGGGTTACTAGTAGGCCGCCATCGCCTTTATCGTGGTAAGCAACTAGCTTGTCGTCACGAACTAGGGTTTGCATTGCATCGAAGAAGCCTTTTAGCTGCTCTGCGTTGTCAACGTCTGCTGGCTTATCACCAAGTTGCTTGTAAACCTGTGCTAGGGCTGTAGCACCTAGACGGTTTTGACCATTACCTAGGTCAACAAGAACTAGAGAAGAATCGCCTTTGTCTATGCGAAGCTGTGGAGTCACAGTCTTGCGTACATCTTCAACACGACCAAACGCAGTGATAACTAGAGAAAGCGGAGAGGTTACTTCTTTATCTTCACCGTTCTCGTTCCACTTGGTCTTCATAGACATTGAGTCTTTACCCACTGGGATAGTCAGGCCAAGAGCAGGACATAGCTCTTCACCTACAGCTTTAACCGCTTCGTATAGGCCTGCATCTTCACCTGGGTGACCTGCTGGAGACATCCAGTTTGCAGATAGTTTAATGCGTTTGATATCGCCGATATCAGTACCAGCAATGTTAGTCAGAGACTCACCTACCGCTAGGCGTGCTGAAGCACCGAAGTCTAGAAGAGCAACTGGAGTGCGCTCACCCATAGACATAGCTTCACCGTGGTAAGTGTCATAGCTTGCTGCTGTTACCGCACAGTTTGCTACTGGCACCTGCCAAGGACCAACCATCTGATCGCGAGCAACAAGACCTGTTACTGTGCGGTCACCGATAGTGATAAGGAAGGTCTTCTCAGCAACAGTTGGAAGGCGTAGAACGCGATCAACTGCTTCATTTAGCTCGATACCGTCACGTGCAATCGCTGGGCTATCAACCTTAAGGGTCTTAGCGTCACGGTGCATCTTAGGAGTCTTACCTAGCAAGATGTCCATTGGCATATCGATAGGCGTGTTGTCAAAGTGAGAATCGTCTAGAGTCAGTTGACGCTCCTCAGTTGCAACACCTACTACTGCATACGGAGCACGCTCACGCTTACAGATAGCATCGAATACTTCCATATTCTCTGGAGCAACCGCCATTACATAGCGCTCTTGAGATTCGTTACACCAGATCTCTAGTGGCTCATGCCCGGCTCATCATTTGGTACGTCACGTAGCTGGAATTTACCGCCACGCTCGCCGTCATCCACTAGCTCTGGAAGTGCGTTAGAGATACCACCCGCGCCCACATCGTGGATAAATGCGATTGGGTTCTCTTCACCAAGCTGCCAACAACGGTCGATAACTTCCTGACAACGACGCTCCATCTCTGGGTTTTCACGCTGTACAGAAGCAAAGTCTAGATCTTCAGCTGACTGACCAGAAGCCATTGAAGATGCTGCGCCGCCACCAAGGCCAATGTTCATCGCAGGACCACCAAGTACGATAAGTTTCGCACCTACTGGGATCTCTTTCTTCTGAACGTGCTCGTCACGGATATTACCCATACCACCAGCGATCATGATTGGCTTGTGGTAACCACGGATCTCTTCACCCGCGTGAGAAGTTACCTTCTCTTCGTAGGTACGGAAGTAACCTAGTAGGTTTGGACGACCAAATTCATTGTTGAATGCCGCGCCACCTAGAGGACCTTCCAACATGATATCTAGCGCATTTACGATACGGCCAGGCTTACCAAAGTCTGTTTCCCAAGGCTGCTCAAAGCCAGGGATACGAAGGTTAGAAGTAGTGAAGCCCACTAGACCCGCTTTTGGCTTACCACCGATACCGGTTGCGCCTTCGTCACGGATCTCACCGCCAGAACCGGTAGAAGCACCAGGCCATGGAGAGATAGCAGTTGGATGGTTGTGCGTCTCAACCTTCATCAGGATGTGCGCATCTTCGTTGTGATAGTTGTATTGACGAGTCTCAGGGTCTGGGAAGAAACGACCTACTGTAGAACCTGTCATTACCGCTGCGTTATCTTTATAAGCAGACAGAACATGGTCTGGAGTTGTCTCATAAGTGTTCTTGATCATCTTGAACAGAGACTTGTCTTGATCAACGCCGTCGATAGTCCAGTCAGCGTTGAAGATCTTGTGACGACAGTGCTCAGAGTTCGCCTGTGCGAACATCATTAGCTCGATGTCGTTAGGGTTACGACCTAGAGTATTGAAGCTTTCAACTAGGTAGTCAATTTCGTCTTCAGCTAGAGCAAGACCAAGAGAAACGTTCGCTTCTTCTAGTGCCTTGCGGCCGCCACCAAGCACATCCACTACTGTGTGTGGTGCTGGCTCTGCAACTGCGAATAGTGCGTCTACTGCGTCCAAGTCAGTGAAAACCGCTTCCATCATGCGGTCATGGATAAGTGCTTTAACTGCTTCAACCTGCTCGCCTGTCAGTTCAGCTTCTGATTCAACATAGTAAGCTGTACCACGCTCTAGACGTTTAACCTTGTCTAGACCACAGTTGTTTGCGATATCGGTCGATTTAGAAGACCATGGAGAGATAGTGCCCGGACGAGGAGTTACTAGAAGTAGAAGACCCTCAGGCTCGTGCTCTTCGATAGTTGGTCCGTAAGTCAGCAATTTTTCAAGCTTAGTCAGTTCGGTCGCGTCTAGGTCTGAGGTTAGGTCTGCAAAATGCATAAACTCAGCATAGATTCCCGTCACTGGAAGCCCTTGCTCACGGCAAAGTTCTAGAAGTTTTTTAACACGAAACTCAGAAAGAGCTGGGGAGCCACGCAAAATTTTCATGTGCTTAGGTCTCTTTAATGATGGATTAAAAGTAACATTCCAATATTTTCAATGACTTACGTTTAAATCATCGAGGATATTGCGATATTACCTAGCAATTTTGCGCGTATTATAGTGAATTTGTTTTGTGAAGTAACCAAAAAAGCAACCGTTTGCGCAAATTTTTGCGCAACGCTATTTTGTGTCCTTTTTCCCCTCCTCTAAGCGATTTATCAAAACGCTTTCTCTTCCCCCTATGTTAGCCGTTTGATATAAAGTGGGGTTTTAGAAGAATAATCAGAGATTTCCAACGTCATGCCCAAGTCGGTGTTCACTAAATTTATACAGCTCACTGTTGCCCTATTGGCGCTCGCTACGCTAGCCGGTTGCCAATATGAGATGGACTCTAAGAGCGAGCTTCAAGAGATCAAAGACAGAGGCGTGCTACGTGTTGGAACCCTTAACAACCAACTCTCCTACTATATTGGTCCCGACGGCCCTACCGGCCTTGAATACGACTTGGCGGTACAATTTGCCAAAGAACTCGGGGTTCGCCTTGAGATTAAGCCGGCTTACCGCCTATCCGAGCTCTTTCCTGCCCTCAAGAACGGTGAGGTGGATATCGTTGCTGCAGGTCTGACCCAAGCACCGAATCGCGTTAAAGCATTTAGACCAGGTCCAGCCTACTACTATGTAAGCCAGCAGGTAGTGTATAAGAAAGGAACTTGGCGTCCTCGTAACCTTGAACAGCTTATCGATAGCGGCGAGACATTAACAGTAGTAAAAGGCTCTCACTTTGAGCACACCCTAGCTGAGCTTTCAAAAACGCACCCTGATATCAACTATGAAGTGACCGATGCCTATGACCTCAACGACCTACTAAAACAGGTTTCCGAGGGTAAACGACTGTTTACTGTTTCAGATTCTATCGAGCTGTCCCTAACCCAGCGTATCTATCCTGATATCGCTTTGGCATTTGAGCTAACCGAAGACCAACCAACCTCTTGGTTTATGCGCAAAACCAATGACGAAAGCCTGTATGCACTTGTTATTGAGTTCTTCGGCAATATCCAGCAAAACGGCGAGCTTCATCTTCTTGAAGAGAAGTACTTGGGCCATATCCAAGACTTTGATTACGTAGATACTCGTGCCTTCGTTCGCGCTCTAGATAGCCGACTACCAAAATGGGAAAACCTATTTAAGAAGTATGCAGATGAGTTCGACTGGCGCCTGGTAGCGGCCCTTGCTTATCAAGAATCGCACTGGAACCCGAATGCTAAATCGCCGACCGGTGTGCGCGGTATGATGATGCTAACCCTGCCGACGGCGGAAAGCGTTGGGGTAACCAACCGCTTGGATCCAGAGCAATCAGTTCGAGGTGGCGTGGATTATCTGCGCAAGATAGTGGGACGTATCCCAGATACCATCAACGAGCACGAGAAGATCTGGTTTGCTCTGGCTTCATACAACGTAGGCTATGGACACGTAATGGACGCTAGACGTATCACCAAGCACAAGGCGCCGATCCTAACCTGTGGAGTGATGTAAAAGAGCGATTACCGCTACTTCGTAAGAAAGGCTATTACGAATATACTCGCTATGGATACGCTCGTGGCGATGAGGCATTGAACTATGTTGAAAACATTCGTCGCTATTATCAAAGCATCATCGGCCATGTAGACAAACGCGACCATAAACAGGTAGAAACCAATACCGATGATCTGCTGGTGATTCACTCCGAAGAGATCCCAGAGTCAGCAGCGCAAAGCACCGGTGAGCAAGGGATAGAGCAGGAATAGCCATATTTTACGGTATGGCTCACATTTCATGTAACTTGTGCAATAACAAGCATTGAAAACGCCAACTGCGACCTATATATATTAGTTAATGACGAACAGGGGAGCCTTCCCCTGTTGTTGATCATATATCAGTAACAATCTTGTTCTATATATGGTGAGTCAGCGTAAGAAATTACGCAGAACAACGTAGTTACATAGGAGATAGTTCGTTGAAACACAGAAGAAAGCTGTCCAAGAAATTGGCACAAAAAACTGTTTCAGCTAACCGTCGTAAGCGCATGCTATCCAACAACAAGAAAAAGGTTCTTGGGCGCAACCGAGCTTACTCTGCGGTAGCTTAAACCACGTGATGCAAACATTTGGCACATACGCCGAATGTTTGCTTAAGAATCCCCTTCCCCACTCTGCTCTCTTTTCAATTGCTTTAACGCCTTTTGCTCTTTTCGTCTGCGTTTAAAGAAGGCCTGCAACTGCTCCCTGCACTCTTGCTCCATCAAGCCCGATTCGATAGTGGCATAGTGAAATGCAGCTTCACTCTCAAATAGATTCAGCACAGTTCCAGCCGCTCCTGCTTTTAGATCTGGCGCACCAAAAACGATACGTTTTACTCGGCTATGTAACAGTGCGCCGGCACACATAGGGCAAGGCTCAAGGGTGACATACAGCGTAGTGTCTAGCAGGCGGTAATTTTCTAGAGCCTCACCTGCAGCGCGCAGGGTCATGATCTCGGCATGAGCGGTAGCATCGTGATTGCAGATACTCTGATTCCAGCCACAAGCAATCTCTTCACCATCTTTGACCAATACCGCGCCTACAGGCACCTCTCCCTGCTCTTCTGCCTTAGATGCAAGCTCCATCGCTCGGCGCATAAACTTGTGGTCCAGTTCGCTAAAATTAGCTGTCATCTCTACTTAATGCCTCAGATAGATAATCGATCAGTACGCACCTTAGACGTTAGCATACGGTTTTGCGGATACAGTGCCCATATGCCCTCTTTATCCCCTCTATATGCAGTAAGAAGCTCAATGAGCTCGCCTGACTCTAGATAGGGCTGCACATAATAATCAGGAAGCTGCACAATTCCCAACCCTTTTAAGGCCGCATCCATCAAGGAATAGCCACTGTTGCATTGTAACCGTCCGTCCACATGGATAAGGCGCTCGCTGCCTGAATCGTCAAAGCGCCAATATTTAGTGGACCCGCGCAGGCACTGATGACGCTTGAGCTCTGAAAGTATGTGGCTCACCATGCTTTTCGATATAGCTAGGACTGGCACACACGTATACATTTCTATCCCGAAGCTTTCTCGCCATCATGGAGGAGTCCTGCAAGCGTCCCAGACGTATTGCGAGATCGAATCCCTCTTGCACCAGATCGAGCTGCTGATTGGACAACACCAGATCCAGCTCTATCTGCGGATACTCGAGCAAAAACTCATGCATCAGAGGTGCAAGCACCTGCTCACCAAAGGTGACTGGAGCCGTTACCTTGATCTTGCCTTGCGGTGATGAGTGCAGCTGGTTGATCGCCAACTCAGCCAAGCCTAAACCCTCTACAAGAGGCTTACAGTGGTGGTAGTAGGTCGCACCCGCTTCAGTAACCGAGACCTTACGCGTGGTGCGCACAAACAACTTAGAACCCAACCTCTGCTCCAAGGCATTCACTCGCCTACTGATATTCGCCACTGATGTGTTCAGTTTAGTTGCAGCGCCAGTGAAACTCTCCGCCTCTACCACAGCAACGAACTCGTTGATCCCTTCCCAGTTAGCCATGCCAAATACCATTATTACAAATTCGTAATAGTCTATTTCACAATGTGCTAATTATCATTTCTTATCGGATAAATATACTAATCCTATCTAATGAAAACGCGCCAAAATCCACTAGTCTTAGAGGGCTTGGCCAAGATAAACACTCTCAAAAGGGAATCACCATGACTGAACAATTTATCAAATCGCGTGCAGCCGTAGCTTGGGGTCCAAACCAACCACTTAAGATGGAAGAAGTTGACGTTATGCTACCAAAAGCAGGCGAAGTACTGGTACGTATCGTGGCAACTGGCGTTTGTCACACCGATGCCTTTACACTTTCTGGTGATGATCCTGAGGGTATCTTCCCAAGTATCTTGGGCCATGAAGGTGGCGGTATCGTTGAGATGGTGGGTGAAGGCGTGACCAGCGTTGAGGTAGGCGACCACGTAATCCCTCTTTACACTGCCGAGTGTGGCGAGTGTAAGTTCTGTAAATCAGGTAAAACTAACCTATGCCAAGCGGTTCGTGAAACCCAAGGTAAGGGCCTGATGCCAGACGGTACTACCCGCTTCTACAAAGACGGCGAGCTATCTACCACTACATGGGTTGCTCAACCTTCTCTGAGTACACTGTACTACCTGAGATCTCACTGGCTAAAGTAAACAAAGAAGCGCCTCTTGAAGAGGTCTGCCTACTTGGCTGTGGCGTAACTACAGGTATGGGCGCTGTACTTAACACCGCTAAGGTTCAAAAGGGCGATACTGTGGCTATCTTCGGTCTAGGTGGTATCGGTCTATCTGCAATTATCGGCGCACGCATGGCTGGTGCAAGCCGCATCATCGGCATAGACATCAACGAGAGCAAGTTTGAGCTGGCAACTCAACTGGGTGCTACGGATCTAATTAACCCGAAGAATTTCGACAAGCCTATTCAAGAGGTGATCGTCGAGATGACCGACGGCGGCGTTGACTTCTCGTTCGAGTGTATCGGTAACGTTGACGTGATGCGCTCAGCTCTAGAGTGCTGTCACAAAGGCTGGGGTGAGTCAGTGATCATCGGTGTTGCCGGCGCAGGTCAAGAGATCTCTACTCGTCCATTCCAACTCGTAACCGGTCGCGTATGGCGTGGCAGTGCATTCGGCGGTGTTAAGGGTCGCTCTGAGCTTCCAGAGATCGTTGAGCGTTACATGGCGGGTGAATTTGGCTTACAAGAGTTCATCACCCATACCATGTCGCTAGATGAGATAAACGAAGCATTTGATTTGATGCACAAGGGTGAAAGCATCCGTAGTGTTATCCACTACTAATCCAATCTCGAATTAAAGGTGTCAGCCATGCTGGCACCTTCTTTTTATCTAGATAGATGATGACCATAGAAAACATTAGCCAAGCCAAGGTTCATGGTGGCTGGCACAAACAGTACACACACGACTCAAAAGCGCTTGAATGCAACATGCGCTTCGCTATCTTCTTGCCACCACAAGCAAGTAGTGACAACCCGGTACCCGTACTTTACTGGCTATCCGGCCTAACCTGCACCGATGAGAACTTCATGCAAAAGGCAGCGGCATTTGAATCTGCGGCAAAGCTCGGCATAGCCATAGTTGCGCCGGATACTAGCCCTCGCGGTGAAGGTGTACCTGATGATCCTGAGGGTGCCTACGATTTTGGCTTAGGTGCTGGGTTTTATCTCAACGCTACCCAGAAGCCGTGGAAACAGCACTATCAGATGTATAGCTATGTTGTGGATGAGCTTCCTGCTCTGATTGAAAAGCACTTTCCGGTAAGCGATGTACGCTCTATCTCAGGGCATAGTATGGGCGGACATGGCGCTCTGACTGTTGGACTTAAGAATCAAGACAGTTATCGCTCTATCTCAGCGTTTAGCCCAATCACTAACTATGGAGTGCCCTTGGGGTATTAAGGCGCTATCCAATTATCTTGGAGAGGATAAGACCTCTTGGGAAGAGTATGACGCCTGTCGCCTGCTGGCAAAGCATGGTTCTAAATTGCCAATTCTGGTTGACCAAGGCGATGCGGACGGCTTCTTAGAACAAGAGCTTAAGCCAAACCATCTTATCGATGTTGCGGCTCAACAATCACTGGATTTTGAGCTCAGAATGCAAACCGGTTACGACCACAGCTACTTCTTTATCCAGAGCTTTATCGGCGAGCACCTCACCTTCCACGCCAAACATCTTTTTAAGTAACTCAGATAAAAAACAGCCCGCAATTGCGGGCTGAATTATTTGAAATACTCGAACTTACATAGTGTAAGTGTATGGTGCTGCGATACCTAGTGGGATACCAAGCGCCCAGTAAGCTAGTAGGAAGACAGTCCAACCGATTAGCATAGCGATAGAGAACGGCATCATTAGAGAAGCTAGAGTACCTATACCTGTCGACTTAACGTAGCGCTGACAGTAAACAACTACTAGTGGGAAGAACACCATTAGTGGAGAGATGATGTTAGATACAGAGTCACCTACACGGTAAGCCGCCTGAGATAGCTCAGGAGAGATACCTACAGCCATTAGCATTGGAACTAGGATAGGACCGATAAGTGCCCACTTAGCCGATGCAGAACCTACTAGTAGGTTAACCATAGCGGTTAGAAGAATCATACCAACAACGGTAGCTTCACCTGGAAGGTTCATCGCTTTCAGGCCTTCAGCACCGTAAAGCGCTAGCATAGTACCGATGTTTGACTGACCGAATGCAACAAGGAACTGCGCACAGAAGAACGACATTACCATGTATGCACCCATGGTGTTCATGGTATCAGACATAGACTTGATTACGTCGTTGCTGCTCTTGAACTTACCAACACGCGGCCGTAAACGATACCTGGGATGATAAATAGGATGAAGATCAGTGGAACGATTGACTGCATTACAGGTGCAGAGAACGCCGTGATTTCACCTTCAGGAGAACGTAGTGCTGAAGTCTCAGGGATAAGAGCCGCAACTAGAAGCGCGATACCTGCAACCATAGACCAACCCGCATATTTGAATGCTTTAGACTCTTGCTCAGTCATAGAGCCTAGGTCTGGTGCTTCTTCAGCATCTTGGTCGATTGGAGTGTTAGCTAGACGTGGTTCGATGATGCGCTCAGTTACGAACCAACCGATAGCAACGATGATCACTGAAGAAAGACCAGTGAAGAAGATGTTTGCTAGTGGGTTAACGATGTAGTCTGGGTCTAGAACGTTAGCCGAAGTCTGAGTAAAGCCCGCTAGTAGTGGGTCAATGCCAGATGGAATGAAGTTAGCAGAGAAACCACCTGATACACCTGCGAACGCTGCTGCGATACCCGCTAGAGGGTGACGACCAGCTGCGTGGAAGATGATACCACCTAGTGGGATAACCAGTACGTAACCCGCATCTGCAGCTGTGTGCGATACGATAGCTACTAGGATAAGCATTGGAGTAAGAAGCTTAGCTGGCGTGAAGTTCAGCATCTTCTTAAGGCCAGTGTTAATAAAGCCAGAAGAGTCAGCCACACCAACACCTAGCATAGCTACAAGTACGATACCCAGAGGAGCAAAGCCTGTGAATGTCGTTACCATGTTTGCTAGGAAGTGAGCTAAAGCATCACCAGTTAGCAGGTTAGTGATTTCTAGTGGAGCACCCGTACGTGGGTTAATTAGATCAAAAGAAACGTTAGAAAGGATTGCTGAACAAACCCATACGATGATCAGTGCCCAGAAGAACAGGATTGCTGGATCAGGAATTTTGTTACCCGCTTTTTCGATTAGGTTCAAAAAGCGGTCCATACCACTCGTTTTCTGAGGAGGTAGGTTGGCTGCTTGATTGCTCATAGTTGTACCGTGTTGTGAGTATTAGGTGTTTTTTTGTGTTAAATGGTTTTTCTTGTTTTTAGGGCGCGCATTTTACCCAATTTACAGTCAAAAAACAGAATCTAAGATTGCAAAATGTGGCTTGCGATAAGATTTTTCTATATCTGTAACAGATCAGAAACATACAGAAATACACCCACACACAAGATTTGCAACAACTACAGAACCTTACAATTACCAAACTGAACCAAATTTAACTCAGAAGAAAAGCACCTTAAAATATCGTTAAAAAGCGATTAAGGCATTAAATGATAGAGTTCTTGGAATATTGTGCGGATCAGTCCAACGAGCGGTTACGGTTATTTCGTTCCCCTTATGACCTAGCTCTGTAATAATTTCCTGAGTCGTTTCCAAAAAACTTACTCCTGAAATCTCTCTTGGTATAAACAAAACGTCATTCTGATATTGTTTTAGCCGAGCTAGGGTTACCCTATCTAAAAGGGCCTGTCTTACTTCTATGAACTGTTGCTGAGCGCGTATATCTTTTTGGCACCAAAGATTAAGCTCGATTAAAAACAGTGAGCTAGTTGCTAGCACACTAGTGGCAATCAGCACCTCCAACAAGCACAGCCCTTTTTGTCTACTCATCATTCCAACTCCACCAAGACCACCTGCGTTGAGCAAACCGAGTTAAGACTTTGGACATCACCACAGGATCAACTTGTGTATGAACAGCATCTACAACAGCCCTTCCCGCTATCTGTAATCCGCCGCTGATCTGGATACCTTCTAATACCACTAAGTCTTCAGATGCAAAACCTTGTGCACCTACTGAAAAGTGAGACCAATCAACACTGGTATTTCTCGGCGCGATCACCAGTCCACCTTCGAAAACGCCATTTCCTCTTATCCAAACCCTGCCTTGATAGAACAGCAACAAAAGAGGCTGATAAGAAGTAATGGCCTGCCAATCAAGCTCTGAGATCTCACAGTCCCCTGAAACAGAGAGTGACTTGATCCCTAATTGCAATTGAGCCAGCAAAGCATCGCTGCAAGATGTGGGAGCTAGACTGGTAATCTGACCATCCAGCAGAGCAACAAGCTCTTCAAGTGCTCGACCAAAGACAGACTCAATAGCGTCATCAGCATGAACCATTGCCATACCTGCATTTTCTGAACCTAGTTCAATTGTCTGGTTCACTATAGCTTCATCTAGGCTGACACTCAGCTCTAACCTATTCGCAGAAATGGCTTGGCTATTAAAAACGTAATCAGCAGTGGTTTGGCATGGCAACGAATCTGGAAAGTGAAGACCGAAACAATTCAGGGCATTATCTAACTCAAGATCTAACTGATTCCGGCTCAGCATTAACCTATTTTGCCACTCTAAGCTTTGCGAGACTTGCTGAAGCAGAAACATGGAATAAATGCTCATCACCAGAGCCAAAGATAAGGTCATAACAAGCACCCCGCCCTGACACTTAGTCACTGCGACTGACTCCCTTAGGGACAACAAAAAGTGACTGACTGTACACCTTACTTTGTCCCCTGGGTCTTAATTCGTATTCAAGATTAAAGGCGTAACTCACCACCTCAGTCACCTCAAAGGCATCAACTGAGATGAGCTTGTCATTCAGCATAGAGAAGTTGCTCACCTCGTCGCATACTGAGGTAATTGATGAATAAGTAGGATTAGAATCACGACACAGCTTGAGCTTGTTGTCTTCAAGGTGCACCGCTAATCGCTCGTAACCACTGTCTCCCAAGTAGCTAACGCCTATCCCTGCTGGTATATGACTGGTTGCCGCTGAGACCTTAAATCCAGCCTTAAAAAACTCGGTGCGAATCAACTCATTAATTTGGTGTGCCTGAAGTAGGAGCTGAACCCTCTTTAGCTCTGAAAGGGTTTGCTGATGGAGCCCCACTAGAAGTGTGCTTACCGAGAGTAACAGGATTGAAGAGATCGATAAGGTAATGGCCAATTCAATCAGGCTGTATCCCTTAACAAGCGGCATAACCCAAGCTTCCACGCTCTGGTGAGCAGACCCGAATTCGCCCGCTAATTTGGTGGTAGATCACCTTGAGTTGTTGCCCTGTTTCAGAACTTAGCGTGATGCTACCGTTTCCTAACACCTCACCACGGTAGCCATCGAAATGTATGCTCTCTGAAGTCAGCTGCAGGCTTACACCCTCAACAGGGAGATAAGACAAAGGGGTCAGTCCATCCGCATTGTCTGCAAGCGTAAAGACTATGTTGGTTTGGGTTTGCTCTAGGCTCAGCCACAAATCTTTTCTTTTCGCATAAGCAAGAGATCTCGCTGAGATCAATGCTGAGTAAACCTGATTGGTTGCAAGCTTTAGACGTTGCGAGTCATGATTATTCGAATAGCTTTGTACTCCGATTAGGCTAAGCAGCCCTATAACCGAAGTGACGGCAATAAGTTCCAGAAGCGTAAATCCCTGTTGCACTGCTCCCCCTATATCTACAAACAAAGGACTCAATACAAGCTAGGCAATGAAAGACCGAGACGGAGAAATAGAGATAAGGTTTTGGAGCTAGCTCGAAAAACTGGGATCCAGATACAACAAAGGCCAGCACTTAGCTGACCTTTTAGGAAAATTTCGACCTATTAGCTGGTTAGGTCATCGAAGAATTTCTTCACACCATTGAAGAAGCCTTCCGATTTTGGCTTGTGTTTGTTAGCCGCATCACCGCCACAAGACTCTTCAAACTCACGTAGCAGTTCTTTTTGGCGAGAGCTTAGCTTCACTGGAGTCTCAACCACTAGCTTCACGATAAGATCGCCTTGAGGACCACCGCGAACGCCTTCACACCCTTACCACGCATACGGAACATACGGCCAGTTTGAGTTTCAGAAGGAACCTTCAGGCTAACGCGACCATCCAAGGTCGGTACTTCAACTTCACCGCCTAGAGCTGCCATCGCAAAGCTTACTGGTACTTCGCAGTATAGGTTGCTGCCATCACGCTCGAAAATGTGGTGCTCTTTTACATGAACCTGCACATATAGGTCGCCCGCTGGAGCGCCATTCTCTCCCGCTTCACCCTCGCCAGATAGACGAATGCGATCGCCAGTATCCACACCTGCAGGGATCTTAACGCTAAGAGACTTGGTCTTATGTCTGCGACCTTCACCATGACACGCATCACAAGGGTCTTTGATGATCTGACCTTTACCATTACAGGTTGGACAGGTTTGCTGAACGGCAAAGAAGCCTTGACGCATCTGCACTTGACCATGGCCGTGACAGGTAGAACAGGTTTCTACACCTGAACCTTTCTTCGCACCAGAGCCTTCACACACATCACAGCTTACTAGAGTCGGTACTTCGATCTCTTTAGTGCAACCACGAACCGCTTCTTCCAGAGTCAGTTCCATGTTGTAGCGCAGATCGGCGCCACGCTGTGCACGTTGCTGACCACCGCCACGACGGCCGCCACCAAAAATATCACCAAACACATCACCGAAGATGTCACCAAAGTCTGCGCCGCCGCCACCGAAGCCGCCGCCACCCATACCACCTTGTTCAAAGGCAGCATGACCGTATTGGTCGTAAGTCGCACGCTTTTGTGAATCGGTAAGGATCTCGTACGCTTCTTTTACTTCTTTAAATTTCTCAGCCGCCGCATCGTCATCAGGGTTGCGGTCTGGATGGTACTTCATCGCCAGGCGCTTATACGCTTTCTTAATATCACGCTCGGAAGCATCTCTGCTTACACCTAGGATTTCGTAAAAATCACGTTTAGACATGTGTTTCGTCACCAATTTTGTACTGCAAACGCTCCGCCGCTTGGTGTTTATATCGATATAGATAACAGCTCTAAGCTATCAGCTATCAGCTATCAGCTATCAGCTATCAAGCTTTAAAGGCATCATCTATAGCGACAACGTCATTTACAAACAGACGGGCGTTTTGGTTTCCCGAAACGCCCGCATCAAAGCTATTGAAAGAATTTCACTTCAAACAAGAAGGAAATTCTTTAAGCTCTGAGGGTGAAGTTCAAGGAGGAAGCGCGCAGTTTACAAGAGTAAATGAGCACTTCAACGCAGAAATTCGCCTTCAGAGCGACAAGAATATTACTTCTTGTCGTCTTTTACTTCTTCAAACTCAGCATCAACAACATCGTCGTCTTGCTTAGCTTGTTGGCCAGCGTCAGCACCTTGTGCTTGCTGAGCTTGAGCTTGCTGCTGAGCAATCTCCATTAGCTTTTGAGCTGCAGTCATTAGAGCCTGAACTTTAGCGTCGATAGCTTCTTTGTCGTCGCCGTTCTTCGCTTCTTCTAGCTCTTTGATAGCCGCTTCGATCTTGTCTTTCTCTTCAGCTGGAAGTGCATCACCTGCTTCTTCAACTTGCTTGCGAGTACCGTGGATCATTTGGTCAGCTTGGTTACGTGCAGTTGCTAGCTCTTCGAACTTCTTGTCCGCTTCTTTGTTAGCTTCTGCTTCTTGTACCATCTTCTCGATGTCTTCATCGCTTAGACCGCCTGAAGCCTGGATAGTGATCTTCTGCTCTTTACCAGTGCTCTTGTCTTTCGCAGATACGTGCAGGATACCGTCCGCATCTAGGTCGAAAGTAACTTCGATCTGAGGCATACCGCGTGGTGCAGGCTGAATACCTTCTAGGTTGAATTGACCTAGAGACTTGTTGTACATCGCTTGCTTACGCTCACCTTGAAGAACGTGGATAGTTACCGCGCTCTGGTTGTCTTCTGCTGTAGAGAATACTTGGTTCGCTTTAGTTGGGATAGTAGTGTTCTTCTCAACTAGCTTAGTCATTACGCCACCCATAGTCTCGATACCCAGAGACAGTGGAGTTACGTCTAGAAGAAGTACGTCTTTAACGTCACCAGCAAGTACACCACCTTGAACTGCAGCACCCATAGCTACTGCTTCATCAGGGTTAACGTCTTTACGTGGCTCTTTACCGAAGAACTCAGAAACCTTAGCTTGAACCATAGGCATACGAGTCTGACCACCTACTAGGATAACGTCAGTGATTTCGCCTACAGATAGGTCTGCGTCAGCTAGAGCAACTTTTAGTGGCTCAAGAGAACGTTGCACTAGGTCTTCAACTAGAGACTCAAGTTTTGCACGAGTCACTTTGATGTTCATGTGCTTAGGACCAGTCGCATCAGCCGTTACGTAAGGTAGGTTTACGTCAGTTTGCTGAGTAGAAGAAAGCTCAATCTTAGCTTTTTCTGCTGCTTCTTTAACACGTTGCATCGCTAGTGCGTCGTTCTTAAGATCGATACCTTGCTCTTTCTTGAACTCGTCAACTAGGTAGTTGATCATGCGGTTATCGAAGTCTTCACCACCAAGGTGAGTGTCACCGTTAGTTGCTAGAACTTCAAAAGTCTTCTCGCCTTCAACTTCGTCGATTTCGATGATAGAGATATCGAAAGTACCACCACCAAGGTCGTAAACCGCGATAGTGCGGTCGCCGCCTGACTTGTCTAGACCGTATGCTAGAGCAGCCGCTGTTGGTTCGTTGATGATACGCTTAACTTCTAGACCTGCGATACGGCCAGCATCTTTAGTCGCTTGACGCTGTGCATCGTTAAAGTATGCAGGAACTGTGATAACTGCACCTGTTACTTCCTCACCTAGGAAGTCTTCAGCAGTTTTCTTCATTTTCTTAAGAACTTCAGCAGAAACCTGAGGAGCTGCCATTTGTTGGCCTTTCGCTTCAACCCAAGCATCACCGTTGTCAGCCTTAACGATCTTGTAAGGCATGATTTCGATGTCACGCTGAACTTCGTCGTCTTCGAAACGACGACCGATTAGACGCTTAATTGCAAATAGCGTGTTTTCTGGGTTAGTTACTGCCTGACGCTTAGCAGGCTGACCTACTAGTGTTTCGCCGTCTGTGTATGCAATTACAGATGCTGTAGTACGCTCACCTTCCGCGTTCTCGATTACACGTGGTTTTTCACCGTCTAGTACAGCTACACAAGAGTTGGTAGTACCTAAGTCAATACCAATGATTTTACCCATCTGGCTATCTCCAAGAATTTAATTATCTGTTTTCTATACCCCAATAAGTGGGGATGTTTAACTTGGTTTCAACCCCAAGTTTGACAAATTTGTTAAAGCAGATTGAGCCATGTGGCTCGGTTATTGTTTGCTCTGACTGATAGATAAGGGCGGGAAATGAGGATTCAAGAGTAAGGCGAAAAAAAAATGAAAAAAAGCGAGGTTTTCACCTCGCCTTTTCAACCTTGAATACAGGATTAAGCCTTAGCTGTCTCTAGCTCAACCTCTTCCTCGATGCCGTTCTCAGACTTAGCAACGATAGTGTTCACTGCGGTATCACCCACTACGTTAGAAGAAGTACAGAACATATCAATGATACGGTCTACCGCTGCAACGATAGCTAGCGCCTCAGGTGGAAGACCTAGTTGGTGGATAAGCACACCGATCATCACAACGCCACCGCCAGGAACACCACCAGCACCGATAGACAGAAGCAGTACCATAAAGCCGATAGTCATCAGCTGAGACGCTTCAATTGGCTGACCAAACGCGTTCGCCACAAATACGATAGCGATAGCGATGTAGATAGAAGCTCCTGCCATGTTCATAGTTGCACCTAGTGGTACACCGAAGCCAGCGATTGACTTAGATACGCCTAGCTTGTCAGTTAGGGTACGCATAGTTACTGGGATAGTTGCGTTTGAGCTTGCTGTTGATAGCGAGAATAGAACCTGTTCACGAACCGCACGAGAGAATGTCTTCGGCGAGATGCGCGCCATGATGCAACCATGGTTGGATAGAATACGAAGATCCAGAAGGCTAGAACCGCTACTACCAGAGCTACGTAACCCGCAACAGACATAATAGTGTTCGAGTCTAGGGTTGCACCCAGTTGAATCATAAGAGCGAATACACCGTAAGGCGCTAGGCTCATTACAAGGCCGATAAGCTTCATCATTACATCGTTAGCAACCTTGAATGCTTTAACCGCTGGGCCGCCTTTGTGGTCAAGAGCTTGGATAGCCAGACCTACAATGATCGCCATGAAGATGATCTGAAGCATGTCGCCATTAACAAACGCTTGGAACGGGTTGCTCGGTACGATGTTAACAACTAGAGAGAAGATATCTGGTGTTGTGGTTGCCGCGAGCTCAACAGTTTCAGTCACTGTACCCGCTAGATTTGCGCCTGCACCCGGTTGGAAAACCATACCGATTGCTAGAGCAACACTGATAGCAACAATGGTGTTTAGGATATAAAGCACGAATGTCTTACCGCCCAAACGACCGAAGGTCTTAATGTCTTTAAGTTCAACGATACCGCATACGATAGATACGAATACCAGTGGTACAACAAGCAGTTTGATCAAAGATACAAACATGCCGCCAACGCCTTCTGCTAAACCTAAAAGATAAACGTCAAAGATTGAGATGCCGTTTAGCAGATACTGAATTGCCGTGCCAATAAATAAACCGGCAAACATGCCGATAAAAATTTTACTTGATAGTGATTTGTCCATCACATACTCCAATGTGTTTTGCTGTGTTTGTCCATTTTTATAATATTTATCGCTACCCTTCTGAGTAGTCGCAGGACATTCTACATATGGAGTGCATGACTCAAAATTTAACCCGCTATGATTTCGATCAATTTTCCAGATTATTATCTGATTGATTGCTTAGAATCAGACATATGCACCATATTGATCGCACATTATGAAATTAATATCATGCGAAACATTTTGTAATAAGCTGATAAAACCAATTTTATTTAATGCAAAAAAGAGAGGTCGATCACGACCTCTCTAAAAACTTTACGTCTACGCTTAAAGGTTTACTTAGCAACCATAACCATAGCAGGGCGAACTACACGACCGTTTAGTTCATAACCTTTTGTAGAACAACCGTTACTGTGTTGCTCTCATGATCTGGGCTCTCAACCATAGAAACTGCGTTGTGCAGTTCAGGGTTAAATGCTTCGCCTACAGGTTGATCTCTTTAAGGCCATTCTTCTCAACAACCTCAAGGAATGACTTATGAGTCATCTCAACGCCTTCAATAATAGGCTTAACCGCTTCGTTCTCAGCGTCTGCTGCTTGAATAGCACGCTCTAGGTTATCAATTACTGGAAGTAGCTCTTCAGCAAACTTGTTGATCGCAAACTTGCGAGCTTTCGCCATTTCTTGCTCAGTACGACGACGCATATTGTCTACTTCAGCCTTAGCGCGCAATACAGAATCGGCTTGCTCTTTAAGGCGGGTTTCAGTTTGAAGCAGTGCGGCTTCTAGCTGAGCAACCTTAGACTCTTCAATATCTTCAGCAGACTCTTCGTTCCACTCTACATCGCCTTCGTCACCAATAACGTCAGCTTCTTGCTCTGCAACAACCTCTTCAGCTACCTGCTCTTCGATTGTTTGTTCTACTTCTTGTTCTTCGTTTTTAATATCTTTGTCGCTCATGATATCTCCGGCAGGACATGCATATTCCTGAAACTGCTATCATTTTTGTCAGGGTTTCCAACATAAAACGTTAGCATCTCAAATCAACTTGCCTTTATTATGGGGATCATCGTTTCTGATTCAAGCCTGCTTGGGTTCAGATAGTCAAAAATGGGATTAAAATGAGCAAACATTTCTCAACCATAGCGATTTTAGGTAGACCTCGTAGCAATCTTGCCATTCAAACGCACCAAGAAATCTACGACTGGCTGATTGAGCGTGAGTACAAGGTTTTAGTGGACGACCGCCTGCGTGACCGAATGGAGAATGTAGACTCTAGCGCTTTTACTAACCTTATGCGCATAGGTAAAGATGCTGATCTTGCAATTGTTGTCGGCGGTGATGGCAATATGCTAGGTGCAGCTCGTGTTCTGTCCCGTTTTGATATTTCTGTCATTGGTGTAAACCGAGGTAACCTTGGCTTCTTAACCGACCTTGACCCTGATGATTTTAAATCGCCTCTGGAAAAGGTGCTTAATGGTGAGTTCATAAAAGAGCAGAGATTTTTGCTCGAAGCTGAAATCCATCGCCACGGCCAAATAAAAAGTCAGAACGCCGCTTTAAATGAAGCCGTGCTTCACCCAGGTAAGGTGGCGCACATGATAGAGTTTGAGGTGTATATTGATGAGAGCTTCGCATTTTCCCAACGCTCCGATGGCCTTATAGTTTCGACACCCACTGGCTCAACCGCATATTCACTATCTGGTGGCGGCCCTATCCTATCTCCAAGCCTGAACAGCATCTCGCTAGTACCTATGTTCCCGCATACGCTATCGAGCAGACCACTGGTAGTAGACGGAAATCGTCGCATCAAGCTTATCCTCGCTCCTGACAACAGAGGAACCCAAGAGGTGAGCTGCGATGGTCAAATATCTTTACCTGTCGAACCCGGCGACGAGATACACATCTATCAAAGCCCAAACGTACTTCAGCTGATCCATCCAAAAGATTACAGCTACTATCATGTACTTAGAGAAAAACTGGGCTGGTCGAGCAAGCTTTTTTAGCCCTGTGATCTGAGCAACAATTTTCCAAACAAAAAATTCACCTGCAAACTTTACTGTATAGAAAACCAGTATATACTGTTCTCATATACAGTACTTTCAGGTTATGGATATGCTCGCTCATTTAAGTGTTAACAACTTCGCTATCGTTAAATCGCTACAAGTCGAACTTGGAGCTGGAATGACTACCATCACAGGTGAAACTGGCGCTGGTAAATCTATCGCTATAGACGCACTTAGCCTCTGCTTAGGTTGCCGCTCTGACGCTGGTATGGTGCGTCAAGGTGAAGATAAGGTAGACATCGTTGCTAGCTTTATTATCGAGAACAACTTAAGTGCCAAGCGTTGGTTAGAGGACAATGAACTCGCCGAAGGTGATGAGTGCATTCTTCGCCGTATCGTCAGCAAGGACGGTCGCTCTCGTGGCTTTATCAACGGCAATCCTGTCCCTGTTTCCCAACTAAAATCTCTGGGGCAACTGCTGGTTAGCATCCATGGACAACACGCGCACCATCAACTGCTTAAAAAAGAGTATCAAATCAAACTGCTCGATGATTATGCAGGACACGCGAATCTAATTACTCAATCGCAAAGTCGTTATCAAAAATGGCGTCAAGCTGAAAACACTCTCAAGCAGACCCTACAAAACAGCGAGCAGAATCAGGCACAAAAGCAATTGCTTGAATATCAGATAAAGGAACTGGATGAGCTCTCTCTAGGTGAACACGAGTTTGCCGAACTAGAACTCGAGCACAAGAAGATCACCAACAGCGGGGAAATCTTAGGCTTAACCCAAGAAGGATTAAATCTTCTCAGCGAAAACGAGCAGTCAAATGCGCTTAGCTTGCTACATGCCAGCATCAACTGTGCGACCCAACTTAGCGAGCTTGATAAAGAACTGAGCAACGTAAGCCAAATGCTAAACGATGCCCTTATTCAAGCAGAAGAAGCCAGTAGCGAACTGCGTAATTATTTCGATTCAATCGATATCGACCCTATGCACATGCAAAATGTTGAAGAACGTTTTTCGCAGGTAATGTCCCTAGCCAAGAAACATCATGTTCTTCCAGAAGACCTGTATGCCCATCATCAAGAGTTATCAGCTCAAATCGAGGCATTAGATTGCTCCGATGAGAAAATTGAGGAACTAGAGCAGCAAGTCCAAGCTGCTAAAGAGACTTATCTTAAGAGTGCCGAGAAACTGCATAAGTCACGCAAACGCTATGCGAAAGAGCTAAACAAGCTTATCTCCAATAGTATGCAACAGCTGAGTATGGAGAAAGCGCGCTTCGATATTCAGGTTAACTTCGACAGTAAATTTGCCTCTCCGCTCGGTGCAGATGATGTGGAGTTTTTGGTATCCGCTAACCCGGGTCAACCACTTCAGTCCTTAGGCAAGGTTGCCTCGGGTGGTGAGTTATCTCGTATCTCTCTAGCGATTCAAGTCATCACAGCGCAGAAAGTAGAAACCCCTAGCCTTATTTTCGATGAGGTAGACGTGGGTATCAGTGGCCCGACAGCGGCAGTGGTCGGTAAGATGCTACGCACCCTAGGTGAAAGCACACAAATCCTATGTGTAACCCACCTTCCTCAGGTTGCTGGATGTGGTCATCAACAGATGTTTGTGGCTAAAAAGACTCGATCAGGCAAACCGAAACCAATATGATTGCTCTGGATAGTGACCAGCGAGTTAGCGAACTTGCCCGTCTACTAGGTGGCAGTGAAATTACCGACAGCACCTTGGCGAATGCTCGAGAGTTAATGGCAGCCTAATAGGATCTCATAATAGTATCCTGAGGTGCAAACCTCGGGGACTTTTGTTTATAGAGAAATCGATGACTTACTCGGAACTCATCGCCTCAACTCAGGTCAAAAGCGACAGTCCATGCAGAAAATAAAAGATATGTAGCGAAATTGTGGATACAAACCGTGTTTCGCTATACAAGCCGATTGAGCTTGTTTATCATCTGCCGAGTTTTAGATTTTAAGTTGAAAGACCTAACATGCAGTTTAAAAAGTGGTTGTTAGTGGTGCCGTTGGCGGTTTCCATGCTCTCTGGTTGCTCCATTCTCGAAAATTGGTGTATCGCATCGACATTAGCAAGGTAATTTTGTTGAGCAGTCAGCAGTCGATCAACTGCGTGTTGGCATGAGCAAAGAGCAAGTACGTTATGTACTAGGCTCTCCAATGCTGGTAGAAAACGGCAAGCCGAACAAATGGTATTACATCTACCATTTCACTAAAGGTCATGAAGACCCAATTCAGAAGAACCTATTTGTCTTCTTTGGTGATGATGAACGACTGGAACGCATTGATGGTGATTTCTCGGCGGGTCCTCAATTTAACCAACCGATTCAATAACAAAAAAGAGGAGCAAAGCTCCTCTTTTTTATGTCTATTGTACCGTCCTGTATCGTCCTGTATCGTCCTAAATAAGGTTGACACATTTCCAACATGAAATTGGAGAGTGTCATGAAATCAACAAGTAAACGTACCCACGAG
>BBSB01000008.1:0-169808 GCA_000830455.1 Vibrio sp. JCM 19236
CCCGAGGATCTCTCCTCGGGCTCTTTAGTTTTACTAAACGATTATGCTAGCGCATCGATAATCGCATTCAAGGTTGCACTTGGACGCATCAGTTTCGATGCCAGCTCATCTTGAGGTGCGTAGTAACCACCAAGCTCACCCGCTACACCTTGAGCGCCATTCAGTTCAGCAACGATACTTGCTTCACTATCGCGTAGCGCTTTAGCTACAGGTTCAAACTGAGCAGCAAGTTCCGCGTCTTTATTCTGAAGAGATAACGCCTCAGCCCAGAAGCTAGCTAGATAGTAGTGACTGCCACGATTATCTAGCTCGTTCACACGGCGTGATGGTGACTTGTTCTCGTCAAGGAAGCGACCCGTTGCCGCATCAAGAGTGCTTGCTAGAACCTTAGCCTTTGCATTGCCAGTTACTTCACTCAGGTGCTCAAGAGATGCCGCTAGTGCTAGGAATTCACCTAGGGAGTCCCAACGTAGGTGGTTCTCTTTTTCTACCTGCTGAACGTGCTTAGGCGCCGAGCCACCAGCACCCGTTTCAAACAGGCCACCACCGTTCATTAGTGGAACGATAGACAGCATCTTAGCTGAAGTGCCAAGCTCTAAGATTGGGAAAAGATCCGTTAGGTAGTCACGAAGTACGTTACCTGTTACTGAGATAGTGTCTTGACCCTTAGCGATGCGCTCAACCGAGAATAACGTTGCGTCTACTGGCGATAGGATACGAATATCTAGACCGTCAGTATCGTGCTGAGGAAGATACTCTTCTACCTTCTTGATAAGCTGAGCATCGTGTGCACGGTTTGCGTCAAGCCAGAATACTGCTGGCGTATCAGACAGACGAGAGCGGTTCACCGCAAGCTTCACCCAATCTTGAATTGGTGCGTCTTTAACCTGACACATACGGAAGATATCGCCTTCCTCAACGCTTTGCTCTAGAAGCACTGCGCCACTTGCATCAACAACGGCTACCGTACCTGCTTTAGACAGAATAAATGTCTTGTCGTGCGAACCGTACTCTTCCGCTTTTTGCGCCATCAGACCAACGTTTGGCACGCTACCCATAGTGGTTGGGTCGAATGCACCGTGCTCTTTACAGAACTCGATAACAGCTTGGTAAACGCCCGCGTAGCTACGGTCTGGAATCATCGCCTTGGTGTCTTTCTGCTTACCGTCTGGACCCCACATTTGACCTGAAGAGCGGATCATTGCTGGCATAGATGCATCAACAATTACATCCGATGGTACGTGCAGGTTAGTGATGCCGCGGTCTGAATCCACCATAGCCAGTGCAGGGCGAGTCTCATATACAGCCTCTAGGTCTGCAATGATCTGCGCTTTTTGCTCAGCTGGCAGAGATTCAATCTTGGCGTACACATCACCGATGCCGTTGTTCACATCAACACCAAGTTGCTCGAACACTTCACCGTGTTTCTCGAATACGTCTTTGTAGTAAACCTTAACCGCGTGACCGAAGATCACAGGGTCAGAAACCTTCATCATGGTTGCTTTCATGTGCAGGGAAAGCAGCACGTCATTTTGTTTTGCATCTTCGATTTGCTGCTCAAAGAACGCCACTAGCGCCTTCTTGTTCATTACAGCGGTATCGATGATCTCTTTATCTTGTAGTGGGAACTCAGATTTTAGCGTTTCAACACTGCCATCCGCGCCGCGAAGTTCGATGCGAACGGAAGTTTCGCCACTGATTGTGGTCGATTTTTCACTGCCGAAGAAATCGCTGTCTTGCATGCTAGATACGTGAGATTGAGAGGTCGATTCCCACTTGCCCATTGAGTGTGGGTTTTTCTTAGCGTAGTTCTTAACTGATGCTGGAGCACGACGGTCAGAGTTACCTTCACGAAGCACTGGGTTTACTGCACTACCCTTGATCTTGTCATAGATAGACTGGATAGCTTTCTCTTCATCAGAGCTTGGCTCTTCTGGGTAATTTGGTAGGTCATAACCTTTCGCTTGAAGCTCTGCAATGGCTGCTTTTAGCTGAGGAATAGACGCTGAGATGTTAGGAAGCTTAATGATGTTCGCTTCTGGAGTTTTAGCCAGCTCACCTAGCTCGGACAGTGCATCACCAATACGTTGCTCAGGCTTTAGGTATTCAGCAAAGTTAGCAATGATACGACCCGCAAGAGAGATGTCTCGGGTATCGACAGCGATACCACTAGATGCGGTGAATGATTGGATCATTGGCAGAAGCGAGTATGTCGCTAGCGCTGGGGCCTCGTCTGTAATGGTGTAGATAATAGTGGGCTTTTGATCAGACATGAAATTTCCCTATATTTATAATTTCTCGTCACTTGGCAAAGCAAAGGGCCTGCCTAGAGATCGTTTGTGTTGATAAATCGCATCTTGCGATAATTATGTTGTGTCTTATTCGGGTCTGTTGACCTCGTTAATGGGCTCAAGTATTAAATCAAGCGCACTAAGGCGCTGATTAAATTAGCACTTTTGTTTGAAAAGCATCCTTAAGCTAACAAAAACTCAAGCCTAATATCAATCTCAAACGTTTTTGATTAAGATGAATAGTGCTGCGCGTATCATAAAGCAAATCCCGATTTGAGAGAAACTTAGCGCACAGTTTGTTTACAAAATTGCAAGGTAGTTAACATGTCTCAAAAACCTCGCACTGGAGCAAGAGCGTTTAAAAAGCCCTTTTCCAAGCGACCTTCTACTGGCCGAAAACGCCCGTCTCAAGCCAAGAAACCAAGAGTTGCGCCAGAAGACAGAAAGGTCATCTTGTTTAACAAACCGTTCGATGTTCTCAGCCAGTTTACCGACGGTGATGGTCGCCAAACCCTAGCCGATTTTGTTGACGTCAAGGATGTCTATGCAGCCGGTCGCCTCGATAGAGACAGTGAAGGATTATTGTTATTAACCAATGACGGCATCTTGCAAGCCAAGCTTACCCAGCCAAATTCTAAGTCTCCAAAGACCTACTGGGTTCAGGTCGAGGGGGCACCTTCTGAAGAAGACTTGGATAAGCTCAGAAATGGGGTCGAGCTAAAAGACGGTATGACACTGCCCGCTAAGGTAGAGGTAATGGAAGCGCCGCAGGTTTGGGATAGAAACCCGCCAGTAAGATTTCGCGCCGCTATCCCAACGACCTGGCTTTCAATCACCATCATAGAGGGTCGAAACCGTCAGGTGCGCCGCATGACCGCCAATATCGGCTTCCCTACCCTGCGCCTGATCCGTTACTCGATCGGAAACTACCGCCTTGACGATCTGCCAAATGGCGATTGGAAAGAGGTCAAAGCATAAAAAATCGAGCCCTTCGGCTCGATTTTTCTTTTCGGTTATTCGCCTTCCATAAAACCAAGGTCAGGCAGTCGGTCTAGATGCTCAGCATAACGTTTTTGATTAAACTCAGCGCCGTTGTTCACTACATCAAACAACTCAATACCCAGAGCACAGCCAATAAGTGCGATGGAATCTTCACGGCTGTTACCTGTCATCATCAGGCGCATTAGGGTTTCAGTTACCTTTTTAGGTTCGCCAGATTCAATCTGATTTTCAACAATTTCAAGGATTTGCTGTTCGGTTTCGTTTTGTTCTGTCATGGTTTTCAACTAGCTCTCATTAGTGTTGAGGCTATTATTGATCAACTCGCATACAAATTTCGACAAATATAAAAATGTGATTTGGCTCTCACACCTGTTACACCCAATTTGTTTCTGTTAGAATCCGTCTCCGTGTTTATTCAGTGGTGTTATGTGAATGTCTGACAACAGCCAAAAGAAGTTATCGTCGGTATGTCCGGTGGGGTTGATTCCTCGGTTTCTGCTTACCTGCTTCTTCAGCAAGGTTATCAGGTAGAAGGCCTGTTCATGAAGAACTGGGAAGAGGACGACAACGAAGAGTATTGTACTGCAGCCGAAGACCTTGCCGATGCGCAAGCGGTGTGCGACAAGCTTGGCATCCACCTGCATAAGATCAATTTCGCTGCTGAATACTGGGACAACGTATTTGAATACTTCCTTGAAGAATACAAGGCAGGTCGTACGCCAAACCCAGACATCCTTTGTAACAAAGAAATTAAGTTCAAGGCGTTCCTAGAGTACGCGGATGAAGTGCTTGATGCTGACTACATTGCTATGGGTCATTACGTGCGTCGCACCTTCCCAACGCAAGAGGAGCTTGAAGCAGGCGTTAAGCACAGATGCTTCGTGGCCTTGATGGCAATAAAGACCAGAGCTACTTCCTATATACGCTAAGCTCTGATCAAGTGGCTCGTAGCCTATTCCCTGTGGGCGAACTGGAAAAACCAGAAGTACGCCGCATTGCAGAAGAGCAAGACTGATCACTGCGAAGAAAAAAGACTCAACCGGTATCTGTTTTATCGGTGAGCGCAAATTTACAGATTTTCTTTCTCGCTATTTGCCAGCACAGCCAGGTAAAATCGAAACCCCTGAGGGTAAAGAGATTGGCGAGCACATGGGTCTGATGTATCACACCCTAGGCCAGCGTAAGGGTCTTCACATCGGTGGCCAAAAAGGCGGCGGCGGTAACGAAGCAGCCTGGTATGTTGCTGAGAAAGACCTAAAGCGTAACGTGCTTATCGCAGTTCAAGGTGCGGACCATCCTTTGCTAAAATCGGAAGGCTTACTAGCATCTCAGCTTCACTGGGTAGACAGAACACCTATCCGTGAGCCAATGAAGTGCTCAGTGAAAACTCGCTACCGTCAGCAAGATATTCCATGTACCATCATTCCGGTAGATGACGAGAACATCAAGGTTATCTTTGATGAACCGCAAGTAGCGGTCACCCCGGGTCAATCTGCGGTATTTTATAAAGATGATGTGTGCCTAGGCGGCGGTATCATCGAAAAGCGAATCTAATAAATAGAAGATAGGAGTTCTTAAGTGGCAAACACAAACTATGACCGTACCATCGCTTTTGCCGGCATCTGCCAAGCTGTTGCCCTAGTTCAAAAGGTGGCACAAACCGGAAATTGTGACTCGGCCGCGTTTGAAACCTCTATCAGCTCTATCATCAATATGAACCCTGCCAACACTTTGGCAGTGTTCGGTCATGAGCGTGAACTTAAGCTTGGCCTTGAGACCCTATCACGCAACATCGATAGCTCAGCAACAGGCAATGACCTGACTCGCTATATCATCAGCCTTATGGCGCTAGAGCGTAAGCTAAGCCAGCGCCTGATGCTATGTCTCAGCTTGCGGATCGCATTCGCCTTGCAGAGCGTCAGTCGGATCACTTCGACCTGTTCGATGAGCAGATTGTAAGCAACCTTGCGAGCATCTACCTAGACGTTATCAGCCCTATCGGCCCACGCATCCAAGTAACCGGTAACCCAGCTATGCTTCAGCAAACTGGGGTACAGGCTAAGGTTCGCGCTCTGCTCCTTGCAGGCATCCGAAGCGCCGTTCTGTGGCGTCAGGTAGGTGGTAAGCGTCGCCATCTTATCTTCAGTCGTAAGAAGATGGTTGAACAGGCAGAAATCCTGCTCGCTCGAATCTAAAAAGTCAGCTCGCGCCTTGTCGCGAGCTTATTTTTTGGTGAAAAGAAATTTAACGCAAACGATTGCGCAATATTAGTGACAACCGCGCTTGTTACTGGTATAAACCCCACAAAATTTGAAAACTCAATTCAGGAGAAAATCATGGAACTGTCAGCATTGACTGCTGTTTCACCAGTAGACGGCCGTTACGGAAGCAAAACTATCGCACTACGTAGCATCTTTAGTGAGTATGGCCTCCTAAAGTACCGTACTATCGTTGAAATCCGTTGGTTGCAAAAACTAGCGGCTACTGCGGAAATCGCAGAGGTACCTGCATTTAGCGCTGAAGCAAATCAATTCCTAGATGACGTCGCAGCTAACTTCAACGAAGAAGACGCGGCTCGCATCAAAGAGATTGAGCGTACTACCAACCATGACGTTAAAGCGGTTGAGTACTTCCTGAAAGAGAAAGTAGCGGGCGTTCCTGAACTGCACGCTGTAAACGAGTTCATCCACTTCGCTTGTACTTCAGAAGACATCAACAACACTTCTCACGCTCTAATGCTTAAAGAAGCTCGTGAGACTGTGATTCTTCCTGAAATCAAAAACATCATCGACGCTATCAAAGCGCTAGCGGTTGAGTATCGTGATATCCCACTTCTATCTCGTACTCACGGTCAGCCAGCATCTCCTTCTACCATGGGTAAAGAGATGGCAAACGTTGCATACCGTATGGAGCGTCAATACAAGCAGATCGAAAACGTTGAGATCCTAGGTAAGATCAACGGTGCAGTAGGTAACTACAACGCTCACCTATCAGCTTACCCTACTCTTGATTGGCACAAGTTCTCTGAAGAGTTCATCACTGAATCTCTAGGCGTTACTTGGAACCCTTACACAACTCAGATCGAACCACACGACTACATCGCTGAGCTATTCGATGCTATCGCGCGTTTCAACACCATCCTTATCGACTTCGACCGTGACGTTTGGGGCTACATCGCACTAGGTCACTTCAAGCAGAAGACTATCGCTGGTGAAATCGGTTCTTCAACTATGCCGCACAAGGTTAACCCAATCGACTTTGAAAACTCGGAAGGTAACCTAGGTCTAGCGAACGCAGTATTTGGCCACCTAGCACAAAAACTGCCTATCTCTCGCTGGCAGCGTGACCTAACCGACTCTACGGTTCTTCGTAACCTAGGCGTGGGTGTTGGCTATGCAATCATCGCATACACTTCAACTCTGAAGGGTATCAGCAAGCTTGAAGTTAATCGCGAAGCACTACTTGCTGAACTAGACCAAAACTGGGAAGTTCTAGCTGAGCCTGTACAAACGGTTATGCGTCGCTATGGCATCGAGAAGCCATACGAGAAGCTAAAAGAGCTAACTCGTGGTAAGCGTGTTGACGGTGAAGCTATGCGTAACTTCATCGACGGCCTAGAGCTTCCAGAAGCTGAAAAAGCGCGTCTAAAAGAGATGACTCCAGCAAACTACATCGGTCAAGCAATCGAGCTGACTGACAAGCTGTAATCACTCTTTAAATGATTCAAAGGCTACCTAAATGGGTAGCCTTTTTTGTATCTGCTTACTTTTAAACCAAACGGTCCCACCAAGTAGTAAAACTCAACTATAGTTGTTAGTAATCAGTAGTTTACTTTCACATTTAAGGGACTAAAAAGTGAGTAATGATAAAGACAATCTGAAGAAGGTTTTGACCGAAGCTTTCACTTCCGCGCTAATCCGATTTTCCACCATCAGCTTTACCGTAATCGTGTGTTGGTTGGCCTTCGCCCCTTTCCTACCTATCCTGCTTTGGGCTCTGGTACTGGCTATCGCCTTGTTCCCAATTAGGCAGTTTATGGAAAGAAAATTCGGGCTATCCGCCACCAAAGCATCCACCGTCATTGCCTTGGTTGGGGTGCTTATTCTTGGCACGCCTGTAACCCTTGTGGGTAACTCCTTTGCCACCAAGACCATGGATACCTACCAACCTATCAAGACGGTACGTTGGTCATTCCAGCGCCGTCTCAGAACGTCAAAAGCTGGCCTTTAATTGGAGAGAAAAGCTATACCGCTTGGAATGAAGCCGCCAACAACTTGCCGAAGTTCGTCGAAACACGACAGCCACAGCTAAAGAGTATCTCAGAGTTCATGGTAGATAAGGCAAGTAATACCGCACGTGGCGTGTTCCTGCTTATCGGTGCAGTGATCCTAGCGGGCGTCATGATGGCATGGGCGGAAGAAGCCAAGGTTTCAATCAGGCGTATCTTCATCACCTTCTCCGATGAAGAAAAAGGGCCAGAGCTTCATGACCTTACTACTGCAACTATCCGTCAGGTGGCGATAGGCATTATAGGTATAGCCTTCCTCACTGCGATGATTTTTGGCGCCATCGTCGCTTTTGCCGGTGTTCCAATGGCGGCGCTACTTACCGTAATCGCCCTTGTATTTGCTATCGCTCAGGTGCCGGTGACTATCGTTGCACTTATCGCGGTAGGTTTGCTTTGGTCAACCGGGGACTCAGGCACTGTACACAACGTTATCTTCTCTATTCTGATCATTGCCTCGAGCCTTGTGGATAATGTGCTGAAACCTATGGTGCTTGGCAGAGGCCTAGACGTGCCTATGCCTGTGGTACTTATCGGTGCCCTTGGCGGTATGATGTCAGGAGGCATCTTAGGCATGTTTATCGGCGCGGCCTTCCTCACCGCTGGCTATCAAGTATTTATGAAATGGGTTGAGGCTGAAAATGAAAAGGTTGCCGAAACCATAGAAACGAATACCGCTGAAGAAGAGGCGAAATAATAAGTAAGGGCTGGAGAAATCCAGCCCTTGTTTTATACGGAATAGACCGGCTCCAGGTTGTGATTTTGCAGCCTGCGAACAAACCAGAATAAAAAAAGCGAACCAAGCAATATGCCTGCGACCCCTTCCCCATTGATATACAAGATCTCACCATCAATAATACCGTGACGGTTATTGTAAATACTGCCTAGCACCAAGATTATAGTAATTCCACACGAAGTGAAACAATATCGGAGGGATGATACTACCCGACTTAAAATAGCAGTAAGCAAAAGGCAGTGAGAAAACAAACATTGCCACTACCTGCACGCCAACCAAGGTATATACATTCCCCACCTGGGTAAGTTTGGCCAAGAATAACACCGCTGGAATATGCCAAACCGCCCAAACAATCCCAACAGCAACTGTGGCAAATAGCTCACCAAATCCCGATGCGATATTTGGCAGCAAGAAACCACGCCATCCGTATTCTTCAGCGCACACCACTAGAAAGCCTGTCATAGCCACAGATAAGGGTGGTAGCCACTGCATAGACTCAAGCCTTTGATGGTCTATGGTGCCTATAAAACACACCACATCAAGAGCCGCGAGTAACGTAATAAAGATGACTGGATAACCTACAGAGAATCCAAGAATTTTAATACTTAGACGACGCGAGAAAGGCGCAGTAATGCCCTTAATACTTTTATAGCGAAAAGCGTTTAGAGAGAGTGCGACAAAACCCGGAATAACCATGCTTAGTGTGTACATGGATAAATGGGTTTGATGTTTGAATATATAGAGATTAAACGCCCAGGTTATTCCCATAACCAGAACGATAAAAACGATAGCGTAGCGCTTTGATGAATCCATATCTTGCTCCTTCGGGCATAGATTAGATTCATATCTCCTGTTTCCCAAGCGTTTAAGCAAAAGTAAATTTCAAAGTTAAATACCGTTTTTGCAAGAAAAAGCCTGACTCGGGCAATTCCAAATCAGGCTTTAATAATTATTAGCAATTTATCAGTAGCTTATAGTGCTTTTTGATACATCTCGATATAGCTTTCAGCGGCGATATTCCAGCCAAAATCTTGCTTCATTGCACGTAGTTGCAGTGCTGAGAACTCAGCTGGATTTTGCAGATACAGGATAAGAGCGCGCTGCATGATAGTTAGCAGGTCTGATGCTGTTGGTTCGGTAAAGGCAAAACCAGTTGCGATTGACGGGTCTGTATCGTAGTCATTTACTGTATCCTTCAGGCCGCCCACTGCACGAACGATAGGCAGTGTGCCGTAAGCCATTGAATAGATCTGGTTGAGACCACAGGCCTCAAACTCTGATGGCATCAGGAAGAAATCCGCACCCGCTTCAACTAGGTGAGCTAGCTTGTTGTCATACGCTTCAACAAAAGCAAACTTATTATCATACTGCTCTGCTACTTCATGCAGTTGCGCCGCAATATCTGGATCGCCAGTACCTACTATCACAAGCTGTACATCGTTGTGCAGGAACTTCTCTAGAATAGGCAGAAGATAGTGGAAGCCTTTCTGGTGCGTCAGACGGCATACCATACCAAATACAGGCACCTTCGCTACTGGAAGCTCTACCAGCTCTTGAAGAGCCGCTTTGTTACCCGCTTTCCCTGATTTGATACTCGCTTTAGTTGGCTTGTACTTCTTAGCAAGGTATTGGTCAATTGCCGGGTCCCACTCGCTGTAGTCACAGCCATTTACGATACCTGAGAAATCGTCAGAGCGAGCAAGGAAGTCATTTACTAGACCATGAGAACCAAGTGGGGTCTTCAGCTCTTCTGCATAGTTAGGACTTACTGCGTTGATCTTGTCTGCATAGTGAATACCCGCACGCAGTGTGCTGATGCAGTCGTGACCATAGTTAACCGTGTGTGCAGGTGCTTCTTTTAGCTCTGGGATATTCGGCACTTCATTTAGTGGGAATACGCCTTTGAATAGTGCGTTATGGATAGTGATAACGCTCTTAGTGCCTGAGAAGAACTCGCTACCGGCAAAACGAGTCTTTAGAAGAAACGGTACTAGACCTGTGTGCCAGTCGTTGGCATGAATCACATCTGGTTGGAAGCTCAGTTTCGGCAATGCATCTAGACTAGCCGCAGCAAAGAAGGCGAAACGCTCACCATTGTCTGCATAGGCTTGGTTGCGCTCTGCATACATCTCTGGGCGATCAAAATACTGTTCACATTCAAAGGCATAAACGGGTACACCATCAAGCTCAAGCTTGCGCACTTGATAAGGTGTGTGTGGCCAATGCTCTAGACGGGTTTCTAATACAACTGGAGCGCTGCTGAGGTTAGGTAGTTTCGTGTAACCTGGGATAGCGATAGCGACATTCAAGCCAGAGTTTTGCAGTGCCTTTGGTAGCGCCTTACCAACGTCGGCCAAGCCGCCACTCTTGATTAATCCTTCAGCTTCAGAAACTGTAAACCAAACTTTTAATTGTGACATTTTTGGAAAGATCCTATTTATTTGTTCGAGCCCTGATGCCTTACTTGGCGGGCTTCTTATGCTATGAGTTAGTTAGAGTTATTTGTACTCAACTTTATCATAAATTTTAAACAGATCCTGCAATTGAAAACGGAAAGTAACAAAAACTCGCGGCTTGTCTGTTAAAGACATCATGACTCTAGTTTCCATTTCTTTTAGGTAGTGAAGTATATCAGGGTATTTTCTAGCTATCTTTGGTCTGCTCGAGACATAAATAAATATAAAAACCACATATAAACAATGAGTTACATGGAAGAGCGAAACCTACAGGCGAAAAAAACCCGGCTCTCACCGGGTTTAGGAAATTGGAAATTATCTGTTTTAACTGGGATTACCAGTAGAAGCGTGCACCGATAGCGAAGTTGCTTTCACCGTCTGCTTCAGTTAGGCCAACTTGGTTGTCAGAGCCTTGGTTGTTATAACCTAGAGTTACACCGTCGCCATAACCGTATTCACCGTATACGCGTGCCCAAGAGTTAAACTTGTGCTCTACACCTACGTAGATAACAGTACCGTCTTCGTCGAAGTTAGTTGCAAACTTCTCAGACTCTTGCATTGTGTATTCGTAACCACCGTAGATAGCTGTCTTATCAGTCGCTTGGAAGATACCTGCTAGAGAGAAGCCATTTTCGGTGATTGTCTCAGGACCATTTTGGTTGCCAAGCTCAGCCCAATAGTAAGTGAAGCCGATTAGGTGATCACCAAGACCGTATTCTGCTGTGAACTCAGCATAAGTGTTTTCCAACTCAGCGATGTTTACTGCTGAATCAGCTTCTGCATTGTAACCACCACCTACGTGAATACCTAGGTCACCAAAAGAAGTACCTGCGTATAGCTCGTAAAGCTCTTGGTTGTCACCACCTTCGTCTAGACCCCAACCAGCTTTAACCCAGAAGTTTTCGCCGTCGATGCTGTATTTGATTTGAGAGTCGTGAGCTGCACCAGAAAGTGTTGCATAACGTAGCGCAGAGCCACCGAAGAAGTAAGAGTAATCAGCACCGTACACGTCATCCGAAGTAGTCCACTGCTTACCGAACTTGATAGTACCGAAAGCACCGTCTGCACCGATGTAGTGCTGACGAATGTTCATGTCTTGGTTGTCACGAAGACCAAACTCAACTAGACCGATAACGTCTACTGAATCAGTAACAGCGTAGTTACCTTTAACACCAGCACGTGATGAACCTGAGCTAAGGTCTGCATCGTGGTCGTTACCGTCTAGGAACTTAAGTTCTTGACGTAGTTGACCGTAAAAGTCTACTTTACCATCTTCTGATTTATAGATTTCTGCTGCGCCTGCTGAAGTAGCTACTGTTGCCACTGCTAGTGCTAATAGCGTTTTTTCATGTTAACTCACATCCTTTTCGTTAAACTCGAACCCTAAAAATGTTGATTCGTATTTAGTTATTTTTATGACGATTCAATGAACAGTTATTTGAGATTTGTTGTGTTCTGAACCCGAGCTCAGATTGCAAAAATCCTAAATCATTGTCAAACATAACAATTTACAAGATTTGACAACATTAAAAATCATTAAAATCAATAGCTTATAGCAATTTAAAGGATTAAGATCACAAATAAACACCATTCAAAAACTTTTTGTTAACATTCGATAAACGCTAGATAATTTAATATAAAACACCTAAATATATCTTTTGATCAGGTTTTATATAGACGTAAGGCACCATAATCAACCATTAACCACAGAAACACCCAAGCAGGCAGAGAGAGTAGAAAGTTCATTTTTTATGAGCTAAATGTCATCTTTTAATTAAAGTGTGACTTACGACTCATTTATAACGAGATAAAAAAGCTGTGGTATCCTATAGCGAGCATTCAAAGACACCAAAACCATGAACCGAAAGATCCAAGACGCCATACGCAATAGCTACAAAAATCTGCACGCTCAGCTCGATAACTTCATTCCACGTAGAGCTCAAAACTACCTAGTTGCAGAAATTGCTAAGACACTGAGTGGTGAATATCACAAAAGTCGCAGAACCATAGTGGCCGAGGCCGGTACAGGGATTGGTAAGTCTTTGGCTTATCTTATGGCGGCTATTCCTGTAGCTAAATTCAATAACCGTAAGGTGGTTATCTCTACCGCAACAGTAGCCCTGCAGGAGCAGTTAATTAATAAAGACCTTCCTCTCTATCGTAGGTTGGTAGACTTCGAATTTTCTTTCATTTTAGCTAAGGGGCGTCAGCGCTATTGCTGTGCTGAAAAATTAGCCATTGCTGCAGGTGCAGAAGATTCGCAGCTAGCTATGTTCGAAACTAAGCCCAACAAGAGCGATATTGACCTGCTTCAGCGGATGTATAAGGCACTTTCGGACAACAAATGGGACGGTGATAGAGATTCTTGGCCAAAGCTATAAAAGATCAGGTTTGGCAAAGTATCGTTAGTGACAAGCACAGCTGCAATAATGGCCTTCCCTCGCACAGAGGATGCCCATTTCAAAAAGCACGCTCGGAGCTAGATAAAGCCGATGTTGTAATCGCCAACCACAGCCTTGTCATGGCCGATTTAGATCTCGGTGGTGGTGTAATCCTGTTTGAACCAGAACAGACCATCTATGTATTCGATGAAGCACATCATTTACCTAAGGTCGCCCGCGACCACGCTTCGGCATCAGCCAGTCTTAAAGGTGCGGCCGCGTGGCTAGAGACACTCAATAAGAGCGTCGCAAAGATAAGCACGCTAGCAGAAGCTAAACGTGTCGATCGCTTTCAATCTGAACTGCAAGCCTCCATTGCCGATACCATACCTAACCTTACTCAAGTTGCCCGAACTTTAGAACCGAGCCAGTTTAAGGAAGGCACCTATCGATTTGAAAACGGAGAACTTCCAGATTGGTTGGTCAATACCAGTAAAGAGCTGAAAATCACTACACAAAAAGCCTCGCAAGCGCTGGCTAAAATCATTGACCTTATCAGTGAGCGAGTAAAAGACGGCGAGCTATCGGCAAAATTAGCTGAGCCAGCTCTAGCTGAAAGTGGCTTCTTTTTACAACGCCTTGAAAATTTATCCAAGGTTTGGTCATTAATGGCTGAGCTCCAAGAGAAAAAGGCGCTCCCCTCGCCCGCTGGTTTGAAGTGAGTAAAGAGCGAGAGAATGACTATATCGTGAGCGTGTCACCCTTGGAGGTTGGCAGGCACCTCGAGAAGCAGCTTTGGCAAAAATGTGTCGGTGCAGTTGCCGTATCCGCGACATTGCGCGCCTTAAACTCTTTTCAGTACTTCTGTTTTGAGAGTGGTATTTCTATGGATAAAGAAGATGCGACACAGTTTTTAGCGCTTGCTTCACCATTTGATTACCAAACAATGCGGAACTGGTCGTTCCTAAACTCAAGTATGAGCCTGCTGCCCCGCAGTTTACTGACTATCTCGCCGATGAGCTAATCAACTGGCTAGAAGCGGACAAAGCAAACCTAGTCCTGTTCGCTTCATACTGGCAGATGAACCAAGTAGCGGAAAAACTAGAGCCTAAGTTACGTCGTAAGGGCTGGTATCTGCAGGTACAAGGTGATGCTTCACGTATAGAGATCATCAGCAACCACAAAAAGACCGTAGAAAAAGGTAAAACCAGTATTTTATTTGGTACTGGCAGTTTCTCAGAGGGCTTGGACTTGCCCGGAAAGCTTTTAGAGAACCTGATAATTACTAAAATCCCGTTTGCTGTGCCAACTTCTCCAGTTGAAGAAGCCCACGCTGAATATATAGAGCAAAGAGGCGGAAATGCCTTTATGCAGATCACTGTGCCAGAGGCGAGTAAAAACTGGTGCAATCAGTGGGTCGCCTACTGCGAAAAGAGCAGGATTCTGGTAGAGTCGTCATCTTTGACCGTCGTCTAGTGACCAAGCGCTACGGTAAAGCGCTTCTCGACTCACTGCCTCCCTTTAAAAGACGAATTGAATAATCGAGTAATTACATACTGATGGAATATCTGGAACCCTCCATGTTGCTTCTGCTGGCAATCGTCGCTTTCGTAGCGGGCTTTATCGATGCCGTTGCAGGAGGCGGAGGTATGCTTACTGTCCCTACCCTTCTCTCCATGGGGCTTCCACCGCATATTGCATTGGGTACAAATAAATTAGCGGCTACCTTTGCCTCATCGACGGCCGCTTTCACCTACTACAAGAAGAAGCTCTTTAAACCTAGACTTTGGCTACCCTGTTTCGCTGCAACCTTGATAGGAGCGACCCTAGGTACGCTAGTCGTTGATGCCATCTCTACCGAGTGGCTGGAAAAGGTGCTGCCACTGGTGATCCTAGCCGCCGCCTTTACACCATTTTTCATAAAACGCCTCACGCCAATACCAATGTGATGCCTGAGCCAAACGCCAAGCATACCTATACTCAGATTGGTCAGGGTCTTACCCTAGGTTTTTATGACGGCGTGGCAGGCCCGGGCACCGGCGCATTCTGGACCGTAAGTAGCATGGCACTGCATAGATTGAATATCTTGCTTGCCTCCGGTCTGGCAAAGGCCATGAACTTCACCAGTAACCTTACTTCTCTGGTTACCTTTGCTTTGCTTGGTCATATTAACTGGGTGCTAGGCTTGACTATGGGGGTATGCTTGATGCTGGGTGCGTTTATTGGCGCTCACTCTGCGATACGCTTTGGAGCTAAATTCATTCGCCCTGTATTTGTGACCGTAGTGAGCGTACTTGCGGTTAAATTGGCGTACGATGCTTGGTTCGTCACCCTATAAGGAAACCTAATGGCGAGTTTCTCAGAGCTAAAGCAAAAACTTGAACAGATGAAATTCGATGCGGCGCATCTTGATCGCCAGCGTGGTGAACATCATCTGCCTCTGTTTGACTCGAGCCTGTTCACCTGCCGCTCTAGGCTTTTGACGCCTTGTGTAGAGGAAGCCACAGCGACTTTCAGTGCCATCGAACGCGAGCAACAGCAAAAGCTACTGACGGCTCAGCGGCTGAGTATCTAACCGAGCGACTGCTAGCACAAATTGCCGCTATCCAGCGTGAGCTCTCCACTTCGCACTTTAGAAAAGACGAACCCAAGCACTCTAGCTATTATCGCAAGCCTATCAGTCAGCTATATCAAGAGCTATCCCAGCACAAAGAGTGGGAGCGACGATTGATGGATATCGTGCTAGACAAACACAAAGCTTTGGAGCAAGCCGCAGGCTTTAACCGCTCTAATGCGCAGCGGGCGGTACTTCAAACCGAGCAGCGTCTTGAGCGCTGTCGCCAGGCCATAATCAAAATCGAAAAACAGATCACCTTTAGAGAACAGCATCAATAATGTCCGATAATAATTCGCTAGATAATGCACCGGCTGATATCAAGCTTGCTGTAGACCTTATCTTCCTACTTGAAAGCAATGAAATCGATACCGACACCGCTCTCTCTGCTCTAGAGATAGTGAAACAAGATCTACTGCGCAAAAAAGAGTCGAACGAAACAAATAGCTAACATCTGAAATAGGTCTAGTGGAAGCTTGCGGTTAGAATAAAGCTAACGTAACCAAACACTAGGGATATTATGAAGGTTATCAGCTTCAACATTAATGGCTTGCGCGCGCGTCTGCATCAACTGCAAGCTATCATCGACAAACACCAACCTGACGTTATTGGTCTGCAAGAGATCAAGGTTCACGACGAAGCCTTCCCGCTAGAGGATGTGGAAGCCATGGGTTACAAGGTGTATCACCACGGTCAAAAAGCACACTACGGTGTGGCTATGCTGTGTAAGAAAGAACCTCTTTCCGTTGTTAAAGGCTTCCCTACCGACAACGAAGAGCATCAAAAGCGCATGATCATGGTAACCGTCGAAGACGAGAACGGTGAACCGGTTACGATTCTAAACGGTTATTTCCCGCAGGGTGACAATATCGCCCACGAAACCAAGTTCCCATATAAGCGTCAGTTCTACAAAGACTTGATGACCTATCTAAGCGATCATCACAACAACGATGAACAGCTTATCGTTATGGGTGATATCAACATCAGCCAACTGATGATGACATCGGCATCGGTGAACCAAACCGTAAGCGCTGGCTAAAAACAGGTAAGTGTTCGTTCCAGCCAGAAGAGCGTGAGTGGTTGAAAACACTGACCGACTGGGGCTTTGAAGATACCTTCCGTAATATCCATCCTGAAGTGAACGATCGCTTCTCATGGTTTGACTATCGCTCTAAGGGCTTTGTTGACAATCGAGGCCTACGAATCGATGTGATTCTTGCAACGCCGAAACTTGCTGCGAAGTGTATCGAGTCTGATGTTGACTATGAACTGCGCGGAATAGAAAAGCCTTCAGATCATGCTCCTATTTGGAGCACTTTCAAAGGTTAAAACGCAAAAAGCTGACTCCTCTGGGTCAGCTTTTCTTTTTCTACTAGCTTCTATCTAAATTCGAATAGCTCTTGATGAAAGTTCTTTTTACTGAGTCCTTTATCAACCAAATAGTTGTTTAGTGAATTGCCGAGCAAGGTTGTTCCACAAAACCATACGCTGGTATCGGATAAGTCGTCTATCTGGCGATAGATATCCTCAATGCTCAGTCGCTCCTCTCGCTCAGTAATATACCAATGCAGGGTCACGCTAGCATCTACTGCCCTCTGCTTTAACCTTGCTTGTATTTCTGCATTCTCAACCGGCACCGCTAAGAAGAGATCGACCTTATTACTCGGTTTTGATTCCGCCCGCTCCTTCATCTTAGCGATAAACGGTGTTACGCCTATTCCGGTCGCTACCCACACTTGGTGCGAGCAGCTATCATCAAAATCAAAGTCTCCATAGGGACCTTCTACGGTGACTGGCATATCCAGCTTCATCCAGCCTCGTAGTTGCCTAGTCCAATCCCCCAAAGCCTTGATAATAAAGGTGAGCTCATTGGTGTCACTGCTCCACTCAGAGGCGATAGTGTAAGGGTGCGCACCTCTTTCGGGTTGGTCATTAAAAACGCAAACTGCCCAGCCTTATGTCCTTTCCATTTTTTATCTATCTCGATAGTCGCTTCAATAACGCCGACTTCATCATATGGGGTTAAGCCAACTATCTTACCCTTTGCCCTGCGCCCTGTGCCTATGCGTCCAAACAAGGCGTAGAATGCGGCAATGACACTTATAAACATAAGAAAACCAAACAGGTTTCCAACTATTGAATCCCAATAAGAATCACCAAATAATTTGATGGAATGGAAGACCAAAACAATAAACACCAAAGAGATGATCTTGTGTGCCTTTTTAAACCAGTGATACGGAACGAACTTGGTGAGCGCAACGACGATTAAGATAGCAATGATATAGAAACCTATCTCTCCTGCTTGTTCTGCTATTTCTCGTCCTTGATCGTGAAGTTTTACTGCGCCCTCTCGTTTGGGCTCTGCCGTATAAACACCCAAGCTTGCCAATAGCCCGGCGATATCTTTCCAGAAGAAATGAATAACACTAAACACCAAAGCAGCAATAGCAAGCCATTTGTGCAGTCGATAAGAGCGGTCTAGGCCACCCAGTAGATTGTCTACCCTTTGCAATCGGAGGCTCAATACCATGACAATAGCCATCAAACAAATAGCCATGTAACCGGTAAACTGCATCATGCTTTGGCACCTAACAACTGACTAAAGGTTTGCTCGCCAGTTAGCAAAGATAAAAACCATAACAAGCTCAGACCAAGCACAACAAACCAGAATCCCAGCATGACCTTTTTCATACAAACCTCGTTGCGACTTTGAAGCAAAAAGCCTGCATCATGCAGGCTTAACTGAGACTATTTAACTGGTTTAACGAAAGGTAAGAGTCGATATCCGTTCTGTACCTTCTCGCTTGGTTGGTAGTGGCGAACACCGAGGTTAAACACACCCGATTTATTCTTGGTTGCGATATTATTTGGCGCATCTTTGCCACAACCAAAGCTTACCGTGTAGGTACCATCTTCATTAGCCGTAGCTGTGTTTGAACTTACATTGGCGACGTCATTAAACATAAAGCCAGCTTTGTTATAAACCGTAAACGACCAGAACGCTTTATCTTCAGGATCTTCAAAAGTTGCTTGATGACACACCTTAGTTGGATAGTTGCCAGAGACCTCATAAATATTATCGATAAGCTGTGCTCCGCCCCATCCAATTGCGGCACCGACCTCATACTTCTCCTGGGTAAAAAACGTGTTTGAGGAATCCGTTGGCGCGGTAAACATACCTACGAGGCATCATCACCATCACGCTCATAAATGCCTGGCATCTTGCTTTCAAAGCCTCCTCTACTTTGTCAAACGAGGCCTTGTCGACCGGTTCAGCCTCAAACTTATCCTTGCTATTAGCTTTGATCTTCATCTGATCTTGGATGCGTTTAGCCTCTTGCTTAGATAGGGTGGAATCGAGCCTTACCACTAGGTACATATGTGTTCCCATATGGGTCTTTAACTCATAGGTACCTGTGCCATAAAACATGGGCTGAATACGATGATCCTCAGTCACCGGCTGCACCGAGACATATTTACCCTCTGGAACATCTGGAATCGTGATCCACGCTCCTTCGGAGACATCCACCACCGCAAAAGAATAATAAGTATCGCGATTCATGCGAACCACTGGCTGCTTATCCGTTGGTGTCAGTTCACGCTTATGTAGAAACTGATTCACCCCTGCCTCATCTTGATTCTTCAACATCTGATGTGAGGTTTCCACCGTAGGATAATCTGCTGCAGTCACCATATACCCGCCTTTTACAAAAAAGCCATCGAGGGTATCGACTGGTTTTGCAGACAGACTGAATGAGCTAGCCAAAAAAATGCAAGAGAGAGCGACAGATGTCTTAGTGAATTTCATAAAGGCCTCTAATCAACGGATGACATTCATTAGAGTTTAGGCAAGAACTGAAAAACAAGATGATGTTTTATAAGCAAAAAAATGCCGGCATATTGCCGGCATCGGGTTTACTTTGAAGAGAGCGGTCTCAGGTAGGCTAAGAAACGCTTCTCTGCGAGTTTGAACAGCCAGATAACCGTAAAGGTTAAACACATGTAGAAGAGACCGGCAGTCAAGAATGACTCAAACGGTGCGTAGTAACGTGAGTTCACTAGGCGCGCAGCACCGGTAAGGTCCATGATGGTAACGATACCCGCAACCGCCGAGCCATGGATCATAAAGATCACTTCGTTACTGTAAGCTGGCAATGCACGACGCAGCGCACTCGGCAGAGTAATGCGATAAAACGCTTTAAATGGCTCATGCCGTATGCCTTAGCCGCTTCAACCTCACCCTTGGGCAAGCCGTTGATGGCACCACGGATAATCTCCGAAGTATAGGCGCAGGTGTTGAGAGTAAAGGCCACCAATGCACAGAACCACGCGTTCTCCCACAGAGTATCTTTGACCGGAATAAACTGATCCATACCGTAGTAGATAAGATACAACTGAACCAGCAGGGGCGTACCACGGAAAAAGTAGATAAATGCCCAGCTTGGACCCATTAGAAGCCAGTTCTTGCTGTTACGTGCTACCGCAAGTGGGATAGCAAACGCAAGACCAATGACTAGCGCCGCGGCCACCAACCACATAGTGGTATAAAGGCCATCAATATAGATATCCAGACTGTCGACTATGATAGAAAAATCCATGACTACCTCGCCTGAATACTGAATTTGCGTTCAATCAGCTTCAACAGACCCGTTGAAACTGCAGTGAAGAACAAGAAGATGATGGATACCGCCATATAGAAGGTGAATGGCGCTTTAGTCGTGCCCGCCGCTAGCGAGCCCATGCGAACCATATCTTCTAGACCGATAATTGAAACCAGTGCGGTGGTCTTTAGTAGTACCAGCCAGTTATTACCAAAGCCAGGTAGTGCGTGACGGATCATCTGAGGCATAAGGATGCGTCTAAACGCCAACGCAGGCTCATGCCGTACGCCTTAGCGGCTTCCATCTCGCCTGCATCTACCGCCATGATAGCGCCGCGGAAGTCTCAGCCATGTAAGCACCGAAGATGAAGCCGATAGTAAGTATGCCCGCGATATAAGGGCTAACATCAATGTAGTCAGGAACGTACGAAACCCACTCGTGGTTCGGGTCGCTCTGGGTGAAATAGTTATTCAGCCACTCATTGATGCCATATAACTGTTGTTAAGTAGGATCTGACCACCGAAGAAAATCAGCATCATCAGAACTAGGTCAGGGATGCCACGAATAATGGTGGTATAGACTGTCGCGACCGCCTTAGCGATGCGAGAGCGAGAAAGTTTTGCGAGCGCCCCGAGCATTCCCAGCACCATGGCTAAAAGTAGCGACAACACTGCCACTTGTACGGTAAGCCAAGCACCGTTTAGGATCGAGACTTCATATCCCTGTAAATCGAACATAATCATTTCCCAACGTTACATCTGCAGTATTCCTTGGGCTTGTTGGATTCCTAATGTTATTAAAGCGGTTGGTAGAGAAGGTGTGCCCCCCTTACGCGGAGGCACAATCAAGGATTAACCTTGTAGCGAGATTATTCGCCGTATACGTCGTAGTTGAAGTACTTAGCAGCGATAGTTTGGTATTCGCCGTTTGCACGTAGCGCTTCGATAGCCTTGTTCAGCTTCTCAGTTAGGTCTTTGTCTTGCTTACGTACAGCAATACCCATGCCCTCACCGAACCACTTAGGATCAGTTAGAGAAGGACCAACGAACTCGTACTGGTCGCCCTGTGCAGAGTTAAGAACACCCTCTTCAAGCGCAGATGCGTCACCTAGTACAGCTGCGATACGGCCGTTTGCTAGGTCAAGGTAAGCTTCGTCGAAAGAACCGTAACGAACGATCTCTACGTTTTTGTAGTTATCAGTTAGGTACTTGTCGTGCGTAGTTGCACGCTGAACACCAATCTTAACGCCTTCAAGACCAGCGTCAGTAAACTCTAGACCCGCATCTTTCTTAGCATGAATTTGTTAGGGATCTGAGCGTACTTACCAGTGAAGTCTACGCGCTTCTTACGCTCTTCAGTGATTGACATCGCTGCGATGATGGCATCGTACTTACGAGCTAGTAGAGAAGGAATGATGCCATCCCAGTCTTGAGCTACAAGTACACACTTCACTTCCATTTCTTTACAAAGTGCGTTGGCCATATCAACGTCAAAGCCACTTAGAGAGCCATCAGCTTCTGTTTTACTGAATGGAGGGTAAGCGCCTTCGATACCGAAACGTACTGTTTTCCACTCTTTAGCTTGTGCAACGCCAGATAGTGCTGTAGCTGCAATTGTTGCTGCCAATAACCACTTTTTCATGTCCATACTCCTGTGATTTGAGATTTGTTGTTGTGTTTTGTGAGCGCTTTAAGAACGCTTCGGTTAATAAATAGAAGAAATAAATTGCTGCAGTCGTTCAGATTCCGGATTGGTGAACAACTTAGAAGGTGCGCCCTGCTCTTCAACCAAGCCTTGATGCAAGAACATCACGTGGTTGGATACATCGCGAGCAAACGCCATTTCGTGGGTTACTACTAACATGGTTCGGCCTTCTTCTGCCAAGTCACGCATAACCCCCAGAACCTCACCTACCAATTCTGGGTCAAGTGCTGATGTCGGCTCATCAAACAACATAACCTCAGGGTCTACCGCGAGGGCACGGGCGATTGCCGCACGCTGCTGCTGACCACCAGACAGGTGTCCTGGGTAGTAGTCTTTACGCTCGTAAAGGCCTACTTTCTTTAGTAGTAGTTCCGCATTCTCAATGGCTTGTGCTTTAGGCACGCCTAATACGTGAACTGGAGCTTCAATAACGTTCTCCAGAACTGTCATGTGTGACCAAAGGTTAAAGCCCTGGAAAACCATCGCTAGACGAGAACGAATACGCTGAACCTGCTTTGCATTAGAAGGCATAGCCTCACCCTGACGACCATTCTTCATCTCGATCAATTCACCATTGACCCAGATTTCGCCTGAGGTAGGAGTTTCTAGAAGGTTTATGCAGCGCAAGAAAGTACTTTTACCAGAGCCTGAACTTCCAATAATAGAAATTACATCGCCCTTGTGAGCATCCAAAGAGATACCTTTAAGCACTTCGTTCTGACCGAAGGTTTTATGCAGATCTTTGATTTGTAATGCGGGTACGTCTGTCATCCGCTTTTTACTCCTTGTTGGGCCCGAAGGCTCAAATTCCGTGTGTTGCGAGACAAGTTATCACTAAGAAAAACGAATGGCAACGGCTGATTCCCACTTTCCTTAAGCAATATTTAGTCACATTTATCGACTATATATCCCTTTCTTAGAATAAAAGGCATCTATTTCAGTTAAATACAGTGATTTATCACGAAACAAATGTAAAGCATTTGTACCCAAAAAGCACGCCAAAATACAAATAATTAACATTTATAGAGAGTTTCAGTCACTTACACATTGAGTTGAACAAAATATGTATAAGTGAAACTAATTGTTTATTTTATCAACAGTTTATGAAAGATTATTTTGTACTTTTGTTTCACTAATTTTCCTAAACTGATCGAGATCAAGTGAATCCATAGGTCGGCTTGCTAAACTCGCGACAACAAATTCAAATTTGATGAGTATTTTTCAAATTTTCGCCTAAGATAAACACGTCGGTCACGTGCTAGAGCTCAACTTTTGGCGGTTCTCTGAGCAAACCGGCATCTTTAACGAATCTTTGAACAGTAACTCTCTTTCATTTTTTTATACTTTTTAACGAGGATTTTATGTCCGACGCAGTGAATCAGACACAGTCAGAAGTAGAAGAAAAAAGCTACTCTGAACTTCACCGTCCTGCCTCAGAGTTTGCTAGCCGCTCTGACTACCTAGACCACGAACTTCAAATCATGAAGCCACGCCGCTTTGGTCTCAACCTACCTGGCCGTGACTTCCGTTTCGAGCTTGAAGACTTGGTTCCAGCACTAGCAGGTACTATCGGCATTATCGCGATGTACTCTGCAGTAATGATGTCTTGGGCTGACGGCCTAACTCAAGCTTGGGATCACGTTAACCTAGGCAAAGACTTCGCTATCGAAGTGGCACGTGTAGAGATGCTTATCCCTGCACTTCTATTCTGTATTCTAGCGTCCGGCTTCTTTAACCCTCGTGCAAACCTTGCTGGTAACCACGGCCCGATGATCCCACTTATCGGTTCGATTGCACTTGCAGGTGCTCACCCTCTTGCGCTAGCTATCCTACTGGGTATCTTTGGTCTACTACTTAGCTACTTTAAAGGTGGCTCTAAGCTGGTAAACCTCACCTCAGAGGGTACCGCAGGTGGTCTTCTTATCTTCCTAGGCTTTACGGGTACCATGAGCCAGATTGGTGATATCCAATCTTGGGCTGTTGGTCTTCAGTCAGCAGACGTTGCCCAAGGCAGCCTTGGTTACATCGGTCTAGTGGTGCTTGGTATCAACATCGCAATCTACGCTTACCTAGCTAAGATTGGTATGCGCTGGTTGGCTATTCCTGTGTGTGCGGTCGCTGGTCTTATCATCGCTCTAGCACTGGGCGCTGGTTTTGACCTTACCTTCGAAACTGAGATGGGTCTTCCTAACCTAAACCCAGTTTACTGGTGGGGCAGCACTGAGCAAGGTTGGCAATTAGGTCTACCTGGCGTATCTCACTTCATCGCGTCTCTACCATTTGCAATCCTAGCGGTAGCTATGTGGTCTCCTGACTTCCTAGGTCACCGTATCTTCCAAGAGCTTAACTATCCTAAGAAGACCGAGAAGGTTCTTATGGACGTTGATGACACTATGACTATGTGTTCATTCCGTCAGATGGTAGGTACAGCTGTAGGTGGTGGTAACATCACTTCATCTTGGGGTACATACATGATCCCAGCAGCAATCGCTAAGCGCCCTATCCCAGCAGGTGCAATCCTACTTGGTAGTCTTTGTATCATCGTAGCTATCCTTGGCTTCCCAATGGACGTAGCGGTATGGCCACCAGTAATGCGTGTTGCTCTTCTAGTAGGTGTATTCCTTCCTCTACTTGAAGCGGGTATGCAGATGGTTAAAGAGACCAAAGATTCTCAAGCAGCAGGTATCTGTATCTTTGCAGCGGTTGTAACTAACCCAGTTCTAGCGTGGGCACTAACCATGTTCCTAGACAACAACGCCTAATCGGCGACAAAGAGCGTGCTTCACGTCTATCGTTTGCTGACAAGATCATCATTCCAGTGGGCGTATTCATCGTATGTCTAGTGGCAATGCTTGCTGTAGGTATGCTTGAACCACAATACGGCCTGAAAGCTTTCCTATAATGGTTGCAGGGTAGTGCAGATGCACTACCCTTTTACTACTTATCTAAGGCAGTTTCGTAACACCATCTAACAGTTCAGATTCAGATTTGGCTTCAATGTTTGCAAAAAAACGCTTTTATTGATTTAGTTTAAAAATTATAATTATTTTTGAAGTTACTATTGAATTTGAAACCTTAGTACCAATATCAATGAGTAGAAGTTAAGACTAAACTTATTCATATTGTTATTAATCTAAATAGTGTGCTGTGTCTGAGTTCTTAGACACTCTTCATCCATAAGAGGGGGAAGAAAAGGCACGTTTCTTTTCTACTAAAAAGGTAGGTACATCATGGCAGAGCAATTTGCTAAAGCTTGGGAAGGTTTTGCTGCAGGTGAGTGGCAAAACGACGTAAACGTTCGTGATTTCATCCAGAAAAACTACACGCCGTATGAAGGCGATGAGTCTTTCCTAGTTTCTGAAGGTACTGAAGCGACTAACACGCTTTGGGCTAAAGTAATGGAAGGTATCAAGCAAGAGAACTCAACCCACGCGCCTGTTGATTTCGACACTTCTGTTATCTCTACCATCACATCTCACGATGCTGGTTACATCAACAAAGACCTAGAACTATCGTTGGTCTACAAACAGAAGCGCCACTTAAGCGTGCGATCATCCTAACGGTGGTATCCGTATGGTTGAAGGTTCGTGCAAAGCTTATGATCGCGAACTTGATCCACAAGTTAAGAAAATCTTCTCTGAGTACCGCAAAACGCACAATGCTGGCGTTTTCGATGTTTACACTCCTGACATCCTGAAATGTCGTAAGTCTGGTGTTCTGACTGGTCTTCCTGATGCTTACGGCCGTGGTCGTATCATCGGTGACTACCGTCGTGTTGCTCTTTACGGAATCGACTTCCTAATGAAGAACAAAGCGGCTCAGTTCCACTCAACTCAAGCTGACTTTGAGAACGGTGAAGACCTACAAATGACCATGCAACTGCGCGAAGAGCTTCAAGAGCAATACCGCGCGCTTGGTCAAATGAAAGAAATGGCTGCTAAATACGGCTACGATATCTCTGAGCCAGCAACAACTGCTCAAGAAGCTATCCAGTGGACTTACTTCGGTTACCTAGCAGCTGTTAAATCTCAAAACGGCGCGGCTATGTCTCTAGGTCGTACTTCTTCATTCCTAGACATCTACATCGAGCGTGACATTGCTGCTGGCAAAATCACTGAAGTAGAAGCTCAAGAAATGATCGACCACTTCGTAATGAAGCTACGTATGGTTCGTTTCCTACGTACTCCTGAGTACGATGAGCTGTTCTCTGGTGACCCAATCTGGGCAACAGAATCTATGGGTGGTATGGGTCTTGACGGTCGTACTCTAGTTACGCGTTCAAACTTCCGTTTCCTAAACAGCCTATACACTATGGGTCCTTCTCCAGAGCCAAACATCACTGTTCTATGGTCTGAAGAGCTGCCTGAAGGCTTCAAGAAGTTCTGTGCAAAAGTATCTATCGATACTTCTTCAATCCAGTACGAGAACGACGACCTAATGCGTCCAGACCTAGAGTCTGATGACTACGCGATCGCTTGTTGTGTATCTCCAATGGTTGTTGGTAAGCAAATGCAGTTCTTCGGTGCACGTGCAAACCTTGCTAAGACACTACTTTACGTTATCAACGGTGGTGTGGACGAGAAGCTTAAGATCCAAGTTGGTCCTAAGACTGAAGCAATGACTGACGAAGTACTAGACTTCGACAAAGTTTGGGCTGGTCTAGACAGCTTCATGGATTGGCTAGCGAAGCAGTACGTTTCTGCACTAAACGCAATCCACTACTCTCACGACAAGTACAGCTACGAGTCAGCTCTAATGGCTCTACATGACCGTGACGTTGCTCGTACTATGGCTTGTGGTATCGCGGGTCTATCTGTTGCTGCTGACTCACTTGCTGCTATCAAGTACGCTAAAGTAAGCCCAGTTCGTGACGAAGACGGCATCGCTATCGACTTCAACATCGAAGGCGACTATCCGAAATTTGGTAACAACGATGCTCGCGTAGATGACATCGCTTGTGAACTAGTTTCTGTATTCATGAACAAAATCCGTAAGCTTAAGACTTACCGTGACGCTCGTCCTACTCAGTCTATCCTAACTATCACTTCAAACGTGGTATACGGTAAGAAGACTGGTACTACTCCTGATGGTCGTCAAGCTGGTGCTCCATTTGCTCCAGGTGCAAACCCAATGCACGGTCGTGATGAGAAAGGTGCTGTAGCGTCTCTAACTTCAGTAGGTAAACTACCGTTTGCTGATGCACAAGACGGTATCTCTTACACCTTCTCTATCGTACCTAACGCACTAGGTAAAGACGAAGATAGCCAACGCGCTAACCTTGCAGGTCTAATGGATGGTTACTTCCACCACGAGACTGACATCGAAGGTGGTCAACACCTAAACGTGAACGTACTAAACCGCGAAACTCTAGAAGACGCAGTTAAGCACCCAGAGAAATACCCTCAGCTAACTATCCGTGTATCGGGTTACGCTGTGCGTTTCAACTCTCTAACTGCTGAACAGCAAAAAGACGTAATCGCGCGTACTTTCACTGAGTCTCTATAAGTCAAAACTTTGACTTAGAGCGAAAGTTATAACTAAAACCCCGCCTTGGCGGGGTTTTTTATTACCTTTTTATGGCATAATCGCCCCTAACGGATTAAGACATGAAGTATAAGCACGGAGCAGTATGTCATCTTTCCAGCGCACAGCGCGTCATCTTCTTTTAGTTACACCCCTTTTTGCAGCGCCGACATTTGCTCAAAACAGTACCCTCTATTTTGGTATCGATAACGACAGTATCGTAACCACAGATCAGGACTACACAAACGGTGTATTTATTAGCTACACCAGTGACTTTGATGTTACTCCGGGTGGCTTTTTCGACTCCCTACCAGGTACGCACTTTGATGCTGACCCAACAGGCAATGTACTGCATCGCTATAACCTTGAGGTTGGACAAAAGATGTGGACGCCTAAAGACATTGAGAGCCCAGATCCGGTTCAAGATGAACGCCCTTACGCTGGCCTCCTATATGTGTCCTCTACCTGTATTCCATTGCCCCTTCTGAGATCAATTCGTACAGCCTCATGCTAGGGACTACAGGTCCAAACTCTTACGCTGAGGAAGGTCAGAAGTTTGTACACAGCATCATCAAATCTGATGACCCACAGGGCTGGGACAACCAGATCGAAAATCAGGTCGTGCTTAACTTTACCTATAACCGTAATGACAAATGGTATGAGTCGGAGCTCAGTGGAACGACCAACCATGAAGTCAGTACTCAGGCTCGCGTCATGGCAGGTAACTTTCGAAGTGAAATTGCAGGCAGCGCTATTTGGCGTTGGGGTGCAGGTCTAAACAACAGCTTTGGTAGTGCCAAGATTAACAATGAGTCTTCGCTTGATCCTGGCCTTATCGTGCGTAGCAGAACCGGTTGGTACCTCTACAGTGGTGTCGAAGGTCGTGTGCGCTTTAACGACATCACCATTGAAGGTGACAGACTGATGATGGCATCACCGCGAGTGAGGTGGAGCACCTACAAGCAACCGCAACTATCGGCGCAGTAGGTTACTATAAAGGTTGGGGGGCAAGCCTTGCCCTTTCCACCAAGACTCGTGACTATCAAGAAGACCCAAGGTCATTTCATACCAATGGCTCTCTTGCCCTCTTCTATCTGTTCTAAAAAACCGGCGTAAAGCCGGTTTTTTATTTAACGATACGAGCTCTGAATTTACGCCCTTTCATCTTGCCGTTTTCAAGCTTCTTCAGTGCAAAGTTTGAAACAGACCTGTCCACCGCTACATACGAGCGCATATCGAACAGGTTGATCTTGCCTACCTTCTTGCCATCTACGCCGTTCTGACCAGTAAGGGCACCTAGGATATCCCCTGCACGAACCTTCTGCTTCTTACCACCAGCGATCTCAATAGTCACCATATTTGGTTTTAGCGGCTTCTGAGAGCCAGCCTGAGGAAGTGTCTCTGGCTCGATAGCGATATCCATATATTCGTCAATCATGGCAACGCGGTAGTGCTCTTTGTCGCTATACAAACTACAAGCTACGCCTTACTGCCTGCTCGACCAGTACGGCCGATGCGATGCACGTGCACCTCAGGATCGCGAGAAAGCTGGAAGTTAATAACCGCATCTAGGTTTCTACATCAAGACCACGAGCGGCAACGTCGGTCGCAACAAGGATAGAAACGCTCTTGTTAGCAAACTGAACCAGAGTCTGATTTCTGTCTCGCTGCTCTAGGTCACCGTGAATATCGATAACGCTAAAGCCACGATAGTGAAGCTCGTCTGCCACGTCCTGCACTTCACGCTTGGTATTACAGAAAATAACTGCCGATTCAGGCTGATGTACCAATAGAAGGGTCTCTAGGGCATCCATACGCTCATTATCATCTTCTACCTTGTAGAAGTGCTGCGAGATGCTGCTGTTGTCATGGGTAGACTCTACCTTCACCATTTCTGGCTTTTGCATGATGCGGTTGGCAATCTGTTGGATCTTCTCTGGGAATGTCGCGCTAAATAGCAGTGTCTGACGCTCGCTTGGCGCTTCAGCGATAATGGCATCTAGAGCATCTTGGAAGCCCATCTCTAGCATACGGTCCGCTTCATCCAGCACTAAGGTGTTAAGCTCGCTCAGATTAATGCGACCCTTTTCAAGGTGATCTAGGATACGACCCGGCGTACCAACTAGAATATGTGCGCCATGCTCAAGAGAACCAATCTGCGGCCCCATAGGCATACCACCACACAGGGTAAGTACCTTTATGTTGTGGATAGCTCGTGCAAGCTTACGGATCTCTTTCGCTACTTGGTCAGCAAGCTCACGGGTTGGGCACAGCACTAGGGTTTGCACGCGAAAGCGCTTCACATTGAGGTTATTAAGCAAAGACAAACCAAAGGCAGCAGTTTTGCCCGAGCCTGTTTTACCCTGCCCGATAACATCCTTACCCGCTAGCATCATAGGCAGGCTCTGCGCCTGAATTGGCGTCATCTCGGCATAGCCAAGGGTAGAAAGGTTGTCTAAAAGAGGTTTAGACAGTGGCAGTTGGTTGAATCTTAAGTCGCTCAAGAGAAGTCCTTGCATTGCACAAACGGATAAAGGGGCGACAAAATTATAGATTAATTGAACAGATTGCAAATGCTACATTTGAGAATCATTCCTAACCGCATTTCTAGTTACCATATTGGGTAATGAAATTACGTAAAAACCAAGAATATAAAGGGCTTAATCTAGGTTTAAAATCGCATTTGTAATACACTTACCAATATTGAGGTATATCAAAATTTGCTAGCGTCACCCTAGGCGCAACCGCAATCTAAACATCAGTTTGAGAGCTTATATGAAAGGCAGAATCCACTCCTTTGAATCGTGTGGCACCGTTGACGGCCCGGGCATTCGTTTTATCGTATTCTTGCAAGGTTGCTTAATGCGCTGCATGTACTGTCACAACCGTGATACATGGGATCCACATGGTGGCAAAGAGGTCACTGTCGATGAGCTGATTAAAGAGGCGCAATCTTATCGTCACTTTATGAATGCATCGGGTGGTGGTATCACCTGCTCTGGTGGTGAGGCTATGCTACAACCTGAGTTTGTGCGTGATTTCTTCCGTGCAGCTCAAGAGAAAGGCATTCATACCTGCCTTGATACCAACGGCTACATCCGTAAACATACTGACGTGGTTGATGAGGTTCTAGAAGCGACCGACCTTGTTATGCTTGACCTTAAGCATATGAAAGATGAGATCCACCAAGACTTCATCGGCGTGTCTAACCGCCGTACTCTTGACTTTGCTCGCTATCTTCACAAGATTGGTCAGAAGACTTGGATCCGCTACGTGATCGTACCTGGCTATACCGACGACGAAGAAGCGGCGCACATGCTAGGTGAGTTCATTAAAGATATGGACAACATCGAAAAGGTGGAACTGCTTCCATATCACAAGCTTGGCGCCCATAAATGGGAAGCGCTTGGCTACGATTATCCACTAGAGGGTGTGAACCCACCGTCTAAAGAAACCATGGATACAATCTCTGGCATCCTTAGCCAGTATAATGACAACGTAAAATACTAATTATTCTAAGCCTTCACTTTGAAGCTTATTCGATTTGAGTCGAGGGAAACTTACTTATGGAAATGACTAACGCACAGCGTTTGATCCTTTCAAACCAATACTACCTGATGGCAAAGCTATCTCCGGAAAACAAAGACAAGTACGAACGTCTACAGAAGATCGTTGAGCGTGGCTATGGCCTGCAAATGCGTGAACTGGACAAAGACTTTGGCCGCATCAGCGAAGCTGAGTGTCGTGAAATCATCGACATCATGGAGATGTACCACGCAATGCAAGAGTCTCACAAGATGCTAGATACAGCTGATCAAGCACAAGTAGACCAACGCCGTCTAATGTTCCTAGGTTTCGATATCGCGACCGAAGCGCACATCGTAAACTATGTTCGCTTTATCACTGAAACTGAAGGTCTATACCTCAGTTCGACAAGGCTGACCACCACTTCAACAGCCAGGTACCTATGCTAGACAAGTATCGCCGTATGCTAACCACATGGCGTAACTGTCCTCGCCAGTACCATCTATGTGCAACTGAGATCACCCAGATCTTCAACGCATAATTTAAAAACCCGGCCAATGAGCCGGGTTTCTGTTTCTAGAAACTGTACACCAGCCCTATATTGACCGAGGTAGAATCGGTATCCCCCAACAGAGGACTGTCTTCCAAATCCCCTTCAAGATTTGTGTAGCGAACACCGCCGGTAAAGATGATGTGCTGGGTTATCTTAAACAGCCCTCGCAATCCCACGAAGAATTGACCGTCACCATCTGGGGAGAAGCTGTCTACTCCTAGCCTATCCGCTTCGCTCTGTGAGATGCCATAGAGATGGTTATTTAGCTTAGACGAGTTCCACGAGTAACCTGCAGCAGGTGTCAACATCCAGCGCTCTCCACGAAACGGCAAGCGATACACGGCCTCACCATAGAGACCATCATGCCGACCTAGCACGTCCCCTGCTACCGTAAATTCCACCTGTCCGATTGAGCGGTTCATATATTGATAAGTCACGCCGGCAAGACCAGTACTCTTACGCTTGTCGAGCTGTTGAATGAACGGGTCGTCTGAGTCTTCAGGCTTTAAGGTTCTTGGGTCGTAGGCCAGTTTGAACACGATATTGTGCGGCGAACGTCGCTCCCAGATACGATATCCTGCTGTAAAACCGCGATAATAAAAATGTTCTCCTTCATATCCAATAATTGGAATGACAACTCGGTTTGAAGGGGTCTCTTTATATACGGCAGGTGAGTAGCTCGCTCCAACACCTAAAGACCAAGTGGCCCAAGAGGAGGCGGAAAAAAGCACCAATGAGGCTGTAACAAGCTTTAACAGTTTCATTAGCAAATCCTTTTGCGATTAAGTTACAATTTTGTTACCTGATCAAGCTTACGGTTCCGTTCGTAAAATTGATCGGTTTGACTGCAAGGATAACGAAAAAAGTTATTATATTTCAAGCAAATCTGTTCAATCCTGACTAGGATTAATTTAGGGGGAGAGCGCTATCTTTCATCTGATCTTGTAACATTTTAAAGGGGATTTTTGTTATGAGTATTTTCGACCATTTTCAAGCTAGATACGAAGCTTCTAAGGAAGAGGAGCTGTCGATCCAAGAGTTTCTTACCTTATGTCGCGAAGATAAAATGGCATATGCCAATTCTGCGGAGCGACTGCTTCATGCCATCGGCGAACCTGAGCTTATCGACACAGCTCAAGACCCTCGCCTGAGTCGCATCTTTTCAAACCGAGTCATCGCCCGATACGACACCTTCAAAGACTTCTATGGAATGGAAGACGCTATCGAGCAAATCGTTTCTTATCTTAAACACGCAGCCCAAGGCCTGGAAGAGAAAAAACAAATCCTATATCTCTTAGGTCCGGTGGGTGGCGGTAAATCATCTCTCGCAGAGAAGCTTAAGGCTTTAATGCAGCAAGCACCAATCTATGTGCTCTCAGCTAACGGTGAGCGCAGTCCGGTCAATGACCATCCGTTCTGCTTGTTCGACCCAAATGAAGATGCAGAGCTTCTTCGCAGCGAATATGGCATCGAGCAGCGCTACCTGAAATCCATAATGTCGCCGTGGGCGGCAAAACGTCTGCATGAGTTTGGTGGTGATATTACCCAATTTAAGGTCGTGAAGCTCCGTCCATCTATCCTTGATCAGATTGGTGTGGCGAAAACCGAGCCGGGTGATGAGAACAACCAAGACATCTCTTCACTTGTGGGTAAAGTAGATATCCGTAAGCTAGAGCACTTCTCGCAAGACGACCCTGATGCCTACAGCTATTCGGGCGCGTTGTGTAAGGCCAACCAAGGCTGATGGAGTTTGTAGAGATGTTCAAAGCGCCTATCAAGGTCCTTCACCCTCTACTTACAGCAACCCAAGAAGGCAACTTCAATGGTACCGAAGGTCTGTCGGCCCTACCATTCGACGGCATGATTTTGGCTCACTCAAACGAATCTGAATGGCAAACCTTTAGAAACAACAAGAACAACGAAGCCTTCCTTGACCGTGTCTATATAGTGAAGGTGCCGTACTGCTTGCGCGTTTCTGAAGAGGTTAAGATCTACGAAAAACTTCTGGATAGCAGTGAGCTTTCTAACGCACCATGCGCACCGAGCACGCTAGATATGTTGGCGCAGTTCTCGATTCTGTCTCGTCTAAAAGATCCAGAGAACTCCTCTGTGTTCAGTAAGATGCGCGTCTACGACGGGGAAACCCTGAAAGATACTGACCCTAAAGCGAAGAGCCACCAAGAGTACAAAGACTTCGCTGGCGTTGACGAAGGTATGTCAGGTCTATCTACCGTTTCGCGTTTAAGATCCTATCTCGCGTATTCAACTTCGACCAAACCGAAGTCGCGGCAAACCCAGTTCACCTCTTCTATGTCATTGAACAGCAGGTAGAGCGTGAGCAGTTCCCGCAAGAGATGGCTGAGCGCTACCTTGAGTTCTTGAAGGGCTACCTAGTGCCTCGCTATGTTGAGTTCATCGGTAAAGAAGTACAGACCGCGTATCTAGAGTCTTACTCTGAATATGGTCAAAACATCTTTGACCGCTACGTAACCTACGCGGATTTCTGGATTCAAGACCAAGAGTATCGCGATCCAGAAACTGGCCAGCTATTCGACCGAGCTTCTTTGAACAACGAGCTTGAGAAGATTGAGAAAACGGCGGGTATCAGTAATCCAAAAGATTTCCGTAATGAGATCGTAAACTTCGTGCTACGTGCTCGTGCCAACAATGGCGGTACTAACCCAGTCTGGACCAGCTATGAGAAGCTTCGCACCGTTATCGAGAAGAAGATGTTTTCCAATACTGAAGAACTTCTACCGGTTATCTCGTTTAATGCGAAGACCTCGACCGAGGATCAGAAGAAGCACGACGACTTTGTGGCTCGTATGATGGAGAAAGGCTATACCGAGAAACAGGTTCGCTTGCTATCTGAGTGGTACTTGCGCGTTCGTAAGTCCTCTTAATTTAGCGAGACATAATATGGAAGCAGCCCTCCCCTCGCGGGAGGGCAATGTTGTCGAGCAGGGAGTTTCCACTGTTTTTCGATTTAGAGGTGGCACATGGCTCAGTTTATAGACAGAAGACTTAACGGTAAGAACAAAAGCACAGTCAACCGACAGCGCTTTATTCGCCGTCATAAGCAAAAGATCAAAGAGGCGGTATCTGATGCCGTCAATCGTCGTTCCATCACGGATACCGAGAACGGCGAAGATATCACCATACCAAAGCAAGATATTTCCGAACCAATCTTTCACCAAGGTCAAGGGGGCGACCGTGAGCGCGTTCACCCTGGCAACGATCAATTCACCCGAGGTGACAGAATAGAAAGACCGCCCGGCGGTGGTGGCGGAAGTGGTTCAGGCGAAGGAGATGCCAGTCCAGACGGTGAAGGGCAAGACGATTTCATCTTCCAAATCAGTAAGGAAGAATATCTTGATATCCTATTCGAAGACCTCGCTCTTCCGAATCTAAAAAAGAAACAAGTAAACCGCATTACCGAATGGAAGACGCATAGATCGGGCTTCCAAACAGCAGGTATTCCAGCAAACATCTCTGTTGTGCGCTCACTTCAGCAATCACTGGCAAGACGTACTGCTATTACTGCGGGTAAGAGACGCTTCTGAAAGAGCTTGAAAGCGAGTTAGAGTCTCTTAAGAAGCAAGAACCTGCGCAGCCATTTGAAGAGAAAGAGATAAAACAGCAGATAGCTGAACTTCGTCAGAAGATCACTAGCGTGCCTTTTATCGACACCTTCGACCTCAGATACAAAAACTACGAAAAAACGCCCTATTCCATCAAGCCAAGCCGTCATGTTCTGCTTAATGGATGTATCAGGCTCTATGGACCAAGCAACCAAGGACATCGCTAAGCGCTTTTATGTGCTGTTATACATGTTCCTCAACCGTACCTATGAGAACGTTGAGGTAGTGTTCATCCGCCACCACACTCAAGCTAAAGAGGTGGACGAGCATGAGTTTTTCTATTCCCAAGAAACCGGTGGCACCATAGTGTCCAGTGCGCTCAAATTGATGAATGAGATAGTCAAAGAGCGCTATCCCACTAACCAATGGAATATCTATGCTGCACAAGCTTCAGATGGGGATAACTGGCTGATGACTCACCGCGCTGTCGTACCCTGCTAAGTGATGCCCTACTGCCACTGTGCCAATTCTATTCCTATATCGAGATCACAAGGCGCAGTCACCAAACCCTATGGCACGAATATGAAAAAGTGGGTGCCCAGTTCGATAACTTTGCCATGAAAAACATCCGTTCTCAGGATGATATCTTCCCTGTATTTAGGGAGCTGTTTCATAAAGAAACCAGCTAAGGAAGTGCGCTATGGATGTAAAGACAAAGGACGTTAAGTCAAATACCCTTCCCGATGGACCAGATTGGACTTTTGGTCTGCTGGAAGAATATCACCAAGAGATCAAGCGCGTAGCCCAGCACTACAGGCTTGATACCTACCCGAACCAGATAGAGGTGATCACCGCTGAGCAGATGATGGATGCCTATTCCAGTATCGGTATGCCTATCAACTACCACCACTGGTCTTTCGGTAAAAAGTTCATCCAGACCGAGCAGAACTATAAGCACGGTCAAATGGGTCTTGCTTACGAGATAGTGATCAACTCCAACCCTTGTATCGCCTATCTAATGGAAGAGAATACTGTGACCATGCAAGCGCTGGTAATGGCGCACGCAAGCTACGGCCATAATTCTTTCTTCAAAGGCAATTACCTATTTAAGACCTGGACCGATGCCAGCTCCATCATCGACTATCTGCTGTTTGCCAGAAATTACATCTCTCAGTGTGAAGAGAAGTACGGCGTAGAAGAGGTCGAGAAGCTTCTGGACTCATGTCACGCCCTAATGAACTATGGTGTAGACCGCTACAAACGACCAGAGAAAATCTCTATCGCCGAAGAAACCCATAGGCAAGAAGAGCGTGAAAAGTATCTGCAGTCTCAGGTGAACGAGCTTTGGCGAACCGTGCCTAAGAGTACTCGTGAAGAACATACCGAAAAACAGCGTTTCCCAAGCGAGCCGCAAGAGAACATCCTCTACTTCATCGAAAAGCACGCGCCTTTGCTGGAGTCTTGGCAGCGCGAGGTCGTGCGTATCGTGCGCAAGGTGAGTCAGTACTTCTATCCTCAGAAACAGACGCAAGTGATGAATGAGGGCTGGGCGACCTTCTGGCACTATACCATCCTTAACCATCTTTATGATGAAGGCGTGGTGACCGATAAGTTTATGTTGGAGTTTCTTCATAGCCACACCAGTGTGGTGGCGCAGCGGCTTACAACAGCCTTATTTTAGCGGTATTAACCCGTACGCTCTTGGCTTTGCTATGTTCCAAGATATTCGCCGTATCTGTGAAGAACCAACAGAAGAGGATAAAGAGTGGTTCCCAGAGCTTGCAGGCAGTGACTGGCTTGAAGCGGTGCACTTTGCGATGCAAAACTTCAAAGATGAGAGCTTCATTAGTCAGTATCTCTCTCCCAAACTTATCCGTGACTTTAAGTTGTTTGCGATAAAGGACGATGATCGCAAAAACTACGTAGAGATAAACGCGATTCATGATGAGATGGGCTACCGCCAAATACGTGAAGCACTGGCTGCTCAATATAATCTGAGTAATCTAGAGCCAAACATTCAAGTTTGGAACGTAGATGTTCGTGGCGATCGTTCTCTAACCTTACAACACGTCCCACACCAGCGTATTCCACTGGCTAAAAGCTATGAAGATGTACTTAAGCACCTCTACCGCCTGTGGGGCTTTGACGTCATCCTTGAAGAGGTCAAAGAATCAGGCAGACGAGATATCCTCGCCACCTGCCCTAAACGGGGCGACTACAGCCAGCACATATAAACCAACTAAGCCCGCAACAGCGGGCTTTTTCATATCTTAAGATCAAGATTTGTTACATTCACAAATGGTATGCTACCCCGAGTCAATCTTGGAAAGCCGTAACATGAAACTCTTAGCCGATATCACAGGCGAACAATTCTTACAGATCCTAGAGCAGAACGATGACAAGGTGCTGGTGCAATTCATCTCAAACGAGGGCATTGGCAAAGGCGTCCCCTTTAAGGACTCTCTAAAAGGGCTTTATCTAGCCGGGTGGACACCTCGCGCTACTTCCACAGCCATAGGTTTATATCGATTCAAACAAGGCATGCTTGAGGACGCCCACGTGAGCTTTGCTCTGCATCAGCTCTATCCACTGGGTCGAAAGGTAAAGCTGCCTTCAGGAGAAGTGGTTAGAATTGCCAGCTACGCTAATACACATAGCGATGGCTACTATATGTTTATAAGACATGACGGTGATGAAGACCTAACTAGACTCAAGATGAGCTGAATGGGAGCTGATGCCAGATGAAAAGCTATTAGCGCTTCCCTATTACCCTGCACCAAGAACCCAGCAAGAGTGGGATAATATCGATGAGTTTGATAATTGGGCTGGCGGATTCTAGATAAAGCAAAGGACCTTTAGAAGGTCCTTTTCAATCGCTTATTGGGCAGAGACGATTCGTCTCACCTCCTCTAAGTCCTCTGGGGTGTCAACACCCGCAGCTGGTGCAACTTTGGCCAGTTCCACATGGATCTTCTCGCCATACCAAAGCACGCGAAGCTGCTCTAAAGACTCGATACGCTCTAGCGCAGATGGCTCCCAGTTGATGTAGGTATTGATAAAGCCGGCGCGATAGGCGTAGATGCCAATATGACGCATCAAAGGCTGACGCAGACTGTCTTTATCGTTCGCAAACTGATCTCTATCCCATGGGATGGTGGCACGGCTGAAGTACATGGCATAGCCTTTCTCATCTGCCACCACCTTCACCGCATTTGGGTTAAAGGCTTCTTCAGCGCTGTTGATCTCAACACCCAGTGTAGACATAGGCGCGTCACTGTCCGCTAGATTCTGGGCCACCTGACTGATGATCTGCGGCGGGATCAAGGCTCATCTCCCTGCACATTAACCACGATATGGTCGTCAGGAATAGCCATCTTCTCAACCACTTCAGCAAGGCGCTCGGTACCAGACTCATGCTTATCTGAGGTCATGCACACCTCACCACCAAAGCGTTTTACTTCATTAGCTACCTTGTCATCATCGGTCGCAACGATCACCTTGTCCGCACCCGCTTGCATCGCTTGCTCGTAAACGCGCTCAATCATGGTCTTGCCACAGATATCTGCCAGTGGTTTACCCGGCAGGCGCGTAGATTGGTAGCGCGCTGGAATGATTACGGTAAAAGACATAGTTAGCGACCTTCGTCCATTGAGATACTGCGAGCCTCAGGCTCAAGAAGTACAGGGATACCTTCTTTAATTGGGTATGCCAGACGGTCAAACTTACAGATCAGCTCCTGCTTGTCTTTATCGTAAGTCAGCTTTCCCTTACATACTGGACAAGCCACAATCTCTAGCAGTCTATGATCCATATTCCTTTAAAACCTCATTAATCTTGTCTAAAACTGTTTTAGTATTTTCCTGAGAGATATTGGCCGAAACTGGCAGATACCACCAGTTCTCTTCTGCAAAATCTCGACATTTGACCGCATCTTTTTCGGTCATAATCAGGGATTGTGTCTCTTTCATCAAAGGCTTGATGTCATCGGCGCTTAGCGCCTTGTGGTCGGTAAAACCTTTGGTGACTAATACCTCAGCCTTCATTTGCGCTAAGGTATTAAAAAATCTAGGTGGGTGGCCAATAGCGGCAATCGCAGCAAGTGTTCCAAGTTCAGTGACTGGCTTTTTCTCACCTGTTACTAGGTTTATCGCCAGATCTGGCTCTAGGATCATGGCAAATTCGCCCTGTCTAGCTTCACCACCATTGGTGATCAAAAAGTCCACCTCAGTTAAGCGCTCGGTAGACTCTCTAAGTGGCCCAAGGGGTAGTAGCTTTTCATTACCAAAGCGGCGCGCACCATCAATAACGATAAACTCGACATCACGCTTAAGCGCATAGTGCTGAAGACCGTCATCAGAGATAACCACTTGCACATCATGCTCCAAAAGCCCTTTGACAGCCTCTGAGCGTACAGGATCAACCATCACTAAGGCGCCGGTGCGCTGTGCGATCAATTTAGGTTCGTCACCACAATGCTCAGTTGGGGTGTTATTACCCACTAGCAAAGGATAATTCGGTGCCTTAGCGCCATACCCTCGGGAGACTACACCAACTTTAAGTCCTTGCTTTTGCAAAAGCTCCACCAGCCACACTACAACTGGCGTCTTTCCGTTACCGCCTGCAGTAATGTTACCCACGATAACGATAGGCACAGGCGCTCGATAAGATTCTCGCTTGCCAGCAACAAAACTCTGTCGACGACCTCGGCTTATTGAGCCAAAGATCAGGCTAAGTGGCCACAAAAGTGGCCAAAACAGAAATCTAAGCGGGCTATTGCTAAACCACAATAAGTTAATCACGTCGATTAACCACCAAACTGGATACGGTGAAGTTGGGCATAAGCCTCATCTTTTTCGATAAGCTCAGCATGGGTGCCGCGCTCGATGATCTCACCCTCATCCACAACAAGGATCTCATCTGCATTCTCGATAGTAGAGAGTCGGTGCGCGATAACCAGAACTGTCTTATCTTTTTGAAGCTCATCAAGGGCGGCCTGAATCGCTCGTTCAGATTCAGTATCCAGTGCTGAGGTTGCCTCATCCAGAATCAGTACAGGGGCATCACGCAAAAGCGCACGAGCAATGGCGATACGCTGACGCTGACCACCAGAAAGGCTGGCGCCATTCTCGCCTATCATGGTATCTAGGCCTTCAGGCATACGATCGGTGAACTCTAGTGCGTGTGCAAGCTTAGCTGCATGCTCTATCTGCTCTCTCGTGTACTCACCCTCAGCCGCATAAGCGATGTTATTAGCGATGGTGTCGTTAAACAGGTGAACGTTTTGTGAGACCAGTGCGAACTGACTACGAAGGTTCTTCAAGGTGTAATCCTTGATGTCATGCCCATCGAGCATGATCTCTCCGCTATCGACATCATAGAAACGGGTAAACAGGTTGGCGATGGTACTCTTGCCCGAACCTGAACGACCCACCAGCGCAAGGGTCTTGCCTTCTGGAATGGTGAAGCTTACATCTCGAAGTGCTGGCTTCTCTTTACCTTGATAGGTAAAGGTTACGTCTTTCACCTCAACCACGCCTTTAGCACGATCAACCTCGAGTTTGCCCTTGTTCTCTTCTGTTTCAAGATCCATCAGGCTAAACAGAGTATGAGCTGCCGCCATACCGCGCTGGAAGTCTGAGGTTACATTGGTTAGAGATTTAAGTGGACGCATCATCCGAACATAGCCGAGAAGATAACGGTAAAGGTACCTGGAGTCAGGTCTGCACGGATCTGATCGATACTTGCCAGATACAACACTGCCACCAAAGCAAACGACGCAATAAGCTGAACAATAGGGTTTGCCGCAGCCTGAGCCGACACCAACTTCATGCTCTGCTGACGCATGCGGTTACTTACGTTATCAAAACGCTCTTTCTCTACCTCTTGACCACCATAGCTCAGCACAACCTTGTGACCCTTTAGCATCTGCTCAGCCGATGAGGTTACATGCCCCATCATGGTCTGCATGTTCTTACTGATCTTTCTAAAGCGTTTAGAGACGGTGCGGATAGCAAAGGCAACAAATGGCGCCACCACCAATAGCACTAGAGACAATTGCCAGCTGTTGTAGAACATCAGAGCTAGCATACCGATGATCAGCGCACCCTCACGTACCAAGCTAACTAGAGCCTTACTGGTCGCAGCTGCTACTTGTTCACTGTCGTAGGTGATACGAGACAACAAACCACCGGTAGATTCACGGTCAAAGAAGGCCACCGGCATGTGCATAAAGTGATTGAACACCGCACGACGCATCAGCATGACTACGTTGCCGGATACCCAACTCAAGCAGTAGGTGGAAATAAAGCCACTCACGCCTCTGACGACAATCATCCCTAGGATGATCCAAGGTAGAATTTTAAGGAAGTTCGACTCTACATCTGCGAAACCTTCGTCAAGAAGCGGCTTCAGTAGAGAAATCATATAAGTGTCGGCGAATGCATTAACAACCAGTGCAACGGTTGCTACAGCCAAGCCCAATTTATACAGACGTATATATTTCCACAAACGCTTAAAGGTCTGCCACGTGGATTCGTCTGGGAGATTTGACATAAGAATTGCTTTATTTTTTATTCAGTTACTACTCATTCTACTCCCTTCCGTAAAATCTGCCTATACCAAGCATCAGATTGTCTGCCGCGATATGGACTCACCTGCATACTTTGGTCAAAAAATCGCACAACTACCCTTCCATGTTGGCCAGTATCTAACCAACGGGCTCCATTTTGCTCATATCTAGTGCGAACTTTTTGTGCCGGAAGCTGCCATTTTCCCGAGCCAGAAACCGACGCTATCGCCACTTTAGGCGAGGTGAGTTCTACGAATCGATGGTAGATGAGGTATTACTGCGTGATGAGGCACAATTAACAGGTCAACTTTTCTAAGGTGACGTTGCAACTGGTATTCCGCCAACAAGTCGATATCACCGGTTAACAACACCCGGTGCTTTTTATCGCTCACCTCAACTACGCAAGAGTGAGGGTTATAAGCTCGATATACCTGAGAGGTTGGCCACAGCACCTTCAACCTCAATCCTTGCCACCAAAGATGCATACCCTGAACACAGGGCAAAAAACCGAGTTGGAGTTGAGAGCTGAACCCATGAGCCATAGGTGCAAATCTAAATATATCCTTAACCCCACCGCTATGGTCATTATCCCAATGACTAACAAACAGCTTGTCTAGGCTCAACCCCTCAGCTCTTATCACTGGCAATATTAGCTGCTGGGCAAAGCTTCCGTGCTCCCACCCCGATCCTGTGTCATACAAAATGGCTCTGCGCTCTTTGCTTATCACAACAGCGAGTCCGTGTCCGACATCTAGTACATCTAAGCTCCAACTGGGTGGTATTTGATAGCTAGATGAGGATAAAGCTAAAGCGAACCCCGCAATCGCAGCTTTGTGCCTAATGACCAAAACGGTATACCCAATAAGTAAGATGGTTAAAGCCAGCAAAGGGGCCTCTATCCAATGCCAATTGCTCGTGAGTTCGATCGCCCTAACCATCAAACCGACCAAGCCATCGCAAACCTGAAATAACAACACAGAGAAAGAATCGGCGACAGGCATAAACACAAAGCCCAAGAATAGAAGTGGCACTACCAGAAAGGAGACCAGAGGAATAAACGCAAGGTTATATAAGATAGCTACGGCAGAGAAGCCGCCCAGCATTACCAGAGATAGAGGAATCAACCCACAAACAGCCCTACTTGCAGGCAAAAATATCTTAGCCAGACGTTGCCTAACGGCTTTGTGCAGTGCGTGCTAATAAATACAACCGAAACCGCACCTAAACTAAGCCAAAGGCTTGGGTCTAACCCTGAAAAGGGGGATAGAAGCAAGATTATGGCTAGCACTAAACTCAGCAGGTGCCAGCTATCTAACTTGATATCTAACATCTTGAGCCCTGCCCAAAGCAGACACATAATCAATGCCCTTTGCGTAGGGAGCTAAATCCGGCTAGCCATGCATAAAAGACGGCAACACCCATAGCCCATACAAAGGGAGCATAGAAGAACTCTTTCAGTACCAGCCTTAGAGCAAAGCCAAGCCACCAACCAATGCCAAAAGCCATACCTATATGCAGGCCCGAGATAGCGATTAAATGCGCAAGGCCACTTTGTCTTAGCCCCTGCCAAGTATCTGAATCTAACTCTGCTCTATCTCCAAACATCAAAGCGAGTAGCAAAGGCTGGTTTTCCAAAGTATCTGTGAGTATGGAAAATGTCTGAAATAACTGACCTCGAAGTGAGGGTGATTCGACTCTTCGTATCACCTCTATCAGGTCAGCCTTAGCCAAAATAGAGCGCGAGAAGTAATAGCTTTCCGCATCAAAGCCGACACCGTTGCGCTGACCTCGGATTGGAATAGGTTTAATTCGAACCTGCCATACCTCACCTACAGCGAACGTGACTGGTAAGTTTTTCACTCTAAGAAGTAGCCTTCCCGAAAGTGGCTCTCCACAGCCATTCTTACCATTAAACGCCACTGACGAACTTGAAAAATAAAGATTCGATTTAAAACTGCTTTCAATCCGGACATTTATGGTAATATCCTCAGCGCAATTGAATAAGGTGTTGGTTTGTCTAACAAATTGATGTGCGTGTACTAGACTAACCACAATTGCCAGAAAAACGGCGTACCCAATGCGAAGCTTTTCAAACCGGCAACACACTAGCACCACGGCAAGTAAGGAACTAGCCAGTAAGCATCAGGTAGGATGTGCCCATTCATTGCTACGATCACTGTCGTAGAAAACACAATCAAGTTTCGTTTAGCTAATAAGAGAGCCATATTCCCTTATGCCTAGAAAATTTATTCAACGCTTAATGCCTGACCATGAGTTGATCAAACGTCAAAAAGCGCTTCGAATATTCGGGAATGTTCTATATAACCAAATCTTTGGGTATTGAATCGTCGCTCAGCCTCTGGAGCGTTCGCCGTTGGCCTATTTATGTGCTTCGTGCCACTGCCAAGTCAGATGATCATGGCGGCCGGCCTCGCATTATGTGTGGTGTAAATCTCCCTCTTTCCGTGGCCTTGGTGTGGATAAGCAATCCTATTACCATGCCCATCATGTTCTATTTCGCCTACAAACTTGGCGCCTTAGTGATGCAGTTACCCCCCAAAGTTTCCATTTTGAGTTGTCTTGGGATTATCTCGTGTCTCAGATGTCGACCATAGGTCCTCCATTTCTATTGGGCTGCGCTATCTGCGCTGTGGTCTCAGCAGTACTTGGTTACTTTGGTATTAGAGCACTGTGGCGATACTCAGTAGTGAGAAGCTGGCAGCAACGCAAATTAAAGCTCAATCCCTTCTCTAAAAACTAGATACAAAAAAGCGCATCCCATTGGAATGCGCTTTTTTAATGCTTTTTTCACTCTTACTTTGAGCTCAATACCGTCGCTGGGTTTAGCTTGGCTGCTTTACGAGCAGGGAACCAAGTCGCGAGTAGGCTCAATAATATCGCTGTACCCGACACCAAAGCCACATCCAGAAGATGCACCTCAGATGGTAGGAAGTCGATAAAATAGATATCACCAGAAAGGAATTGATGACCAATAACGGTCTCGATGCCTTGATGATAAGGGTGAGATTACTCGCCACGACCAAGCCTAGGATACTGCCAACTATGGCACCTAGTACTCCAGAGAAAACCCCTTGCCACATAAAGATCGACTTGATCAAAGAGTCTTGCGCGCCCATGGTGCGCAGAATCGCGATCTCTGCTGATCTGTCTTTTACTGCCATCATCAAGGTAGAAACGATATTAAAGCAGGCCACACCAATCACCAGTACCATCACCAGATACATTATGGTGCGCACTGTCTGAATATCTCGGTAGATATAGCCAAACTCTTGCTTCCAACTATTGATATAGACATAGATAGGCAAGCTGTTCCCCAAGCTACGCATCAAAGGCTGAGCATCAAATACATTGGTGGTCTTAACCGAAATACCGTGCACGGTATCCTCCAGTCCAAGATAGGCCTGTGCATCTTGTAATGGAATCAAAGCCAAGCCGTGATCCAGTTGCCCGCCCAGAGCAAAGATGCCCGACACCTTAAGCCTCACTCGCTTCGGCGCTTGAGTACGACCGTTTTTAGGCGGCGTTGGGATCATGATAGAGATGGCATCTCCAACTTTTACCCCGAGCTGATCAGCAACACCCTGCCCTAGTATCATATTCTGCTCACCGGCAGCAAAGTTCTGCCATGCATCCCCTTGTACAAACTTATACAAGCTGGAAACACCCTGCTCTAAGCTAGGGTCTATGCCACGTACCTGAATCGCTTTGAGTTGAGTCCCTTTTTCCGCAAGAGCAGTGAACTTAACAAAGGGAGCTGCCGCTTCGGCTTCTGGTTTGTTCTTGATGTATTCCACCAACGGCTGCCAATCCTGGATAGCTTATTCACCGCGGTAAAGTCGCCATGAGGCACTACCGCCAGCACACGATTTTCCAGCTCACGCTCAAAACCGTTCATAGCCGACAGACCAATAATGATTACCGCCACACCAACCATGATGCCAATAGTCGAGGACAGAGAAATAAAAGAGACCATCTTGTTGCGCTGCTTAGCACGACTGAATCGGCCTCCAATAAATAATGAGAGAGAGGAAATCACAGGCTCTCCTGTACGCTAGCAGAGCTGATAAGTAGGCCGTCTTGCATATGCATCTGTCTGTCCATCTTGCCTGCCAGTTCACTGTCGTGGGTAACCACTAAAAACGCAGTACCCGATTTTTGATTAAGCTCTCGCATCAGGTCGTAGATATCCAGCGCTGTACTATGGTCTAGGTTACCTGTGGGCTCGTCAGCCAATACTAGCGCTGGCTCGTTAACCAAGGCGCGAGCAATAGCCACTCGCTGCCTTTCACCACCAGAAAGTTCAGACGGTCTGTGCTCAAGGCGATGCTCCAGACCTACCTTGGTTAGCAGTTGAACTGCTTTTTCTTTAGCGACAGAGGCTTCTCACCGCCGATAAGAAGAGGCATAGCCACGTTCTCGATTGCCGAGAAGTCAGACAAAAGGTGGTGGAACTGATACACAAAGCCAAGGTGCTCATTGCGCAGTTTCGCTTGTTGGTTGGCGCTAAGCACACTCAGGGCTTGCCCTTTAAAGCTCACCTCACCCACACTCGCATCGTCCAACGCGCCTAGGATATGCAACAAGGTACTTTTACCAGAGCCCGAACTGCCAACGATAGAAACCAGTTCGCCACTCTTAATGTCAAAGCTCACCCCTTTGAGCACTTGGGTATCAACACTGCCTTCACGGTAGGTTTTCTTTACGTCATGACAGGTTAATAAATCACTCATATCTTAGTGCCTCAGCAGGTTTAACAGATGCCGCTCGGTAGGAAGGAAATAGGGTCGCCACTATACTCAGCGCAACCGCAAGTCCAACCACAACAGCAACTTGGGCAAAATTAATCATTACAGGTAGCTCACCGCCATAGGAATAAAGAGACGCACCGGCCGCGAGCAAAATAGAATTCAGGTTCATAGAAAGGAGCGCGCCAAGTAGGCCACCACAGACCGCGCCTATCACGCCACTGCTCGCCCCTTGCACCACAAATACTGACATTACTTGACCTTTAGTCATGCCTTGGGTCTTAAGTATCGCCACCTCGGATTGTTTCTCCATCACCACCATAATGAGAGCGGAAATAATGTTGAACGCGGCGACACCGACAATCAGACCTAGCATCAGACCCATCATGTTCTTCTCCATCTTCACCGCTTGGAAAAGCTCTCCACGCTGTGCTCGCCAGTCTTGCCACTGCCAGCCTTCTGGGAACTCGGTTTGAGAGAGAGTAGAAACCACAAATGGATCATCGAGATAGAGACGCCAGCCGCTGATGGTTTCCTTTGGAAGACGAAGCAGTCTTGCGGCATCCTCAATGTTGGTCACCATCAACTGAGCGTCGATGTCTGAGCCAGTATTGAAGATACCCGCCACGGTGAAGTTACGCTGACTCGGAATGCGACCGATTGGCGAATATTGACTGGCGCTAGTAACCAGAAGGCGCACTTTATCACCTTGGGTGACCTTGAGTTGGCGCGCCAAGGTGTGACCAATGAGGATACGATACTTACCTGCCTCCAGTGAGTCCACGCTACCAGAGAGCATATATTGACGAAGTGGGTCGTCTTCGGCCCCTTCAATACCTATCATTTGCCCCGCCATCAGATGACTTGGGCTTTGCAGTACAGCCTCGCTCTCCACTATAGGCGCAACGCCCTCTAGATGCGGAAGCTGACTGATAAATTGAGGTGGCTCGGTTTGCTCTGGAGTGCGGCCACTTTCTTGGCCAACAATCGCCTGCGGTAATACGCCTAATATGCGCCCTTTAAGCTGGCCCTCGAAGCCATTCATGACCGACATTACTGTCACCAAAGACATCACCCCTATGGTGATACCTGCAGTAGACATATAAGAAACAAATCGGCTAAATCTATCGCCGGAGCGGCCCCTTAGATACCTAAGTCCAACGAATAAAGAAACGGGTCGAAACATTAAAATTTTCCATGATGAAAAGTTTTCAGGCCAACAAGATAGAAACCATTAGCATCGGCCTGAATCTACTAATGTAACGACTATCCGCAATCGACTTCAAGTAATGCTTGTTTTTATTAAATATTTTGCAGATTTAAGGCAAATTTTGAGCGGTTACGCCTGAAATACCGCTTACCGGTTGATATGTAAGCGTGGTTTACGATAATGATAATCTACTTAGGGCGTGTAGGAATCACACACAAATATGGACAAGCAAACCTTGCTCTCTCTTCCCATTGCATCCGCCGCTGGCGATAAAAAACAGATCGGTAACCTTCACGGAGCGTCTTTGGCTCTGGCGATTGCCGAACTCGAGCGCGCTCACAACGGGCCGGTACTTCTTATAGTTAATGACCCGCAAACGGCACTTAAGTTGCAGTCGGAAGTTGAACAATTTAGCTGCTCCAAGGTAACCCTGTTCCCAGATTGGGAAACCCTGCCCTACGATAACTTCTCTCCCCATCAGGACATCATTTCAGACCGCATTGCCGCGCTATACCAGATGCCGACTATCTCTGAGGGAATCGTTCTGGTGCCGGTAAGCACACTCTTGCAACGTCAATCGCCGCGCGATTTTCTACTGCAACACACCCTGATGGTAAAAGCCGGCGACCTCTTTTCGTTAGATAAACTTCGCCTACAACTTGAGAAATCAGGCTATCGCAATGTAGATCAGGTATTCGGTCCGGGTGAATACGCCAGCCGAGGTTCTATCCTTGATCTCTATCCTATGGGCAGTTCAGACCCATACCGTGTGGACTTCTTCGATGATGAAATCGACACCATACGTACCTTCGACCCTGAAAATCAGCGCTCAATCGAAGAGATAGATGAGATACGCCTGCTGCCAGCGCACGAGTTTCCAACCAGCGAAGAAGCCATAGAAGACTTCCGCATCCGCTGGCGTCAACGCTTTGAGGCAAGACGCGAGCCTGAGTCTGTTTATATGCAGGTATCCAAGGGGACTTGGCCTGCAGGTATCGAATACTGGCAACCTCTGTTCTTCGAACAAACAGAGACCCTGTTTGATTACATGCCAGAGAACACCCTGATGCTGACGGTGGGCGATATCGAAGCATCGGTTGATACCTTCTTAACCGACGTCGATTACCGATTCGACCAAAGACGTGTCGACCCACTCAGGCCTCTACTCGAGCCAGAGATCCTGTGGCAGACCAAAGAGCAGTTGTTTGCCGCACTTAAGAAATGGCCTCAGGTAAAACTGGGCAAAGAGTCCATCGGTAACCGTGGCGGTAAAAAAGACCTAGATATAGAAGCGCTGCCAATTATCGCCTCTGCGCCGCAGACTAAAGAGCCGATGAGCGCTCTGCGCCAATTTGCCGAGGGTTACACGGGTAAGATCATCTTCTCTGTGGAGTCTGAGGGCCGTCGTGAAGCGCTCTTGGAGTTATTAAAACCGGTTAAAATCAAACCAAAGGCGTGCGATTCTATCGATGATGCACTTGGCTGTGATGAAAAATTCACCCTAGTTCTGGGCGCATCAGAACACGGATTTATCTATAAAAATCCTGACTTTGCCCTTATCTGTGAAAGCGACCTTCTTGGCGATCGCGTTATTCAGCGTCGCAAGAAAGACAAACGTGCAGTTAATAGCGATACCGTGATTAAGCACCTTGCTGAGCTTAAACCGGGTCAACCAGTGGTGCACCTCGACCACGGTATTGGCCGATATATCGGTCTGCAAACCCTAGAAGCTGGCGGCATCAAAACCGAATATGTAACCCTTGAGTACCAAAATGAAGCCAAGCTTTATGTGCCTGTGGCTTCCCTGCATTTGATCAGTCGATATTCTGGCGGCGCCGAAGATGGCGCGCCTATCCATAAGCTAGGTAGTGAATCATGGAGCAAGGCTCGCCGTAAAGCGGCCGAAAAGGTACGCGATGTGGCGGCAGAGCTTCTGGATGTCTATGCCAAACGTGAGCTTAAACCTGGCTACAAGTTTGATCTCGACCGAAATGGTTATGCCCAGTTTAAAGCGGGCTTCCCGTTTGAAGAGACCGAGGATCAGAACCAAGCCATTAACGCTGTCCTTTCTGATATGTGTCAGCCTAAGGCCATGGACCGCTTGGTGTGTGGTGACGTCGGCTTTGGTAAAACAGAGGTAGCAATGCGAGCCGCCTTCCTTGCCACCGACAACGCTAAACAGGTTGCGGTGTTAGTGCCAACTACCCTGCTTGCCCAGCAACACTTTGAGAACTTCCGCGACCGCTTTGCAAACCTGCCAGTACGTGTTGAGGTGCTGTCTCGCTTCAAGAGCGCTAAAGAGCAGAAACAAGTTCTTGCCGACGTAGCTGAAGGCAAGGTCGACATCATAGTCGGCACCCATAAACTTCTACAAGATGACATCAAGTTCGCTGATCTTGGCCTTCTTATCGTCGACGAAGAGCACAGGTTCGGTGTGCGTCAGAAAGAGAAGATGAAAGCGATGCGCTCAGATGTAGATATCCTTACCCTGACCGCAACCCCTATCCCGCGTACGCTAAACATGGCAATGAGCGGAATGCGCGATCTGTCTATCATAGCTACACCGCCTGCAAGACGCTTGGCTATCAAGACCTTTGTGCGTCAAAGCATGATGCCATCATCCGTGAAGCCGTCCTTCGTGAGATCATGCGCGGTGGTCAGGTTTACTTCCTGCACAACCAGGTAGAAACCATACAAAAGGTTGCGGACGATCTTGCCAAACTGATACCAGAAGCGCGTGTTACTACTGCCCATGGTCAGATGCGAGAGCGCGAACTAGAAACCATAATGAACGACTTCTACCACCAGAGATTTAATCTTCTGGTGTGCACTACCATTATTGAAACCGGTATCGACGTTCCAACCGCCAATACCATTATTATGAACCGCGCCGATAACCTAGCTTAGCCCAGCTTCATCAGCTGCGTGGTCGTGTAGGTCGTTCGCACCACCAAGCTTATGCTTATTTACTAACCCCACATCCAAAGGCCATCACCAAGGATGCAGCTAAACGTCTCGAAGCCATTGCTTCTCTAGAAGACCTTGGCGCGGGCTTTACCTTGGCGACCCATGACCTTGAGATCCGTGGTGCCGGTGAGCTTCTTGGTGATGAACAGAGCGGTCAGATCCAATCGGTTGGCTTCACCTTGTATATGGAGATGCTAGAGCAAGCGGTTGAGGCGTTGAAAGAAGGTAAAGAGCCTTCCCTTGATGACCTACTTCGCGAGCAAACCGATGTAGAGCTGCGCATCCCTGCCCTGCTGCCAGAAGACTATATACCGGATATCAATACTCGATTGTCTCTATACAAGCGTATTGCCAGTGTCGGTAACGATGGTCAATTGACCGAGCTTAAGGTTGAACTCATCGACCGCTTTGGACCGCTTCCAGATGCGACTAAGAACCTTCTCGAGGTCTCTAAGATCAAACTATCGGCGGCGAACATTAAGGTGGACAAGGTGGAAGCCCATGAAAAAGGCGGCTTTATCGAGTTTTATCCGGATGCTGACATCAACCCTACGTATTTGGTTAAACTGCTTCAAGCAGAACCACAAAAGTACGCCATGGATGGGCCGACTAAGATCAAGTTCATGCAGTCACTAGTAGACAGACGTGACCGCATAAACTTTGTCCATGACCTAATAGAGCGTTTCGCACAGAATCGAGCGGCTTAAATCAATTCTGCGAAAGCGGTAAAAACTGATACAATTCATTAAGATAAACGGCATTAATCAAGCTACGGAGCCAAAATGAAGAAATTTATCCCACTACTACTGTCGCTACTGCTGATCCCCAGCTTAGCTATGGCACAAGGGAGAGAATTTGATATTGAAGTCTTGATCTTCAAACGCGCGGTAGACGCAGAGAAGACCCAAGAATCTTGGCCTGAGTCTCTACCAGAGATCAATATGGAAGGCGTTGAGCCGTTCAATAATCACGAATATCGTAAGAAGAAAGGGGCGCAAATGCTCTCTTACGATAACTACAAGCTGCTTAAAGAGCGCGATGAACTGAAGAAGCACGCTGGTTTCGAGGTTCTACTGCACACCGCATGGCGTCAAGGTGACCAAGGTCGCGCAAGTGCACCTAAGTTCCATATCCAAGCAGGTAAAGACTACTCTAAGGAGTTTAACCTGATGGTAGCAAGATTGGCTCAGTTACCTCTGATTCAGCTCTAGGTGAAGACATCCAAGAGAACACTATCCCGAAGGCGCTATATGAGCTAGACGGCAAGCTGCAAATCTATGTACAGCATTACTTGTTCGCGGAAACCACTCTGGATCTTCGTGAACCAAGCGTGAAGAGCGTAACCTTTAAAGAGCTAAAACCTGAAGAACTGAAAGATAGCGAAAACTTCGCCGTGCTTGCCGATACCGAGAACGACAATGTTCAAGCGGGCAATATGGAAGAGGTATCACCGAAGAAAGAGGTGGTGACCTATCTTAAGAGCTATCGCATGGAGCAGAAGCGCCGTATGCGTAGCGGTGAGACTCACTACCTAGACCACCCTCTTATGGGCATGATCATCCAAGTACGTCGAGTTCAAGATTAATTGAATCCCAATAATAAAAAGGGCTGCCATATTGGCAGCCCTTTTTGTTTGTCACTGAATTAGTGAAGCTTCAGGTTAGGACGAAGTACTCGGTTGATGCGCCCTACTAGCATCATCAGGCCTGTCTTAATAGTGCCGTGAAGCGCCATCTGGTGCATGCGATATAGTGAGATATACACTACGCGAGCGATGCGACCTTCAACCATCATAGAACCTTTGGTTAGGTTACCCATCAGGCTACCTACGGTTGAGAAGCGGCTAAGAGAAACCAGTGAACCGTGATCTTTGTACTCGTAACCCGTCAGTTGCTTGCCGTTCATCATCGCCATGATGTTTTATAAGCGTGGCTGGCCATCTGGTGCGCAGCTTGTGCACGTGGTGGCACAAACTTACCGTCTTTTTGGGTGCACTGAGCTAGGTCACCGATAACAAAAATGCTGTCATCACGAGTAGTCTGCAGTGTCTCTTTAACCACAAGCTGGTTGATACGGTTAGTCTCAAGGCCTGCAATATCCTTCATGAAATCTGGTGCCTTGATTCCCGCAGCCCAAACCATGATCTGCGCTGGAATTTTCTCACCATCTTTGGTAGTCAGGCCATCTTCGTCCGCTTGAGTCACCATAGTCGCCGTACGTACGTTTACACCCAGCTTAGTTAGCTCTTGGTGAGCCGCTGACGAGATACGAGGTGGAAGGGCTGGCAGAATACGCTCACCCGCTTCAACTAGGTTTACGTTTAGTTTACTAGAATCTAGGTCACCAAAGCCGTAGTTGCGCAGCTCTTTGATTGCATTGTGTAGCTCAGCAGATAGCTCAACACCGGTTGCACCTGCACCAACGATAGCAATATCAACCGTGCCTTGGCCTGAGTTTGCGTGCAGTTTAAGGAACTGGTTGTTCATCTCTTCACGGAAACGGTGCGCCTGCTCTGGGCTATCTAGGAAGATACAGTTGTCGCGAACACCCGGGGTATTAAAGTCATTCGAGGTAGAGCCGATTGCCATTACTAGGTAGTCGTATTCAAGCTCACGAGCTGGAATAAGCAACTCGCCACCCGCGTCTTTGAGTTCATCTAGGATGATAACCTTGCGCTCACGGTCGATATCGCAAAGGCTACCCATTTGGAAATCAAAGCCGTGGTTCTTAGCGTGAGCACGGTAGCTAAGAGCGTCAACGCCCGCATCCAGTGAGCCTGTTGCTACTTCGTGTAGCAATGGCTTCCATAGGTGACTCGCTTTACGGTCAACTAGGGTTACCGTCGTTTCTTGATCGCGACGGAATTTACGTCCCAGTTTGGTTGCTAGCTCTAGACCGCCAGCGCCACCACCAACAATAATGATACGTGCCATGAAAACACTCCTTGATACTTCAAAAAATTAAACTTAAAAATTTATACCTAAGCCATCTCGCACTCTCTAAGGTCGCTTAGGTATAAACCCGATTCTGATCTTGCCTATCGAATCGCAATCTCAACTTTTTTTGATTTATATCAATTTTTGTTTAATCCGCATTATATCCAAAACGACTTTATGAGCAACACGCAATTCAGAGAAAACCACATTTTCTTTAATGAAATTGCTGTGAAAATTCTTAAACGTACAAAAAAGCCCGCTAACTAGCGGGCTTTTGTAATACCATATGCATAAAATCGGTGAAATTATGCCTCTTTGAATGCCTTAATGGCTTGAAGGTGGTGAGAGATCTTCTTGAACTTATGAGACTCGTTTTCATCCCAGATGATCTTATAATAATCCTGAAGCTCATCTGCTGTGACCTGATTATCATGGATCTCATCATTGGTGGACAGGATCACCAGACAGCGGTCTTTGTTCTTCATTCGATACTGCTCCACACACTTGGTTGCAATATCGTCATACTCTTCCGGACGGTCGATACGACCTAGCATGGTACGCTCTGGATGCAGGTTAGGGTTGAAGATCACCTGCTTGATACCGCACAAGAAGCCGATACGCTCTGACCAATAACCGCCTAGACCAACACCGCAAATAACTGGATGCTTGTCCTCCGAGGACTCTATCACTTTGTGCACCTCTTTAAGAAGGTGTGCCATATCATGCTTAGGATGAAGTGTAGAATAGTTGATGAAACGAACGTCATCGTCGATGAACTGCAGTTGCAGCACCTTCTCATGGTTCCCTGGGCTGGTTGAGTCAAAGCCGTGAAGATAGATAATCATGAAGCCTTCCTTGTTTGCGACACTACCTAAGTCGCGTTAGCCTGATATACATTAAATCTAACACGATTTAATGGTAGTGAAAGTCACAGAGTAACTTTTATTGTCAAACAAAGGTCCCCCGCGCAGAGTAAAGATTAAAAGGTTGATCTTAGTCAGGTTTTGTAGGCGTTTGCGTCAATAAAAAGGCCAGCTGAGCTGACCTTTTTCAAACACTTTATAGGCCAAGAAGGCTTCTAGATTGTTGCTTACGAATCTCTGTTTCGTCAGCCCACTCAATCAAACCAGTCTCAAGGTCCATAAGGCGCATTGTCATCTTGTAGTAAACGTCTTTATCGTTACCTGCTTCCTTAACAATGCTCGATAGGTTGCCGTACAACATGTACTGAGCACCTACCATCTTACCAAACTGGATAGCGCTTGATTGATCCACAAGCTCATCGTTGTTTTGGAAGTTAAGCTGCTTACGAACAGATTCAACACGGTCCATATCAACGAAGCGGAACTTACCAGAATTCAGCATCTTGGTAGACACAGAGTCAGTGATAGATTCAGTATCGATATGCTCGCTGGTCTTGTTCTTAATGCGCTCAACGAATACGATCGGACGCTGGTCTTTAGTAATAGCTGCAACAGAACCTGAGTTCAGCATGCTATCTACCATTTCAGCAGCAATCTTTTGTAGATCGGTCGAACCAAAGTCAACGGTAGTGGTTTCAGTTGCTTGCGCATCACCATAGTTAACCTTGTTTGAACAGCCACCAAGAATGACAGCTAGACCCAAGAGTGCAATGACACTTTTTTTCATCATATTTCCTTAATTGTCTGCTTCTCGAATTTGAACTCTAAACTGAGTCCCTTCCGGATTTATTGAAACTTCTGATAGTGTGCGAGTTTCGAAACCACGCACCACATCTTGTCGCCAAGCGGATGGCTTAGTATTTACTTCTAGGCCATTGTCGTCATACCAATAGAAGCGGTATTGAATGCGAAGGTCCGCTTTATAATTACTGCTAACCGTTACTATGCCACGCTTACGGCCGTCGTCTTTCTCAACCGTTGCAATATCGTCAACGATCAAACGGCTGCCCAATACATTGTCACCAAACAGTACCTTTTGAGACTTACCGTCAACACGAAGGCCAGCGGTATTAGTCGCACAGCCTGCCACAGTAAACAGAGTTAGTAGCACTAACGCCCATTTTTTCATTAGATTGCCCCCAAGAGTTTGTGCCAGATAGTCACATTACCGCCCTGTCTCGAAAGCCAAACCAGAGTTGTCTGCCCTTCTCGAACTGGGAACTTATAACTTAGACCCGCAACAAACAGTTCATGTTCCCCTGCACTCAGTGTAGCACCAGAGCTGTAGACTGAAGCAGGAAGAGATTGCCAACTGCGCGTATCGGGTTGCTCAGTTAGGGTGTTGAAAACATTGAACAATACGTTCGTAACATCATCACCGCGCGCCGCCTCTTTGCGCAATTGATCTTTTGTTACCGTGCGTAACACCTGTCTCAGCAGTATCTTCGGCATCTGCTCAGAGAGCTGATTGCTGGCCATCAGATTGACGTCCACCAGCTCATCACCGCGTATACCTTTACCGTTCAGCTGCAGGGCCCCAAATTTTTGAACACCGCTGTTATCGTAGTAAGCAACGCCACCGAGTAGAAACCACATCGCCTCGACTGTCATACACAGGCAGAGTCAACCGCCAATCATTCATCTGCTTAACCGCACCACGCTCATCTAGGATGATAACCCTGCCCTCTGCTTTAGGAAGAGGTTGATAAGCACCGTACTGCTTGGTTAAGAGCTCAAGGTCCTGCCTCATGCCCAGTTCAGTGGCAACGCGAAGCGCACCGTCGATAACCTGCTTATTATCCGGGGCAACGGCCAGCGCTCTTCGATAATCCACATAGGCACTGTTTGGGTCGCCTTGAGATTCATAAAGGAGTGCGGACAAATACAAGAGATAGCCATTCTGCACCGCCTTTAACTTATCACCTGCATCGGGATAGCGTGACAGGACACTGCCAAGATTCGGGCTAAGGCCACTCTTTTTCATATCCGCTTCAGCGCGCTTTAGATCAGACTCACGCTGTTTTCGAGCACGCTCTTGCACCTGATTAGCGCGACGCATCTCAACCAGCGCCCCTTCCAAGCTGTTTTGCTCAATATAGTTAAGGCCCAAGTAGAGGTGCAAAAAGCCCAACTCATAATCGGCAGGCTCGTAATTGGTCAAGTTGTCATTGACCGCTAAAGCCCCGACGCTAGTGGCAGTATCCGAGATGGAAATAACCGCTTGATCTTGCCATTGGCGAACCGCTCTATCACTTGCCTCAAATGCTGACTTACTCTCAGGGTACGATGCAGCCAAAAAGTCGATGCGTCCCCTTTCCATATTATCTAGGATGTCACCTGCGCGGCTCTCGGGCAGTTGCTCTTGAGCCTTGAGATAATCACCTTTGCTGACGGCCTGATAAACGGAACGATTCTGCGCAGAATAATGACTAAAAAGGTTACCCGCAGAGAGAGAGGCACAGGCAGTAAGAATCGCACTACAAATTACAACCGACGCGGTACGATACAGCTTTTTACCTTGTTTCATTAGCCAACCAGCATAGGCCCCAAAGGCTTGCCACCCACTAGGTGCATATGAATATGGTATACCTCTTGGCCACCATAAGAATTACAGTTCACGATCAAGCGATAACCGTCTTCTGCAATGCCTTCTTCTTTAGCAATCTTGGCTGCCACGGTAAACATGCGTCCTAGCGCGCGTTCATCGTCTTCGGTAACGTCATTTACGGTAGGAATAACGTGGTTAGGAACAATCAGAATATGAGAGGGAGCTCTCGGGTTGATATCTTGAAATGCGGTCACGAGATCGTCTTGATAAACCAATTCAGTTTGGATCTCTTGACGTATGATTTTACTAAAAATTGTTTCTTCAGCCATGATAGGTCTCAGCTCAATTCAATGGTTTAACAAGAGTGCACCAAGGTGTCTAAAAAAGCAATTGCATCAACAATCTAGCGATTCTCAAACAACCAAAAATGAACAATAAGATTTAATGCCACGCCCGCTACTTGCAATTTTATGCAAAAACCCCAATCTTTCAGTAACCAGCGCACGTTAATTCCCATTTGTAAGTACGGCTAGGTACTTAATTTTTCTCAGTTTACAAACTAATGTGCGCCTCAATAATAAGAGGTATAAAGCATGCCAGTTCAGATTGGTATTATTGACCAAGATCCGATTCGCTTGGTCACTCCCCTGTTAGATGACCGCGCGGTCAGTCGCCATATGATCTTTATCGGGGTTGCAAATCAGCGCCCTATGTTTGAAAAGCTAGAAGTCGTTCTGTCAAAGCGCGATATCAAGAGTGAGTTCTTCGAGATCCCGAATGTTTCAAACACAGCCAAGATTAAATCTTGCGTGATGGAGTTGGCTAAGCGTCTGAAAGAAGAAGGCGACACCATCAAATTCAACGCCAGTTGCGGCCTAAGACATAGACTCCTTTCTGTCTATGAGGTTGTGCGTAGCTTTGATTGGCCAATCTTTGTCGTGGAACCTAATACAGATAGATTGAGCTGGCTTTACCCTGATGGTCAGATTGACGCTCAGGTTCAAGACCATATCACCATCAATGACTATCTCACCATCTTTGGTGCTGAAGCCGAATTCCCTACCGAAGAAGACATGATCATATCGACGATGTGCTTCTTGGCGTATGTGAAAAGTGGGCAAGTCACGCCCTAGAGCTTGGCCCTGGTCTTGCCACCCTAAACTTTCTTGCTACAACCTGTCGTAAAGAGCAGAAACTGGATGTGGAGCTCTCCACCAAACAGCAAGGTTATCGTGAGCTGAATATCCTGCTAGAAGACTTGGTTCAAGCGAACCTTGCAGACTACGCTAACGGCGTACTCACCTTCCATTCTGAAAAAGCGCGTCGTTTCTCTAACGGCGAATGGCTTGAAGCACTGGTTCATGCTCATGTTAAGCAGATCCAAGCCGAGTTATCGACACTGCAAGACTGCTCATTGAACGTTCAAGTTAGTCGTAAAATAGGTGAGAAAGAGATCCGCAATGAGCTAGACGTCGCTACGGTTGCGAATAACAAGTTGCATATCATCGAGTGTAAGACCAAGGGTATGCGCGATGACGGCGATGACACTCTGTATAAGCTAGATACCTTCGCGACCTACTAGGTGGCCTACAAGCGCGGGCTATGCTTGTGAGCTTCAGACCATTGCGTCACAACGACATCACTCGTGCTGCTGACTTAGGCCTTGCACTTATCGGTCCGGATGAACTGCTTGACCTTCATGCCCACCTGAAAAAGTGGTTCTTAGCCGCAGGTGGCACCGAAGATTTCCCTTATTGATAAACAAAAAACCGGAGCAAAATGCTCCGGTTTTTATATATCTGTTTTAGTAATTAAGCTAGAACCTTACGCGCTGCTTCCACTACTGTTTTAATTGAAAGCGCTTCAATCTCTTTCATCTTGGCCGAATCTGGGATTTCTTGTTGGGTACGATTAATGATAACCCCAGCAACACAGCCCGCTCGAAGACCTGAGCTTGCACACATAGTCAACAGGGTTGCGGACTCCATCTCAAAATTCAGAACGCCCATCTCTTGCCACTCTTGCATCGAATCTTTAAAGCGACGCACAACCCGCCCGGTAAAGGTGTCGTAGCGCTCTTGCCCTGGGTAAAAGGTATCACTGGATGCAGTAACGCCGGTATGCACAGTTGCTTGTTGCTCAGTCGCAGCCTCTTTCATCGCTAGTGCGATATTGAAATCAGACACCGCAGGAAACTCCATAGGAGCAAAGTGCAGACTAGCACCATCAAGACGGACAGAAGCAGTGGTCACTATCATGTCACCCACATTCACATGAGGCTGAATAGCACCGGTAGTACCGACACGTAGGAAGGTATTTACACCCAGCTGCGCCAACTCCTCAACAGCAATAGAGGTCGATGGACCACCAATACCTGTCGAACACACTACAACCTTATTGCCATCTAGCTCTGCCAAATAGAGCGTATATTCACGATGACTGGCAAGAAACGTTGGATTCTCCATACAATCTGCGATGCGTTTTACACGCTCCGGATCGCCGGGAATAATCGCTAGTGTTGCCCCTTGCAGGTCGTTTTGATTTACACCTAGATGAAATACATTTTGTTGAGCGCTCATAGATGACTCGCTTATGTTCGTTAAGTAAGGCTTTACCTTAGTGAGTTTCCCCACAAAGCAAAGTGAGCTAACTCACAAGTTGTAGGGATTCCAAGTTGTTGATTTCATAGTTAAACGGTTGCCATCACAAAAAACGCCACCGCGAATGCAGTGGCGTTTAACTATTGGCGTTTTTTATACCGGATGTTGGAAGCAGGCGTTAATGGACTCACCTAGCGCACGCAATACATCACTGCGTGAGATAATGCCCACTAGTTTCTCTTCATCCACTACCGGGTAAACCTTCGGCTTACCGACCTTCATCATCTCAGCAAGTTCGATGATGGACATGTCTGGGTGCACGCTTAGTACCTCTTCATACATCACGTCGCTAACGATGTGCGTGTCCTGGCAGTGATAACTTACCTTGATAAGTTTTTCCAAGAGGTCTTGCTCGGACAAGAAACCCACTACCTTTTCACTCTCATCGATCACCGGACCTCCTGGGTTCTTCGCTTTAAGGAATTTTTCCAAGGCCGCTGAAAGGGACATATCAGAGGTGAAGGTCACCGCTTGATGAGACATGTAATCTTTGACTTTCAATGATTGCATATGGGACTCCTTTCCAAAATCTTTGCTTATACAATTTAAGTGTCGACTAAATTTCTGAAATTTCTAGGTTATTTCAAGGATTTTGTTTTATATCTCATTCATAAACACTCTAAACACAAAAAAGTGGGATAAGTTACGGAAATTTCGCCACTTTTTACCAATATGGACTAGGGTTTATCTGAACAAATGGATTTGATGCCCTATGAGCCGGAAAACGTATCACCTCATTCTTACGTCGCTAACACTATTAATGGTCACTTCCCCCTCTTTCGCCGAAGAGGAAGAGCTTACTGCGCCTCCTTGGTCGGTGGAGATACCCGCTGTGCCCGAAAAGTTTGACTGGCTGCTGGTTAAAAAAGGCGAACTTCTTGGAGGGACATCATCGCCATGTATGACGACAAGGTGGAGTTCGATAGTGATGAGGTGGGCATACATAAAGTAAAGATTAAGGACATCAAGGAGCTTAGAACCAAAGACATAATGCAGCTTCGATTCCTCGACGGAACCATTATCGAAGGCCATATCATCATTACCGAAGATAGCGTGTATGTGATGGAGAACCCTAGCCAGACGTTCCCGAGAGAAGAGATCCTATCTATTACGCCGTCTGAAAAAAGTGGCGAAAGCCTGTGGGCTGGGGAAATCAGTGCGGGCCTTAACTTTAAATCTGGTAATACCGAAAGCTTTGATTATTACTTTGATGCCGAGATTCGCTACCTAAGATCAACAGGCCGATTCATTTCTACCTATCGCGGTGTGTTTGAAAAGGTAAGAGATAAAACCACAGACACTGTGGTAACAACTGAAGACAACCACAGGTTTACCGCCAAATACGATTACTACTACTCCAAGAAACTCTTCTTAACCCTGCCTAGCTATGACTTGGTCGTTGATACCTTTAGGAATATTCGCTACCAAACCTCGCTAGGTGTTGCTGCGGGTTATGAGGTCATAGACATCAAGGGGATGGATCTTGAGGTTTACGCAGGTCCTAGCGTTCAGGCCACTCACTTTGAAACGGTAGAGCCGGGTGAAGATGAGGTCGTATACTCTCCGGTGCTCGCGTTTGGTTTCGACTTTGAGGTAGATCTCACCTCAGATATCGAGTACTTCCTGGTCTATGATGCCAAACTGGTCAATGAAGAATCGGGGCTTTATATACAGCGCACCGAGATCGGCTTTGAGATAGAGCTTATCGATGACTTTGACCTCGAAATCACCGCCGTCATAGACAACACATTAGAACCCGTTGCCGATGAGAATGGCATCAAGCCTGAAGCGACCGATATTCTGTTCACCATAGGCGTAGAGTACGAGTTTTAAAGTGTTGATTTTAATAGAAATCAGTTTGATACTATTTAAGTCACATAAGTTGTTTAAACGGAATTAATCACACTATGAGCGAAGAAAAACAAGTTCCAGCCGAAGAAACCCAAGAAGCGGCGCCAGAAACCCCAACTCCCCCAGCTAAAGATCCAGTAAAGACCTTAACTCGCAACGTCTTTATCGTGGTCGGTATCATCTTTGTTTGGTATCTATTTGCCGATAGACATACTCCTTGGACAGACCAAGCTAGAGTGCAAGCCTACGTTATTCCTATCGTGCCTCAGGTTGCAGGTAAGCTAGTCGAGGTAAATGTTACTCAGGATCAGGGCATCGAGCGTGGTGACAAGCTGTTTTCTATCGACCCGTCTGATTACCTACTCGCGGTCGAGACAGCGGAAACGCAGTTAGAGCTTGCAGGTCAAGATATCGGTGCTGGCACCGCCAATGTGGCTACCGCGCAAGCACAATTAGTAGAAGCTCAAACCAACCTTGAACATATCAATGCTCAAAGTGCGCGTGTTTTTGAGCTTGAACAAAAGAAACTCTTCTCTAAATCTGAGGGTGATAAAGCCCGTGCTGCTATTAAGCAAGCCCGAGCTCAGGTTCGCAGTGCTCAGGCTAACCTTGAAAAAGCCAAATCTCAGCTCGGTGCTGAGGGTGAAGACAACCCGAAGATCCGCGCGGCTATGGCTCAGCTTCAAAAGGCACAACTTGACCTAAGCCGAACCACAGTACTTGCCCCAACCAACGGCGGTATCACTAACCTTCAAGTTGACGTGGGTTACTACGCAAACCCTGGTCAGCCAGTGATGACCTTCGTCGATGCCGACGATGTGTGGGTTGAGGTATACCTGAAAGAGAATAACCTAGCCAACCTCAAAGTAGGCGATGATGCGGATATCGTACTCGATGTATTGCCGGGTCGAATCTTTAAGGGCAAGGTGCGCAGTATTGGCTTTGCGGTACAAACAGGCTCAACCAATCAAGTGGGCGGTTTGGTTTCAGTGAAAACTTCATCGGGATGGCTACGCGATCCGCAACGCTTCCCTGTAATTGTTTCCTTTGAAGAAGAGGTGCCGCAAGGGCTTCGCCGTGTTGGCGGACAGGCAGATGTGCAACTCTATACAGCAGCAACTTTGTACTCAACGCCATTTCCAAGGTATATATCCGTCTACTGAGCTGGATTTCCTATGTCTACTAACACCCTATCTTGGTGGGGAAGACTGACCGGTGATGCTAATAGTATTCGGCAGGTAAGGTTTGCGCTGGGGGTTTCCACCTCAGCCACCATTGCCTACACCTTCAACTGGCCGCTAGCTTCCTATTCCCTATCTTTACCTGTCTGTTGCTCTCCTTTCCCATTCCTAGGATGGCTCCAAAGCAGATAGGTAAGATGATGGTGGATACGCTGAAAGGCTTTGCTTTCGGATTAGTATTTTCAGTATCTCTGACGCGCTTTCCGATCTTATTTCTGATCTTGATGTTTCCGGCGCTGTTCTTCTGCTACTACTACCTAAACCGAGGTGGATCTTTCTGGCTGACCTTGATGAGCATGCTGTCTCTGCTGATCCTGCCTATGCTCACCTACACCGCAGAGGGTCTGGCAATCGGCTTTTCTATGGGCTTTGTAGTTTCGGCGTGGGCGGCAATCCTATACACCTTTATCATGCACGTTTTAGTGCCTGACCCTCAGCATATTACCCTGCCCGAGAAACCGGGCTTTCAGGACGTGTATATCCCAATAGCGGCTCAGTTTGCGCTAAAGAGTACCCTAGTCGCCTTTCCAATCGTGGCGTACTGCATCACCTTTGCGCGAATGGATTTGCTTCTTACCATGATCTTCGCAGCTATCTTTACCCTTAAACCAGAGCTAAGTGCAGGTAAGGATGCGGGCAGGAACTCCCTGATATCCACTATAATCGGTGGCTGTGTTGCGTTTGTGTTTTACTGGGCGATTGTGGCTGTGCCCATGTTTGCGTTCTTTATCATCCTCTATTTTGCTATCGCCCTGTATATGGGCTCAAACATTTTCTCTACCTCTCCCAAGGCGAAGTACTTTGGGTCTGCGATGACCTGTATCATAGTCTTGATAAACGGTAATCTTGGAGCGGATTCAGACTTTCTCAGCTCTTTTATCTCACGCATCTTTTATATCTCTCTTGCCATTCTTTATATCGTGGCCGCGCTTAAGGTGCTAGACGCCTTTTGGTTCAATAAAAAAGCCGCTCAATAGAGCGGCTTCTTTTTGATTAGTTAGCTTGTGCTAGCAGTTTGTTGTTGGTTGCTGTCGATAGCTTGTCCCAAGCTGCTTCCAAACCCATGATAAGGAAGATAAGACCAAAGAATACAACCACACCGTTGAAATAACCTAGCATCTGCACCTTTGGAAACAGAGTGGCAATTGCGCCCATGGCTGCGAATTTACCGCCTACTAATGAGATGTATGAGGTAATGCCACGACCAATCTTATATTTCTTTGCATCACCCTTCGCTTGCCATTTTGCGGCAAGGAAACCCTCAAGCCACACAAAGAAGCTCAGCATCAGAGAAATCAAGGCGCCAACTACAAAGATATCTTCAACAGGGATTACCAACCAACTCCACATATCACTTGCGATAGCAGTTGCGATTACGCCTAGGGTTACTTTTTCTAGAATCTTTAGATTGCTTTTCATGCTTCACTCTCACTCTGTTTGGTTGCTAAGACTTAGGCTCTTAGTTTGGGCTTATCCCCTTCGATGAGATGTATTCTAGATTGACCAAGAATCATTACTTGCCATTTTGCGCCAGCTTTTCATTCAACCAAGAAAAAGTTTATTGCGGTGAATATTTCGCTGTGCAATTTGGCTCTATTAGACAAGAAATGTCAGAAACAAAAACGCCACTCGCAGTTGGAGTGACGCTATAGGTAGGCTCTAGATTAGCGAATTAGAAGTCCGCCGTCATACCTACATACCAGTATCTTGCTCAATAGAATAGCCACGCTGGGTAATATCGATATCATCGAACTGCTCGTCGGTTAGGTTTTTAACTCCTGCACGCAGACGAAGCTGTTCGTGGATAAAGTAGTTCATACCAAGGTCCGCAGTGACAAACGAAGGACGGCTTACATTGTCGTCGTTAGACACTATGGTCTCACCGGTGTAGTTCACACGCACAAAAGTATCTAGATTATGGTTTACCATCCAGCCAAGACGCGCCATCGCAGAATGCTCAGGGCGGTCCTCTAGAGACTCGTTAGTGGTCTTGTCTTCTGTATCCAAGAAGGTGTAGTTACCACGAAGATTAATGCTTGAGGTCAGGTCGTATTGGCCAGAGAACTCAAAGCCCTGAATAACCGCTTCGTCGATGTTCTTATAGGTGTAGATATCCTGGCCGTTGATGTTATCCACTGGGTTATCTAGATCACGGTCAATCAGGTTCTTGATCTCGTTTCTAAACAGGCCCGCCTCAATCTGCCAAACCGCTTCTACATAAGATGCAGAGATCTCATAACTTACACTGGTTTCAGGATCTAGGTCTGGGTTACCGACGATCTGGCAACTGCCTTTGCAGCTGTTGATGATGTTCTCATCTGACAGCTGTAGCAGAGTTGGCGCGTTAAACGCACTGCCCACACCACCTTTGATGGTTAGCTTATCTGTGGTGGTATTTACAAGGTATGCTCGTGGGCTCCAGTGAGTACCGAACTCTTCATGGAAGTCGACACGTGTACCATAGGTAAAGGTAAAGTCCTCAGCAAACTGCCACTGGTCTTGCACAAACAGCGCCTGCTGATTCACGCTCGCTTTACCCGTTTCGGTCAGGCTGTCTGGGTTCTTCAGTTCTGAGTAGTTCCAATCACCACCCATGGTTACCGTGTGGTCTCCCCAGTAGGTCGTAGCGTGACCATTAACGATATGGTTCACTTCATTGATGTCATAGAAACCCAGGCCAGCGTTTCTGTCGTTGAAGTTATCTTCACTCACTACCGCATCGCGATTGTAGCGAAGCAAGGCATCACCCCACTCATAACTACCGTTGTAGGTAATCGCTTGGGTATCACGCTTTACTCGCTGATCAGAGTCGGTCAAACCCGAAGTCGATTCGATGATACCTTCACGATCATCGTCAGAGTATGAGAAATCAAAGGCAAGGTCGTGGTTCGGGTTGATGTACCAAAGCAGACTACCTGCTACAGAAAGGGTATCACGCTCTTCTAATGCCGTAGCTTGCGAGCGATCATACACGTTGCCATTGCTGTCTGTGCCCGTGCCTGAATAAGGACTCCACGCATCACGAGCGCTCTGAGCAACAGAGAAAGAGAGATAAAGCTCATCATCAATCAGAGCACCAGAGGTATTGAAACCGACGTTGTATTCGCCACCATTATCGTCATCACGATAGCCATAATCACCATTTAGCTGTGAGCGCCATTCATTTTCTGGTTGCTTAGTGATTACGTTAATCACACCACCAAGAGCCTCAGAGCCATATAGAGCTGACATAGGACCACGAATCACCTCGATGCGTTGAATGCTCTCTTTAGGAATGCCTGATAGGTCAAAGTCATTGCCGCGGAAAATAGCGTTAGAAGAGCTAAGCTTGCGACCATTTACCAAGATCATGGTGAATTTGGCATCCATACCTCGGATAGAGATCATCTCACGGCCTGAACGACCGCCTTCCATCTGGCTTTCTACACCTGCAATGTTCTTAACTAGATCGTTAAGAGCACTGCCCGGCTCTGCATGATCTCTTCTTCGGTGATGACAGAGATGGTCGCAGGTGCTTCAAGAACCGCCGTCTCAGTATGAGTAGCGGTGATTACCATCTGTTCATCGACTTTGTGTTCTTGGGCGAAGGCTTGGCTTGAGAAAAGAGCGAGCGCGACTGCGCTAAGTTTAAAATGAGTACGGCTAAGCATGAATACCACTGCAATAATAATAGTAATGAGAATATTTCTCATTACTCTACAGAGACAAACATCGCCTCAGCAATTGCAATCACATTCATAAGATGAATTATCAGTATGCAGCTTTTGAATGTGCAGTGTAATTAGTATTCAACTGATGGATTAGCTAACGCCATAAACCTCTTTAATGAGTCCCCTAAACCAGGTGCACATACTGTCGTTATGAAAACGCTTGTGCCAATACAGATACACCTGGATCTTGCCGAAGCTTATCTCATCGGGCACCTTTTTGATCACCAGATCCCCTGACTTTGCCATCTCCTTGGCATAAGGCTCAGGCAGATGAAAGATCACATCACTGCTGTCTGCAATGCTAGCGGCAAGATTAAAGTTGGTAATAGAGACAGGCACCTGCAGACTCTCCTCTTTTCCTAAGAAACCACGCTCACGAATACGCTCCTGAAGTGGAAAGCGTGTGTCCCCATAGATAGAAATCTGTCCGAAACGCGCCTTAAGCAAGTCGGCTACATTCAATTCTTCTTCATCCGCGAGCGGATGTGTAGCGCTCATTAGAAAGCGAAAGTCATGCTCTGATATTGGCACTCGATAAAGGTTCTGCTGACGGTAATCCGGTTGAGCGGTTGAGATAACGAAGTGCACATCCCCGTTTTCTAGGCAGTGAAATGGTTTTGCGGAACCGTGTCGATAGCCATGTGCATGCTCGGCGCGCGCTCTCTTAACTCCGAAAAAAGCTTAGGTAGCAATACCATGGCTTGCGGTACCAAAGAGAAAATACGTACAGCCTGATTAGAGGTTTGAGGGTTAAAGGTATCCCCTTGCATCAAGGTTTCTATTCCTTGAAGCACCTTATCTAACTCTGATTGAAGACTCTTGCCCCGCTCTGTGATTTGATAGCCATCACCGGAGCGAACCAATAGGTCATCATTGAACAGTACCCTCAGTTTCTGTAGTGCTCGGCTCACCGCGGGCTGGCTCATGCCCAGGGTTAACGCGGTATTAGAGACGTGTTTTCTTCGAGAAGTTGCTTTAAGACCACTAATAGATTCAGGTCGAGCTGTTTGTTATTCAATAACTGCATAGTGAATATTCCAAGTATACATTTGACGGATTTTATGCATTTGATAACTTATGTCAATTGTTATTAATTCTCATTTGTACACTTGGTCAAAATTTCACTATGTCACAGAGTAAAGCGCTTACCAAAGTCTTAGCCGCAGCCACGCTTGCACTGAGCACCCTATTCTCCGCCACTAGCATTGCAAAGACCTACAGCCATAACCTTGGCGAAATAGAGATAAACCAGGTTCCACAACGCGTAGTCGTTCTAGGTCAAGGCAGTTTGGATGTTCTGGATGAGATGGGTGTTGAACCTGTGGGTCTAGTTAAACCATTACTTCCTGAGTTTCTAACCCACTACTCTGATGACAAATACCAAAGCGTAGGCACACTGCAAGAGCCAAACTTTGAGGCCATCTATATGCTAAAGCCTGACCTTATCATGCTGAGGGTCGCGTAGCCAAGATGTACAAAGAACTGAGTGAGATAGCGCCGACCTATATGTTCCAGATCGATAACAAGGATTACTGGAAGACTACCCAAACACACTGGAAAAACCTTGGTGAGATCTTCGCAAAAGAAAACAAGGTTGCTGAGCTAATCAAAACAACCGATGAGCGCATCACTCAGGTTCACGACAAGGCACAAGCTGAAGACCTTCGCACCCTTGCGGTAATGAACAACGGTAATAACCTACCATGTTCGGCGAAAACAGCCGCTTCTCTATCATCTTCCAAGAGTTTGGTTTTAGCCCAGCACAGGCAAAAAACACTCAGCCGACTGGCACTCACGGTAACCTGATTTCATTTGAATACATCGCCGATGCAAAACCTGAGGCCATGATCATCCTCGACAGAGAAAAAGCTATTGGTCGTAGCACTGGCCGCGCTGAAGCACTTTTTGACAACGCACTGGTACACGGCACTCCAGCCTATCAAGCAAACAACATGGTGTTTATGGACCCATCAGCTTGGTACATCAGCGCAGGTGGTTACAAGGCAACTCACATCATGATTGATGATGTGAACTCTATGCTCAACTAACCCAGATTTTAATGAAGCTCACACACCTTATCGCCGGCTCGATTCTAGCTTTGCTAGGGTCGGCTTCTTTGTTTATCGGCGTTGCTAGCATGAACCTCGATGCGCTGATACAGGGAGATGCACACGCTTGGAGCATCCTCTGGCAAAGCCGTATTCCTAGATTACTGGCTATTTGTCTAGCTGGTGCTGGTCTAAGTATCGCTGGCCTAATCATGCAACAGATAGTGCAAAACCGATTTGCTGCACCATCCACAACAGGCACCATTGACTGCGCCTTGTTGGGCTATGTACTGAGCCTAGTGTTGTTCTCTGACATCAGTGGTTGGGCGCATCTAGCGCTGATCTTTGCCTTCTCGGTTGCTGGTACACTGGTGTTTGTGCGCTTCCTGCAATCACTGAAATTCAAGAACGCCATGCTGGTGCCCCTTATCGGCATAATGTATGGCAACGTGGTTTCAGCGCTAACCACCTTTATCGCCTACAAATACGACCTAGTACAAACCATGTCCTCATGGACGGTGGCAAACTTTGCTCAGTACTTCAAGGCAACTACGAGTTTTATATCTAGCTATTCCAGCCTCTATCTTGGCGTACCTTTTCGCAGCTCAATTCAGCGCTGCGAGTATAGGCGAGAGTTTTGCTAAGAATATTGGTCTGAACTACCAAAAGATCATCTTTATTGGGGTGGTGTTAGTCGCCGTGCTTTCCTCATCTGTTGTGATGATCGTTGGGGTTATTCCATTTCTTGGTCTTATCGTCCCGAACCTAGTTTCTATGTTTGTTGGCGACAACATGAAGAAGAGTCTGCCTTGGACCGCTTATAGTGGCGTTTTGCTAGTGCTCGCTTGTGATGTGCTGGGTCGAGTGATCATCTTCCCTTATGAGGTGCCTATCTCTATGGTGGTGAGCATCTTGGGTGGCATTGTCTTTATCCATCTTATTTTGAAGGATAAGAGCAATGCGTGATTCGTTGAAACTGACTCTGATATTGCTGTTTTCCGCAGGCTTTATCGCCTATTTCCTTGGAAATGGCCTGACTATGGATAACTATCAGTTCTTCCTCTCAAGGCGCATTCCTAAGGTACTGGCTATCGTGTTGGCTGGTATGGCGATTGCGGCGTCTTCTTTGGTTTTTCAAACCGTTACCAACAACCGCATTTTAACGCCTTCTATTTTGGGATTCGACTCTCTGTACATCATGATTCAGGTTCTGTTGGTAGCAAGCTTTGGTGGTATGAGCCTCTGGGTAACCGATGCCAAGGTAAACTTTGTGGTGTCTACCCTGGTAATGACCCTATTGGCGATGTTGCTGTTTCGTTTCTATTTCAAAAAGCAGCGCGCCAATATCTTTACCCTGCTCCTTATCGGTGTAGTGCTCGGCAGTCTGTTCAATAGCATCACCGGCTTTTTCATCATGATTATTGACCCTGACGAGTTCATCAATATTCAGAACTCTATGTTTGCCAGCTTCAATAATGTCAGCACCGAACTGGTCTACTGGTGTATTGCCCCGCTTCTTCTGTGCCTTATCTATCTGTACCGATTGGCACCTCAGCTAGACGTACTCTGGTTAGGCGTGGATAACGCCAAGAGCCTAGGTGTGGATACCCAAAAGTTAACCCGCAAGGTATTGCTCCTAACAACCTTAATGGTAGCTATCTCTACCGCTTTGGTAGGCCCAGTGTTATTCCTCGGCCTAATTGTGGTGAGCCTGACTAGACAGATTTTTGTAGCTTACCAACACAACTTCTTGGTTCTAGCTAGCTGTGTAGTCTCTGTGGCACTGCTTATCAGTGGTCAATGGTTTGTGGAACACCTGTTAGACTTCCAAACCACCATCAGCGTTATTATCAATTTTGTCGGCGGCAGTTACTTCCTGAGCCTACTTGTAAGAAATAAGATCGGTTAAGCATGATTAAGATCACCGGATTAAGTAAGAAATACAGCGATAAGTTCGTTGTGAAAAACGCCGATGCGTTATTCCCAAAACAAGCAGTCACTAGCATTATCGGCCCCAATGGTGCGGGTAAATCTACTGCTCTCTATGGCAAGCAGGCTGACAGACAGTGATGCGGGTCAGGTGCTTATCGAAGATAAACTCCTATCTCAATGGGACACCCAAGAACTGGCTAAACGCCTTGCGGTGCTGCGCCAAAGCAACAATATCAATATGCGCTTTACGGTGCGTGAACTGGTTGCCTTTGGCCGCTTTCCTCACAGCAAGGGACGCCTAACTGACAAAGATAATGAGATAATCGACAGGGCATTAGCGCAGCTGGACATCATCTATATTCAGGATAAGTTTCTTGACCAGCTATCTGGTGGCCAGAGACAAATGGCGTTTATTGCCATGGTGGTAGCGCAAGATACCGACTACGTCTTTCTGGATGAACCACTAAATAACCTTGATATCAAACACTCGGTAGCCATCATGAAGTCGCTACAACGACTGGCGCATGAGTCAGGAAAGGCCGTAGTGATAGTGATCCACGACATCAACTTTGCCTCTGTCTATTCAGATGCCATCATCGCTATGAAGCAAGGTGAAGTGGTAGCGAATGGTCCAACCGATCAGGTGATAGAAGCAAAGACCCTGAGTGAGATCTACGAGATAGATTTTCAGATAGCCGAAGCCAACGGCCAAAAGATCTGCCTTTATTACAGCTAAGAAAGGGGAAGCCCTCGGGCTTCCCTTCTCATGTCTAGTATTGTTTTTCGACCACCAGTTTCACCTGCTCATCAATCCCTAGTGGCTGGTCTTTCTGCACATCGTTCATCACCGCAACCAGTTCAGCTGAATCTTTAGAGGCTGTACCACGAATCAAATCCTCTATGGTCTGCCCTTTTGTCGCATTTACGACCTTGATCTCATGCTTAGTAACCGAGGCCAACTCTTTATCGCTGATCGGCCTAAAGCTGGTCACACTTTTTTGAGCCACCGCTTTCTTATCTTCACTAGCGATAGAGATCATCTGATAGGTATCGATACCTAGGTTTGCCCAACCTCGAGTCAGGTAGCTCATGGCACCATCTCGCTTCGCCTCAAGAGTGACACTGTAATAGGTATTGCCACCAGCAAGCTTTTCTTCGGCTATAGGTAGTTCCTTACCATACTGACGCTTGATCTCCGCTTGGAACCTCAATGCGTGCTCCTTAGCGGTAAACTCGTTCGAAGCAATACCTAAGATCACCGCAGCATCTTGCTCCTTGTCTACCGCACCAACCGCAGTTGGTTGATTAGCGGTTTCCCATTTTTCAGGAAAGTCGATGGCAAATTTCATGTCCGGCTGGAGGAAGGTCTGCCCTTTAAACACACCTTTGGCTGGGTTCTGCCCCATCAACATGCCATCTAGATAAGGAATAAATTCAGGGTGGATTGGTGCAAGCTCAGCAATGGTTAGCGACTTAGCTTCCTTAGTTACTGCAGTTACCCGATCTGGCGTGAATGGATGGCTATCGAAATAGCTGCGCTCAGAGGTTTGTTGAGTCTGGATTTCCACCGAACGATTCAAACGAGTCAAAATTGAATTCATCGCCAGAGGGTCGTAGCCGGCTTTAGCGGCAAGAGCAATACCCAGCCTGTCTGCCTCACTCTCATGACTACGACTATAGCCAGCCATCAGTAACTGATTACCTGCAGAGATAGGTGCGTTAATAAAGTTACCTAGGTCCTCATTGATCACACCACCAACGATATTACCCGGCAGTTCAGCGATACCCGGCAGTACCCCCGAACGCATCTGCTTAACCGCGTGACGCTGGGTAACGTGGATGATTTCATGACCAATCACACACGCCAGTTCGTCTTCGCTATTTACAAGGCTGAGAAGACCGCGAGAAACAAAGATATAACCACCTGGCAGGGCAAAAGCATTCGGCACAGGGTCGTCGACTACCTTAAAGTGAAACTCGAATTCTGGATTTTCCAATTCACTGACTAAACGCGCGCCGATTTGCTGCACATATTCATCAATCTCCCCTTGGTCATAAACCCCCATTTGAAGCTCAACCAACTCGGCGTTTTGCGCCCCCACCTTGCGGTCGTAATCTGTACTGACAGCACAAGCCACCAGCGAGAAAGAGAAAATACCCACGGTAGTGATTTTGGTTAAGGAAGAGACTTTCGACATATCCACTGCATCCCTAAAAAGAATTGGTCTAATAAATTTATCTTACGCCCGATAAACTGATTACGCACACTATTTCACATATTCCGCACTAAGCGCTCTCTTTTTGCGCGAATACGCAGAAAAAACCATACAAATCAGTGGCTCAGGTTGACTAGCTAGGCGGAAATTTCTAGCTTACTACAGTAATTTTCTACAGGAAATCCGTATGGCAACTATCTTCAACCCAGACCTTTGGACAGCCGTTCCTGGCTTCGATTTCGAAGACATCACCTATCACAGACATATAGAGCAAGGTACGGTTCGTATTGCCTTCGACAGGCCCGACTGCCTCAACGCGTTTCGTCCAAAACCGTGGATGAACTGTTCACGGCTCTAGACCATGCGCGCCAATGGTCCGATGTAGGCTGCGTGCTACTAACTGGCAATGGTCCGTCCAAGAAAGGACAGTGGTCTTTCTCGTCAGGTGGCGACCAACGTATTCGTGGTAAAGATGGCTACAAGTATGAAGGCGAAGGTGAGAACGTGGCTGACGTTGCCCGTATGGGTCGTTTGCACATCCTAGAGGTGCAGCGCCTGATCCGCTTTATGCCTAAGGTCGTCATCGCCCTAGTACCTGGCTGGGCAGTAGGTGGTGGTCATAGCCTGCACGTAGTCTGTGACCTCACTTTGGCCTCAAAAGAGCATGCCGTGTTTAAACAAACCGACCAGATGTGGCATCGTTCGACTCTGGATATGGCTCTGCATACCTTGCCAAGATGATAGGTCAAAAACGTGCTCGCGAGATCTTCTTCTGCGGTTTTGATTACAGCGCGCAAGAAGCCTATGAGATGGGTATGGTAAACAAGGTCGTTGATCACTTTGAACTTGAAAACGAAGCCCTTCGTTGGGGTAAAGAGATCAACAGCAAATCACCAACCGCCATGCGTATGCTGAAGTATGGCTTTAACCTTCCAGACGACGGCCTTGTCGGTCAGCAACTGTTCGCTGGTGAAGCAACGCGCCTTGCTTATGGTACAGATGAAGCGCAAGAGGGTCGCGATGCCTTCCTAGAGAAGCGTCCAAAAGAGTTTGGCAAGTTTCCTTGGCATTATTAATTTTATTTAATCTTCTCTCCATCTTGAGGTTAGGTTAGTTCGGTAAAGTGTCCTCATCGAAACAACGGAAAGCCCGAACAAAGATTCGGGCTATTGAGAGGACGACAATGAAGAGTAGAACCAAACGTGGATTAAGTATCTGTATTACCAGCTATCTTGCCCTGTTCTCCCTTTGGAACATTGTCGCTATCGTTTATTGCTAAGAGGTACACCATGAAATTTATTAAAACCGGACTAATCGCTTCACTTCTAACTATGGCTGGCGTGGCTCACGCTGATAACGACGCAGCCCTATCTCTAATGGCTCTACAATCGGGCAATACCTCACTTGTAGAACTGGCACCTGAGGTACGTAAGGTGTCAAAGGGTGTTGTAACCGAGATTGAATTGGATGACTATCGCGATCAAACCTTCGCTTTCCAATTCAAGGTAGTGGATATAGCAGAGGGTTATGAGCACGAGATGAAATACTCGGTTCAAGATGGCTCACTTCTAAAGCACGAAACCGAAAGCCTAACCACTCTGGGCTTCAGCGACCTAGATCAAGAAGACAAGATCGCGATTGAGCAAGTTCAAAAAGCAAACTTCGATATCATCGATAAGATCGTTGAGCTTGAAACTAAATACAATGCCAACATGATCGAAGCTGAGCTTGAGAACAAGAAAGGCATCGTATTCTACGAGGTCGAGCTAGCAAGCGCTGAGACTGGTCACCAGAAGCTACTTATCAACGTAGCGACCGGCGAAGAGATCCCAAAACTTAAACGTAAATAACAAGAGACATCTGTGAAGATACTAGTTATTGAAGACGACAGAGAGACGCGGGAATACCTGTGTCTCTCACTTAAACAGCAAGGCTATGAGGTAGATAGTGCTGAGAACGGTCAAGATGGACTGTTTTTGGCGATCGAAGGGCAATACTCTGTGATTGTTCTCGACCGTATGCTTCCTAAACTGGATGGCCTTGGCGTCCTGGCGGCGCTGCGTGCAGCAACATACACTCAAAGGTACTTATCTTAAGTGCGCTAGATAGTGTGGATGAGCGAGTAAAGGGACTAAAACAAGGCGGTGACGACTACCTCACCAAGCCATTTGCCCTTGCGGAGTTATTGGCCCGAGTTGAGATCCTCGCCCTTCGCGCACAGCCAACTCAAACTGCTCAAACCAGTCAGCTATCCAATGGACACCTTGAGATCGATCTACTCTCTCAGCAGGTGCTGGTAGATGGGCAGTCGGTTAATCTTCAAGCCAAAGAGTTTAAGCTGCTTCGTTATCTAGTAGAGCACGCCGGTCAGGTGGTGACCCGTTCGCTGCTATTTGAAGCGGTATGGGATTATAACTTCGACCCTCAGACCAATGTGATTGACGTGCATATTGCACGGCTCAGAAAAAAGCTTGAGGTAGAAGGCAAGCCCAACCTTATCGAGACCGTACGCGGCGCCGGCTATCGCATGATCAAGCTCAAGGCCTAAAACATGAATCAGATAGGAAATAAGCTTATTCGCCTGTGGCGTCGACACTCTTTATGGCGCCTGTCGCTGTCAGTCACCTTGATGTTGTGGTTGGCGGTGGCTCTGGCCCTATTTTCTATCTACTACCTCAGTATTCAGCCTATGGTGAATTCCAAGCAGCAACTGCTGATACAACACGTGCAGCAACTGCAGCAAGCCTTGGAAACGACACCCGAAGACGAAATCGACCTTGAGTTTCTTACCGAAGACGATGCCTTTGCCCAGCAAGGTGTATTCACGGTGATAAGACGCCTGTCGGATAACGAGTATTTTGGCGCTCTAAATTCAATCCCAAGCTCCATTGGTCACTGCCCTGAGCTCTCTCCTTTTCCTGTAGCAGGCAGAGGTGGCATACGCCTATTAGAAGGGTGCCAGCATCATGGCGACAACTACCAGGTGTTGGTGGCGACCGACAACGAATACCTATGGGAGATCCAAGAGAACTTTGCTCAAGCAGCGATTGCGGTGCTGATCTGCTCTTTCTTCATCGCCTTGATCCCAAGTTTTCTCATCAGACAGCGTATGAAGCGCCATCTATCCAGTATTCACCTGGTGGTTTCTCAGATAGAGAAGGGCCGCTTCGATGGGCGTATTCCATTGGGTGGTAATGATGATGAGTGGGATCGCATCTCAGGTTTTATTAACTCTATGCTGGATGAAATTGAGTCATCGGTTAATCAGATACAAGGGGTAACAGACGCCATTGCCCATGATTTGCGTACCCCACTGACCCGAATTCGCAATAGATTGAGCCTGTTGGACACCCCATCCACTGAGGACAGTGAGCAAATCCAAAGGGAATTCGAAGATCTCATCAGTACCTTCAATGCCATGTTGGAACTGAGCAAACTCGAAACACAAAGTAGTGCTCAATTTACTCAAGTAGATCTGGCGGCGATTGCTGAGGATGCAGCTGAATTGGCTGAAGCACAGTTTGAAGAAAAAGGGCAAACCCTTGAAGTCGATATCGAGCCTAGCGAAGTTACAGGTGAGCGCTCGTTACTGTTTCGGGTTATCTACAACCTTCTGGATAATGCCCATAAATATTGCCCTGAAAACAGCACTATCAAGCTTCGTGTAGCAAACAACAAACTAGTGATTGAAGACGACGGTCCAGGTATCGACCCTAGCCTGCATACCAAGGTGTTCCAGCGTCTTTATCGCGCCGATGCCAGCCGCAATAGCAAGGGTCATGGGCTGGGGTTGTCCCTAGTGGCTGTGGTGGCCAAACTGCATGATGCAGACATCAAACTTAGCTACAGCGATCCTGCTGGGAAGAAAGGCTTGAAAATTGAAATAACGTTTTAGTTAGCATCGCTAAGTGCCCGTTTTTCATGCATAATATGCGTCCCCCGCATTATGCAAAAGAACGCCACTTGAACGCAGAGACCTTTCGTAAACGACCAATATTTTTGGCCTGTTTGATCATCAGTATTGGACAGCTCAGCATGGGACTGGTTTTTCCATCCCTACCTTGGATAGCCAAAGATTTTTCCATCACCCTAGACCAAGCTCAACTCTTAGTGGGTATCTACCTACTCGGTTTCGGTCCTTCGCAGTTTATCTATGGTCCTATCTCCGACTCCTTGGGTCGAAAGCGTGTATTACTTGCCGGCCTTCTAATCGCTATAGCTGGGCTCATTGCCATCCTAGCCTTCAGTGATTCCTTTGAAGCTATGGTTCTAGGACGATTTTTGCAGGGCTTAGGCACCGGCTGCTGTGCCGTGTTAGCTCGCGCTTCCACCAGGGACAGCTATTCTGGAGCCAGTTACCTACCGCACTTTCCTATATTGCGATGGCGGCTTCCATCACTCCACTGTTTGCTCCCGTTCTAGGCGGTTTTATCAACCACTATTTCGGTTGGAGCATGGTGTTTATCTCATTGCTCTGTTACGTCTCGCTTATTTGGATAGTACTTGCACTTAAGTTTGACGAAACCATGCGAAACAGAAAACCTCTACCCTCTCCTTTGGGCATGGTGAAACAATATAAAGAGCTAGTAACCACGCGCTACTTTATTAGCTTCTCTGGCATCTCTTGGCTTAACTTCAGCTTGGTTATCACCACCATCTCATTGATGCCGTTTGTGATGCAAAACCAGATAGGCATGTCTTCTGATGAATACGCACTGTGGGCGCTAATACCTGCTCTAGGTATGTTTACTGGTACGTCTCTTAGCAACAAGCTGCGACCACGAATTGGCATTGAGCGCACCCTTAAGATCACCCCAGTACTTCAGTTGTGCGCAGCAGCTTGGCTTATCCTTTGCCCATTAGAGCCACTGTGGTTGATGTTGGGCCAGCTAATTATGGTGATAGGTAATGGCCTTGCACTACCATGCGCTCAGTCTCTAGTGATGCAGCCGTATCGCAACCGAGCGGGCACTGCGGCGGCGCTGCAAGGTGGAGGTCAGATGATAGTGTCGTCTGTCGTGAGTATGAGCCTGATGCAGATCGGCCTTACCCATGTATGGCAACTAGGTATCGTTATTGGCCTGTTTGCTGTGGTGACCCATTTTAATATCATCCGCGGATTCAATTCTGAGGTGCCTGAGGGTTAACTGGCTCTCAATTCAAGCAAAGACAGAGGCACGGCGGGCGAGAATTTTCTAATCTTATATAAGATTCTCGCAGTAAAGGAATTACCGTGTCTCTTGCTCCTCCCTACTCATCGTTAAAGATTCAGCTAAGCGGTTTTCTTAGACCGGAACAGATCGTCGATAACCCTTACCTCTGCCTTGCCTACGGCACTGACGCTAGCTTCTATCGCTTGATACCAAAATTGGTGTTAAGGCTCGACAATATTGAACAGGTTCAAAAAACCATTCAGGCTTGTAGCGAATACGGTCTTGCTTATACCTTTCGCGCTGCGGGCACTAGCCTTTCTGGGCAAGCCATTTCAGACTCGGTTCTAATTACCTTGACCAATGAGTGGCGCGGACACGAGATAATAGACAACGGCGCCAAAATACGTCTCGAACCTGGCGTAGTAGGGCAGATGCCAACCGCTATCTACTTCCCTATAGCAAGAAAATAGGTCCCGACCCTGCCTCCATTGATACCTGCAAAATAGGCGGTATCGCAGCCAATAACTCCAGCGGAATGTGTTGTGGCACCGCAGATAACTCTTATCAGACCGTCACCTGTTTAAAGGTGATATTAAGTGACGGTACCCTGCTTGATACCGGAGATGCAGACTCTATTGAGCGGTTCCGACACTCCCATAAAAAGCTGTTAGATAACCTCTCATCTCTAAGAGTGGCTTGCCTTGAAAATCCGAGCCTGCTGGAAAAGATCAAGCACAAATATCTTTTAAAAAATACCACCGGCTATAGCCTAAATGCGCTTATCGACTTTGAAGACCCTATTCATATCCTAGAGCACCTCATCATAGGCTCAGAGGGCACCTTGGGTTTCTTGGTGGATATCACCTATCGCACTATCGATATCAAGTCCCATAAAGCAGCTAGCCTGGTGGTATTTAGCAATATCGAAGATGCCAGCCTAGCAGTTGAGGCTTTGTCCAAACACTCCGTTGATGCCGTAGAGCTGATGGATGGACGCGCCCTTGCCTCGATTGCCGAGCAAGAGGGCGTGCCCGAATTCCTAAAACAGGTCGACTGCGAGGCCTGTGCGCTGCTCATTGAGTGCAGCGCTAATTCAGAGCAAACCCTGCTAGAGACTTGCACCACGCTAGACGAGGTTACCTCGAAGTTTTCTCTGATAGGTAAGCAAGAATTTACTCAAGACTCAGACTTGATAGCCTCTTTGTGGAAGACGCGCAAAGGGCTTCTACCAGCGTTGGCGCAATCCGAAAGCTCAGCAGTAGCGTCATCATTGAGGACGTTGCCTTTCCTATCGAAAAGCTTGCTAATGGCGTCCGTGAACTGCAATCCTTGTTTGAGCAATACCATTACAATGAAGCCATCATCTTCGGCCATGCCCTAGATGGCAACCTACACTTCGTTTTTACCCAGAACTTCGACACCTCAGAAGCTACCGAGCAATATCGCACCTTTATGGAGGAGGTGACTGAACTGGTAGCAGTGAAATATCAGGCTCGCTCAAAGCTGAACACGGTACGGGGCGTAATATGGCACCCTTTGTAGAGCTAGAATGGGGGAAGGACGCATACGGCTTAATGCTCGAGATAAAATCGCTGTTTGACCCGCTTAATCTGATGAACCCTGGGGTTATCATCAATACAGACAGCAATGCGCACCTCAAAGATCTTAAGCCGATGCCGGCAACCCATTCAAACGTGGACCCCTGTATGGAGTGTGGCTTTTGCGAGCCAGTATGTCCGAGTAAAACCCTGTCACTCTCCCCTCGTCAGCGCATAGTGTTGTACCGAGAATTACAAGGCCAACAGGCCAAAGGGGCTGTCGACCCAGAACTTGAAAAACTGTTTGATTATCAGGGAATTGAAACCTGCGCCGTCACTGGTCTGTGTGAGTCGCGCTGTCCCATTAGTATCAATACTGGCACCTTAATCGACTCTCTTAGAAGCAAGTCTAAGTCCAACCCTATCGCAAAGTGGAGCGCAAACAACTTCGATAAAGCCACCCAGATAGCTCGTTGGGGACTCACTGCCAATCAATGCTGGTAAAGCTGTTGGGGCCAAGAATATTGAGCGTCTGACACGTAAGCTGAATAAACCACTGGGCACACCTGTGTTGCTCTCAACCCTGCCACTAGCGGCCAAGCAGATCGAAAGCAAAACAAGCCAGCATCAAAACAAGGTCATCTATTTCCCTACCTGTGTTTCTCGCACCTTGGGCTCAAACAACTTAAGTCTTTCAGAGGTGTTCCACTCTATCTGCCAGAAAGCGGGTATTGAGGTCATATTGCCACAAGATGTAGACACGCTCTGCTGCGGTAAGCCCTATGCCAGCATGGGTGACAAGGACCTTGCTAAGCAAAAGTCTCTAGAGCTAGAACTGGCACTAAAACAGCTCTCAGAAGACGGGCAGATCCCGATAGTGTTTGATGCGAGCCCATGTGCTCTCGAGTCTAGCTCACAGTTCTCTGGGCAGTTTAAGCTCTTTGATAGCTGTGAATTTGTGGCAAAAGAGGTCATGGAGAAACTTGAGCTTAACGCCATCAATGAACCCGTGATGCTGCACCTCACCTGTAGCAATCAAAAGCTTGGGCATCAGAATGAAGTATTGGCATTAGCCAAACGCTGCTCTAGTGAAGTGATAGTACCAGAGCATGTGCATTGCTGCGGCTTTGCGGGTACAAAGGGTGTTATAACACCTGAGCTGAATGAGAGCGCATTAAGCCCGCTCAAGGCTCAGGTGCCAGAGGGCTGCAGTCGCGGCTTTAGTACCAGCGCTACCTGCGAGATAGGCTTATCGCGACACAGCGGAATCGCCTATCAAAATCTGCTTTATTTAGTAGACGAGGTTAGTTCTCGATAGCTCTGATCACGCGACAAGGATTTCCTGCAGCCACTACGTTCGCAGGAATATCCTTGGTCACGACACTACCTGCGCCGATAACGGTGTTTTCACCGATATTCACACCAGGACAAACAATCACGCCGCCGCCAAGCCACACGTTATCGCCGATAGTGATCGGGTAACCAAACTCGATGGCATCTTCCACGCGCCCTTTCACATCCAACGGATGACCAGCGGTGTAGATCTGAACGTTAGGTGCGAACAGAACGTTGTCGCCTATGGTTACCGTGTTTACGTCTAGAATCACGCAGTTAAAGTTGGTGTAAAAGTTTTTACCTACCTTAATGTTTGAGCCGTAATCACAACGAAACGGAGGCTCTAGATAGGCATTGTCGTTACCAGGGATTAAGGCATCGATCGCCTCGCGCCACTCCTCGGTATCGGGAATGCTGTTATTCAGTTTTTGCTGAACTTTGCGACTCTGAACGCGCTCATCCAAAAGGTCCTTATCCCATGCGTCGTATGGCTCTCCGGCCAGCATTTTTTCTCTTTCAGTTTTCATAGTCTTTGCTCTCAAGGTTGAACTTGGCGAACTATGCCATGAATTAAAATGCATACACGGGCGAAATAACCAATACGAGAAAAGCGTCACAAATCGTGATGGTTTAAGGGAACATTAAATCGTAAATCAGAACGTAAATTTACGTTTGTGGTGCTGTTTTACTCGCTGCACAAAGTCTGCAATATGGGGTTGGTCTTTGTCGGCAATTCGAACCGCTGCATAGGAGTGACGCTGAATCCCAGACTCACCAACCTTACAGGTAGCAATCAAGGATTGGTCTTCAAAAGTACGAACCGCCCAATCAGGAAGCGCCGCGACTCCAAACCCGCCAGAAACCATCTGCAGCAGAGTCGCAGTATTGTCCACACGCTTCCATTTCTTAGGCTCGAGATTGGCTGGCTTTAGAAATAGGTTATAGATATCCATGCGTTGCTTCTCTACCGGATAGGTAAGAAGCGTTTGATTGGTTAGATCAGATGGCTCAATAAAGTCTTTAGTCTCAAACTCATGTTCCTTGGCAAACACCATCTGCAACTCATAGCCAAACAGGGGCACAAAATGCAGGTCACTGCGAGACTCCACATCCGAGGTGATCATAAGGTCAATCTCACCTGCAAGAAGCCTTTCCAAAGGTTGCTGATGAAATCCCGACTCTAGATCCACACTTAGATTTGGATAGTCCGTTTGAAATTTTTTGATGGTCGGCAGTAGCCATTGAAAGCAAGAGTGGCAATCGATCGCTAGGGTAAAAGAATCAATATCCAAAGGCTCTTTTAGCGAGAGTTCCACCTCATGGATCTTTGGTAGCACTTCATGGGCAAGCGCCACCAAACGCTCACCTTGAGAGGTAAACTTCAGCGGCTTGGTTTTACGATAAAACAGCGGCGCGCCAATACGCACCTCAAGCTCTTTTACCTGATGAGAAACAGCCGATTGGGTAATATGCAAACTCTCAGCACAGGCGCTTAATGAACCGTGCTGTTGTAGAGCGCGCATGGTGCGTAAGTGCTTGAGCTCAATCATAACTTTCCTTGCTGTTTAATCCTGACTTCATTAAGCCACACGAACGTCTAGACGTCTATAAGTAATTTTCTAAACCTAACATTTCACTATGAAATCTGCTCAAGCCAACCTTGAATAAGTTGCAATTGTTTCAATCGCTTAGATGGCCTCATGATGAATACACACAAACATCGTGAGGATAATGAGATGACAAAAGCACATATTCTAGGCTACCCAAGAATTGGTGAAAAACGCGAACTTAAGTTTGCTCTTGAGGCTTATTGGAGGGGTGACAGCGACCTGGATACCCTGCTATCTGTAGGTAAAGAACTTCGCGCTAAGAACTGGCAAGCACAAGCCGATGCTGAACTGGACTTTGTCACCGTAGGCGATTTCGCTTGGTACGATCATGTCCTTAATACCAGTTTGCTACTGGGACATGTTCCACAGCGTCACCGCAAGCACGGCATCAATATTGATACCCTGTTTACCATTGCTCGAGGCGACACCGAGTGCGATTGTGGTCATGCTGCAGACATGACTAAATGGTTTAACACTAACTACCATTATCTGGTTCCAGAGTTCTCTAAATCCGATACTTTTGAGCTAAGTTGGCTACAACTGTTTGAAGAGGTCAAGGAAGCACAAGCTCTTGGACATCGAGTGAAGGTCAGCCTTCTTGGACCATTGAGTTACCTATATCTAGGCAAGACAGTAGAAGAAGGCTTCGACCAACTCAGTCTACTTCCCCAATTGCTCGATACCTATCAAGAGATCCTACAAAGACTCAGCGACCTAGATGTGGAGTGGGTTCAGATTGACGAGCCTATCCTTGCTCTGCAACTTGAGTCAAACTGGCTTGAGGCGTTTGGTTTTGCATACAAGGCTCTCCAAGGGCGAGTGAAACTGCTTCTCACCACCTATTTTGATCACATCGAAGAGTCATTCGATACCATAAGCAAGCTGCCAATCGATGGCCTACATCTGGATCTAGTCGCAGGGTCTAAGCAACTAAACTCAATAGCGCCAAAGATACCTGCTGATTGGGTGCTGTCACTTGGGGTTGTTAATGGACGCAATGTTTGGCGCTCCGATCTGGGGGCTTGGATTAAAGACCTAGCTTCCATCGCTCGCGACCGAAAAGAAAAACTTTGGATTGCTTCTTCCTGCTCTCTACTGCATTCCCCAGTTGATCTTGGCTCTGAATCACAGCTTTCAAATCCAGGGTGGTTTGCCTTTGCCAAACAAAAACTGAGTGAGATAGCCAAGCTAACATCTGCCCTGAAGGGTGATGAAAATGCGATAGCTTGGTGCATAGAATATAGCGAGCCGATTCGACAGCGAGCCAGCAATACTCAAGTTACCAAGCCCGAGGTTCAAGCGCGCATCGCCAGTCTCAACGGGAAAAGCGGTGAGCGCGAAGAAGATTTTGCTGCTCGTATCAAAGCACAGCAAGCAAAGCTAAATCTGCCCCAGCTACCGACCACAACTATAGGTTCATTCCCACAAACTGGGATATTCGAGCTACACGAAGTCAATTCAAGCGCGGTGCGATAACGCTCGAACAATATGAGGCCCACCTAAAGGCGCAAATAAAAGCCTGTGTCGAAAAGCAAGAAGCACTGGGCCTTGATGTCTTAGTACATGGTGAGGCTGAGCGAAATGACATGGTAGAATACTTTACTGAACACCTTGAGGGCTTCCAAACTACCAACTTTGGTTGGGTTCAAAGCTATGGCTCACGTTGTGTCAAACCAGCCATCATTACATCTGACATTAAACGCTCAGCACCTATCACGGTAAAATGGTCGAGCTACGCGCAATCTCTTACCAATAACCACATGAAAGGCATGCTCACCGGCCCTGTGACCATACTCTGCTGGACCTTCCCTCGAGAAGATGTAGCTCGCGAGATATCAGCAAAACAAATTGCACTAGCACTGAAAGATGAGGTCGCTGATCTGCAAGATGTAGGCATCAATATTATCCAGATTGATGAACCTGCGATTCGAGAAGGCTTGCCACTTAAGAAGAGTGACCACAAGGCTTATCTTAGTTGGGCTGTGGATGCCTTTAAGATATCCGCATCATCTGCAAAATCTGAAACCCAGATCCACACCCATATGTGCTACAGCGAGTTCAACGAGATCATAGATGCAGTCGCGAAATTGGATGCTGATGTGATTACAATAGAGACCGCTCGCTCTCAGATGGCACTGCTCGAAGCATTTGAGTCATTTAACTACCCGAATGACATTGGCCCAGGAGTGTATGATATCCATTCTCCAGCCGTTCCTAGTAAAGAACAGATAACCAATTTGCTCAAAAAAGCGAACCAGTATATTCCACTGCAACGTCTTTGGGTTAACCCGGACTGCGGACTAAAAACACGGGGTTGGAAGGAAACCGAAGCGGCTTTGGCTAATATGGTAAAAGCAACCAAGGCACTCAGAGAAACGCTCAATTAGTTGCAATCGGTCCATCAACTAGGAGGCTGACAAAGCCTCCTTAATTTATTGACACCGTGAATGTTTTGAGCTTATGCGTAAGGCAAAACACTAGGGTAAATTTTTTGCAAATCACTGTTCATTTATTAACCAATTAAAAAATAAAGCAAAATGTCCTACCCCTTTTGGTGTAGCTATTTTCGCCCTTTGACAACCCAAAAACGCAAACTTATACCTAATATCATGTCTTGCATCTTGGGAAGATGGCAGGGCTCGGTTCTTATTGGTAAAAGGCTGGGACGCAATGGATGCGAAACGTACCTCTGTCAAGAGTGTGAACACTCGAAAAAACCGAACAGACGGCTTTCCTTTAAGTCGCTTCGTGGTGCCTCATTGATCGAATTCTCGATCGTCGCCACCCTTTTGTTTGCCCTTATATTCACGATCGTCGATTTTGCACTGTTTGGTTACGTCAAACTCACCATGCAACATGCGGTGCGTGAAGGCGCTCGATACGCGATTACTGGACGCTCAGACTTAGACCCCAATGAAATAGAAGACGACCGTCTTCGTTCTTTGGCCATATTAGAAAAAATCTCGCAAGAATCCGATGGGTTGTTAACTAGAGTAGTCAAAATCAATGGCATTCGAGCAGAGGATGTCGATGGCAACGACGTCACCTCTACATTCGGTTCTGCTGGTGAAACAATAGCTATCCATATCGACTGCGAATGGCCGACCTTTAGCCCGATTATCTACCCCCTTTTGAGCGACGGTAAGTATGAGTTTACCGTCAGTACTGCTATGAAGAATGAAGCCTTTTAGAGTGGAGAGAGCCTATGAAAAGTTTGTTCTTTCGCAAATGCCAAGCCGGATTAGCATCAGTGGAAATGGCAATCATCACCCCGGTCCTGCTCATCATCATGATGGGCATCTTTGAGGTGACTCAGGTAATCCAAGCCAATAACATAATTATCAGTTTGAGTCGTGAAGGCGCCAACATCATTGCTAGAAATAGCTCACAAACCCCCGAAGAGGTAATGGATATCGTCGCTTCCACCTCAAATCCTCTCGATATGGTTACTGACGGAGCCATGTTCATCAGCCAAGTAGTGGCAGAGGTGACGATTCCAGTGGCAATCCACAAGCGCCTACTTGAACCAACAGTACCGTTGGCAAGACGGGGGCTATACGACATTAGATTCGACATGGGGGGCGTGCGCCAGTTGGACAGATGGCGAATGTAACATTTCTACTACGCCTGATTTGAACAACTTTCCGCTTACACTGGACGATGGAGAGACAGTGTATGTGGTTGAGGTAATCTATCGATATTCACCTGTATCAACATTCATATTTGATACAGACTTTTCGATAAGAGAGCTCACTTACCTATGAGGATATCACTATGGACGTGAAACGAAACAGACCTCGAATGTCCAAAGGGTTAGCAACCCTACTCACGGTAATCTCACTACCCTTCCTTCTTATTTTAACCGGGCTTGCTGTGGACTCAGGCAGAGCTTACACCACACAGGCCAAGTTATTTGCTGCAGTGGATGCGGCGGGAATAGCCGCGGCAAGGGCTATTTCAAACGGAGCCAGTAAAACCATTCGAGAAGCCAACGCAACAGCGGCTGCACAAAAATATTTCAACGTGAACCTCTCTGACGCCCTGTCGCAAAGTAGCCCAGTATTGGCAACCCAACCTATACCTATGATGCGGATGACAATATCACCATCGATTTGACTGCCACCGCCGATATGCCTACCTCATTTATCCAACTGCTGGGCTTTGATACTTGGCCTGTGGGCGTTGAAGCTCAGACTATACGCAGACCGGTTGATATTTCTTTGGTGATAGATAACTCAGGTTCACTCGAAGATGTATTCGACACTGTACTTGAGCGTTCAAAAAACTTCCTGAGCAACTTCAATCCTGACTTCGATCGTGTCTCCGTAACCCAGTACGGTTATGGTGCAAATACAGTAATTCCTTTTAATACTTTGCAAAGAAGTCATAACAACGACTCGATAAATACAGCAATCGATGCGATGACTTATGAGACAGGTGGCAATCAGCACTACACAAACACTGCCGGTGGCTTTTTAAGTGGATACAATCAATTCGACGGCGCAGACCCAATAGCTGCTAACTTGCGAGTTTTAGTGATTTTTACTGATGGTGCACCAAACACCTTCACTTCTAATTTCTCCATAGACGGAACTGATTACGAGGCTGCAATCTCGACAACGGGAAGCTCAGGTCGTGGACTATGGAATCCTACGGCTATGAGACAACGCCTTGACTACACTGTTGATGGCTCAACTGTAAGTAGCTCATACGATATCTACAAACACGTGGATATATTGGCTAACGATACGTATCAAGGGTTTAGGTTACTCGGGGGACCTCGTGCTGGTGAGACTACCTATTCTGCTGATACTGGTGAGAGTGAGTTTCAATCCATAATGCGCAAGATATCCCGAGACCTTCCAGAAAAGATGGCCTACCAAGCTCGTGAAGATGGCGTATTTGTCTTTACGTTGGGTTTAGGTGACGCACTTCTCGATGATATGGGGAACGGCACCGGTGAGGACATGCTGTATCGAATGGCAAATGATCCAAGAATGCAAAGCCGTGACGCTACTGCTGACGAATTTGAACCCAATCAAAAACAGGGAGTGTATTGTTTCGCTGAGGACGAGAGCGATCTCGGCCCCTGCTTCGACAAAATGCTCGACGTCATCATTCGTCTAACCCTGTAACCACAAACGACCTCATCAGAGGTCGTTTTTCTTTTCACTGAGTTATCGACAAAATGACCGATGCACTCATACCTGCAAATATCGCTAGGAAGAGAAAGAACTTACACAGGCTTCCTTTGCCTTCCAAGCTCTCATGGTTACTACTCATTTTTCTGCTCATCACCCTTACCTCCTTGAGATGAACTACAACACTTACAGTATAGGGCTCTCTAAGTTAGAAACTTGAGGGTGAGCGACATAAATTTGAAATATGTTGTGAGCTATTTAACGATTTTAAAACAAGAGCTTAATACGAATATTCAAACATTTATTTCGCTTATGAAACGCATTACATACCAATAGATACCATCATTAAAAAGCCACTCTACTGAGTGCCTTACTAAAACTATTTCATTCTTTGTAGAGTTGAAGTATCCGTATGGGCAAACTCTTTGCCGTAGATGTTTAGTGCCGTACTCTGTGAATATGTCAGGGTATCGCCCTCTATCTTCAGCGTCATAGAGAAATCGGTGGTGGTTGCGTTATCTTTCATAAAGTTAGACTCTGCTACGCCTCTATCAGAAACCTTAAGCGTCATATCGGTTCCTGCAACGCCCTCAGCAGTGATACAGGTTGCGCGCGGCACGCAGAAGGAATTATATACAATCTGATTATCCTTATCGTAGATCAAATAACCTCGCTGATCGTGAAACTTAGAATCATCAGCCTTACGAAATACTTCTTGCTTGTAATAGAGAGCAACTAACGTTTGTTCGCTGGCGTTCACCGCATCTGCAGCAACTTCAAAGGTCATAGTCTCATAGAAAGGAGTAATGGCAGGTGCCCCCTCCCCTTGAGGGGTTCCCGTTTGAGCAGGAGAAATATCAACACCACCTGCAGCCGTCGATTGCCAGGTGCCAACGAGTTGAGCCAGAGGGCCAAAATCCAAGCCGTTGATAACTGTATTGTCATGATCAGCCACAGCTGAGAAAGGTACTGCTGCGGATAGAGCTAAAAGTAGAGCTTTTTTCATATTTTGCGATCCATCGTTATGACTATTTTAACATCAGATTGATGGAAAGTTACTCTAAAAATCTTGTCTCAAGTCAATTTTGAAAGTAGTTACGTACGGTAAATTGCTACAAAACATTATTGATAATGATTTTCATTTAGTTTTATTGATCAGGATCACGCTCTAGGGTTGATAGATCTAAATGAGAAGTATTATTATTAACTCGAACAGACGGAAATCTTGCACAATCCAACCTCTGACTGTTTGCTTCCAGTTAAGTAGGCGCTCCACGGCGCACCGCTTTTTTAAGGCACCCAAGTTTTGGGTGCCATTTTTTGCCTCTAATACATGGTATTGCCATTCTTTGTCCCTTCCGGGATCTGTTGCAGAGAATCCCAATGCTCTACTATCTTGCCGTTATCGTCGAAACGGAAAAAATCCATAGTCACGTATTCATCACCATCTGGCCAAACTTGATGGGTATGCAAAGCAACTAGGTTATCTTCTGCAACTGCTCGAACAAACTCTATGCTCTTGTTGGGGTAGTCTCTAGCCATCTCTAGAAAGTAATCGATAAAGGGTTGTTTCCCATTACCGACCAAGGGATTGTGCTGGATGTACTCATCCCCTACATAGAGATCCACCGCTTTCACAGGATCGCCAAGATAAGCCATCTTATAAAATTCGATAGCATTCTGTTTGTTTTGAGCAAGGTTCTGTCCCATCTGCTTGGTCCTTTTTTAATTAACCTAAACAGTGTGGGACAGAAAATAGTGGGGATCTAGCAACAAAGATTAGATCGACTTTGAACTAGAATACTGGGAGAGGTTTTTCTCCAATAGAATTTTGAGCTCTCCAAGTTCATCACAGTTAAGTACATTACTGTTGATGGGATAGCGCATCATATTGAAATTAATCCACTCAATAAGTTTCTCTCTACTTTGCGCTAATTTGTACTCTTCACTCTGATCGGAAACACGCCCAAGAGTGGGACAAAAGTCGCCAATATCAAAAGCACGGCTACCAAAGGTGCTAGCGCCGTTACAATGGCCATCGGACTTCCTAAATCGACCAATATTCTCGACATCAAAAACAAAGGGGTAATCTTAGTCACTGAATAAGGCAAGAAATAATCCCCTAATTTTAATCCTCGCTTATTTATATGCCCCGACCAAACCGGTGTCGCGACGTACACAACGTCCCCCACCTTGATATGATCATATTTAAACTTCTTTAATACCGCCATATGCAGAACCTCAAATATTAAATCTAAAACTACTTTATATATTTACTACCAACTACATTTTTTAATGAATTCACAGCCAATAAAAACAATATATTCACACACTTAGAAGCCTCCGCAAATGACTACCCAAGATATACCAATAGTTTATTAGCCGTTAATAAATCAGATTCAATCAAACAAATTTAATTGAATCTGATTTCATATAAATACAGTTCTTATATTTTCGCAGAGGGTAACTTATTATTTGAAACAATACATATTAGGAATGTAATATTGATGTTTTGCAAATAGCACAAAGACCTAACCCTAGGTTTAGGGGTAGGTCAGTTGTAAAGAATAGAATATTTGAATAGGCGATCAGCCTTTAAACTCGACTTGGCAGCGAACCCCGGCGGATAAGGCTCCAGAATCATTATTTAGAGAGACAATGACTGCAAAGGTGTTACTCGCAGCATCTATAATGGGGTCAATGATCTTCACCTTGCCTTCATATGGTGTTTGTGAGTTAAGCGGATAAAGAGTCACTGCCTCATCCTTCTTCACCGTGCCGTAGAGCTCTGCAGGCAACACTACCTCAGCATGCATAGGGTTTAGGGTTGCGATCCTTAAGAAGGGTAATTCATCGACAAATTCACCAGGGTCCTTAATGCGCTCTATCACCACACCGGAGATAGGGCTCTTAGTCTCACGCTGACTCAATTTTACCCTAGCTTCCTTGAGCTGAAACTCTGCAAGACGCTGCTCTGTGAGCATCTCATCTTGCTCATTGTCTGAGATAAGGTTCTTTCGATACAGATCCGCATTACGCTCAACCTTGCGCTTAGCGAACTCCAATCTCGCTTTAACCGTGTTTACCGCTGCTACCTCTAGGGTTGAATTAAGGCGCATCACCACCTGCCCCTTCTTTACACTATCGCCTCTGTTTACCCTTATCTCTCTGATAACCCCCTGAACCTCACTAGAGAGTTCAATGTCACGGCTGGGCTCAAGCAAACAACTCAATGGAGCAAGCTCATTACCCAATCCATCAAGATTTGCCATAGCGTTAAAAGGCACTGTCATAGGCGCGACCAAGAGAGCGCCTAACATCCATGTTTTTCTTAGTTTCATACGACTAAACCTGCTGCTGCGAAAACGACAATACTTCCTGTTGCTGTTCATCATGCTTCAATAGTTGGGCGCGACGCTGTTCATCTTGATGCTCTATTATCTTCTGACAGCGGCGTATTCCCTTAAACAATAGTTTATTTTTCAATAGCTTGGGAATTGGCAGTGAAATAATTGACCTTAAGACTTTAGCCACCCTTTAGTGATCAGTTCCTCTTCCAGAGAAGCACAAACTCCACACTCCCCCTATCCCCTTGGCGGGCGCAACGGCCTTCTAATTGCTATCCACTCGCGAAGATTCATGCAGACCTGTCACTATGACGTGCAAACCACCTTGCGCCTCTACCCTAGGTTCTAGCTTAATGTCAGTACCACGACCAGCCATACTGGTTGCGATGGTTACCTTTGATGCGAGTCCAGCCAAGGCGACAATCTCAGCTTCAGCTTCATCCTGTCTCGCATTTAGCACCTGATGACTTATACCTTGTTGATCGAGTAGGCCTGACAACCATTCTGAATCCTTTAATGACTGAGTCCCCACCAAGATAGGTCTTTCACTCTCACTCTGAAGCGCCTTGATACGAGTCACTATCTCGCGCCACTTCTGCTCCTGAGTAATACAGATAGATTCGCCAAGTTGACGCCTTTTGCTGCGTTTATGGGTAGCACATCCACCACAGGTAATTCATATACACGCCAAAACTCACTCTTCACCTCATCCGCGGTTCCTGTCATGCCAGAAAGGTAATGATAGAAACGAAAGAAATTTTGAAAACTGATGCTGGCTAGGGTGACTCTAGGGTCACTCAACTCACATCCTTCTTTTATCTCGATAAGTTGATGCAATCCTTGCTCCCAGGTTCTGTCTGGCATGCGCCTGCCCGTATGCTCGTCGATAATGATCACCTGGCCGTCATCCACTAGGTAATGCCTATCACGAATAAAAAGGTGCGTTGCAGTAAGCGCCTGCTTCACCAACTCAATGCGCCGAACCCGACCATGCCACAGAGGACCAAAGCCCTCTGTCAGTTCCTGAATAAACTCCTCACCGACGGCGGTAAAATCTATCTGTCTCGCATGCTTATGAATGCGAAAATGTTGCTCTTTGACCAGCTTGCTTCCCACCTCATAGGCTTGCATATACATCTCTGTCTGTTCTTGTTGCGGAGCAGAATCACCAGAGATGACGAGAGGTGTAGTAGCCTCATCCATGAACACACCATCGGCTTCATCCACCACGGCGAAATGGAGTCCTCGTAACATGAGATTATCGAGCATAGAGCTATGTTTCGAAGGCATTGAACGCAGCGCATGCAGCTGTAAAGATTGGTCAAACTGACCTAACTGAATGCAATCCTTAAGGTAATCAAAGGCAAGCTCGTTATTGGTACAATAAACAATGTCCTTGGCATATTGCTGCTTGCGCTCTGCTAGGCTCAATCCTTGGATTACCACGCCGAGGCTCAGTCCCAAGCGCTGATAAACAGGTGACATCAGCTCGGCATCTCGCTCAGTAAGATAGTCATTTACGGTGACCACATGGGTGGGTATACCGGCTAGTGCCGCAGCCGCAACGGGCAGGGTCGCGGTAAGGGTCTTGCCCTCACCCGTTTGCATCTGTCCTATGTTGCCATGCAGGATGGAAAGCCCGCCTAAAATCTGGCTATCAAAATGCCACATCCCAAGCTCTCGCCCTGCAACCTCACGAATCAAAGCAAAAGCTTCTATGGTCAGCTTGTGAGTCAATCCAAGGCGTGTCAGCTCATGCCCCACATGCTCTATCTGCTGATTAAGCGCCTGCTCAGATAGATTTCTATAAAAACTATCTCGCTTCTTTATGGCCCACAGCAAGGGCTTGTATAACCAGATAGAAGAACGGATAGGGCGGCTAATATAGGCGGTTAAAGTCCGCCACCAGCGCTCCATTCGTTCCTGTTTTTCAATGACTCTTTGCGGACGCTCGAGGATTGAATTGGGCCTTCGTTGTGGGCGCTTATACATCGAACTGCCTCAATAGCAAACGTCTGACAGCGCGATACCAACGAAACGCAATGGGCTCTGGATCATGCTCAAACAAAACATGAACCCTTTCATCGAATCTATCCAGAGGTGCCGCCTTGCTGTCGAGCTCAACTCGAAAGTAGCTGTTATAACTTTCCAAGTCTGTAGTTCGATTCGGGTCTAAGGCAATCAGGCCGCCCCCTTCTGTGCTGAGCACATAACTGGGCAAGGTGCGGGTGGATGAAGGCACCTGACGCAATATCTTACTCGGATACTCTTTATTGGGCTGGGAGGCGAGTTTAAGGGTAACGGCATGGGTTTCACTTCTTACCCTATCGATGTCATCTTCGGAGATCATCGCGGCCAGTGGCAACGTCTCAAAATCTACCAAGAAACCGATGATTTCCCCTCGATTGTAAAAGCGCCCCTCTTCTGAATTACGATACGCAAACACAAAGTTGCCAGATGCTGGGCTCTTAATGGTGAGGTTTGATAGACGATTAGTCACGTCCCAATACTCTTGCTCCAGATAGCGATACTCTTGCAGCAATATCTCTGACTCAGTGCGATTATTAACACTGGCTTCGTAGCGAAACCTTGCTTCGTCCAGTTGTGCCCTTAGCACTTCCGCTCTGGATTCAAGCCCTGGTGAATCGAGTTCAAGAATGGTGTCACCCACACCAATCTCACTGTCATTTTCAATATAAACCTTATCTACAAACCTTCGGTCTGGGCACGAATATACGCCTCTTGTGGGACATAGATAACCCCTTGAGCGTAGGTTTTATAAGGAAGTGGCAAATAAAAGAGTATAAAAGCGATGCCAGCAATGAGAAGTGATGAACCTAGATAGATAGCTACTGATTTCTTGCGCATAAGAGGGTCTTGCCTTGGCTTTGCCACCACTTTAACAACAGGCACCACTAGGCTCGTCATCACAGACAGATAGCGAGAATGATACCGATAATGAAATATTTGCTGGCGACGAACAGGGATATCGCCACCATCACAAATAGGCGGTAGATATAGGATGCTACCGCGTATAGAACCAACCAAAACGACTCTGATGCGCTGTGGGCGTTGGTTCTGACCTGAGAGATTCGAAATAGGTAACGCTTAACAAGATAGCCAACCTGAGCATTTCCTCGAGCTGCAAGGTTTGGTATTTCAAGAAAATCTGCCAGCACATAGTAAGCATCAAATCTTAGTAAGGGGTTACCGTTAAACAGCAGGGTCGAAATACCACCAATGAGCATTACGTTATACGCTAAGGCCCGAACGATACCCGGCTCCACCAGCACCCACACTATCATGGCAAGAGCCGCCATAAACAGCTCGGCCAATACCCCGATGGCCCCCACTATCATGCGCTGATATTTATTGCTAAAGGAGGTGGCTGCCGAAGCATCCACATAAGGCACTGGAATAAAGATGAGTAGCATAATCCCCATCTCATGCACCTCGCCTCCCCAGCGTTTAACCGCCCAGCCGTGTCCCAGTTCATGGGCCAGTTTTATCACAGGGTAAACCAATGCCATTAAAAATAGGTTCTCTACCCCAAGGACCTGATCGCTGAGATTATTGGTGAGCGCTGTCCAGTGCAAAGTGGCAAACAGTATGCCCAGCGCTACCACTAGCAGCCAACACAGGCGCCAAACTTAGAGAAGATAACACTGGCAACACCGCTGGTTGCAGAAAGGAAGCGCTCCGGATCCACAAGGGGAATTCGAACACTTAAAGGCGATTTTAGTTGTTGCAGTATCTTCTTACGTTGCTCGGTTTCACTGCGCCTATGAAGGTGCTTAATGCTGGGCAAGACATTAGTTTGAACCACATTGGCTTTATTGAGTTGACCGACAAGGTTAATCACCTCGTCTTGGCTTGGCAGGTCCTCTTTCAGCTCTTTACAGGCGATATCCCAGATCTGTTGTAGGGTTCGTTCACCGTTCATCAGCCAATAAGCTGATAGGCCTGCGGGGTAAAGCGCTGGAACTGTCCAGTGACATGGTCCTGCAATACATACCACACCTTGTCTCTGTACACATGCCTATGTATGTCTGCATGCTTGCGAATGCGAACCTTTAGGTCGGATACCTTGTACCAAGAGGAGCTAAATAGGGTCTGCGACATCTAACTACCCCCACCAAGACCACGCCTGCAGTCGGAGCCATTCCGTTAGGTCTCGCGTCCAGATATGGAAGATCAGGCGCTCGTCGATATAAACCTTACCTACCCTTCCATACCCGGCTGCAGTTGTTCAAACAGCTGACTTTCTGAGTCTGAGGTATTAAATTCGGCTTCCACTATAAAATAGCTTGAGCCGTCTCGCGCTTCGGTCACTGGCGTGATCTTAGTGACCTCGAACTCGAAACCTGTTTCTGGCAGTGCCGAAAGGTACAGGGTGCCGGTTTGACCAAGAGAAAGATCCGAAATACGACTTTCTTGAACCTGCAGTTTAATACGATAGCTGCTCAAAGGAGCGACCTCCAACAGCACATCGCCTTTAGTCACTGCGCTGCCCAATCTTTGACTGAGATCGCCACTGACAATCAAACCATCATAAGGAGAGATCAATTTGCCTCGTTCGATTTGGCTTTCCACCAAGGAGAGTTGCGCGGCTACCTGCTTCTCTTGAGCATTGAGAATATTAAGCTTTGCTCTGTCCCTTACAGCCAAGGCCTCTAGTCGCTGACGTACCAACTTACTCTCTTCGCTGAGCCATTTAAGTCTTTCGAGGCGCAGATCCCTATCATCCATCAACACAAGGTCTTCACCTTGCGTTACCTTGTCACCGGCGCGAACTAGTGCTTGATTGATATAGCCATCAAAAGGGGCGACTATCGCCCTCTGTACGCCACTCTCAATGGTGGCATTAGCCGAGAGCTTGTACTCGCCCATGGTCGTGGCGAGCAAATAACCTAATACAAGCAACCCTATCAAGGTGAGCTTTCGTCCTAGGTATCTTGGTCCAAATAGCCGACCTAACTGGGTTGTCAGGCCGTCCCACCCTTTTTTATACCAGCTTCTATCATTGGTTCGCTTATCGTCTAGGGTAGGTAAAACAAGGCTAGCGATACTCTGGCAAAGCTCAGCATCTTCTATGCTCCACTCTTGATCAGGTTTACCTTCAATCACTAGCGCACCATAGATTTCGCCACGCAGATAAAGAGGAATAGAAATGAGTCCAATATCCCTTGGCTACTAGACAGATTACTGTGGGCTTGAATAATCGCTTCGCTCTCTGCGTCACTATCTGGGAAACGGATTATCTTACCCTGATCGATACACTCATCCATGACCCGCTCTATCAAACGAACATGGTTCATCTTCTTACCGAACTGAGCACTGTGGGAGAGATGTTTTAGTCGAGAGCGTTTCTTCTGATACTCACCTAGACTGACTCGGTCACAATTTAGTAGCACTGCCAGTTCCGTCACCATGCGCACTGCCGATGCTCCGTAGCTAGATTCAGACAGCACCCGAGCCAGTATCTCAACTCGATGAGCATAGGAATCCTGCTCACGAGCGAGCTTATCTGCTCTCAATTGTTGCTCTGCAACCTCAATGCCGGCAGCGCTCCACTGCAAAAGCGTTAGGGCCTGTGTAAGCTGTTCTTGGGAGCTTACCTGAATAGCGAAGGCAGCAAAGGCTATCAGTTGATTTTGGGTATCTAAGACTGGGTATAACAGGCCAAAGGCCTCGCCATCAGGAGAGATAGCGGCTAAGCGCGTCACCATAGGAGCGGTCGCTTGTCTATTGTCTGTTATCAGTTGATTGAGCTCAGGAAAGTTGGTGTGCTCAGGCTTAAAGCTAGCGATAGGAACTAGCTCAGTCTTTATAGGCAGATACAGGACGGCCGCCTGCAATCCGGGTATCAAGGTTTTATGTTTCGATAGCCAAGCCTGATAGTAATCATCTTGGGATTGAGCGTGCTCGACCTGCGTCTCGAGAGGCGCAATTGAGCTTTGTTGGGTCATAACTACATCCTTGTTGGCACAAATACCTGACCATCTTCCCTATGGTCTATGCTCTTCGCTCAATAGCGGTGAAGCGAGTGCGCTATAGCGCAACCTATTGATAAACTTAGTCTTGGATTTCTGATGTGTCTAGCTCGGCTCTAGAGGAGCTATGGTTTACCCACAGCTCCTCTTAGGGTTACAACAACCTAACTAGTTCTTTCTTGCTCCTCTGCCTTTAGTATCGGCGCGCATTACCATCCAGCTTGCCGCACCTGCAACGCTAGCTATCGCAGCGTCTAAGTTGATACCAGATTCAGCTCGGCTACAAGCTCCTCAGACTGCTGTTCAACTTGTTCAGACTCTGCCTGCGCTTCTGCTTCAGGTGCAGCTTCTACAGGAGTAGCATCTTCCGCTGCTGGCTCTGTGGCTTCTTGCGGTACAACCTCAGGCTCTTGCTCTGGAACTGGCGCTTGAGGCGCGGTGTTGGCAGTTGGAGCCGATGGTGCTGATGCACCGCCTGCGCCAGTCGAAGTCATGATTCCACCAAGCTCAATAAAGGCCAGCTCAGCTTCTTCAGTAAATTCGACTTCTGTTTCTGCTTCGTCCTCTGCGCGCTCACGGCCCACTTCGCGATACGCTGACTCTTGATAAACCTGGTCGGCATAGCCACTGAACAAGCCAGTTTGCAGTACGCGGATAAGGTCAAGCTCACCGTTTGCAAGGGAGATAATCGACTCAGGTACAACCTCACCGTCAATCTCCACAAAGGTGAAGCGACCGTACTCACCCACTAATACGTCTTCACTGAAGTTGGCGAAAAAGAAGTCATTACCATAGTGGCCCTGCATTCTATCTTCACCTGCACCACCATCAAGGGTGTCGCTGCCACCTGTGAACAGGTCGATAGCCTCAAACACTATGGTGCCGTCGGCATCACGCGTAACGAGTGAGCCATCACCACCCAGTATGTCGTGGCCCGCACCACCGTAGATTTCATCGCTACCATAACCGCCGAAGATAATGTCTCTGTCGCTACCACCGACTAATAGGTCATCACCACCGATTTCGGTATTGCCTGTAGATACCTCAATGTAACGGCCTTCTGCATCGTTACTGATAAAGCCATCATCACCAATAATGATGCTCTCACCCGATGCGTTACGTACCTCGTCATTACCCACACCTGCTATTGCATGGTCTTGACCTGCGCCTAGGCTGATAACATCGTCACCGCCAGTGCCGTTTTCGGTGTCAGTGCTGGTGATCAAACGGCGTACACCGTCAACGTAATCCACCTCGCCGTTATCACCAATAACGATATCTTTATCATCCCGGTAGTGATTTGGTCACCCGAGTTACCACCTAGCACTAAGTTTTCACCATTGGCTGCATTGATGGTATCCGAGCCGCCTTGATCAAAGGCCGTGGTCTTCGCCTGAACCAGAATACCATCGCTGTCATACTGGATCTGACCGTTGTCACCTATGATGTGGTCCATACCGTTGGCGGTAGTAATGACATCATTGCCGTTGCCACCGATAACCGTGTTGTCACCCTCTCCTAGGATGACTTCATCGTCACCACCAAGGGTCTCTTGAGTGGTTCTTGCCAGAATCAGATGACCATCGGCGTTGTAAGATAGGAAGCCATTATCGGCCAGTACATGGGTATCACCAGAATCAGACATCACGCTGTCATCACCCAGACCCGCAATTACTCGATCAGAACCTATGCCTACCTTAATAGTATCGTCGCCTGTAGTACTCTCATCTGCATCGCTGCTCTGGATAAGACGCACAACGCCATTGCTGACTACAACCTCACCGTTATCACCCACTACAACATCATCGCCGGTGAAGGTAGTAATGGTGTCGTTACCCATACCACCTAGCACTAGGTTATCGCCACTGCCTAGAGTAACCTCATCATCGCCACCTAGATTTTGCTCCGTAGTGCGAGCACGTACCAACACGCCTTGAGCGTTGTAGTTGAGGATGCCGTTGTCCGCAATCACATGGCTGTCACCCGAATCAGACATCAGGATGTCGTTATCTAGCCAGCGATGATACGGTCAAAGCCAGTACCCGAGTTGATGGTATCGCTGCCCGCTGTGGCATCCACGCTGTCAGTGCTTTGCATCGAGCGAATCACACCACTCACAAGGTCAATCTGACCGTTGTCACCTATGACGACATCATTATCAGAGCCCGTAGTTACCTCATCGCTACCAAAGCCCGCGACTACAATGTTATCGCCATTACCCGCATTGATAACGTCATCACCGCCGAGCTCTAGTGAAGTGGATTTCACCTGCATCAAGACGCCGTTGGCATCGAAGCTGACCTCACCGTTATCACTAAGGATAATGTCTTTACCGTTAGCCGTGTTAACAGTATCCGAGCCCATACCCGCGATAACCACGTTGTCACCTTCTCCTAGGGTCATAGCATCATCACCACCAAGGTCAGTTTCAGTAGACTTCGCGTTAGTCAGAATGCCGCTTGCGTTGTAAGTCAGCACGCCATTGTCGGCTATGACATGGCTGTTACCTGAATCCGATATCACGATGTCACTATCAAGACCTGCAATCACGCGGTCAAAGCCACTGCCCACCTTAATGGTGTCACTACCAGCAGTTGCATCTTCAGTATCCGTGCTTTGGATTACGCGAATTACACCATCGATTAGGTCAACCTGACCGTTGTCACCAATAACCACATCGCTGCCAGAGCCTGTAGTCACCTCGTCAGAGCCAAAGCCTGCGATAATGCGATTATCGCCGTTCCCAGCATTGATAGTGTCATTGCCACCTTGGTCAATAGCGGTCGACTCAGCCTTAACGAATACGCCTTGGTCATCGAAGTTAAGCTCGCCGTTATCACCCATGATGATATCGCTACCACCGCTGTGATTACGGTATCGGCACCTTGACCCGCGATAACCACATTGTCACCCTCACCCAGGGTTACCTCGTCATCACCGCCTCGGTCGGTTTCCGTCGCCATTGCGTTAACCAAGATGCCATTGGCATTGTAAGTCAATACACCATTGTCTGAGATGACATGGGTATTACCTGAATCTGAGGTAATCTCATCATTCTCAATGGTGGTAATAAGCTCGATGCCGTTGACGGTTTCGGTAAGCTCTTCGGTAAAGGTATCTAAACCTGCAATCACACGGTCTGAACCCGCACCTAGATGGATAGTATCGGCAGCCGCAGTGGAGCGGTCAGCATCCGTGCTTTGCATAGTGCGGATAACGCCATCTACAAGGTCTATCTGTCCGTTATCAGCGATGACTGTATCGTTGCCATCATTGGTGGTGACCTCATCAGAGCCAAAGCCGGCAATGACAATGTTGTCACCAAGTCCAAGGGTGACATCATCATCACCGCCAAGGTTAATATCATTGCTTAGCGCGCTCACAAGTACAGCACTGTCATTCCAAGCACCGGAGTAGTTAAGCTCGCCATTGTCTGCAATAACATGGGTATTACCCGAATCGGAGGTAATGGTGTCACTACCAAGACCGCCAAGCACTCTGTCGTTGCCAGAGCCTAGGTGAATTTCATCATTACCTGATGCATTGCTGTCGCCTTGTTCGGTTTTTAGTGCAATAGCATTGTTTCTTAGGTCTACTTCACCAAAGTCACCCAGTACCCAATCATTGCCTGAGCCAGACTCAACATAATCGCTTCCAGCGCCCGCTAGTATAATGTCGTCGCCTTCATCGCCATGGATTACATCGTTATTGCCTGTGTTGGTATCTGAGGTAGTAACTAGGGTAACCACGCCTGTATCAATCAAGATATTACCCATGTCGCCAAGGATAATATCGCTATCATTACCTGCGATATCAGCACCCTCAGGGCCATTACCACCATAGATAGAATCCGATGCTTGGCCACCAAGCAGGATATCGTTACCGGCGCTACCTGTGATGGTGTCTCCACCGCCATTGGTAAAGCCGATGTTGCTCACCTCGGTTACATCACTTAGTGAGGTAGAAAGGATACGGTTAACACCGCCTAGTTGGTTAATCACACCCTTGTCGGCAATCACGATGTCATCGCCAATTCCAGCATTGATAGTGTCGCTGCCAACAGTTAGAGGGTCTGAGGTTTCTAGATTGTCGTTCACGTTATCTGCGATGTTCACCACTGTTAGGATCTGAGTGCTCAAATCCAGACGAGAGGTTACATCAACATTGAAGCCTGCATCGCCATAGATATGGTCATCACCACCTAGGCCAGCAATAAAGTCATTACCAGAACCACCTGCGATATGGTCGCCATATTCACTGCCAGTAATCACATCATTGCCTTGGCCGCCGAAGATGGTTACCGAACCGCCCGCACCCGCCGCATTGATAATATCTGCACCAGGGTTATTAAACTCGCGAGCCTTATCGGTTTTCTCATCAGAGGTAGCATTATAGGCAAAGCCGTTTTGGCCAGTATCACCGAATAGAATCAGCACGCCATCGGCAACACTACCGGTCACGGTTAGGGTATCGCTACCACCACCGCCGTGCACTACGGTAATCACATCCGCAGCAGTATCGGTAACGGTAACATTGTCATCACCCTGGCCTAGGAATAGTTCAACCACCTCTAGGTCTTTGTATTCGATACCTTCGCCCATACCAAGGCTGTTAGGTTGGTATCGCTAAGCACGCCAGTGTCATTCTCCTGACTGCCATCATTGAACACGTTAAGTACGTCAGTCTGAAGGACCTCACTTACCTCAATATTCTTAACCGGAAGCTCAGTATCGCTTTCGCTAGGAAGCATTACCGCAACGCTCAGTGCACGCGCCTTACCTTGAGGTACACCGCCCTCAATGATCAGCTTGCCTTGAATACCGGTTAGGGTATGTGGTTGAAGTGGTGGGTTTTGAACCGGTTGAGCCTCTTGCTCTTGATAATCCTCGTTCACAGATAGAGTGATGGTGATAGGTTGATCCCAGTTGGTAGAATCAAAGGTCACCGTATTGTCATCAGCATTGAAGCGTGGGTCTTCACTGCTAAACAGCGTCTGCCCATCGTTCAATAGATTCACGGTTACTGGAGCCGTTGGCGCCTTACTTAGCACTAGGCTGTAATCGTCATCTTGAGCCTGACTCACTAGGTTGAGCCATCGGTCTGAGTCACGATAACCGCACCGCTATCGTTATCGGTTACAAACAGGATCTGCTCAGCATCATCCACTTGGTTGTAATCAGAATCATCGACATCACTGCTTGCGGTTAGCTTCACGCTACCTTGGTACAGATTCTCTACATCTAGGTCATCCAGAGCGTTCACACTAAAGCTCTTAACCTGATCCCAGTTAGTGTGGTCAAAGGTCAGCTCATCTGCGCTGAACTCAAGTTGGGCTGAGCCGCCAGTACCTAGCATCTCTGCAATAGAGACAGTTACGGTTTCACCGACCTCTGGCTGTGTTGCAAGTCGTACATCAAATGTAGCGCTCGCACCGCCTTCGGTAAGCTGATCGCCACCTTGAGGAAGCACAATAATGTCCGCTTGGTCATTATCGAACACGTTTACCTCAACGTTTGCGATGTCCAGACCATCAAAGTCAGGGTTATCACTGCTCACGCTATGGCTGATCACATAGTCACGCACCCCTTCCATGGCGCTATCATCAATAGCCTTCACATAGATCTGGGTGGTGTCTTGCCAGTTTGAACCGGTTTCATAGGTCACTACCAGTGACTCATAGAAGTTAATGTTATCGGTGGAAACCAGAATGCTGGCTGCCTGACCGTTAGTATTGTCTTTGTCGCTACTTGAAGCGCGCGCCGCAGAAACCGTCACGTACGCCACAGTAGCTACGCTTGGCTCATCAACGCTTAGAGACAATTCATAACTATCTGTCATGCCATCTTCGTCAACCGTTAGCGATTGAGTATCGATAGCTACCGCGCCGTTCTCTTGGCTAGCCACATTTAGAGAAACACCGTCAACAAAGATGCCGTTATAGGCCTCATCGTCACTGAACACGCTATGGTTGATGAAGCTGCTGCGACCTTCAACAGAGTAAGAAACGATAGGCTTGGTCACGTCGCTAGCAACGTTAAATACATCAGCGCCTAGGCCACCGATAATGGTAGTTTCTACATCTGCGTTAGTACTTAGTACATAGAAGGTATCATCACCCTCAAGGCCGTCAACTTCCGCAAACTCGATGCCTTGATAACCGATATTTAGACCTGCGCCAAAGATGCCGTCTTCGGTGATCATAAAGTTATCATCACCCTCGGTACCTAGCACTACTACCTTATCGCTACCTGCACCGCCGTCGATCTTAAGGCTGCATTGATACTGTATTCGATGGTATCGGCACCCTCACCACCAAACAACTCTACGTCTACGCTGTTGTTGGTTAGGCCGCTATCAGCAAGCAAGAAGGCACGAACCACAAAGCTATCGTCACCCGCTTCACCGTAAAGCTTGGTCACCGCCTTGTTCGAGTACACCTTGATGCTATCTTCACCATCACCGCCATAGATAACCATTGGCAGGCTGTTACCGTTACTCAAGAAGCCTAAGGTGGTTTCAGTAGTCTCGATTTCATCACCTTCAGCCACAAATGGACCTACTCGGTCACTACCAAACAGCTGACCAACTTGGAAGGTATCATTGTCTGCACCGCCATCTAGGGTAAAGATGGTGCCGGTATCATCACTGTAGAAGCTATCTTCGCCCTCTAGACCATTGATGATAAAGCGTGCATTGATGTTGCCATCGTAGTTAATACGCTCAACAGTATTGCCGTAACCACCATTGCCGTCATCATGCAGTGCCGCTACGAAGTTGGCGCGGATCAGGAAGGTATCATCGCTTGCTAGACCATTTAGGCTAACCACATCGGCGCCGTCATTGCCTGCACCTGAGTCTTCAATATCGATAATGTAATCGGCATCGCTACCAGTGCGATTGATGATGTAGCTATCTGTGCCACCTTCACCATCAAGTACTAGCTTGTCTGCTCTTGTGTGAAGCTGATTCACTGTGATCTCATCATCGCCAGCGCCCATGCTTACATAGGTATCACCGATTAGGCTCTGTGCATCGATAAGTAGCTGATCGTTACCCTCACCTGCATCGATATTGATGTTGGTTGCATCTAGAGAGCCTTGCAGTACAAAGCTGTCATCATCGGTATTGCCGGTTAGGTTGATATCATCGCCGGCTACAATACTGCCTTGGATATCTAGGGTTGCACCCACTGCATCTTGGTCACCAGTTTTACCCGAATCGATTTGGATATTGACGTCCTTATCTGCATCCAGTGTTGCACCGGACTCTAGAGTAAAGCCGTCACCCGAATTGATATTGATACTAGCTTTAGTTTCAAGGGTGACTCCCGACACTACGGTAATGTCATCATTAGCCGAATCATCCTTCGACTTCAGATTGATGTTGCCATTGGCAATCATGTCCTTATCGACAGTCATCGGGCTCTGTGTAACCAAATTGATTTCACCACCAGCCTCAAAGCCGGTTGAGATACTGTCGACTACACCACCTACATTCAGAGCACCAGTATTCTCGATATAGGTACTACCCGTAGTGGATTGACCTTGGATGTTACCCACTTGAGTTGCTAGCGCCTTGTCGCTGGCACCAATATCTAAAGAGGCAAATAGATAGGTCTTACCCGAGATAATATTGTCGCCACTGGCGCTATCATTCAAGATTCGACCTGCAGGGGCGGCAATAAAGGCAATTGCCGCCGCGCCAGTTTGAATGGTGTTTAGATACAGGTCACCAACAGTTTCAGTAAGGTGTGTATTGTTAAAGCTAGATACGGTTAGATTCTCACCCTCGGTTGAACCTGAATCTACCTCGATATCATTACCTACCTGACCTACGGTATCCAAGCGTGAGGTCAACGAGATGCTCTCACCCACAATATCTGCAATTTCACTTGGGTCGTCAGCAACGCCATCTAGAATGGCAGATGCGCTGCAAGCTCAACATCACCTTGCGCCGATTCCACATGGTCGACATCAAGGTTACCTTCAGTTTCGTTTACTCGAATATCATTTTGAGCATTAGCGGTTAGCAGACCACCAGTTAGATTGATATCTAGTAAGTTACCGATAGCACCTATGCCGCCAGAGTTTGCGGTTAGCACCACATCAACGGCGCGGATGTTCTCATAGTCATGATCAAAGCTATCGACAATCGAGCCATTCACAGCCAGCAGGTCAACGGTTCCGCCGCTTGAGAAGATGGTCGCAATATTGATGTCAGAGTTAATCTCGGTAATAAAGATATCACTCTCTGCACGTGCAGTTAGGGTTGCATCCGCTGCTAGGTCAATGTTGAAGCGGTTGCTTTCGCTACCGATTGCGCCCGAGCCTGCCTCAAGGATCAAGGTAGAACCCGCCGATACCGAAGCACCGTTTCCTGTGCCATCAGTAAGATCCTGCTTCGACTTGATGCGCACGTTATCGCCAGAGACTGAATCAATCTGCATCGATTGTTCAGAACCAAGATATACATTACCTGTAGCCGTTGCGCTAATAGAGCCGGTAACAAGCACATCGATATCTTCACGCTGGTCGATAACCACTTTAGTCACACTCGCTGTGCGATAGTCGTTAGAGTCCAGTGCAGTTACATCGCTTGCAATACTAGGGTCAACCTCTTCAAGGTCTACAACAAGACCAGCAACACGACTGATTTGATACACCTCGCTGCCCAAGGATACAAAGCCATCTTGCGCTAGGCCTAAGCTCGCCCAAGTATCACCGTCGGTATTAACCAAGGTCGTTAGGTTAGGCGTGCTGCTGATAGCCGCCACATCCATGGTTACCGCAAATTCAACAGACAGAGCCGTTGAGGTCAGAGTAATGGTGTCTGAGGTAACCGAAGCAATCTCATAGAAACTGCCTTCGTCATTTACGTTAGCACTGTCTCCAGCAATTCGGATTTGCATACCAGCCACAAAGCCATCACTTACCCAGTTGCCAGATGAACGAACTAATTGGTCGCCACTGTCTGACTCAACCACATCCACAACCACGTTTTGAGTGCGCTCAGTAAACAAGAAGTAAACATCGTTACGTTCAGCAGCAGCGAGCTGTACACGTTCATCGTCTGAATAGTCACCATCTAGGTCTATTTCAACTGAACCCACTGCGCTACCGATATCATCTTGCGTAACGATGGTGATATCACCACCGGCAGAGATGTTCGCTTCCTCGATGGTTGCTTGGGTGTTAGTGATAGGTTTTAGCAAACTTCCGCTAATAAGGTTGGTAAGCTCATCTTCGGTCCAAACATGTACACTCGCAGTTAGGCTATCTGTCTCATCCTGACTCAATACATACTCGTATTCGTCATCATAAGCCTCGCCGCCATAGGTGACATGCAACGCGTGATACTCCGCAGTACGCTTATTCACTAGTGTCTGAATAGCATCATCAACAAAGGTATCTAGCTGACTACCAGTAAGACCATCTTCAGTGCCGATAGTCTCGTATACCTCACGGTAGTATGCCTCTTCATCCACCGATAGACCCACTTCTTCATCAGCAATATAAGTGCCATCAAATTGGCCGTTACGGATGTTCCAGTAAGTGCTGTACTCCATCTCACGAGCACTCACATAGGCATCGATAACGTTCTGAATCTTAGCGTTAGCGGCATCACTGCCACCAATAAGGCCAAGGTTCTCCCAAAGCCCTGTGCTTAGGTCCTCATAGGTACGTTCATCGCGAGCCGTTGAGTTATTGGCATCGATTAGCGAGCCTTTCGAAACAGTGATAGTCACATCGCCAGAAGTCGAGGTGATCTCTTTCGCTAGGAAATCACCATCAGTTTCGCTTAGGTAGATATCGTTAACCGCCAGTACGGTCACTGAGTCGGTATTCTTCACGCCACTGTCAATAGCCAGCGCTTGTGAATTGCTACCTACATGCGCTTCAGAGTTAATGTAGATCTGACCGCCACGCACAACGCCTGCGGTTCCAGACTCAGCTTCTACACCACCCACCGCCGATAGATAAACCTTGCCACCAGTGTCATTGCTAAGCTGACGACTGGTTGCAGAGGTAATGTTTTTCACCACTAACGGACCGTCTGTCTCAACAATGTTGATACGGCCGCCGTTAGTGCTAGCGGTAATGCCGCCACCGCCATTGTTGGTTAGGTTCACGCGCAGTGCATTACTCGCGGCTTCAATACTGCCATCTACATTGGTTTGAACCTCGCCACCGATACGTTTGGCGTCTAGCACGATATCCATACCGCCGACACTACCTGTAGATTTGGTGATGATATCCGCGTCTGTAGTGATGGTAGTGGTACCTCAGTATTACTAATGGCACCTTGGACAATCACGCTACCACCGTTTTCCGAAGTGATATCAATAGAGCCTGCTTCAAGGCCAGTGAAGGTAATAGCTACACCATAATCGGCACGGATAGAGTGAGTCGACTCGTAGCGAACCTTACTCTCTTCAACAAACTTGGCGTAGTAGGTTTTCTTACCCCACCAAGTACTCTCAGTCCACTTGCGAACCAATGAAGTTTCATTTTCGAGTTCAATCGGCTCATCTAGCTCACTAAAGATATAGGTTTCGCCACCTTCATCGAATTCAAAATAAGCACCCTCACCACGCAGTGTTGGAGTACCCACTACCTCTGGCTCGCCATCAAAGGAAACATCTTTAGGATCTTTAGCAAAGGCATCAATACCTAGCCAAGACGAAGTACCCTCTGTGGTATAGCGACGTTCAAAGGTCTCTTGACCCATGGTCCATGAATAACGCCAGCCCTGTTTCGGGTCATATGTCATATCATCGGAGCCAGTTGTCGCCACACCATTGGTGGTGACAGTCACGCCACTCGCATCCTTGGTATAGATAGTTTCTACAGGGTTATCTGAGGTTCCTTTCGCCTTGTCTCGAATAATCAAGGTACCCTTACCACGCTGAGAGGCATCCAGACCCATGATCTTCACGTCAAGGTCGGTATTGTTAATCACATCAATCTCAGCATAACCACCAAGAAGCTCAATCTCAGAGTTGGTGTTGGTGTTTAGGATATGACCCTCGAGTTCGATATAACCGCCACTCACGCGCATATCGCCAACTACGATTTGGTCATTGGTTGCATCGTAGAATACTGAGAAATCCTCACTGCCCACATCAAGACGTACAAGACCTGTCGCACCGTTAGCACGAAGCTCGTCTATGGTGTCTTCCATATCTTGGGTGATGTTTAGGGTGAAGCTCTCTTTACCACTTTGGATCTTACCGTTGATGTTGATGTATTCAGCAGTGATCGAGATATTGTCCGCGTAGATGCTAGGACCTGTAATCTGACGATTAACCAGATTGAAGATCTCAAGTGCATTCGCCTGCTCTAGACCATTGTTACCAATCTCGGCATTCCATTTCGCATATTCAGAACCATCAACGGAATAAGTTGAACCTGGCGGCAAACTGATCACGGTCGAACCGCCTGTCATCACCACCTGATCTTTCACATCGATGTCACCATAGATGTTGATATCACCCTTACCTAGGGTGCTTGAACCCTCGCCACTCAAGCTCTTGAGCTCAAGCTTACCGCTTCGGTTTGCAACATCACCGTTCAGGGTTAGGGAAGGCCAGGTAAGAACAGAGTTGTTATCTGCAGTATCTACCCTGTCGTTTAGCTCAATCAGAGCAAGGTCTAGGTCTACATCGTTAATGATAGAGATAACTGGGTCATTCTCACTGCCCACATCTTGACGCTCACCATTTAGGAATACACCGCCATTCTCTTGTGGATGGTAATGTCATTCACCACCAATGATGCCAAGGTATGGTTCAAGATAGTTACTGAAGCATCACCAGGAGAAAGTACCGTACCGGTATCTTCATAATCGCCAGAGCGAATATCGATACGACCCGCCTCTGCGTGAATGTCGTTAACGGTAATTACCGGGATGTTTAAGGTAATCGCGTAGTACTCACCGTCACCATCCACATCCATCAGACCTTTCTCAACCATAAGCTCGCGCAAACGATTAATTTCTGACTTATAAAAAGCCTCAATCTCAGAATCGGAAGACTTACCGTCATTAAAGATAGAGAGCTGCTCTTCGGCGTATTCTAGGTCGTCGAACAGGCTTGAGCTTAGTGCCTCAATAGAGGTAGAGAAGCTAATGCCATCGGTCTTGTTCACCTCATCCACACTACCGTCGTCATTTAGGCTCACAAATTCGATAGATTGATTACGGCGAATACCCGTTTCTAGTACCAGCATTGCTCACCGTACCTGTGGTGCCGATAGTCACGTCACCGCCAAGCTCAGCGGTGCCGCCTAGCGCCGATGCCCAGTTTACTGTCTTGGTCTGCGCATCCATATCGGCAAAGCCAAAGCGTTCGGCATGCAGATTCATCTGACGCGCTGTCTTAACGTGTGAGCCAGAGGCAATAGTAATATTGTTGGTCTGTGACAGGGTGGCGGACGCACCCGCATCATCAATAGGAATCACACTGTCTGAGAAGCTATCAATCAGAGAGTGGATCTTATAGTCGTCTCGGTTGAAATCGGTATCAGTACCTGCCGAGATATTCATGTCACCATAGGTGGTTAGATCTGCCCCTTGATCAATAAGTACGGTATTTACCGGCGTGATATTAACGTTGGCATTGGTCACAGACACTGAGATTGCACCGCTTGAGTCTGCCTCAACGGTACCTACAACCTCACCCTGACCACGAGCTGCAATCTGAATGTCACCCTCAGATACCAAGACTGCATTTTGGCCGACGCGCACCTTCGCCAGTAGTTCGTCATCTTTGATCTTCATGGTTGCACCTGTACCTGCCAGAGCACCAGAAGCGTTTAGAATCACCTTCTCGGTAATATCAAGATCGTTTAGAGAATTAAGGGCAATACCATCGGTATCCCCTAGGCCCCATGAGGTAAGCTCAGCATCATCACCTACATCGATCGTAGTCGCCATATCCAGCGTAGTGATACTGTCAGCACCTGCCGCACTGGCAAGACCCACAGCCACGACGTCAATACGACCATTTTGGTCTTTCTGCGCTCGGTTAATTGCATCCACATTAATATCAGATGCACTGATCTCGAGATAATCGCTGTTGCTGGAACCATCACCTAAGATAACGTCTACATCAGCGGTAATGTCATGATTGATCTCCGCGCCCGAACCGGACAGCAGACCACCTGACGCGGCCACAACGCGCGCATCAAAGCGAGTGATGTGTTCCGCTTTCACATCCAGTACGCCATCGCCTGAGTTTTCACCTAAGGTAATGCTAGATTCGTCGTCTACGGAGACCTTAGTGGTACTAGTAGAGTTAGTCTCTGCCGCCACACCTGCGCCAGCCAATACGCCGCCACTACCCGCAACCGCTAACACATAGTTATCCTCGGTCGCCTTCGCCACCATGGTTAGATCGCCGCCCACATAATCGGTGGCAGACATGGTCACGAATGTATCGACATCAGTATCACTATCGGCAAATACTACACCTGCCGAGATAAAGCCGCCCGAAATACCATAGGCCTCAGATTTTTGCTTCGCACTCGCAAGAGCCTTAACTGCGCCATCACCTGCGGCCTCAATATCCGAGTCCACCATGCTGACGCCAATATCGCCGATCACCTCACTCTCAACGAACACGCCTGCGCCCGAGAAGCCAAGGCCTAGAGAAACTGAGGTTGCCACACCCATGGTGTAAACATCATCGGTAGAGCTCGCAGTTAGCGTAAAGTCACCTGTAGTATCCAATGTCGAGTTGCGAATATCACTGTTAAGGTCGATGTCCACCGTATTGATAACACGTGTCGCGCCAATAGAGACAGATACACCACCGGCAAACGAGGCTGCCAAGGTTGCTGTTGCGGCAGTCGCGTCGATATCCGACTCGCTTGAAGAGGTAACTGAAATATCAGAGGCGGTAACTTGAGAGCTGTCTTCGATATAACTATCTACATCTGCATAGGCATAGTTTTCTACCCTTACCGCAGCGCCAGATACAGCGATACCCGCCGCCCCTGCCACAACGGCAGCACTGCCTGCCCCGACACCCGCATCTATGGTCATATCAAGTTGAATCTACTTCCAGAGCACCCGAGGCATGAACTTGGCTGTTGTCGATATAGCTCTTAACCACAACGCGATCGCTATCTTCACCGATCTCATTAACCGCTACCGAACCACCTAAAGACACACCGATACCACCGCCGGCACCACCTGCGCCTGCAGCCGATACTGCAGCCACGGTCGCTTCAATCTTCGAAGTATTGTCAGCTTTAACATCAACCGCGCCCACTTTATCGTTCGAAGCACCCACTGTGCTGTTGGCGATATACTTGGGTTTCGCCATAGATATAATTAGAGGTTTCAGCGCCAGCACCACTGATTGATACGCCACCACCGACACCGCCTGAGGCTGCAATAGAAGCCGCCACAGAGGTTGCCTTAATAGTGTTGTCAGTGGTAGCAGTTACGCTTATATCGCCACTGTTGAGATCACCCACATCAGTGATATAAGCAAAGGTATTGGCATCCACCGTATTGCGAGCCAAGGCTACACCAATACTTAGTGATGCGCCGCCACCGGCACCGAATGCAGCGGCTAGAGATGCTGCACCCGCTTCTGCGGTGATCGATGTGGATTTGTCCGCATCTACCGTCAGGCTACCGGTATCGATAACCTTATTCGAAGCTGAACTATTGTCGATATAGGCTTCAACATCTGTATAGATCTTGTTGGTTGTGTTTACACCGGCACCTGCGCCTGACAAACCACCACCTGCGCCACCAGAAACCGCCACACTGCCTGCGCCCACGCCGGAGAAGACGGTCATGTCGCCATCAGCATCAAGGTTAAGCGCACCAGTTGACGTGATACCACTGTTCTTAACATAGGCGCGAACCGCCTGACGGTTGCTACTAGTACCAATATTGTTGGTAGCAAGGGCCGCACCGATAGCCACACCGATACCACCACCAGCGCCGCCTGCGCCAGACGCCGCAACAGCAACCACGGTCGCATCGATATCTGAGGTATCCGATGCAGTCACATCTACCTTGCTTGCACTATCGATTTGAGAGTTTTCAATATAAGACTGGGTAACACCTGAGATGCTGTTAACAGCCTCAGCGCCTGCGCCACTTATCGCAACACCGCCACCAGCACCTGCTGCAAACGAGGCTGTTGCCGCAACCGAGGTCGCATCGATATCATTAGTTGCTGTCGCCGATACGCTGATAGCGCCAACGCTATCAACCTGATTCGCACCCTTGATGTAAGCCGAGGTATCAACCTCAACGGTGTTTTCTGCAATAGACAAGCCGATAGTGAGCGTACCGCCACCACCTGCGCCGCCCGCGATACCTAGAGATGCAGAGCCTAGCTCGGCTTCAATGGTTGATTGACTTGTTGCGGTAATAGAAATGCTCGCCGCATCTATGATGGCAGCGCTGTCGTTTGAGTTATCGATATAGCTTTCAATCAGAGCGTACACATCATTAGTGGTTACTACGCCAGAGCCCGCGCCCGCTAGGCCGCCACCGGCACCGCCCGCAACCGCCATACCGCCAGCACCCACGCCAGCGAAGATGGTCATTTGACCGTTAGCCGTTAGGGTCAAATCGCCCGTTGCGTCAACGCTTGAATCTTGAATGTAAGAAGCAACACGAAGCTTGTCACCTGAGGTGCCGATCTCGTTCTCAGATACCGATGCACCGATAGAAACACCAACACCGCCACCTGAACCGCCGCCGCCAGACACAGATACTGACGCAACTGTTGCGGAAATATCTGAGATATTTTCTGCATCTACGCTAACCGTACCCGCGCTCTCGACATCCGCACCATTTAGGTACGCCAGAGTATCGCCACCGATACTGTTCATCGAGTTAGCGCCAGCACCACTTACTGCAATACCGCCGCCACTACCAAAGGCAACCCCAAGCGAAGCTGCAACGGATAGAGAATTAATTGTATTGTCGGTAGAGGCATCGATATCCAGCGCGCCACTACCAAGCTCAACATCCGCACCCGCCACATAAGCGCGGGTGTTGTTATCGACATCGTTTCGAGCCAGCGCCACACCAACGGTAATAGCTACCGCGCCGCCACTACCAAAGCCTGCTGCGATTGTCGCTGCGCCAACATCCGCATCAATGTCTGATATGTTGCTTGCGCTTAGGGTTAGAGAAGAGCCTTTGATGGTTTGATTTGAGCTGTTGTCGATATAAGCATCAACGTTAGAATAGATTTCGTTGTAACCACCAGCACCGCTGCCAGAAGCAGCAATACCTACGCCGCTACCTGCTGCTGCAATAGCCGCAGAACCAGCGCCAACGCCTGCATCGATATCTAAGTCGGCTGTAGAGGTAACCGATATATCACCAGCGGTGTCGATACCTGAATCAACCACGCTCGCAGTAACACCTAAACGGTTACCTGAGGTACCAATATTGTTTTTAGTCTCAGCGCCACCAACTGACACACCCAGACCGCCATCGGTACCACCCGCACCGGCAATAGAAACCGCCGCAACCTCAGCATTTACCTTAGAGGTGTTAGTCGCAGTCACAGTAACGTTACCCGAACTGTACGCCTGACTGTTCGCAATTGAGGCGTTGGTCTCACCAGTAATTGAGTTGACCGCATTCGCGCCGGCACCACTTACCGTGATGCTACCTGCACCCCAACCTAGGGCAAACGAAGTAGCTACCGAGGTTGCAGTAATAGTCGCATTGGTAGTAGCAATAACGCTGATATCGCCCGTTCTGTCATCAGAAGCACCGATATCCACGTTATCAATTAGAGCAACGGTATCGTTGTCGATATCATTCTCTGCTAGTGCCACACCGATACTTAGCGCTACCGAGCCGCTGGATGCTGAAAAGGTACCCGCGATAGATGCACCCACCACAGCACTGGTGATTGAGCTGGTATCTTTAGCTTCAACCGAGATGTTATCGGCTTTAACCACATAGTTCCCTACCTCTGCAGTAATGCCCGAGGTGGTGTCTATCATGATGGAGTTTTTCGCATCAGAGCCAACCCCACTCAGACCTACAGCAACGCCATCGGTTGAGGTACCGATAGCCACAGAGGCAGCAATCACATTAGCAGTGATCTCCTGCTTGCTCTCTGCATAGGTGTCCACATCACCGCTGATGTCTATGCTTGAATCGGTAACAATCGCGCTGATCGCATTCGCCGTGCCGTTGTCGTCACCGATGTAGTTTTCAGCTAAAGAAACACCGATACCACCAGACACGCCTGTACCTGAGGTTGCACCAGCCCAAGCGATGCTTGCTGAAACCACAGTTGCTGAGATATCACCGTCTGCATCCGCTTTTACAAACACGCCATTTTCAGCGTCAGATTTGTCATTAACCGTTGTTGCTTGGTCAATAGTACTGCCATCGATCTGAGCGATGGTATCCCCATACACCTCGTTGCTAACCGATGCGCCACTACCAGATAAGGTAATAGTGGTATTGCTGCCGCTTTGCAGACCGATAGACGGAGCCACAACGACCGCGATAATATCGCTCTCGTTATGAGCCTTAACATCCATTCGCGCCGTGTCTAGGTCATGGCTTGGTAGTGTGATAGTGCTGTCGATGACCTTAGAGCGGGTATTCATTCGCACATTGTTGTAGCTCACCGCTGCTGCTACAGAGAGACCAACCGAAGTGTCAAAATTTGGCGAGGTATCTTTACTTACCCCTGCACCTATGGCGACAGAAAGAATGTTGGCATCACTGTTTGCTTGATGACGAACCTTGCCTGTGGCGATATCGATATCTGCATTACTGATAACCGCATCGATGTCGCTCTCAATATTGTTCTCTGCGTAGGTAACACCTACAGTGCCGCTACCTGCATAGGCAACGCCAAGGGCGACTGCATAGATCTTAGAAGTGTCTTTAGCCTCGATATCTACGGCAAAATTCTCAGAATCCATGCCTGTGATAGAGCCACTGCCTATGTTGGATAGGAAGGCATCCACGTCGTTATCGACGTTATTCACCGATACATTACCAGTCAATGCGATACTCGTAGTATTCGACCCAGAAGCGTATCACCCACTCCAGATAGTGCAGCCGAAACAGACGCTGTCACTACAGTAGTATTGTTGAGTGCTGTAATAGATAGGCTATTCAGGTCTAGGCTATTCACACCTGAGATACCCGCATCAATATCCACGTCTACGTCATTACGCAAACCGATACCCGCAGCAGCCAGAGCAAACTTCTGTGCTTCCGAGCTTGAGTAAGCGATTGGGAAAGCATACACACCTGAACGGTCTTCCGCGTCAAGGGTCACTGCGTCTGCATTTAGGCTATTTAGGTTGTAGATAGACGCTGATGTGGTGTGATCTGCGATATTGAAAATAAACGCGCCCGATACCGAGATACCATACGCGCTGTTGTTGGTTTTAGGCGTATCACCACCTGAAGGCGCAACCTTACCCGTTGCCCATGCTGCGCTGATTGCTGAGCCGATAACAAAACCATCACTATTGGCTTTTACCTTAACATCACCATTTACATCGATATCGCCAGAGCGAGCATTGGCGTCTTTAGACCAATCTCTGCCTTGGTTACCTTGTCGATGATGTTCACAATCGAAGATGCGCCCACACCGATAGCACCACCGGATGCGCCGCCACCTGCGATAGTGATAATGTCCACGCGGTTATCCGCAGTTACCGTTAAGCGCTCGGTTCCTGGAGTGTTGGTAATGCGAGTACCAACGTCTAAGTCCACACCCGATTCAATACGAGCGTTGGCATTACTATCAACGATGTTGTTAATAAATAGACCAGATAGGCCTAGGGTGCCTTTACCGTAACCCGCTGAATAACCTAGGTTTATGGCAAATAGATTCGAGTCTGCATCCACAGTCAGGTCATCGGCGTACACCAGTGCGCCATCTTCGATAATGGCATTACTGTTAAGGGTTACCGTGTTGATATACACGCTCACACCGGCACCATTTAGCGCCTCAGACTGACCTGCTTTCTCGTAGATGGTTTTAAGAATTGGGATATTTGAGTTAGTCGCAGTAAGTAGACCAACATAGTCCACCTGTTGATTAACCGTATTTGAGGTAACCGACACATCACGACTGCCGGGAGCTAAACCGCCCAAGAAGGTATCAACTATGTCGTGATACTCTTTGTCACTCACCTCATCGAAGGTGTTTTCAAGCGCGGTTCTCTGATTCACCTGTACCGTGCCAAGCACTTTGGCATTGGCATTTTGGGTAACGTTTAGGTAGCTAAAGTTAAGACCGATGGAAACCTTAGCACCGGCTGCTTCAGACTTAACTGTATTGTCGATAAGATACAGGTCGCTATCGCCGCCCAATAGCTGGCTCGGAAGACTGGTAACCTTGTCACCCAATAGCTCCCATTTGAATGGGTCGCTAAAATCTGTTTCTGAAAGACGCAGGGTTTCTGTTTCATCACCCACATATTTATATACAGCACCCAAGATGCCGATATCAGGCTGCTGAGCTTCAGTTTGCTTCCAGTCGTAGTCTTTGTAATGGAAGCCAACTAGGTCGCCTGGATTTACCGTGTAATCAGTATCAATTTCACCTGGCTGAACGAAGTCAGGTTTTACATATTTAAAGGTGGTGTCTGGCTGATAAGGCCGGTTAAATTTTCAGTTTCAGAATCAATTGATAACTTATCTAATACATCTAGCTTGGTATTACCTTGCACCAGAGCATTGGCATTGTTATCCATATCCGCAACCATCACGGATACCGCGCCACCAAATGGCACTTGGTTAAACTCACTCTTAGTACCGGTAGAGCCAGCCAGTTGAGAGGTCTGCGAAACCGTGCTCGAAACCGAGGTTACACTGGTCAGTTGTCGGCTTTGAACCGAAGCATTCTGATCCAAAGAGCCGCCGACTTGGATATCACTGCTCTTATCCGCAAGACCAATATAGGCATTGGCATTATTGGTATCGTCGGCATAGCCAAATGCGATACCTAGGGTGAATTTGGTTGGTTTAAGACGGTCAGATGGTGCAACACGCTTGGTGATAAACGAAGGCAGGCCCTTAGAAGCAAGCTTGTCTGCCGCTTTTTGTTTGTACTTATCTTTGAAGTTATCCAGCACGCTTGGCACGCGGTCAACAATGGCCGACACCTCAGTGCCCCAAACACCATCTACGCGGCCCTGTTTCTGCTCAGCGTTTACGTCAACATCACCCGCGATAATGACATCGCCCGCGAGGGTTGCGGTGGTATCGCCATGCTCAATATGTATCGCCACACTCGCAGCAAGCTTACCCTTGTCACCCGCATCACTTAAGGCGCCCACATAGGTGAAGTCAGAGGTGTAAGCTGATACCTCCAGATCCCCTTCACCAATAATGGTCGCGGAATCTGAAACAAGTGTGGTTGAGTCACTCTCAAGGATGCCCACAGCGACACTGAAGGCAAAGCCTTTGAAACCATACCAAGGTTCAGCCGCCACCTTCATATAGTTCTCAACTTTCGAGGAGATGAGCACATCCCCTTCGGCGATCACGGTGCCGTGCATCTCAACATTGGCATCAGAGCGAATTGAGCCAATCGCTACCGAAAATAGGATCGCCAGCGGTTCAGATTTCACACGCGCGATAGAGCGAGACTCGATGACCACATCATCACCCTTGATCACCGCACTCTCATCGATAGTGATAGTGGTATCGACTTTAGAACGTGAATAACCAAAGAAGAGCGCAAAGTTTTCAAGTTCAGCCTTAAAGTCTTTAATGCTCAGCTCATCAGACTCTAATGAATCGCCACCATAGTTAACTGGGCTATCAGGGTTAGTCTCAGCAAAAGCAATAATATTGATATCACGACCTTCAATAGTGGCCGTCCCAACAGTGATGCTTGCGCTCACATCATCATAGTTATAGAAACCTAAGCCTTTGATCTTGTTGCGAGAGTCAGAGGCAATCAGGTCAATATCACCGCTCTGTTGTAGAGTCTGACCTTTGGCAGAGATGCTCACGCCATCTTCAACCACAATATGACGTGCGTAAAAGCCGATACTGCCTGCGGTATCCGCGTCGTCGGTGTTTACATCTGCCTTAACAGTTATAGTACCGCCAGCTTCAAACTTAATAGATTGCCCAACAATAGAGATACTGCTGTCTATGGTCAGATCACCACCGGACTCGGTCACAAACGCATAGTTGGTACCTGTGATACTGGCGTAATCGAAGTTGTCGATACTGAAGGTTTCGCCAACACCATAGAACACAACATCGTTACTGGTTGCCGAATCAGATACGGTCACATTGACAATATCGGTATCTGAGCGGCCTGCCACATTAATACGGTACTCGTTAATACCACTGCTGCCTTTCAGCTCAACATTGGTATCGGCAGCATCCAGAATCACATCGACGGTCGCGCTCGAGGCATCGATGAGTGTTGCATCCGTAGTTGCGGTGATCTGCGCTTGCTCGATGTCGGTTAGAGAGACGCTCTTGTCGGTTTGCATGTCTCCTTTCCAAGTGAGGCTGCTATCTGCCACGTCAACTTGAGTGTGGGTAGCGGTAGTGCTAGCAACTACAGCGTCATAGCCTCCTTTACCGTCTACAGACACATCATCATCGTCAATCTCAAACAGATCTATCCCTTGAGAGCCAAGATAGGTATCACTGCCGCCATTACCGCGTTGAGTAGAAAGCTGTACAGACGCCACCAGCCCCATGCTTATACCAGTAACCAAAGAGTTTGAAACGCTTTGACCGTCTAGGCCAAGTACGCTCAAGATAGAGGTATCGCTCCCTAGAGTGCTAAATGCTGAGATACCTGAGATGGAAAGCTGTGCCGAGCTTTGATCAAACGAAGCAAACATAGCTCCGGTTTCACGATCATCGGCAATATTAATCAGCGCAATCAACTCTTCTAGGGTTTGCGCTCCTTGTGTGTCTATTTCTAGAACGGCGCTGTCATCATCAAGGGTGAACAACAAAGAGAATTCACTTAGGTCAGCCCAACCGTTTACAAGTTGGATATCTGTGGTTTCAGAAAGACCGATAAAATCGGTAGCATCGAAGCTATCATCGTCATCAGCACCGATAAGCTCAGCACTCTCAATGCCGAGCAAATTGATGGTAGCAAGGTCGGTCACTAGCTCGTCGTTATCAAGGTCAAAGCTGTGTGCCACGCCAGTATTACCGCTCATATCAGCAATCAGGGTATCTTCACCCTCACCACCCACAATAATGTCGTTGGTTTCACCCGATACATAGATAAAATCATCGCCCGCACCCGCGTCAATAATATTGATACCCTGTGCACCCTTGATGCTATCACTGCCTTGCAGGGTCGAGATTTTACTGTTGCCGGAAAAGGCCGATAGGTCGACATCATCCGCGCCAACGCCACCTTCTAGATCCAGATAATCACTGTCATCAAAATCTACCAAGCTATCTAGTACCTCAGTACCCGCCTGAGAAAGAAGCGCACTCACGTTATTACTTGCAGATATCAGGCCTATCATAGGCTGACCGGAATATAGACCAGCGAACTCTACATCCCAGCCATCATCGGTTGCGGTCACGATAAGCTGACCGTAATTTAGGTCTAGGGTTTGTTCAAAGGCCCGAGAAATATCGCGCGCGCTCGCATCCCAAGCCAACTCTTCAGTAACGAAATCTTCGCTGTTGATATTAAAGGTGATGGTGTAGCCAGAGCCGCTGGTGACATCAGGAAGGGAGATATTAACGACTTCGTTTAGCCCTTGAGAAAGGTTTAGGTCGTAGTTAATGCCATTAGCTGCAATGGTCGCTCGACCTTCGAAGCTCTCTTGCAGGGTATCAACACCGTCACCCGCGGTAATGGTATCAGCGCCGCCCAGACCAATTAGGGTGTCACCATAATCAGAGGCGGTTATGACGTCATCCAACTCACTACCCTCAAGGGTAATGTCGTAATCACCAGCAAGACTCGCATCTAATTTATAGCCATCTACGTCATCTTCGTTGCTTGCGCCTTTAGATATACGACCTCCATATTGGTCAAGGTGTCGGTTTCATCATCGTTAACCTTGATGGCATTGCCATCCATGACGAAATCTGCGGCTCTTACCGCAATAACTTCATCGCTGCCGTCACCGCCGTCGATAGAATCACTGCCTGCACCACCAATGAATACATCATCGCCAATACCACCGATTAGCTCATCCGCACCGTCGCCACCAATCAGGTGCACATCTAACTCGGAGGCAGAAAAGTCAAAATGGTTATCGCCACTACCACCCTCAGCAGCTAAAAGTGCAACATCCACTATGGTAACAGTCTGATCTTGAGTCTCGGTGAAAGTGGAACCGTCCCAACTACCACCCTGATACACATAGTCGATGTCATCATTGTCTGAATCCAGCTCTAGCTTGATGTCTACGCCACCCGCTCCAGATTCTTTAAATAGCACTGTATCAAAGCCGCCAAAGCCATCGACACTGTCGCCAAAACCCACAACAAACAGGTTGTGGTTGGTATCGCCGATAAAGGTATCGGCATAATCAGAGCCAATCACGGTTGCCATGCCAGTGACGCTGTCAAAACCCGTTACTGCCTCGTTTTCTAGATCAACGCTAATTGCTTCGCTGTATTGGCTGTAATCGAGATAGTCACTGCCACTACCGCCAAGCTCATCAAAGCCCTTAAAGGTAATACTGGTAGCACTCACCGAATCCAACAGACCACCATCATTCAGGTTTTCTAAGGTCGAGAGATTACCCTCGCCCTCACCAGTAATTTCCCAGTTATAGCTGCTGTTGATAGCCGCCAGAACATGAATAGAGTCGTCGCTTTGTGTTGCCTCAATAGCTTCAGTATTCAGGAATTCAACCGTGCCGTTATCGCCAAGGTTACCCTCGTTATCGCCATTGATTTGCCAATTACTGGTGGTTACGTCCGAGCCAACGGCTACGGTATCTGAGCCTTCTCCACCATCAAATTGAACGATGAAGTTTTGCTCGCCAAGGTCTAGGAAGGATTGGTCTACGGTAAAGGTGTCATCGCCGTCTGTGCCGGTAACGGTGATAACCGAGCTGCGCCGATACTCTCAATCTCGCGCTCGCCTAAAACACTGCTGTCGTTATTATCTATTAGCTGGATATACTGCTCGTTAGGAGCCTTCTCAACCACCTGCAGGGTTACATCATTGCTGTCCGCTACCAGAGCGGCAAGCGGGTCGGCAGACAAGAGCAACCTTGGCTCTAGTTGCTCGATAGCGAAGGTGTTGTTTTGTGCAGGGCTGAGTGCCCAACGAGAAGACTTGATGGCTTGATTGATGCCCGTCATCAAATTTGATAGACGAGGCTTCGCAGCCATATTTTTTGATGCTTTCGATGCTTTAGCAGCGCCCTGTTGTATATCCATAACTCTAACCTTCCTAGGGCTCTGCGGCACCAGATAACCCTACACTCTCTGTGGTTTTTTAGGCCACTAAAAAGCAAAACGCACAGCCAACTCGGCTGTGCTATCCATTTTGTGCGCTAAGGGGCGAGCATCTGCCCCCTAGAGGTGTGCAACTAGTGAACGCTTCCATGTTCATCAGTTGCGGTTGCTTGCGGACCCGCATTTTGTAGCATCTTGTTTAGATTGCGTAGCGAGTGCAGATGCAAGTAAACAAGCTCCAGGCCATCAGAAGCAAACAGCTGGTTAAGGTCTTCTTGTTCCAGTGCTTTTAGTTTCTCTTTATTGATTACCTTGAAACCCGTTAGGGTGCGTTCTTCACCCGTTGGTAGGGTGAACTTAGCGCCCATGTCTTCGAAGAGATCAAGCTCTACAAGCTTGTTACAGAAAGCTTGCGTGCGCTGATAGTGGTTTTGGTAGTCTTGTAGGAAACCCAGTACCTTTTCTAGGTATTGAGTCTGCTCACCTTCAGAATCAAACAGGCGCTCGCCTTTATTCTCTTGGTTGCAACCAGAGTATGATTCATCGATGCATAGGGTTAGGGTTTTACCCTCGTCTGTGCTCGCAAATACGAACGGATAGCGACGCACAAAGGCTGGCACGTATTTCGCCACCCATTGGCCTTGGTCGTTTACATATAGGTTCTCATCTTGCTTGATACCCATAACCACAACCGGTAGCACTTGGTCACCTTCTCCAGCAAACACGATAGAGTAATCCTGCGCTGCGTGAGGGAACTCGGCGGCCATTAGAGGCACTGAATTCACTTTCTTGGCAAAGTCGTAGTTATTCTCTGCCTTAACTGACCAATCTTGATGACGCTTCTTATTAACTGCTTCTACCTGTCCGTAGATCAATAGTTGTGTAGCCACATCGAACTCCTTTTCATCCTTAAAAATTACTTCTTAGTTAAGTAACATCGAAATCGTTTTAGTGTGAACCTAAGGTTCTTATTTCCTACCCTTCTTACTTGAAGTTGCAGGGGTGTTGGCTAGCGCTCGCTCTCCCCATCACATAGTTTATCTATGCTCAGGGGCTTCGCTCACTTGCCGCCTACCTGCAACTCCAATTACTTTGGGTATACTAGTAAGCGCTAACGCTAGACAATTCCAGTTCCAAATCTTGATCCAGAACCTGCAAGTCAGTTGATACTTCTTTCCCCTGTAAAGTGTTGTTGATCTGCTCGAGATCGAACTCCGTCAGCGTACCCACAGCGCGCTTCAGGCGTAAATTGTTGTACAGATAATCATAGCGTGCGGCCGAGTACTCTGTGCGAGCGATGAACAAGTCTCGCACCGCATCCAATACGGTTACACTGGTGGTCACGCCAGACTCAAATTGCTGCTCTTTAAATTCCACTGCAGATTCATAGGCTTCCACTGATTTGTTCAAAGCCTCTACCTTGCTGATAGAACTGGTCACACCTGTAAATGCATCGCGGGTTTCACGAGAGGTTTGACGCCAGGTTTGCTCCAATTCATTGCGAGACTTATTGAATAGACTCTCGGTTTCACGAACACGAGATGACACTGAGCCACCCGCATATAGAGGAACCTTAAGGCGAATCATGACATCGGCAGTCTCTAGCTCACTACCACCACCGAATAGAGAACCGTCGGTATCTGAGATATTGTAAGAGGCCACCAGATCAAGCTCTGGGTAGTGTCCACCTTTTTGGCTACGGATATCCTCACGCGCCGCTTCCATAGCACTCTGCTTGGCAATGATGTTTGGGTTGTTCTTCTGTGCGTTATCGATCCAAGTCTGAACCTCAAACGGTTCAGGACGAACCAACTCTAGCTCATCACCTAAAGTGGCAAGGCTTGGCGGAACATTACCCGTCAGCTCATACAGCCCCTGCAAAGCATCACGTAGCGAGTTGCCTATCTCTATCTTGCGAGCCTGTGCTTGAAGAAGGCGAGCCTCGGCATCCAGAACATCGGTACGGCGCGCTAGACCACTGCTTCCTTGCGTTTTCACAAACTCGTTTAATTGCTCAAGGGACTTCACCTCTGCATCGATACCTAGGTAGGTATCGCGTCTTTTCAATACAGTGAAGTAGGCACGAGCAACCCTTAGAATGAGCTCTTGGCGAACGTCTTCTAGCTCAGCAGCCACCTGCTTTACATCTTGCTCAGCCTGAGAGAAGGCTGCCCAGTTGCTATAGCTATAAATAGATTGGGTCAAAGAGAGAGTCAGGTCGTTAGTCGGATAGGTATCAGAACCGACATTTGTATAAACTGGGTTATCCGAATCTCGGATATTTTGATAGGTCTGGGTATGACTTAGCTCTAAATCCAAAGTCGGAAGCAAGAAAGAACGCGCTTGTTCGTACACTTCTTTGTCTGCATCGTATTGGGCAATGCCCGCACGATAAACAGGGTCATATTCGAGAGCTTGTTGGTAGATATCGAGAAGGTTTTCTGCGCTCGCTGAGGATGTGATCACACCCAGCGTCAGCGCGCTGAAGAGTTTCTTAATCATCGCTTGTCCCTGCGTTAATAATTAAGTGTCTAATCGTTTCGTTTTTATTGTTTTATTGCCCACGCCCTATCCTTCAGCATGGGTACAACGTTTTTTTAAAGTATATGCAGGATTTTCAGATTTGCAGGGAATAAGAAACATTTTCAGCCTCTTTTTTATTATGCCTTTTGATTATCTTCAATAACCAAATCCTTTTGTGTTAGTTGGCAAGAGCTAAAACAAATTTGATACCTAAACCACTTAGAGAACAGGCGCGATTAAAACTATAAATAATAACTAGATTAGTTTATAAAAATCAGCGCTTTATATATTCCCATATAATATTTATGGATAAAGAAAGTTAAAATTAAATAACATGAAATTTACCGAACTGCATGTTAAATAATAAGTAAACTCTCCCAACAAGCACATGAAGAAAATATTACAGGTAAGGTTGAAGAAGTGGCATATAATTCCATAAAAATAATAAGGGTATGTGAGCTTATACGTTTGCTCGCATGCCCTTACAATTGCATTAGGTTACGCGTCAAGCTTGAGCTCGATACACCCCACCAGACACTGACAGCTCGCTGCGAGCTTCTAGCTCTTCGAGCACAGCCTCAATGCGCAGCTTCATCGCCTTACTGGTTGACGAGAAGCCCAGTACCTCAGCGATGGATTTCACTAACTCATCCTTGGCAATGGAATAGGTCTCTTCCACGGTTTCAATAGCCGCCTTACCAATCTCACCATCAAAGATAAAGTCAAACTTGCGCTCGTTAGCCGCCAGCTCCTGACGTCCTCGAACGCTGATCTCTTTACTCAGCGAGAGTAGGAATTCACCATCTAGCTTCACCCAACGATTTTGCTCTGCCATTGCGGTAGCTTGCAAAATTGCACGGCTGATACGTGCTCCTGAGCGGGTCGCCCCCACTGCCGACAGCAAGCGAATACCCAGGTGTTTCACATGGATCGGGCCTTCAGCCTCAACGATTTTCTGAATATCCGTTGCCAATTGATGGGTAGGAACATCTGGGATGCTTCACCAGAGCGAAGACTCAACTCGCCGACATTAATCGCCTGATACGACGCGGCGCCTTGGTCATACTCCACCTCAATACGCTCAATCTGTGCTTGTGGCTTCGCCTTTTTCTCTTTTGCAACAAAGGCTTCTTCATCGAAGTTTTTATAGAAGGCCTTAGCTTCAAGCAGGGCTTCTTTTAATCGATCACTCTCTTTGTGACGCGAGCGGAACCAATCGGTACTCCAGATGCGGTGGAATCGCCAACCTAACCCTTCCAACACGCCCTGACGAATACGGTCCCGGTCTCTTGCACTCTTTGAACTGTGATAGGTTGCGCCGTCACACTCCACCGCCAGCATATAGCGCCCTGGTTTGCTCGGATCACGCACCGCGATATCGATATAGAAACCTGCGCATCCAACCTGAGGCTGAACCTCATAGCCGAAGCTGCGAATAGTCGAGATCACCTCTTCCTCAAACGGAGAATCCGGCTCTTTGCCTGTCTCTGTTGGGCGAATCAGCTCTTTCGAATCTGCATAATGTAGGAAGTGCTTAAGCGCACGCACACCAAATGGTGTCTCGCCTGTCGTTGGCATCTCTTCTGCCTTAAAGTTGCTAAACACCTGCATACTAAGGCGTGAGCGGGTAATCAATACATTTAGGCGGCGCTCGCCCCCCTCTGAGTTCAGCGGACCAAAGCTCATCGACAGGCGACCTTCTGGGGTCTTGCCATAACCGATACTGATATAGATGGTATCTCGCTCATCACCCTGCACGTTCTCAAGATTCTTAACGAAGAAGTCTTCACCTTCTGGGTGCTCAAAGAAGAAATGCTCTAGATCTGGGTTTTCCTTACGCAGACGCTCTACCTCAAGTAAGATGGCATCACGCTGCGCGGTACTAAAGGCCACCACACCTAGGGTTTGATTTGGTGACGTTTTAGCATGTTCCATTACCGCCTCAGCAACCGCTGTTGCCTCGCCAGTATTGGTGCGCGAGCCACCCCTGTCATAGGTAGTCTCTGGAAGATGATTTAAGCTAAGCCCTTTGGCATTTGGATTGATACCCGAAGATGGAAGATCATCAGCTTGTTGTCGTAGAACTCTTGGTTCGACACCGCAATCAGAGACTCATGACGACTACGATAGTGCCACTTCAACATCCGCTCTGGAGTGCCTGACGCAAGGAACATACCCAGAATACTCTCGATATCTGCAGTTAGACTCAGCTCAGCCTCTTCATCATCCAAAGTAAACTGACGCCCAAAGAAGTTGGTTGGTGGCATCTGTTTAGTATCACCCACCACGATAACCTGCTTACCACGAAGGATAGCCCCCAAGCCATCGGCGACCTTAACCTGTGACGCCTCATCGAAGATGACCAAATCAAAATCTATACTTCCCGGCTCAAGATAGGTCGCGATAGACATAGGGCTCATCATAAACACTGGCTTGATCTGCTGTATGGCTCGACCGGCACTGTTGAGGAGGCGGCGAATGGGTAGATGGCGACGTTTTTTGTTAAATTCACGTCTCAGAGTTTCAACCTCACCACGAGCGCTTGGATTTGGTAGCCTTTCATAAAGATCTTCCACCAGCTCCTCTTGAGCAAAGCTAAACAGCTGCTTGTCGATACTCCTAAAGCGCTCGATGCTCTTTTCATGCTCAACGCGGTCAAACTCTTTGATGGCTAGCTCTTTCTCATACACCTCACTCACCAATTGTGAGTGATAGCGATAGATAAATGCAGTTGCCAATAGCTCAGGCTTTTCGTCCCAAACACGCGCCATCACAGCCCATGCATCTAAGGCCTGCATTGACAGCTTCTCGCCGATGCGGTTAAAGCGCACCAACTCGTATAGATTATCAAGATCAGACTCCAGAGCATGCAAAGTCTCGAGAGATGAGATAGATTCAGAGAAAGAGATAGGTTCCAATAAAAGCTCACTGGCCAGTTGCGCTAATGCTTCATCCCTTTGCTCAATCTGATTATTCAATACAGTTAACTTATCTTGGCTAACGGTAAATTCTTGACGCTCAAGATAGCGCTCCAAGTTGGCATCTAGCTTTTCGTTTCTATGCCTTGATAGGTGCTTTGAACCCATTCAAGAGGGGCAAGCAATGCCTGCCAGTCGGTGTTGTGATTTCTGAAGTTATCACCTATTGCCCTGACTGCCTGCTGCGCTGAATCAATAAAATTATTCTGCTCGGTTTTCAGCGTTTGAATGGCATCGATTGAAGATAGCCACTCGTCCACATCACCAGACAAACCATTCTTTCTAAGACCAGCAAAGGTTGCCTTGCAGCGTCTAAAATCACCAGAGAGAAAGCGCCACCATTTCTTGCCCGTAGTGGCGAACACGCCACGTGCTAGAGTCCAATCGTGCTCAAATGCCTGAGGTGCAAACTCTTGCTCTAGCTCACTCTTACTTCCTTGAAGATTGACGCCCAACCTTGCCTGCTCAAGGATCTGCTCGCCACGCTCAAGCCAAAGATCTTTGGACACATTTATGCCCATCAGCTCTGGCTTGTTGGCGATATGCTCTAATGAATTGAGCGCCGTCAGCGCTGACTCATAACATTTCACCTCATTGGCAAGCTCTGCTTGTTGATTAAGTTCAGCCACATCTTCAACTAAACCCTGCTGACTATCTATCAACCCTTGGCAAGGCTGGTCGCTTGGGAATGTTTAGCCGGAGAGAACTCGGTCAGCTTAGTGCTGTGATACAAGTTATTGGTCGGCGCATCATGCTCTTCAAGATAATCGACCAACTCCTGCACATAACCAAGAGACTTGGTGTATTGGCTATGGGTCCAATTTGCAACCGGTTCGGTCACCTTAGGTAAGATGCTTTTATCTCGACCCTCAAGCTTTTCTTCGCTCTTCATCGCATGACCCAGCTACCTGATAGGTAACGCCTGTCTCTGCAACGGGCGTATTCACCGCCTTGGTATAGGCATCAAGACGCGCCCTAAGCGCCACCAACTGCTCGATATCCTCTGAGCGCTGAGGCGTCACTGGCGAGGCTTGCAGCAAGGTATCCTCTAACGAGGAGAGAACCGATTTCTTGTTTGCTTTATGGGAGTGAAGCTCGAGCACCGCATCACCAATATTGCAGTTATCTAGACGACGCTTTACTACATCCAGAGCCGCCATTTTTCGGCCACAAACAGGATCTTTTTATCGTCAGCCAAAGCCTGCGAAATAATATTGGTGATGGTCTGGGACTTACCCGTACCCGGCGGACCTTGAATGACTAGATTGGCGCCCGATTTTGCCGCCAGTACCGCTTCGGTCTGACTAGAATCAGAGTCCAATACCAACTGAATTGCTTCGGCCTTATTCACGTCCATTGGCGTTTCGGAAAGTAGCTTTGAATCAGACTCGAAACCACCGCCAAACAATTTTTCAATGATGGTGTTCTGCGAAGGTTTCTTACCCTCTGGCCAAGCCTCTTCAGAGAGGTCTTGATACATCTGGAATTTACCAAAAGAGAAAAAGCTCAGCGCTATCTTATCCCGCGTAACCTCCCAGCGAGACTCGCGAGAAATGGCTTTCTCCACTTCATCAAAATAGTGCTCGAGTTCGAACTCTTCTTGATCTTCATCGAAGATAGGCAGCTCGATACCAAAGTCCATCTTCAGCTTGGAAGCCAGTGTCAGGTTTGTTCCCAGCTCGGCCTGTGTGTAATTCAGCTTAAACGCCTCTCCCGCTTCACCTCGGAACAGCTCAACTGGAATCAATACAAGGGGCGCATAGCGCGCCTTATCGGAGTTTTGGTCTTCGTACCATTTCAAAAAGCCAGTGGCGATATACAGAATATCCATACCCTGCTCTTGCACAAAGGTAAGCGCTTCTGAATGGATCTTTAACAGGCGGGTATCGAGCGCCCTCGTGAACAGCTGGGTTTGCAGTGCATTGTCTTGATGACGCTTGCCGCCAGAATTGTTCTCTAGATGGGTGGTAAGATCGCTCAGGGTAAGCGAGGTGTCATCCTCTTCTAACTCATTTGGCGCTGGCAAGAATTTCATCGGTTTATGCTTATTCACCAAGGTCTCAAAGACCTGTGATGAACGCTCATCCACAATCTCGAGCACCTTGGCACCCTTGCCAAGCTCAGCAGGGTATTACCCCTCAGCCCCATATCGAGTAGCTCTTGGCGACTCTTATCAAACACATCTTTTATCTGAGCAATATTCATAGCGGTGAAGAAAACTATTTAAATTCAATAAGTAAAGTGCTGAACCAGCACAATGGCAGCACTATATTGTATGCAATACTTTAACTGGGAGTGTTGAGCAGTTTTAGTTTGCAAATATCAGCGACATTCTAGAATAATAATCGGATAAGCGACAAATAGTGTCTCTTATCCGATTTTTGTTATTTATAGAACAAAATCAGCGAGTTACTTCTATACTAAATCCGTTGTTAAACCGATAAGTTATTGAAAGTTCATGGATTTAGAACACATCTACAAGGTAGTTGGCATCCTTGCCATCATCGTCTTTTTTATACATTAGCTGCCAAGAGGATCGAAAACTCATCCATCTCGGTCCTATCGTGTATGTGATTCTCGGATTGGCTCTGGGTTCCCATGGATTTGGATTAGTGGGATCCGATGCTGAGGCGAACGACCTGCGTCTGCTTGCAGATATTACCCTCGCCCTTATCCTATTTTCCGATGCCGCCCACTCCAATCTGGGTGTGTTAAAAGCAAAAGCCAGCTATCCCACACGTATGCTCAGCCTTGGACTACCTGGCGCTATCTTGCTTGGCTTTGCCGGAGCGGCTCTGCTCTTCCCTCAGCTAAGTCTTATTGAGGCAGGTATTCTCGGCACCATGCTAGCGGCCACCGACGCGGCCCTAGGTAAAGCAGTAATCACCAATGAAAAAGTGCCCGCCGAGGTGCGTGAGGGGCTTAACGTAGAGAGTGGTCTTAACGATGGCCTGTGCGTACCGATCCTGTTGGTGCTGATTGCTATGGGCTCGAGCGCGCATGCTGAGGTGTCGGGCAGTCATGCCCTTATGCTAGTGGCCGAAGAGCTAGGCATTGGTTTAGTGGTTGGGCTTGGGTTTGCCTTCATCGGTGCTAAATTACTGACTCTTAGCGCGCAGAAAGAGTGGCTAAGCGAGGTATGGGTACAACTGACAGTCGCAACCCTAGCTCTGGCAAGCTTTGGCGTTGCCCAAACTCTACACGGAAGCGGCTATATCGCAGCATTTAGTGGCGGCCTACTGTTTGGGCATCTGCACGAGAAGCACACCCACAAGCTGGTGCTTACGACAGAAAGTATCGCTGAGCTATTCGCTATGCTGACTTGGATATTGTTTGGCGCTGCTGTGGTGAGCCAAGTGTTCGACCTGTTTAACAGCACCATTATCTTGTATGCGGCCATCAGTCTAACCCTAGTGCGCATGCTCCCTATCTACTTGTCCTTCTTAGGCACTGATGTACAATGCTCAGCGACTATTCATGGGTTGGTTCGGTCCGCGCGGTCTAGCGAGTATCGTGTTTGCAGTGATTGTTATAGAGGCAGAGTTACCGGGTGCCCGATTTATTGCTCTAGTGGTCACCTGCACCGTATTCATGAGTTTGTTTCTGCACGGCATTACCGCAAAACCACTGGCCAACCGGATTGGCAAATAAAAAAGAAACGCCACCTCAAACGAGGTGGCGTTTTAGTTACTAGCCTACTTTGTTGTTTTAATCACCGTGCTCGAAATGATCCATGGTGGTATCCAAACGAGCCTCTTTCGCTAGCATCTTGCACTGCTCCATATCTACACTACTTAATGCTGATGCCAGTTCGATGGCGCGCTCGTGATCGTTCACGGCCTGGGCCTTGCCTAATTCAATGCATGCTTCGGTACTTGCAAACGCCGATGCGGAGAAGAGTGACAAAATCAGTAACTTTTTCATAATCGCCTCACATTCCACTTGTCCAAACCTGCCTACGTGAACAAAAGTGATTTAGGTCACTTATTGACCATATTTTTAATCACTATCTTTTCACCTATACAAATGAATAAGACCAATGAGTCAGTACATTAATTTCACACTTAATTTTCAACTGGCGTAAAAAGGTAAGTATCTAAGTTCGCCCTCACCTAGAATACACACATCGCGTTATTCCACTCAGTAACCTATTGATAGCACTGAGTTAAATAACGATGACTCAATCTATTAATTGTTCGTAGTGCAAATTCTATAAAGGGTTTATTGATGAAAAAGTTATGCTTGAAAGCTATTGGTTTTATCGCAGTTGCAGCTTCTCTATCTGGTTGTATCGGTAGTAACGCCGTTACTGGTCACGTAATGAAGTTCAACCTTGAGGTAGTGGACAACCGCTATGCTCGTGGTGGCGTAAACATGCTTCTTGCTCCTGTATACGGTCTATCTGTTGCTGTGGACAGCCTAGTATTCAACTCTATCGAGTTCTGGACGGGTAAAAACCCACTAAACGGTAAGCCACACATCTTTGATACCAAAGTGAACACCATGTACAACATGAACGATTCACTAGACCCATCTCTAACTGATGCGCCAATCGAGCTATCTCTCAGCGTCAGGTAGAGAGCAGCACCTTTGAATCTATCGATGAAAACACAATGGAAATGAAAGTAACCTACACGAACGGTGACACAGCAGTTGTTACTGGTGTTCGTGACGGTGAGAACGTATCTTACTACTATAACGGTGAGCTGGTTTCTGAAACGACTATCTCTCAGCTAGAAGAGCTATCTGCATCTAAAGCTTAATTGCTAGCATAGTTTGAGTAGAGGAAGGCATTTTGCCTTCCTCTTTTTGTGCTCAATAGCGTGAATTAAGCGCCGACAATGCCGCCATCTTCACGGGTAACTATCATTACCGTGGAGCGCGGTTTAGTGCTTCCACCTTGAGGGAAGTGTGATGGTGCGCCGCCCTCTCCTGGATGCTGAACCCCCACAAACATAGCGGTTTGATCTGCAGAGAATGCAAGCCCGGTGATCTCACAGGCTACAGGACCTGTAGCAAAACGCTTCACTTCACCTGTCATTGGGTCGCCACACAGCATCTGATTATTGCCCTGCCCGGCAAAGTCTCCCTTGTTGGAATAATTGCCATCAGTCTGTATCCACAAGCGCCCAGCCTTATCAAAGCCAATTCCATCTGGGCTATTAAACATGTTCTCAGCTGTGATATTGTCGCTTCCGCCATACAGGCTATCTTTGTGTACGCTCGGATTACCTGCAATCAAGTAAAGGTCCCATTCAAAGCTGTTACTCGCGTGGTCACCAGCGGTTGGCATCCAGCGAACAATCTGTCCGTAATGATTTTCCGCACGAGGGTTAGGGCCGCCTACCGGTTGATTCTCTTTAACGCCGCGATTCTTATTGTTGGTCAAGGTGCAGAACACGTGTTGCCCTTGCGGATGAACCGCTACCCACTCCGGTCGATCCATAGTGGTTGCACCCACTTGTGTGGCTGCGCGGCGAGCAAAGATCATCACCTCTGCTTGGTCATTAAAACCGTTTTCTTTGGTTAAGCCGTTCTTACCAAAGGTCAGTTCAATCCATTCCCCGCTGCCTTTCAGCTCATTTTCTTTCATGCTGAACTTAGCCACATACAAGGTGCCCTCTTCGAGCAGGTTACGGTTAGCGCTGTCATTGCCTGGTTGATAGCGATTCTTCGAGATAAATTTATATAGATGCTCGCCACGCTCATCATCACCAAGATAAACCACTACCTGGCCATCTTTGTTGATATGCAGCGCAGCATTTTCATGCTTGAAGCGACCAAGTGCGGTGCGTTTAAGTGGAGTCGAGTTCGGATCATTAGGATCAATCTCAACCACCCAACCATGGCGGTTTGGCTCTTGTGGGTTCTTCGCCAGATCAAAACGCTCATCAAATCTGTGCCATTGGTAACGGGTCTCTTTAGCCTTCAAGCCGTATCGAGCCGAGTCTGCATCCAGTTCTACCTTTTCTTCGGTGCCAAAATAGCCATGAAAGTTCTCTTCACAGGTTAGGTAAGTCCCCCAAGGGGTTTCACCGTTAGCGCAGTTATTAAAGGTGCCTAAAACCTTAGTGCCACTGGCATCGGCCTTGGTCTTCAACAAAGCGTGTCCTGCTGCAGGGCCAGCCAGCATCATTTCAGTGTTAGCCGTGATACGACGGTTTCGCTCACCCGACTTATCTACCACCCATTGACCGTTCTTTTTCACTATCTCAACAACCGTTACACCATGCGCGGCTTGCGCTTTTTTCACATCATCGGCGGTCATAGACTTGCCTTGATGAGCAAAGAGGTATTCGTAGTTGGTGTACTCGTTGTTGATAGCTAGAACGGCTCTGTCTTTGCTAATTGGGAACAGACTCATGCCATCAGTGTTATCACCGAACTGCATCGCCTGAGCGGCTGAGTTCTGTTTGCCATCTTGGGCAAACTCTGGTGCGTCAACAAAGATAGGGTCGCCCCAAGAGATCAAAGGTTCAGCCTTGTAGCCTTTTGGCACCAGAAACTCATCTGAGGTAGAGGCTGAAATCGGCTCAAAGTTTAAAAGCGGACCTGACGTTGCTGCAATGGCCTTGGTAATTGGATTTACCGCTAAAAATGCGCCAACACCCGCAGCAGTGGCGCCCACCAAAAACTGACGACGAGACAAACGTGCATTAACCATCTGCGTGAATTGCGAGTCTTGGTCATCACTCAACACTGACTTTTGATCTTCTTGCTTTAACCACATAACTTCCTGTTCCTGAATTGATTAAAAAACGTCGTCTACGGTAGATACTCTAGATGACATTCTAGTGATCAACTTGTTACTAGGTCGTTACAAGATGAAGGTTAGAGCTTAGGATCAAAAAAGGGCTCCTAAGAGCCCTTTATTATGCGCAAAGCGTTTCTAAGCGCTTGATGAACTGCCGTTTTGGCGCCTTAAAGGCATCCTCATCAAACACCTCTACCAGTTCTTCACCTTTATATACATTGGTGAAAGAGCCGAGGTTATATACCTTGATATCGTCTTTTGGACGCGTCCAAAGGTTGTCTTTTGGGCCAACAAAGCCCAAGTGGGGTAGCGTATGTTGCAACGCTGACTTAACCGTGTTCATTAGTCTATTTTCCTAGCCAACTTCCCCAGTTTTTATCGGGGTATGTTTATATTTGTTTTAATTATTTAAGTGAGAGACTTCTCGCGATCTCTTGCCGTCTTTGAGCCTCTCTACTCACAGGGCGGATTTTGCACCCAAATTATGACAATTCCGCATTACCTATGTGGATATGTGAACACACTCGCATATCCCTATTCGATATTTTGAACACCAGCACACGACGACTGTTTTTTAGACAGACTTGGTCTAGAACCCACTACCCACATTGAAGTAAACCGCACTCTCATCACGGCTGAGCGCATAGTCCATTCCAAGGTGTAAACCATAACGACGGGCTATTTGATAACGAAAACCAACACCACCAGCGCCAATATCTTTGTGGATGTCATCGGTCTCTATTGCGCGACCAGCACCATAAAATCCAGAAACCTTCCACCTATGATCTATGTCGTAGGTTATCTGAGCCTGCACACTGCCTATCTCATCACCCTGATAACGGAAAGCCGAAACACCGCGAATATCCACATACGGTTTTGCGGTTGGAGAAACAAAGCCATCGCCTTGCTCAAAATTCTGGTAGTTACCTGCAAGTCCCAAAGTCCATTTGTTGGCCAAAGGTATAAACGCCTGCCCATCTAGATTCAGGTTGCGATAGTTGTAGTCACTGCCGATGGCCTCGTCATACACCATGTAGTCCGCCTCGATGCGATAGCCTCTAGTCGGATAAAAGATATTGTCTCGGGTATCGTAATCCACCACTAGACCCAAGCCCGATGTCACCGCTTGCTCTCCTAGCAAGGCATCCATAAACCAGTCCACCACCTTATTGTCCGATTCGATAGTCGAGATGGCCGCAACCTGTTTAACCCCTAACATCAAGGTGTATCTGCAACACGAAACTGTACCTTTTGTAAGATAGCCCCTGCTTTGGTGGTGGTGCCAAAACCAAACTCAATTGGGTCCAGCGGACCTAAAGATATCTGCTTAAACAAGTCCAGATTAACCACGCCAAAGCCCGCACCACCCTCGTAGCGAATCGCATCGTTTTTCCATGAATGACGGTGACCACCAAACACGAACCAGGTGCCATTTTCTGTGCCAAGACCGCCCAACACCGACATAGCAGACGGCACCAATTGAGCTCCGCCATCGAGAGAGGTAAGGGCTGCGGCCTTGCGCGCTTTTCGCTCGTCTTCAGTTTCATGCATAAACAGGCCAGCTACCCCGCCACCGTATCCCACAGCCGGTTCAGTAATGATGATAGGGATAGCAAAAAGCCGTAGGCGTTTTCAGCAAGATGCTCGCCAATATCAAAGCGACCATCGACTGGGTCTTCAAACGAGGCAACAGTAGGAAAGCTCGAAAGGCAAGCTAAAGCGAGTAAGGCGTGGCGGTTCATATATGGCACTCAAACAAAAAACGGCTCCAATGAGCCGAAAAAGAATGCATCCCTGCAAGTGGACAATGGGTAAGAGCGCATTGCGCTGTCCCATGAAAACAGCGCTAGATTAAGGCAATACCAATATCTCACACACTCGCGTTGGTAGGATGTCGCCCTACAAGGCTAGAAGCAGTGTTTGATTTCCATATAACGGTCACGAATGTGCTCGATAAGTAGCTTGACCTTTTGTGGGGGCTGTCTCGAATAGGGATAGACAGCATAGATTCCAAGCACCTTAGCCACTTGGTCGGGAAAAATATCTAGCAAGGTGCCCTCCTTTAGGTCCTCATAAACTAGGCATCGTGGAACATAGGCAATACCCCTTCCTCCAAGGGCCGCCTTACGCAGAGCGGTAGCGGTGTCGGTAGAGAATGACCCTGAGACCTTAACGATATAGTTGCCCTGCTCACCCTTAAACTCCCAATCGCTGGCTCCCGTGGTTTGATAGGCGTATTGCAAGCAGTTGTGCTCGGTGAGATCACTAGGAAACCTTGGACGTGGATGCTTTATAAGATATTCAGGAGAGGCGCAAACCACCCATTGGGAATCGACAATATGCCGAGCAATCAGGCTGGAATCGTCCAAGTAGCCGGTGCGTACTACAAGGTCGAATCCATCTTCGAGCAGATCCACAAAGCGATTATCCATCGACATATCTATGGTGAGGCCGGGATGCAGATTACAAAACTCGGCAGCCGCATCCGCAAGAAGCAGGTCGCCCGATATGGTCGGCACCGACATCTTGATGTGCCCCTCAATCTTTTCACCGAAACCGGAGATAGCATCCATCGCCTCTTGCGTGGCTTGCTTCACATTTCTCGCTCCTAACGAAAGTGCTCTACCCGCCTCTGTCAGAGTCAATTTTCTGGTGGTTCTATACAAAAGTTGAACCCCTAACTCTTCTTCCAGTCGGGCAATACGTTTGCTAACCACTGAATTTGTAAGGTTATTTTGCTCTGCCGCTTTACTAAAGCTCCCAAGCTCTACCACCTGAGAAAAGAGCACTAGGTCATCTGCTTTCATCTGATTATGTCATTTATGGAAATTATCATTTTCATTATTTCTATATATTCACAAAATGCAAAGGTTTAGATTCACAAACCGTTAACACAAGCAGTAAATACCAATAACAACTCTTCGGAGTAAAAAAGTACGAGGAACGTACCCATGAGTGAAACACTACTTGCCCTCATAGCTTTCTCCCCAATTGTGGTGGCAGCTATCCTACTTGTTGGGCTCAACTGGCCGGCCAAACGTGCCATGCCTGTGGCCTTTGGCCTAACCGTCTTGATAGCCATTGCGTTCTGGGACATGAGCACAAACCGAGTTATCGCCTCTATCTTTCAAGGACTTGGCATCACGGTTGCGGTGCTGTGGATTATCTTTGGCGCCATATTCCTGCTCAATACCTTGAAGCATACGGGTGCTATCTCGACCATTCGAAATGGCTTTACTAATATCTCCCCCGACAGACGCGTGCAGGCGATCATAATTGCTTGGTGTTTTGGCTCCTTTATCGAGGGTGCATCTGGGTTCGGTACTCCGGCCGCCATCGCTGCGCCTCTTTTGGTCGCCATTGGCTTTCCTGCTCTCGCCGCTGTACTGATGGGTATGATGATCCAGTCCACGCCAGTATCTTTTGGCGCTGTGGGCACGCCTATCATAGTTGGCGTAAACAGGGGATTGGATACCAACAAGATAAGCGAAGCCCTGTTGGCGAATGGCTCAAACTGGGATTCCTATTTGCAACAGATCACTTCGAGCGTTGCCTTGATCCACGCTTGTGTTGGCACGCTAATGCCAGTGCTAATGGCTATGATGCTAACCCGCTTCTTCGGTAAAAATCGCAGCTGGAAAGAGGGCCTGGATATCCTACCTTTTGCCATCTTCGCCGGTCTTGCCTTCACAGTACCGTACGCCCTAACCGGTATCTTCCTAGGTGCTGAGTTCCCGTCACTGGTGGGAGGTCTTATGGGTCTTGCTATTGTGGTATTCGCCGCTAAACGTGGATTCTTGGTACCTGAGAGTCAGTGGGACTTTGAAGATGAGAAAAACTGGCCAGCTGAATGGCTAGGCTCACTGAAGATTGATATTAAGCAAGAGAGCAACAAGTCAATGAGCATGGCCATGGCTTGGGCACCTATGTGTTATTGGCCGTAGTGCTAGTGGCGAGTCGCGTCAGTACTGAGTTCAAATCTTGCCTTACCGACATCAACCTTGGATTTAGCAACATTCTAGGAGAGGCTGGGATAAGCACCTCTTTCCAACCCCTTTATCTTCCTGGCGGTATCCTAGTCTTTGTTTCTATCATTGCGGTTCTGGCTCAGGCTAAAAGCCTCAAGCCACTTGGCGCAGCTTTACTGAATCAAGCAAAACACTGATCGGCGCTGGATTTGTACTTATCTTTACCATCCCTATGGTGCGCATCTTTATCAACTCAGGGATCAATGGTGCCGAACTAGCGAGTATGCCAGTGACCACAGCCAACTTTGCTGCAGGCCTAGTGGGTGATGCCTTCCCAGCGCTGAGTGCTACCGTTGGAGCCTTGGGCGCCTTTATTGCAGGCTCAAACACTGTATCTAACATGATGTTCAGTCAGTTCCAGTTCGAAGTGGCGCAGACCTTAACCATCTCCAGCGTTATCGTTATCGCACTGCAAGCGGTGGGAGCTGCTGCCGGTAATATGATCGCAATCCACAACGTAGTGGCGGCATCGGCTACTGTGGGTTTGCTGGGCCGAGAGGGTGCTACCCTGCGCAAGACCATAATTCCAACCTTCTACTACCTGACGGTAGCAGGTCTTATCGGGCTCATCATCATCTACGGCTTCCAGTTTACTGACCACTTGATGAAACCTTAAGCCTAATGCGATGGGAGGGCCTTCCCCAGTCCCCCTTCGCTCTCTTCTCGCTGAATTTTCCAGGAAACAACATGATCATCTCATCACCTAACGACTTCAGAGCTGCTGCCAAATCCAAGCTTCCGCCTTTCTTATTTCACTATATTGATGGTGGTGCCAACTCTGAGACCACGCTACGCCGTAACGTCAGTGACCTAGAGGCCATAGCCTCAAGCAGCGCGTGCTCAAAAACATGCAAGACCTTTCATTGGAAAGTCATCTATTTGGTGAGCACTTCGACCTACCTATCGCCCTCTCCCCGGTTGGGTTAACCGGTATGTATGCGCGCCGCGGTGAGGTTCAAGCGGCCAAGGCTGCAGAGTACAAGGGCATCCCCTTTACCATGTCCACGGTTTCGGTCTGCCCAATTGAAGAGGTCTCGTCTGAGATTCACAGGCCTATGTGGTTTCAGTTGTATGTGCTGAAAGACCGTGGCTTTATGAAAAACGTTCTTGAACGAGCGAAAGCGGCTGGAGTGACCACGCTGGTCTTTACCGTTGATATGCCAGTGCCAGGCTCTAGGTACCGCGATATGCACTCCGGTATGAGTGGTGATTACGCCTCGATTCGTCGTATCTGGCAGGCAATGCGCCACCCGGATTGGGCTATGAATGTGGGCCTGTTTGGTAAACCTCACGATCTGGGCAATATCTCAGCCTATCGCGGAGAGCCTACCAAGCTTGAAGACTACATTGGCTGGCTCGGCAACAACTTCGACCCTTCTATCTCTTGGCAAGACCTTGAATGGATTCGCGATTTTTGGGACGGACCTATGATCATCAAGGGCATTCTCGATGAAGAAGATGCCAAAGATGCAGTGCGCTTTGCGCCGATGGCATAGTGGTATCCAACCACGGGGGGCGTCAACTCGATGGCGTCATCTCTTCAACCGCAGCCCTGCCTAGAATTGCCGATGCCGTGAAGGGAGACCTTAAGATACTGGTGGACTCGGGTATTCGCTCTGGCCTGGACGTGGTGCGCATGCTCGCCCTTGGCGCGGACTGTACCATGATAGGTCGCTCTTATATCTATGCGCTAGCGGCCAAAGGACAAGCTGGGGTTGAACAGCTCCTAGAGCTGTATGAAAAAGAGATGCGTGTCGCCATGACCCTGACCGGCGCCAAAACGCTTAGCGACCTGAGCCATGACTCACTAGTACAAAACAGCAAACAACTTGGAGAGGTGCTTAATCTCCACAGCGCACCCTTGAACTGCAATCGGCCTAACAGACAGTAAGGAGCAGTAATGTCTAACCCTCGCCTCACTCAAACGGATATTGCCCTAATCGAACAATTCGCTAAGGTTATCGACCAAGAGCGCATCATTACCCAGCAAGACAAATGCCTTGCCTACGGCACCGACGCCAGTTTTTACCGACTCGTACCTAAGGTAGTGCTTCGCCTTAAAGATCTGGAAGAAGTCATTTTTGTCATTAAGTCTTGCGGCGAGTATGAGGTCCCATTCACCTTTCGCGCTGCAGGCACTAGCCTTTCTGGACAAGCGATATCAGACTCAGTTCTGATCACCCTTACCGATGATTGGCGCAACTACACCATCATCGACAATGGCAACAAGATCGCACTACAACCTGGGGTGATCGGCGCAGATGCCAACCGATACCTTGCACCTTATCAACGCAAGATAGGTCCAGACCCAGCTTCTATCAACACCTGTAAGATAGGTGGAATCGCGGCCAACAATGCCAGCGGTATGTGTTGCGGCACGGCGCAGAACTCTTATCGCACCCTGCACAGCATGAAGCTTGTACTGAACGACGGCACCTTCTTAGATACCTCAGATGTCCAAAGTATTGAGAGTTTTATCCAAACTCATAGCGACCTTTTGGATGAACTGCATCGGCTGGCTCATCAAACTCAAGATAACCCAGAGCTGAGTGAGCTAATTCGCCATAAATATCGTCTCAAAAACACCACAGGCTATTCTCTGAATGCCTCGTGGATTACCACGATCCTATCGATGTCTTGCAGCACCTGATGATTGGCTCTGAGGGCACACTTGGCTTTATCGCAGAGATCACCTACAACACGGTTGTCGAGCATGCACACAAGGCCTCAGCTCTTTTGGTATTCGAAGACATAGAGCAGGCAAGCCTAGCGGTAAGTGCTCTTGCTAAATTACCAGTCGCCGCGGTAGAACTCATGGATGGACGCGCTCTTCGCTCCGTGGCCGACAACCCAAAACTGCCTTCGTTTATTGAACAGCTAAGCCTAGATGCTGCAGCCTTTTGATTGAGTCTCATGCCGAAAGCCAAAGTGAACTTGAGCAGCAATGCCAGCAGATCCTAGGCGGACTAACCGACTTTGAGATCTCTCACTCGGTAGACTTCACTTCAGACAGCAATACAGTGGCAACCTTATGGTCAATCCGCAAGGGTATGTTTCCCGCTGTAGGCGCGGTGCGTGAGGTAGGAACCACGGTTATCATCGAGGATGTAGCGTTTCCTGTGGAAATCTGGCTAACGGGGTGAGAGATCTGCAAGGCCTGTTTGATAAATTTGGCTACACAGAGGCAATCATCTTCGGCCACGCCTTGGAGGGCAATCTGCACTTCGTATTTACCCAAGGCTTTGAATCGGACAAAGAAGTTGCCCGCTATGGCGCTTTATGGATGCAGTGGCAGAACTGGTTGCAGTCAAATATCAAGGATCCCTTAAGGCCGAGCACGGCACGGGCCGTAATATGGCCCCTTATGTCGAGTTGGAATGGGGCCAAGAGGGCTATAGCTTGATGCAGGAGATAAAACGCCTATTCGACCCTAAAGGCTTGATTAACCCTGGGGTCATCATCAACAACAATCCTGATTCACATATCGAAAATCTCAAGCCCATGCCTGCGGCCAGTGACATAGTCGACCGCTGCATCGAATGTGGTTTCTGTGAGCCGGTCTGCCCATCGCGCACCCTTACCCTATCCCCTCGCCAACGTATCGTGATCTATCGAGAAATAAGTCGACGCCAAGCCGAGGGGGATATGGAGCCCGATGAGCTAAACGAACTGTTCGAATACCAAGGGATCGACACCTGCGCCGCCACTGGGTTGTGCGCTGAACGCTGCCCTGTAGGCATTAATACTGGCGATCTAGTGAAGTCCTTAAGAGTGGAAAAGTACAAGAAATTTACCCCTATCGCTCGCTGGACAGCGGACCACTTTACTGCCACCACTAGCTGACCAAGGCGACGCTAAAGAGTAATGAGGTTGCCGTTAAGCTACTTGGAGAAGAAACTGTTTCAGGAATGACCAAAGGGGTGCGTTCCCTGTCAAATAACAAGGTTCCTGTTTGGCTACCTGAGCTTCCAAAGGCAAACACACACAAACTGCAATCTGGCGAGAATGCCGAGAGGAAACTGGTCTACCTACCCTCCTGCGCCTCACGCACCATGGGAGCACAAGCCAAAGTCGGTGATCAGCGTAGCCTGACTCAGGTCACGTTAGACATCGCTAAGAAAGCAGGCTTTGAGCTGATTATCCCTCAAGATATCGAATCCCAATGTTGCGGTATGCCCTACGACAGCAAAGGCATGACAGACCTAGCTCAGCAGAAATCTCAGGCTTTGGAAGAAGCCTTATGGAAAGCCAGTGAAGAAGGCAAACACCCTGTATTTATGGATACCAGTCCTTGCGCTAAGAGAAGCATCGACAACTTCACTAAGCCACTAAAGATTGTAGAGCCAACCAAACTGGTTCTGGAGTACCTTCTGCCTTATTTGCAGATAGAACCGAAACAGGAAACCGTTATGTTGCATGTCACCTGCAGTTCGAAGCGGATGAACCTAGATAGTGAGATGCTAAAACTAGCCGAAACCTGTGTATCGAACGTTGTGGTTCCAGAACATATTACCTGCTGCGGCTGGGCTGGAGACAAAGGCTTTACCACCCCAGAGCTAAACGCCGCTGCCGTACATCCATTAAAGGCTCAAGTACCCGAGGATTGCTCGAGAGGGTTTAGTAATAGTCGCACCTGTGAAATCGGTTTGTCACACCACAGTGGTATTCCCTATCAATCCATCCTGTATTTAGTGGATGAGGTAAGCCGCTCGGTCGTAACGAACTAGCTAACCTCCAACTAAAAGCGGCACCCCAAGGTGCCGCCTCTCAATATCAGTGTAGGTATGCATTTAACATCCAAAGCAGCTTTTCTTGCTCTCTGATGTAATCACCCATAAGAGCTGCTGTACCTCGTCGTTAGATTCGCCAGCCATCTCCAAAATAGAGCGCTGATGATTCACTAGTATAGAGAATCCCTCTACCAAACCCGAAACACACTCTTTACCACGGTAAGCTTGAATATGCTCCTTGATTTCACTCTGCTCAAGGTAGCGACTAAAGCTATGATCAGGCGTGTGACCAATAGTCAAAATACGCTCTGCCAGCTCATCCACCTTGGTTTGCAGGTCGGTGTAGATCTCTTCGAATTTCACATGCAGTTCGAAGAACTGTTCACCCTTGATGTTCCAGTGATAACCACGAGTGTTCATATACAGAACTTGGTAGTTTGCCAGTAGTTTATTCAGCTCTACTGAAATCGCTTCTGATGCTACTTTGTCTAAGCCGATAAGGTTCTTTGTTGTCATAATTCTGTCCTCGATAGTGAGTCAATCTTGTCTTGTTGAGGTCAGTATATGAGGACACATTTCATAGTTGAAATCGATTGGATGTATAGAATCAATAGTTAAAAACTATTTAACTACGGTATTCAATCGGATGCATTAGAAGGGCGTATTACAATGTGAGAATTACATTAAGTTACGGTTTTTGGTCACATCCCTGCTCAAAAGCTGTCAGTTCAGTCTCACTTTTTGACTTGGGTCTAAACCTAGAATCGGTTTTCCTGCAAAATCTGATTAAGCAGTATCAGAGGAAACAATCATGAAATTCAGTCGCAGAAAATTTTGGCGTTCAATGGCTCTAGTCGGCCTGTTCTTCTGTATTGTGATGCTGATGAAAAACAACCATGCGTCGGCGCTAAGCGCAGCAGTCAACATCTCCTCTCTATAAGGCAAGGGCTAACTTCATCACATGCCAAATCACTACCAAATCAAGGTTACGCCCTGATTGCATAGGCGTTTATAAAACCTAAAAATCACGTTTTACCTTAATTTATCTCTCACTCCAAAATGGCTACGCTGAACTCTATTCGACAGTCTGCCGTTTCACCTTGTCACCTTACCTATATTGCCATTCACGCGGTTGCTCAGAAAGGTCATCTTCCCATTCAGGTTCAATAAAACTAAATCACTAATTTTATAGAGTGCTATGTAGCAATATTCGCGATTCGTTACGCGCAACCCAGTTGCCCTGCTAAGCATTGAATATTGTGAGAGTTTTGCACCACATGAAGCATCTAGATTTATCCAAGCAGAGCCTGTTCGTACTCAGGCTAGCCATAATCATCGAGGTTGGAGTTGTACTTATTGGCCTAGGTATTTCACTAGCAGTCGTCTTCTCTGCTCTTGAATCTGGCAGCACCATAACCACGGTATTCGTTGCCGCTGCTCCATTTGTCATTGTGGCCCTCTGCGAGTTTTCTAAGATCCCACTTGCTCTAGCTACCTGGCATGCAAGAAAGAGTAAGCTGCTATACATGATTCTGATTTTTTCGTCTCCTTCATTACGTTCGAAACACTGTTTAACGGCTTTGAGCGAAACTTTGCCGCCTTGACTTTCTCGGCAGAAAAACTGGAGATCAAACGCGACGGCTATGAGGCCAACATCACCGATAACCAGTCCAAGATCGACGAGATGGAAAAAGAGTATCGCCAAGAAAAACGCGATATCAGAAACCTGATGCAAGAAAACGCTGAGAATAGAGAGAATTCGAGAGCATCAGCAAGAGTGGCAGTGGAAAGAAACAACCGCTCATTGACCAGCAACCGTCAAACTCTGAGAACCTTGCAGGGTGAACTGCAGGGGCTAAATCAAGAGAAGGCCGACTTGCTACAAAAGCTAGCGGTTGAAAAGCAGAGCGCCCTTGAAGAGCGTTCAAACAGCATCTCAAACCGAGATAGTGTCAGGCAAGGGCAGATCCAGAGCCTTGAAAGGAAACTCGAGCGTCTACGCTCGCAGATGATGACAGAGATCGATGATGCTTTCTGGAGCGTCGATAAACAGCGCATTCGAAAAGAGTACGAAGCTCAAATTACCAGCCTTCAAGCTCAGCTAAACAAATTGGTTGATGGCGGGCTTACGGTAAACCAAAACGCAAGCTTCACCTTCAGCGCCATCGATGAACAATACAAACTGATGATCGAAATGGTGGATGACAAGATTGCGCTAAAAGAGAATGAGATAAGTAAACTCGAAGCCATTGTTGGTGCTCAGCAAAGAGCCGCTTCAAACTCGCTCGCTGCTCGAAACCGTCAGATCGACTCGGCATTTATCAGTGAAAAGACTCGCTAGAGTCCGTGGGTGAAAAGGTCGAAACAGAGTTTGATAGCACTCGCGAGGAGATCGACGCCATCAAGGATGAAAACTTCGAGCTGAAACAGAAGATACGTCATCTGGATACCGACATCGAGCAGATGTATCTCTCTAATCAGATCTACCGCATGGCATCGCACATCGACGGCACCAAAGAGCTTGATGAGATCAAGCAACTACAGTGACATTAGTTGCCGTTGTTTGGTTCGGTTCTTTGGCCTTTATCTGTGCATCATAGGTCCGATTCTGGTGCTAGCGAGTCTGCACCTTAAGAGTCGAGCAGAAAAAATGGAGCAAGAACAGGGCGAGCCAAGCCTTCAAGCAAGCTAAACCGACAAAGCCAGCACATTCCATGCTGGCTTTTTCATTCTACTTATTTGGAGCGCTTTAGCTTATTACACTTAGTGCTTTGGTCATCAGGGTTACTGGCACAATAAACAACGATCTCATGCTTATCAGAGTTGTTGTTCACCTTGCAAAGGCCATGGGGATCAATTGCAGTGCAAGTAGCAGTGAGATAAGAGCGATATAGATAAACTTCATACGGTCCGCAGTAGAATGAATACACCCAACCAGTCTACTGCTTAAACGCCGCTGCAACTTATCATTTCATGACAGAAACAAAAATTATTAGATAAAATTATTTCTGGATATCTCGTAGTATCTCATTGTGAAAATAGAAATAATGAGTGCTAAGAAAATCGGCAAAAACTTAAACCAAAACAAAAATTTCAGTTATTAAATCTGAAACAGAAATTGAATTAGGTTCAAAATTCACACTACTAAGAATCATGCCTGTAACAAAAATTCCCATACCACCAAATAGCTTAGCACTAAAGGTCACTATACTCTGCGTTATAGCAGCAGGAAAATAACTACTGTTCTTTTCACCGTAATCAACGCAATCTGGTAACAACATCCAGATCATGTTTGCTGAAAATATTATCGTAACCTTTAAAAGAAACTAAAAAAAGCAAACTGGTACTAAATGCAAGGTAATATACTGAATACAGGGTGATACCTAATAATAAAATACCCAACCAACAACTAGAAACAAAAACCTTTTTTTACCCCAACGTTCAACTAAACGTGGCGCCAACAAAATAGCACCAGCAGAAATTGCAACAACGATACCTTGATAGATAGGGAAGCTAGATTCACTTTGCAATTGATATATAAAAAATAGATAACCGTTGCCCCTTCAAGGGTTATTGCAAACATAAAACAACTTTGACAAACTAAAATAACAGCTAACGGTGTATTTTCTTTGAATATATTAACATAATGACAGATGGAAATTTTACTAACGGTTTCCCTCTGGCAATTCACTTCATAATCTCTATGCTTTGAACCAAAGCAAGATACATAAAATAGAACAACAACTGCGACCGAAACCATAAAAGCCATGGTGTGCCATCCTACAGCTCCTCCTCCAAAGTACTCGACTACATACAAAGGTAAGAAACTAGCAAAAAACCCATAACAATACCAAAGAATTGCTTATATGTTATAACTATAGCCCTCTCATCGTACTTATTTGACATTTTAACGACTAGTCCGTTATAGGCCATATTACAAAAAGAAAGTGAAATCGAGAATGTAGCAACCGAAATATAAACCTCTAACCCCGACCAACTGAGATCAAACAGATTAACAGTAAAAATAGAATATATACTCAACCCTAGAACAGGAGAGAATATTATAATGAACGGGCGATACATCCCATTGAAAAAGTTCGTGCCATCAATGATATTAGCCGCCACAATATCAAAAATAGCATCAACAACCTTCATTATTAAAATTAGAGAAGCAGCTTTAGCAGGTTCAAGCCCAACTATATTTACGTAGAAAAAAGCAAATACGTTGAGATAAATTGAAATATTAAACTGGATGCACCGCCACCGGCGCTAAATTGTATGATTTCTTTTTTGATAAATCACTCATTTAACTATTTTTAATGAAGTCATTACATGCACTCTGTAAATATTTCAAACTATCATTAGTGCGTAAATTACACATTGGAGTCCAGCACTCGGCTAGAGTGAGTACCCCAAGGAAATTATCACCAGAATGTACGGCTATAGCACTTCTTCTGACACCATTCTCATTGAAATTATGGTCTGCATAGCCCTTGTTAGGTTCTAGCTGCTCTATCTCTTTGTTTAGTTCACTAACTGATATTTTTATTTTTTTCCCTTTAGGGCCATAACTCCACGCAATGTCATTAGAGGGAACTGTATCACCGCAACACCCTTTACCCACACGATACACTGCATCCACCTCACCACTCCAGCTTCTAACGAAGCCTTCTTGAGCCCAAACACGCCTTTCCTTTAAAGGACTCATCGTCTTCTTCATAACCATTCCGCTTGAAGTTGGGATGTACCATTCTGAAGTATAACCAAGTTGCTTACTCAAATAGTTCATAGCTTCGAACAAGTTGTCATCAAAGCTATTGTCAAAGTCAGAAGTCAAACAGATTTGATAATCGGTTCTATAGTTTTTTGCCACATCTTTGGTAATCAAACCCAACATTTCTAGTGTTTCAAGGATTCTAGACAGAGTTGCTTTAGGTACTTCTGATAACTTATGTAGCTGATCTAGGCTTAGGCTTTGCTTTGTCGTCGATAGACACTTTAAAACCCACAAACTTCTCGCACACGCTGGTGCTGGATAACTATCGTACTTGTTATAATTCATATCTAGCCTAAGACAAACTTTAAAGGGCTACTATACACCAAACTTGCTCACTATTCGCTGCAATAGGCCATTCTTGTCTAGGGGATGTAAAGTGGCTCTCAAGCCCACTCACTCAAGAAGAGGGCTTGACGGTCTTCTTATCAGGTCTCTCCTAGAACCTATATTTAGCTGCTATTGTGAACTGATTAAAGTCATGATTTTGAATTGATGAATTAAATTCAGACAAAATATCAAGATGTTTGTTTAACTTATAATTAACGCCAAAGGTAATCGTCTCCACATCTTGTGTATCAAGGTCTGAATTTCTTTTCATGAAACGTGTAACAAACCGATAATTGGCAATATCGTAACTAATGGATGTTTCTATAGCTTTATAATCACCTAAACCTGACTTTTCATTTGTTTTGTCAATCACAACAGCTGCTGAGAAGGCATCGTATTGATATTGAGCACCTAACATATATGTGTTCGTATCACTTTGCTCTCCCGTGGATAATTTAGCTTTTTGATGACTATACAAGGCACCTGCACTTAAGTGACTTGTAAGCTCATACACTAATCCATAGTTGCCGCCTTTTACTCGGTCATAAAAATCGTTACTGTATTCGAACTGCCGATCAATTCCGACTACGAGACCATTTAGCGGTTCGATATTATATTTTAATATATTCGATTGCCTTAACCGCTCTGTAACAGCGTCATTAGCAGACATTCTTGAGACTCCAGTATCCGTCCATGTTGTCAACAACCTGCTAGTGCTATACTGTTTTCCGTATGTCAAGGTACCGTAATTTTCCGACATTAACCCTACATAGCCGAGCCTAATATCAAGGTCTTCATTCTCAAAGGTATCTGATATATCCATTTCTACTTCAAACTCACCAATAGATATTAATGAATCTGATATCTTAGATGCTCCTTGAAAACCCAGACGAAAATATGAGTCTAAATGCTGTTCACTTATATCATCATTTTTTTATATTCGCTGGCTTTTTTATATCCACTATATATAGTGCCGTTCAAATTTAACTTGTTATCTTCAGTAATATAAATTGGAGCAGCCGTAGAGAAGCCAGAATATGTGCCGATTATAGCGCATAGACCTATTGTTATTTTATTCATTATTGTTCACTAAACTATTATTAGAACGACCAACTTAGGCCTACACGCCCAAAGAGCACATCTTTGTTACCTTCCGAACTTTCTCGACCATCGGTTTCGTTGAAGTGTCTATATGCAACATTAGCTACTAAGCGGATCGAGTCAGTTAATCGAGTCGTTGTTTGAATATTGGTATTGAACTGATTCCAACCACTATTATCACGGCGTGTTATATTGAAAATATCTTGGCGTAACGTCACAGTAAAACCACTATTAACACGGTAAGTGATATATGGTTTTATACCCCATTTTCGGAACACATTATCACTATGTTGGTTGAACTCAGACTCATATAGTCCTCCTACACCGGTACTAAATAAGTCATTGATCAGGTAGTTGTAATTCGGTTCACTTTCAAATTTATCTATCCGTTCACCACGAGCATTCTTTTCACCATGTCGATAGATGTACAAACCATTGACATTCAAGGCATGATCTCCGTTTCGATAGAAAAATGCAGGGCGGAACTTAAACATGTTGCGCTCTCGGTTTCCCTCCACGTGACGGTAACCCACCATTACGTTGTATCTGAGCTTGTCAGTAATAGTGTTCTCATACCTAGGTTTAAATTCAATAATATCCGCGTCATTGAGCCGATTACCATCTCGATAAAATTGAAGCCTTTCCGATACAATCCCAAGTTGCCAATTCTTGTTGATTGTTCCCCATCCATCCAAATGAACAGTTGTCATTTCTACTTCATCAAGCTTGTTGCTCAATGAGATATCTTCATACTCCAAGCCAGAGAAAAATCGAAATCTAGGGGTATTTTCAGGGTCAGCTGCGACATCTTCTAAGCGGTCACCGAAGATATTTTCCATACCAAAATTGGAGGCCTGACTAGGAATTGAGAAAAGCATTAAAGGCAGTAGTGCACTGAGCACTCCTGTTTGTTTATTAATCATGTGAATTCCTGAAATTAAAAGGTGGTGATTGCCACCACCTTTTGCTTAGATTGAAAACTATTTATTGTTTTCGAAGCTATGAGGGAAAAGATCTTCTAAACGTTCTTTTGGTTTACGTTTTAAGTCCATAGATTCCCACTCTTCTTTTGGTGGTACCGAATACTGCTTCTCTAAAGATTCCAACTCTTTTTGCATACGAGCGATCTCTTTTTTGTAGGCAGGATCATCAATTGCGTTATGCATCTCATTAGGATCTTTACTTAGGTCATAGAATTCCCAGTTATCGTCAGGGAAGTAAAAGTGAATTAGCTTATAATTGCCATCACTTACACCGTAATGACGAGCTACTCGATGGAAGCCTGGCATCTCATAAAAATGGTAATATAGACTTGAACGCCATTCTTCAGCTTCACCTGTCGTCATTAACTCAACTAATGATTCGCCATCGATATCTGGATAAGTTTCAACACCAGCCAGTTCCATAAATGTTGGCGCGTAGTCAATATTTTGCACAAGCTCATCTACAACGGTACCTGGTGCGATGCGTCCAGGAAGTTGCATAACTAATGGTGTTGAAAATGTCTCCTCGTACATGAATCTCTTATCAAAAAATCCATGCTCACCAAGGAAGAAACCTTGGTCGGACGTGTATACAACTAGAGTATTCTCAGTAAGGTTATTTTCTTCTAAGTAATCAAGAACTTCACCGACACTTTCATCGACTGCTTTTATTGTTGCTAGATAATCCTGCATGTAACGCTGATACTTCCAAATCGCGATTTCCTCTTCGGTCATATCTGCTTCATTGGCGTTAAACCAATCATTGCGTTCTTGATATGCAGCATCCCACTCGTCACGCTGTTCAGGCGTTAGCCTCTCTAGCAAGTGTGGCCAAATATCACGACGCCATTCTGTTTCGCCAACACCTGTGGTCATCTTTAAGTCATGACCTTCTTGCGTGTCACGATAAATATTGAGCTTCTGATTTTGCGCTGCTACTCGTCCTTCGTAGTCGTCAAAATACGTCTCAGGCACTGGAAACTCTGTTTCTGCAAAAGTTTGAGTATGACGTGGCGCTGGCATCCAGTTGCGATGGGGAGCTTTATGATGCATTAATAAAGCAAATGGCTTGTCTTTGTCACGTTGCTCATCAAGCCAAGTAATGACCTTGGCGGTAATCAAGTCTGTGGTATATCCCATCTCCATCTCAACACCGTCAGGTGTTATAAAGTCTGGGTTATAGTATTCACCTTGATCATTTAGAATATCCCAATGATCAAACTTAAAGCCATCTGGAATGCGGTTAATATGCCATTTGCCGATCATCGCAGTGGTATACCCAGAATCTTGTAACTTATTCGCCCAATGATCTTGAGTACCATCGAATGTTTGACCGTTGTAATTAAAGCCATTCTTATGACCAAACTTACCGGTAAACATGGCTGCACGAGAAGGACCACAAAGTGAGTTAGTCACGTAAGAGCTCGTAAACTTAACACCGCTTTCTGCGATTCTATCGATATTAGGTGTAGGGGCAATTTTCGAAATCTCATGACCATACGCACTTAAAGCTTGCACAGCGTGATCATCAGACATGATGAAGAGAATGTTTGGTCGTTCATTTTCTTGCTGAACGGCCAATGCCTCTTTATTATCCACATCAGTAGAGCAACCAGTTTGTGCTAATGCACCGGCTACTACCAACGAGAGTATTTTTTTGTTCAAGTTATATACCTTTATAGAGAAGTACTTGTGTGTTGCTACGGGGGGTTCTTAGCACCACGTATTTGGTGAAACACGTGGCGCTTTGTTCTTAATTAGTCTTTGATGACAAAACTTGCTTCTTTAACATCATCCGAAGCGGTGCCAACGAAAACTTTGAATTGACCAGGTTCAACACCCCAGTCCATTCCAGCACGATAGAAAGCGAGGTCTTCAGATTTCAAAGTAAAGCTAATCGTTTTGGTTTCACCTTTTTCAAAGTGAACCTTCTCAAAACCTTTTAGCTCTTTAACAGGTCTAGTAATGGAGCCAACCATTTGACGTGTGTAAAGTTGGACGACTTCTTCGCCTGCATGTGAACCATTATTGGTAACGTCTACCGAGACTGTAATCTCACCATCAATCGACATTGTGGCTGATGAAAGTTTGATATCGCTGTATTCAAACGCTGCATAAGACAAGCCGTGACCAAATGCGTACAGCGGCGTGTTGTCTGAATCGTCGTAGCGTGATTTGTAGTGTTCAGCGCGCTGATTTGGATTATCAGCGTCATATGGGGCGACCTGTATTTTTCTCGTTGTAGAACACAGGAACTTGACCTACTGATCGTGGGAAGCTCATAGGAAGTTTGCCCGATGGTGCGTAGTCACCAACCAGCACATCAGATATTGCGTGACCACCAGAGGTACCTGGTACCATGCATGCAAAATACTGTCTGCGTTATCATCTAACCAAGACAAGTCATTTGGTCGGCCACTCATTACAACCACGTTCATTGGCTTATCAAGCTTCTTTAGCTCTTCCATTAAACGTTGCTGATTGCCTGGAAGTGTAATGTCTGTGCGACTTGCTGCTTCACCAGACATACGCCAATCTTCCCCGACAACCAATACAATCACATCTGACTTCTTAGCCACTTCAATTGCTTCTTGGATATTTTGCTCTAGCGACGGGTCATTTTCGTAAACAGACGGTAGCATTCTTAAATGCTTTTTAACTTCGTAGTCTTCAACATTGTAGATGTATGAGTGCGTCGCACCTTGCGCGTAATTGATTTGAACATCATCACCCAAACGCGCTTCTAGGCCTTGGCGAACAGTAACTGGAACTGTTTGGCGATCACCTGTTGCTGACCAGTTACCAATCATGTCATTGGTGCGATCAGCCATTGGACCAATCAGTGCAATTGAGTCGATGTTATCGATATCCAGAGGAAGAGCGTTTTGCTCATTCTTCAATAGAACGAATGACTTTCTGGCAAGGTCACGTGATGCCTCTAGGTTTTCTGCCTTCAGAAGTTCTTTTTCAGCTCGCTCACCACTCGCATAACGGTATGGGTCTTCGAACAGACCTAAACGCCACTTCATTTCAAGAACAAGACGAACAGAGTTATCAATCTGCTCCATACTCACTTTGCCTTCCTCTACTAACTCTTGCATGTAGTTGAGGTAAAGAAGGCCAACCATGTCCATGTCTGCACCAGCGTTAAAGGCAATTTCTGCAGCGTGTTTGTCGTCTTTGGCATAACCATGAGGAACGAGTTCATTGATGGCTGTGTAGTCAGTCACGACGAAACCTTCAAAGCCCCATTGTTCACGCAGTACATCAGTAAGAAGCATCTTAGAACCTGTCGCAGGGATACCGTTTAGGTCGTTGAAAGATGTCATGAAGGTTGCAACACCTGCGTCAACCATCGCTTTGAACGGAGGCATCTGAGTTGTCCATAATTCGTGATCCGATACATCAGTCGTATGGTAATCACGTCCACCTTGGGAAAGGCCATAACCAACGAAGTGCTTTGCCGTAGCCATTACAGTATCGACTTCAGATAGATCATCACCTTGGAAGCCTTTAACACGAGCAGCCGCGATCGCAGATCCTAAGAACGCATCTTCACCAGCACCTTCTGATACACGACCCCAACGCGGATCACGTGTAATATCTGCCATTGGTGCGAACGTCCACATAATACCGTCGGCAGCTGCTTCACGAGCAGCAATACGCGCACCGAGCTCAATAGCTTCGAGATCCCAAGATGCTGCTTCACCAATAGATTGAGGGAAAATGGTTTTGTGTCCGTGGATAATGTCGTGACCCACAATCAGAGGAATGCCCAATCGAGTTTCTTCAACCGCCATTTTTTGCAGTTCTTTCGTCCACTCTGCTCCGTAAGAGTTGAAAATTGCACCAACTTCACCACGACGAATTTGCGCTTCATACTCTTCATTAACTGAAGGGCCCGTTACGTTTCGTGTACCACTTTGCAGATCAAGCTGACCGATTTTTTCTTCAATGGTCATTTTTGAAATCAAGTCAGAAATGAATGCATCCATCTGCGCTTTATCATCGTTCCAAACCGAAACAGAGGCAGGCTCTGTTCGCTCAATATTTATAACATCGCTAAACATAGTTTGCGCCATTACAGGCAAGCTCACTGAAATACTAAGCGCCAAAAGGCTGCGCTTTAGAGTGGTTCTCATTATTTTTATCTCCGGATAAATTAATAAAATGTTATTTAAAAGACGTGTAAATCCCTGCAGATATTTTTCACTGCATAATTTATTACTTTCTGTATTTGCTTGTTATTATTTAATTATTCATGCATACAATGCCATTATATTTCGAGGAGACCCACCGCTTTGAATTTGATGAACCATCATCTTCATTGCAGGCGATGTCTTAGAAAAATCAACTTATAAGATTCACAAAGATAATTATCTTTATGTTTACCACTAGTTGATTTAAATATTCTATGTTTGGGGCAACCAGAGTTACAAAGTGAATAATAATCACATTGACGGCACGACTCAGATATTTTTTTACTTTTCGCTTTGCCAAACTGCATTTGTTTTTTACTTGAAGCTAGTTTTTCAATGCTGGTATTATGAATGTTGCCAAGTTTATGTGATGGGTAAACATAATGGTCACATGAATAAAGATCACCATTATGTTCAAGTACCAACGAGGTTCCGCACTCATTTAAATGGTGGCAGATCGTCGCCCCATGACCGATCCAAGTTGACAGTATGCTCTCAAAAGTCTGGACATAAATCTTACCAATATCTTGGTGAACCCATTGGTCAAATACGTCTGATAAGAAGATACCAAATCCATGAGGAGGTACAGAAAATGGAGCCATTTCGCTGATATCATTGACTGATCTATTTACTTCACTGCATTCTGTACGGTTTTTATCTACTTCAACAATTGGGATAAACTGCATGTGTTCAACACCCATCGACTTTAACGCCTGATAAGTTTCTTTTCCTCGGTTCCAATTCTTATCATTAACAACAGTTAAAGTATTAAAGTTAACTTTGTGCTCAACTAATAGCTCTATTGACCTTTTTACTCTATCAAAAGTTGAATTGCCATTAATAGATATACGATACCTATCGTGTACATCAGAAAGTCCATCGATGGAAACTCCAAGTAAAAATTCATTCTCATAAAAAAACTTAGCCCACTGGCTATTTATTGATATTGCATTTGTCTGGAAGCTATTTGTTATCTTCTTCCCATTTGAGTATTTTTTTTGATATTGGACTGCACGTTCAAAAAAATTTATGCCCGCTAATGTCGGCTCACCACCCTGCCATGCAAAGTCAATTACATCTAGATCACAGTTTCGAATATAGTTTTTATGTAATGTTTCAAACTACTATCTGACATTAGATAGATATCATTACCTTCTCGAATAAATTCTTCTTTCTCTAAATAAAAACAGTAATCACATTTCAGGTTACATTTAAAGCTGGCAGGTTTTGCATGATGTGGAACTTAGTTGAACTCATAGGATCTCATGCTCAAAAAACGTCAATAACACTACTGGTCAACACGTCCTTGCGTTTCACAATTGGAATTTACCATATATGAAACGTCCGCCAACACCATCGCTTATAAAGTGTGATATTCATCCGCTTTATTAATTCCAACAGGCAAACTGAATATAGGGAGCTACCCAAAGAGCATGGTGGGCTAGTGAACCCCACCACACAATTGGAGCCTGCAACATAAGTAATGGAAGTCAAATTTCAAATCTGAGACGCGTGTCCAACACCGCTTTAACTCATATACAGACAAAGCGCTCTAGAGTTAGGTCAAACGATAGGTACAAGGGCAGGATAAAAAAGCGGGAAGTCCAAAACATTATCGAAAGTGCAGTAGCCTCAATGTGACACCTCGGGATCTAAGCCCCTCTTGATAGACCCTGAACGACATAGCACTAAACTCAACCTGTGACAAAGCCCAAACACCACCATATACAAAACCAATCCACCACCAATCACATAACCCCAGCCACCATTCTGCCAACAGTAGATCAGGAAGAACCCTCCCAAACTTCCGCCCACATAGTAGTGAACAAGATAAAGCGCAGTAGCAGTCGCTTTAGCGCTCGTAGCTTTTTGGCCCACCCAAGCGTAAGCCAAGGTGTGGGTGAAGAAAGCTCCGCAACTTATGAGTGCAAGTCCCAAAACCATGAAAGGAATTTGGTCGATATAAGCCACCAACATGCCAAGTAGGCTAACGATGGTGCCAAAGACCATTCCTGATATTGGTTGATGGTTTCGGTTCCAAACTGAGGTGAGTTTTGAGCTTAGGGTACCGGGTAAGTAACATAGGAAGATCAGTGAGGCTAAGCCGATTGGTAATGAGTGTGGTTCTTGTACTAGTCGGAAGCCCATTACCGAATAAAGGTTTACGAACAGAGCGAAGTTAACGCCGCCGATAAGCATAGCTAGCCAGATGGTTTTTGTTTTGTAGGTGCTTCATTAGCGCTCGGTTGTGGTATCGAAGCATACCTTTTTGTGGGGTGAAATGCTTTTGCTTTGGAAGCATGAGGCAAACGGCGATTCCAGCAAGTAGGGTGAATACCGCCATTACGATGACTGCTTGTTGCCAGCCTAATGCATCGGTTAGGGTTCCCCCTACTATGCGGCCAGTGATGCCACCAAGCGAGTTTGCGGCTATATAGCCCCTATTGCTTGGCTGAAGGCTTGTGGCGATAGTTCTTCCACCATATAAGCCACGGCAACTGAGGCAAAAGCTGCCAATGCGATTCCCATCATGGCGCGCATGATGACTAGGCTAATCAGATGGTGAGACAAGCATGCCTAAGCCAATGACCGGCATGGCAAGAAGACCTGCCAGCATCACCCGTTTTCGACCTACCGCTTCAGAGGCTACCGCCCATGGAACTAGGCTTACTGACAAGGCCAAAGTGGTTGCTGCAAATAACCAGTTTATCTGGGTTTCGGATACCGAGAAGTGCTCAGCCATATAGGGAAGCATTGGCTGGAACAGGTATAGATTGCAGAACACGATGAATGAGCAGTGCAAGGCTTAGTGTGACGCGGCGGTAGTCTTGGGTACCTAGTTCAATCATTGTAGGCGTGGCTTGATAATTCAGTCGGTTAATGTGACCAAAATATCAGCGGCCCAAGAATTAATGAAATATATTAAAAATATCAAAACTATATATTCTATATATGGACAGTAAATGGACTCCCGACACCTAAAGCACTTTGTTGCCGTTGCAGAGCTTGGTCATTTTACTAAGGCTGCCAAGGAGCTACATATTGCTCAGCCAGCGCTGAGTATCTCCATTAAGAAATTCGAGCAGCAGCTTGGCGTGGAGCTGTTTCGCCGCGAAGAGCGAAGCATTACCCTCACCGATGAAGGTAAAGTGTTGTTTGAACATGCTAAGCGAGTGCTTCAACAGATCGATGATGCCAAGCTTGCTATCGATGAACTAAGAGGTCTCGAGAAAGGCGAAGTTAGGCTTGGCGCTCCTAGCATGATGGGTTCGTATTTCTTTCCTCAGGTGTTGATGGCATTTAAGTCGCACTACCCTAACCTCAAGCTCACCTTGATTGATGCAGGTACTCGCTCCATTCGAAAAATGCTGTTAGATGGGGAGTTGGATATTGGGGTTATCAACAATGAAAACGTACCGGACGATCTGGAAACCGACCACCTACTGAACGTTGAGATGGTAGCCGTCGTTGGGCCAGAGCATGCTTTAGCCAAGCGAAAAAGTATCAGCTTTGATGAATTCTTTGAACATGAACTGGCGATGTTCAAACCTGGCTATTTCCATCGTGATTTTGTGGAGAAGAAAGCCCTTGAGCACGGCAAAGAGATGAAATTCTCTTTTGAAACCAACCTTTTGCCCATGATACTCAGCATAGTGAAGCATGAATTTGCTATAACTGCGCTGCTTAAATTAGTGACTGAGCATGAGAAGGATGTGGTAGGCGTGCCCTTTGATGTTCCGGTTAATCTAGGGCTGTCTTTGGCTTGGCGTAAGAATGGCTATTTATCTATTGCCGACCGCACCTTCATCGATTTCGTGAAGCAATATGTTTAGCTCTCCTTCTCTTTGAATCGGGTATACTCAACCAACTGTTACTACTAGCTCAGCACATGCAACTTAATTCCCTTATCGCCAAACAGATCGTCGACCGCGCCAAGAAGATCATCAAATACTCCATCAACGTAATGGATGAAAACGGGGTGATTATCGGTTCAAGCGACTCATCTCGTCTTCATCAAACCCATGAAGGGCACTGCTGGCGATTCGTGATAACCGCACCTTAGAGATCAACGATTCTGTGGCTTCGACTATCTGGGGTAAAGAAAGGTATTAACCTACCCATTATCTATGACGGCAAGGTTATCGGTGTGGTGGGCGTTTCCGGCACACCTGATGATGTGCGCAGTTATGGTGAGCTAGTTAAGATGACCGCTGAGCTTATTGTTGAACAAGCGGCACTCATGTCTCAGGTGCAGTGGAATAAACGACATCGAGAAGAGCTACTATTACAACTCATCGAGGGCTCTAGCCTAAATGAAGGCCAGCTACTTTCCATCGCCCAAAGGTAGATCTCGACCTTGCACAGCCTCGCGTTGCCACCGTTATCAAGGTGATACCAGAGCCTGGTGAGCCGGTAACTCTGGAGCACCTGCAAAAGCTGGTTCATCTTCTCGAATATCCAGAGCGGGACAACATAGTTGGCATTGCCTCAGTGTCTATGAATGAGATCGTGGTGCTTAAGCCTGTGACTATTGTGAATCACAACTGGAGCCGTAAAGAGGAACAAAAGCGCGTTGCTAAGCTTCTAAAACGCATCGACAACGAATGTGACTTCTCCATTCAGATGGCGATTGGTGATTACTACCCTGGGCTGGTTGGTCTGGCAAAATCCTATGAGACCGCCAAGGCGACTATAGAGAGTAGCCACCCAAGCGATGGTCCTATTCTGTTTTATCAAGATAGAAAGCTCTCTGTACTGGTCAGTAGCATCAAACATGACCCGTGGCGCGCCACACAACTCAAAGAACCTATCGATAAATTGATTGTGGCTGACAGTAAAAACGTGCTTTTAAAGACGCTACGCACCTTTTTCGAGCAAAATTGCGATCTGGCTCAAACTTGTGAATCCCTCCATATTCATCGTAACACTTTGCGATATCGCCTAGATAAGATAGAGCAGGTAACAGCATTAAATATCAATAACTTAGATGAAAAAGTGCAGCTTTATCTTGCGTTAAAATGTTTGTAACGAGAGCGTTAATTTGTGCAACCGCACAAATAAACCATATTCAACATCAATAAATTCGTCAGTTCGCATAAAGAAAACTGACCCTTGAATGGCTAATCTTCCGCTCATTGGGGCCAACCCCAGCCAAATTTTTAAATCTCGCGGAAAACTTAACCATGATTGAAGTTTCAACCTTAGGAGCACTGGCGGCACTGGTCGTTGCAATCGCTCTTATCCTCAAAAAGTTCCACCAGCTTACGGCATGATCATCGGCGCTCTCGTCGGTGGTGTAGTGGGTGGCGTTTCACTTACTGATACCGTTAACCTGATGATTGGCGGCGCACAAGGCATCGTTACTGCTGTGCTTCGTATCCTAGCAGCAGGTGTGCTGGCTGGCGTACTTATCGAATCTGGTGCAGCCACCTCTATTGCTGAAACCATAGTGAAGAAGGTCGGTGAAACCCGTGCCCTATTGGCACTGGCTATTGCGACTATGATCCTAACCGCTGTAGGCGTGTTCGTAGACGTGGCGGTAATTACCGTTTCGCCCATCGCACTGGCTATCGCTCGCCGCGCAGATATCTCTAAAACCGCTATCTTGCTTGCCATGGTTGGTGGCGGTAAAGCGGGTAACGTAATGTCTCCAAACCCTAACGCTATCGCTGCGGCTGACGCATTCAATGTTCCACTAACCTCTGTTATGGCTGCCGGCGTTATCCCGGGTCTGTGCGGAATGATCTTTGCTTACTTCCTAGCGAAGAAGCTTATCAACAAAGGCTCTAAGGTTTCAGAGAACGAAGTAGTATCGGTTGATCACTCTACTCTGCCTAAGTTTGGTGCCGCTATCGTTGCTCCTCTAGTGGCTATCGCGCTTCTTGCGCTTCGCCTATCGCTGGCATCAACGTTGACCCTCTAATTGCACTGCCATTGGGTGGCCTAATGGGTGCTCTAGTCATGGGGCGCTTCACCGACACCAACCGCTTTGCAGTATCAGGCCTATCTCGCATGGCGCCAGTTGCAGTAATGCTTCTTGGTACAGGTACTCTAGCGGGCATCATCGCAAACTCTGGTCTTAAAGACGGCCTGATTGATGTTCTAGCCGCTTCTGGTCTGCCATCTTTCGTACTTGCGCCAGTTTCAGGTGCCATGATGGCGCTAGCGACCGCTTCAACCACAGCAGGTACTGCGGTCGCTTCTAACGTATTTGCCTCAACCATCCTAGAGCTTGGCGTTCCAGCTCTGGCGGGTGCAGCCATGATCCACTCAGGTGCGACAGTGCTTGACCACATGCCTCACGGCAGCTTCTTCCACGCAACCGGTGGTGCGGTTCACATGAACATTCGTGAGCGCCTAAAACTCATCCCTTATGAGTCAGCGGTTGGTCTCGTTATCGCCTTCATTTCTATGATGATGTTCGGTGTGTTCGGTCTGGTTGTTTAAGGTATCAAGATGAAAATTATTATTGCTCCAGATTCATATAAAGAAAGCCTAACGGCGATGGAAGTGGCCGAAGCTATCGAAGCAGGCTTTAAGAAAATCTTTACCGATGCCGAGTACATCAAACTGCCAATGGCAGACGGCGGTGAAGGTACGGTTCAATCTCTAGTAGATGCGACCCAAGGCTCTATCGTTACCCATCAGGTTACTGGCCCGCTAGGTCAGAGCGTTGAAGGCTTCTTTGGCCTAATGGGTGATGGCTCTACCGCTATCATCGAGATGGCTGCGGCATCAGGTCTTCACCTAGTTGAACCTGAAAAGCGTAACCCACTAATCACCACTACCTTTGGTACCGGTGAGCTAGTGAAAGCGGCGCTTGATCGCGGCGTAAAACATATCATCGTAGGTATCGGTGGCAGTGCCACAAACGATGGTGGCATCGGTATGGCGCAGGCTCTAGGCGCTAAGCTTCTAGACAAAGATGGCAACGAACTGGGCTTTGGTGGTGGTGAGCTAAGCAAGCTAGCTAGCATCGACCTATCTAATCTTGACCCTCGCCTAGCGGATATCAAGCTGGAAGTGGCTTGTGATGTGGACAACCCACTTTGCGGTGAAAAAGGTGCATCGCATGTGTTTGGTCCGCAAAAAGGCGCGACTCGAGAAATGGTTCAAACCCTAGATGCGAACCTAGCGCACTACGCAGAGATCATCAAAGCAACCAATGGTCGCGATGTGGTGAACACAGCTGGCGCTGGTGCTGCCGGCGGTCTAGGCGCTGCTCTACTTGGCCTATTTGATGCTTCGCTTCGCCCTGGCATTCAGATTGTGATGGACGCGGTAAACCTTAGCGATGTAGTCAAAGACGCTGACCTAGTCATTACTGGCGAAGGCCGAATCGACAGCCAAACCATCCACGGTAAAACTCCAATTGGCGTGGCTCGCACTGCAAAGCAATACGACATTCCTGTGATTGCCATTGCCGGTAGCACAGCTAAAGACTGCGATGTGGTTCATGAACACGGCATCGATGCCGCTTACAGCGTGGTGCTTGGCGCAACTGACCTGCCAACCGCACTTAAAGAAGCTGCATTTAACGTTGAGATGACCTCACGTAATATTGCGGCAGCTATGGCGATGAACTTTAGTAAGTAATTGCTTTTAAATAAGAAAAACCGCCTTTGAAGGCGGTTTTTTGGTTCTCTACGCAGAAATTCAATCTAGATATCTCAGTGCTCTTCGAGTTAGATCAGGCAGAATTTGTGGTTTTTGAGCAAGCTCCTCTCCTTGAGAAAAGACAGAAATAATAAAATCTCCCTCATCCAATGAAATAAAAGCCGTTTCATGTTTCACCGATGAGGTCCATCCCGCCTTGCTCCAGCACTTAGCACCAGCGGGCAAGCTGCCACAAATAAAGTCATTCACCTGATCGAGCCCATCGGCTGCTTGTCTGTTTTCGTTAGCGTGTTTCGAGAGTAACTGCTTCATCTGCTCACGCAACTCGGCTTGATAACAGTTTTGGTCAAAAATCTTGGCCATCATCTGTGAGCAAGCGTAGGCAGAAACTAGGTTACCCCCTAATACTTCCCTTGCCTGTTTATCTCGGCCATAAGGGCTTTCATCAACAGTTGAATGATAAAGAGCGTACTGCACATTCGGGATATTCGGATGGGTTTGCTCGAGCCAACGCTGAATACGTTCTCTCTTTTCTATCCAAGAGCTGAACTTCGCATCGGAGAGATTCGCACCCGAAGAGGTATCACATAGTCGATTGAGCATATACAGTCGCATCATTGGAGGAGAACGCCACCATGTTCTTTACCGCTCTCCAATCTTCCTCGTCTGGGATTAACTCTTTACGCTGAACCTTGTCATAGAAGCAAGCCATATAGAACAGCTTACACACACTGGCGGGATAAAAGAGGGTTTCGGCATTAATGGATAGGATTGGCTTATCAGGCGCCTCAGCACTTGCAAGATAGATAGCGATGTTCCCTTTAGCTATTTCACGCTCATAAGGCTCAAACCCTTTTATGTTCATCCCACTCACCCTTGCTTTGAACTCCATTTTTACAACAAAACCCCAGCTCTTTAGATCTGGGGTTCTTCATTGTTACCTTAAGCCACAACTACTTTTGCAGAAGCTCAATCATCGGAGTTAGATAGGCCTCAATTGCGGCATCATTGGAAATAGGTGGCAGTTCCACCGTCACACATGGGATGTTTTTCTCCTTACACCAAGTGCCGAAAGAACCCTGAGTGACATAACCTACATCCTTTACCATAGGCAACTCAAACTTCTCAGCCAACCAATGGCCCAACTCACTAGTGTCAGGATCATCGATGCAGGCTAGAGGCTCATGAAAGCTAACGATAAAGTTTGGTTTTCGCTCTTCTATCAACTTGATTAGGTGAGTGATTTCAGGCTCTCGGCTTTCGCTAGAGCCTGTACTCACTTTCACATCCCTGACATCACAGTTGGTGCTCCATCGATAGACATCGCCACCTGCGCGCCAACTCTGGGTTGGGAAGGCGCGGTTTAGATCCACTTGATTAGCATTAGCTCGTGTCCCCAGTTGATTGCCATCTGGGTTTACCGAGATCACCACATCGTGCTTTAGATCTTCAGCATGAATGGAGCGTAAAGCACAAGAAAGAGCCACCATGGAGGCGTTCTCATCACCATGTGTACCGGCAATAATCAGTCCCCTATTCTTCTCTCCAGATTGAGAAGGAAAGTAGAGTAAGGGCGCTCCTAGAACCGATTGCCCATATTTGACACTCTTAATCATGAAAGAGGCGCGCTCTGAGCGTTGTCTGAGTTTTTGCATATCCATTATTGGGCTATCTGTTTTTATCCAATTGTAGGCAAGTCTATTCCGCAATTCGGTATAAATCTTTGGAGTATATACGTCCCTCAACGTTGTTAGTTGGGAAGCCACCCACGTTCGAACGAACCAGACGTGCCTGCATATAGTAATAGATAGGCGCGATTGGCATATCCTGACTCAGAATAGATTCCGACTCGTCGTAGAACTTGAAGCGCTCTTCTTCAGAGGTTGCACTCAAGGCTTTATCAATTGCCTTGTCGTACGCATCGCTCTTATAGAAGGCGTAGTTGCCATCGCTATCGGAAGTCAGCAGTGTTAGGAAGGTTGAGGCTTCATTGTAGTCGCCACACCATGAGGTGCGGATTACATCAAAATTGCCCGCTCTTCTTGAGCTTAGGTATGACTTCCACTCTTGGTTTTCTAGCTCTACCTTAGCACCTAGGTTCTTGCTGAACATAGAGGCAATGCCAACTGCAATGGCCTTATTATTTTCACTAGTGTTATACAGAAGCTTAATATCCAACGGGTTATCTGGGCCGTACCCTGCCTCAGCCAATAGCTCACGCGCTTTTTCGTCACGCTGTTGCTGTGTCCAACTCGCATACTCGGGCTGAGTCGCCTTAAAGCCAGCAATGTATTTATGAGTAAAGGTATAAGCCGGGATATTACCTACTTGAGTGATGCCATTGGTGATGATGTCACGCATCATGGTGTAAGAGGCGGCCTTACGCACTCGCTCATCATTGAACGGCGCTTTAGTAGTATTGAAAGCATAGTAGTAGGTACACAGCAGAGGCACTACCTTGAACGCATCTGGATTATCTTTCTTAAGCTTTGGCGCCATCTGGCTTGGTACGTCGGAGGTAATGTCTACCTCACCAGATGCATAGCGGTTCATAGCCGCGGTTTGGTTTTCAAACGGGATATAAGTCACCGAGTTTAGAACCGTATCCTTTGCATCCCAATATTGAGGGTTCTTTTTAAGCTCAATACGCTCATTGATAACCCATCTGTCCAGAGTAAATGCGCCATTGGAAACCAAATTCTCTGGCAATACCCATTTCTTACCGTGCTTTTCAATAGTCGCTTGAGGCACTGGCATCATAGAGGTGTGGCCTGTCATAGCTACGAAATAAGGCACTTTGGATTCCAGCTGATATTCAAGGGTGTAATCATCCAGAGCTTTAACACCCAATGAATCAACCGGTTTTTCACCCTTAATAATGGCATCGATATTTTGAATTTTAGTCAGCTTTAGATACCAACCATTGGCCGAAGCAAAGTTAGGATCAACTGCACGTTTCAGGCTATAGACAAAATCATGCGCCGTAACTGGCTCACCATTGGACCACTTTGCATCTTTACGCAGATGGAATACAAACTTCTGATTATCCTCTGTTTCCCATGAAGTAGCGACACCAGGGATCACATTGCCGTCTTTATCTTGAATCACCAAACCTTCAAAAAGGTCTCGAATCACATGCATCTCCGGCAGACCTTCGGCATTTGCAGGGTCTAGAGTTGCTACCTCAGCATCATTACCACGCACAATATGCTGCTCATCTGCAAGCTTTACATCTGCTGGAAGCACAGCACTATGCGCTGGAAGCCCTGCAAAGATCAGAGTAGAAAGAAGAGTTCTTTTGAAGTATTTGCTTTTTAACATCCTTGTTAACCTTATTGTCTAGCCAATTGAACAAACGAATTTAATTCATTCATCTCATTTATAAAATATGAGTATTTTCAAGGCTACATGAGATCACTTGGCTAACAAAGATTGAAAATCCTATGAACATCTCAAAACTTGGATAAAACCCAGTTTGAGTTAATTTTAACTCAGGTTATCCAAGGAGATTGGGAGTATTTTAAGCTTGAGCATGTTAGTTACACCATGTTCAGACTTAATCTCCTCAAAGAGTTAGATAGATTATGAATAGCTGAAAGAATAAAAGGTGATTTTTTGTAGAGAGTTAGAGTAGTTGGTACAGTAAAGCCTCCAGTATGGAGGCTTGTTCAGTTATGAGAGCGTCTTTGTAGCAAGCAAATCTGCTTCTAGAATTTATAACCGACTGTAAGCATGGCTTGAGTTAGCATATTGTCCTTACCATTAAACTTCTTACCTTTGGGCGTGATATCAGTAGTTTGAAAGCGGCCATCAAAGTACAAACCACTATCCAATGTCATTCTTGCTCCTAAGGCACCGCGTGCCCTCACAGCATTCCCACTCTCACCCATGCGTGAGCTTGTTGTGGAATCAAAGGCCACAGCGCCTAAAGCGACATAAGGTTGATCACTACGCCACTGTTTATATCAAAGGTATAACCTGCCTCACCCTCTACTGTCAGATCCCATGTTGGACGATAGTTTTTAGGGTTATCACCATAATCTGTATAGCTGGTCATATTACCCTTCACATTTAGGGCAAAGATTTCGTTAAAGTCATAGCCAGCCTCCAAAATGAATACCGGATCAGCCATCACTTTGCCACTATCACTCAGCCCATTGAGCTGATATTTGCTACATCTGTACCAAAACCGCCGCCAATACGAAACCCAGACTGATCTTCGATAGAAGCGAAAGAAGAAGCAGACATGACTGCCAGAGCGGATGCTAAGATTAGTTTTTTCATTAAATTGCCTAGTAAATTATTTAAATATCTCCCTCTTACCACTGCCAGTCCTGTTTGGCCGAGCGCTAATTTACATTGGATAAATTCATTGAAGAAAATAGGTACTATTCAAATATTGCATAGATCAATTGAGGCTTTCTAATCCATTTGGAGATGGAAGTGAGAGAGGTGCTGAAAAGAAAGAAAACAAAAAAGCCCCCTTGCGGAGGCCTAGTTAGGTAGGATAATCACCTAAGTTGTAATGCACATATCAATGCTATTTATTAACTAGAACTTGTAGCCTACAGTTATCAAACCTTGAGTTAACAGATCATCTTTTGGCTTAAAATCACCGCCTTTCGGTGAAAAATCAGTTGCCTGAATTCGACCATCAACGTAAACACCATTGCCCAGCGTCATGCGAACACCTAGTGCGCCACGAGCCTTAATTGCGTTCTTGTCTTTGCCATCGGCAAGTTGAAAGAGTTCCGTCGTATCTTTATCGTAACCAACCGCACCTAATGCTAGGTAAGGTTTGATAGAAGTTGTACGGTCAAGCTCAAATGTGTAACCCGCTTCAGCCTCCACGGCTAGGTCATAAGTAGTGCCTAGGTTATAGGATTTACCTCTGGCTCTTCGATGGTTTCCATAGATTTTATTGCCCGTTGCAGACCCTTTGACATTGATAGCGAAGATATCGTTAAAGTCATAACCGGCCTCAAGAACAACCGTTGGATCAGCTTCAATAGAAGGGCCACGTCTACCATCCCTAAGCTGATAATTACCAAAGTCTGTACCAAAACCACCACCAACACGGAAACCTGAGCTGTCTTTAGCTGCAAAAGAAGGCGCGGATAGTAGAACAAGCGTTGACGCTAGAAGTATTTTTTCATGTTTGATTACCTCAAAAAATTACAGATACCTCCATGCAATTTCCTGCCAATCCGTCTGGCGCGAGGCGAAATTTACGCAAACATGTCAAATAGATGAAAATAGAAACTATGGGAAATTTCGATAGATAGAGATATCAAAGTGGCACCAAATATTGAAGACGGTACCACCTATATAGAGGACGCTTTAATCTATCGAATATATTAATAGTTAGTCATTGTACCTATTTCTTAGTGGGCTAGATAATAGCGCCATCAATGAGGAGATAGTCATGAACCAACAAACCTGTACTCAACCAATACGTCCACTAAAGAGCAGATTAGTGCGAGCTCTTACCCTAGAAGGTGGGATCTTACTGTTGGTGGCACCGGTGTTTATTGATGATGTGGCAGACATAAACCTGGTCAGTGGCAAGATACTGCTACTCATTACTGCAGCGATTGTTTGGAATGCAGCTTACAGCTTTGGATTCGATACATATTTATGGAAATGGCGACGTAGTTTGAAGAAATCAGCTAAGTGTCGCTTTGTCTATGCACTTTTATTCCAAGCAGGACTACTCGTAATTTCAGCGCCTATATTATTTTCTATGCTCGACTCCTCATTCTGGCAAGTCATGTCAGCTGACTTATGGTTTAGCGCTCTTATATTTGCCTACACATATTTTACCAATGCTCTTTACGACAAATTTTTCTAAGCCAATTTAAAGTTACTAACGGTTAGATGGGAGATATATTATGAATACTAACAATATTAAAACCAATCGCTCTTTCATGGACAGAATTCGTCACACTATCTTTTTTGAGATTGGATTAATTGTAACTTTAATACCTATCGGTATGATGTTTATCCAGGATGCTAGTCATCATGTAGGTATTCTAGCTATGGCAATGTCTCTACTGGCAATGGCATGGAACATGTTATTTAACTTTCTATTTGATAAACACCTATATAAAACACAAGGGCATTGTAATAAAACTTCAAAGCAAAGGGTTATGCATGCAGTCTTATTTGAACTAGGTCTAATCTTGGTTACAGTTCCAGTACTTGCACTAAGCCTAAATTTGACCTTCATTGAAGCTCTGATTGCTGATATTGGCTTCGTTATTTACGCTCTATTTTACTCAGCAGTATTTAACCTAATCTATGACCGCGTATTCCCAATCAACGCAACGCCATTTCAGCCAATATGCACCGTAAACTAAGTAACTCCCGCAAATGAGGCGCTCGAGTTAGCGCCTCATTTTTTCTACTACTGACTCTCCAAACCTTACTGCCAAACAGCCCAGGCTAATTAGGTCTCAGCTAACAACCCTATAAGTAATTCCCCGGCCCAAATACCAAACTTACTCAAGCTTCATCTACTCGTTAATCGGCGTTTAATCTATCGATATTAGCGATACTTACTCATTCCAATTATCGAAAATCTCACTGTAATATTTGCTTACACGCTCGCATATGGCCAACAGGCCAAAGCCTCACTCAACAAATAGAACGGTACCAAGTGACGATGAAAAAACTCAAACTATGTCTAATCACAGCAAGCATAATGACAAGCAGCGCTCATGGCGGTGACCTTTCTGTTACCCTTGGTGGCGTGTATAACTCTGCGAACAGTAATGCATCGCTAGGTATTCCCATCCTTGGTGCCAAATTAAAAGTCGATGCAGAAAGTCATCTAGATTTAGCAGAAAAAACCTATCGCCATATGTAAAGATTGAATACAACTTCGATAGTGGTAATAGTGTCTATGTGGATTGGCGCTCATTACATCGTCACGCTCGCACCAGTGTATCCAGTGATCCAATAAAGATTCTGGGTAGCGAATTTAAGGCAGATGCAACACTAGACGTAAACCTAGATATAGACATAGCTCGCATCGGTTATGCCCATCGCATCATATCTACAGATAACTTTGACCTAGATGCAATGCTTGGCCTGCACCTGATACAACTATCGGGGAAAGGTGGTATCAGCGCCAATATCAATGAAGGCGGTCAAGACTGGTTAAGTTTCAATACAAAAGGCAAAAAGAATAGCCTTGCCCCTATGCCGAACATAGGCGTTAGGGGAAGTTATCGACTTACTCAAAACCTAGGGCTAGCCTCGCATTTGGAAGCATTTATGCTATCTACACGGCTATTTGACGGTCATCTAATTGACTTCAATTTCGGAGCATATTACCAAATAACAGATTCTCTAATTCTCAACGCATCCTATAACCATTATGAGATAGGCGTCGAGTATGGTGATTCATTGTTAAATGCTAATATGGGTGTCGACTTTAGTGGCCCAATGCTAGCGCTTCAATACAAATTTTAACTTCCCTTCTGAAAATAAGCTGGGTAATAATATTGTTATCCGGCCCTCTATTATCAATACTGATTTAATCAAAAAGACACTATAAATATCCAACTTTTAGATTGGGTTCGAGCAATCCGATCACCTTTGACTGTTCAGGTTTCTCTACGAAGATAAACAACCTGATTTATTTAATTAACCGCCTAAAGCCTTATTAATTGCTATCTGCTTTGAATACAGACCTCTCTCGACCTCATTACGAGGCATTAACTTAGATATTTTCATTGAGACCACCTAGGTCCATCAAACCAGTTAGCCACACCTACAGCCTCAATACAAAGTTATCCTCCAGATCAATACAGCTGAGTTCCAGTATGCCTTTAACACCGTCTAGCTCTTTAAAATTGGCAAAGAAGCACCAAACAGGCATCAACTATTTGAGAGGAAAAATGGAACTTGATTGGCGCTTATTCCAGTCCCTGGCGAATTCTGGATAGCTTACGATTCAAGCGGGCATTCTTACCCTCCAAGGGCACTGTGTAGGCTTATCCGCTTGATCTCGAGCCTGTTATTTTAATTGCTTTATAGCACTCAATTTCAGCCCTAAAGCCTTAATACGCAGCCCACTACTCCATGCCTAACAACAAAATGAAGGGCTGGTTAAATCGTCAGAGTGATTCAGCCAAGAGTTAAGGTATATCGATACTTTGAAGCCCAAAGCTATAAGAGCTGATAGCTGATAGCTGATAGCTGATAGCTGATAGCTGATAGCTGATAGCTGATAGCTGATAGCTGATAATTGCAATAAAAATATTGCTTGCAACTAACTTTAACCTGCACTTCAGTAGGTTTTTACAGACACAAAAATGTATGGTCCGCCCCGTTATTGCAACTACAATTTAGTAGTAACGGAGTTGGTCTGCGCTAATGTATTCGGAGTCTTGTTAGGGAACATTAACTTCCCAGCTCCACGATGATATCCGCGCCAGATTATCCTT
>BBSB01000007.1:0-173257 GCA_000830455.1 Vibrio sp. JCM 19236
GCCTCATCGTGGCTATCCGGTATCTCCACGAAGAGCCTTACTAAACAAAACCCAATCAACGACGACGCGCCTTCTTCGCCGCTTTACGCTTCTTCCTATCCTTTGCCTTCTCAGCCCCTACCTTACGACCAATACGACCTGATACACCATAAGCACTACGCTTCATGATCGCCTTACCTTCCGCAGAATTAATAAAGCTACGCGCATTGGCATCACCATCATTGGCAGCTTCCTCTAGCAATTTAGTGATCGGCATTGGCGTTTTCACTAGTTCTTTTTGCTTGAGCATCTCAACAGCGCAGATAGCCAATACCGACTTGATACGTGCGTGCTCGCTCACATCGTCCGTCTGCTGAATAGCGCGGTCGAACAGCTTGTTCATGGTATCCAGATGCTGTTCACTCTCGGCTAGTACGTTGAACATACGATAGTGGATATCAAGCTCAGCAGGCATATCATCAAATTCATCCACCATCATCTGAGCACGCTGCTCTGCGTTTAGTGTCTTGTTCAACGCCTTCTCGGAAATGAATGAAGCGTAAGCCTGAAAAAAGGCAATATGTGGCGCTTTCTTCGCATCAGCATGATAAGTGCACTACGCAAAGCCTTCAGTGCTAACTCATCTTCAGGGTTCTGTTCAACACGCTTAATTTTCTCAAATGCATCTAGAGTGTATGAGCACGGGTGACCCGCTTCAATGCCAGCTGCTACCAGCTCAAGATAGATAGCTTTATCCGTCTTATAGGAAACAGATTGAAGGTAAGAGATCGCCTTATGATTTCCCTTTTCAGCTGCTTGAGTAAAACGCTCCAGTGCCAAGCGTTTCTCGCCCACCTTCATCAGATACTCACCAAACTTAACCAGCGCCTCACCCTCTTGATCGTGTAGGGTTGCCTGCTTAAACAGAGCCTTTATCTCATCCTTGCTCGCACCCGTTAGCACCTTGTCAGCATAGCTTTGCGCTTTAAGAAGGTAGGTCTGTTTACAACCTTGCTTGATCGCTTTATCGGACCAATAATTCACGTCCATTTGCCAAGAGGCACGCTGGTCTTTATCGGCAAACTCTTGCTCGCGAAGCTTTTGCACGAAGTGCTTGGCAATGCTGTAACTAGCGTTGGCGTCTCCAGACAGGGCTAGGCTAATGGTTTCTGTTAGTTCTAGCGAAGCATTCGGTGTCCACTCTGGCAGGGTGTGAGTTGGCATATTGAGCAATTTATCGGCCAAGTATTTAGCGATATCGTGCAGGTCACGTAACAGCTCTTGGACACGGTCTTCAGACATCTTGAACTGAGCCACAAAGTGACCAAAGCTCTGACAGATATGCACAGACTGATTGCCATAGCGGCGCAGGCGATCCATAGATTCAATCACCCAAGGTTCGATATGACCTGATGCCTCTAGCTGCTTTATCTTTTCTGCAAGCTCACCCGATACCGGCGGGCGCAAATCAAAATGCTTACCCAGTTCATGACAAGCGAGCTCGACAAACAATCGCATCTTAGACAAGCTTGATTGGCTGTCTAACGAGGCATACTTTTCTGCCTGTGTGGCTTGGATATACAGCTCGTTGAGTTGGTACTGCAGGAAGCCAAAGTTACTCGACTGCTGAGTGGGAAGTTCTACTTTTAGTTGTGTTACTGACATAATAGGGTCTATTAACCTTTTGCGTTTGAATTTTGCTCGAGTCAGAAACGATTTAATCGCGGCGAGTACCTTGTAGCCTAGTCATCTAAGCAAAAGGGGCTCAACAATGAGTAAATCGTTTCTGGCCGAGCCCTTCGGGTAGCGTTTGTTGGGCATTTCTACCGCGTTAGACATTTTTCATGTAGACCCACTACACCTAAAAATGCCTGCCTTGTATAAAAGCCCAACAATTCGCTACAAAAGCGAACTCAAAAGGTCAATAGACCCTGAGCCTCTGACTTTACTGACGTTGTTTTTATAGTCTTTATGTGAGGCAATATTAACCAGCTAAGAGACAAAGAGTGTCGCTTTGTATTTTTATGCAAATAATTATTTCAAACACTCTCGAGCTTATGTTTTGTCGGAATTTCCCTTAAGATGGTCAGCTCATAAAAAATGCTTAATCAACAGGATGTTAGATGGGTTGGATAGTCTTTACCTTTATCGCCGCCTTTAGTCAGTCGTGGCGCAATGCCTTTCAAAGCCAGCTCAGTAAAACCTTAAATGTTAGCGGTGTGACCCTGGCCCGTTTCCTATGGGCAAGTCCACTCGCTCTTGTCTATCTAATCGGCCTATACCAATGGCAACCGACAGATATGCCAACCTTTACCGGTCATTCTTGGTTTTTCTTGATTGCCGCATCCATCATGCAGATCATCGCTACTGCCTTATGGTGGTGCTGTTTAAGCAGAAGAATTTTGCCATTGGAGCCGGTTTAGCAAAATCAGAGGCGCCAGTATCGGCATTTCTCGGGGTACTCTTTTTCGGTACTAGTTTGACCCTGCTGGGTTGGGTTGGGGTCTTGATTGGTGGCGTGGCAGTAATGCTACTTAGTTGCCTCAGGGAGTGAGAAGCATCTCAGGAAAAACGGCGCTGATCGGGTTGGCGTGCAGCACCGCCTTTGCCCTTACCTCGTTGTGGATTCGTGAGGCGAGCCTTAGCCTATCCCTACCTTTCCCGCACCGCGCAGCTTGGGTGCTATTTATCGTCATCCTGATGCAAACCACTATGCTGACCACATATCTCGCAATCAGAGATAGAGACACGCTGAAGCAGATGTTTACCAACCTAAGCTTGTAGTCATGACCAGTGTCGCCAGTTTTATTGGCTCGTTTGGCTGGTTCAGCGCCATGTCGCTGCAGGCCGTGCCTTATGTCAAAACGCTGGGACAGGTGGAGATCTTCTTTACCATGCTGATCTCCTTCTTCTATCTAAACAAGCCATCCCAAAAAAGGATATCTTTGCCCTGCTACTGGTTGGCGTAGCCGCTGTTTTGGTTATGTGGCATTAACCCTTCATGAAGCGGCGACTCATCTCCGCTTCTTGAGATTCCATAAAGGCCATCGCCGCCTGCATATGCTCCGTCATGATCTGGCGCGCTTAGCGCCATCACCTTCACGCAGGGCATCAATAAGTGCCATCTGACTCTCTATCCCTGTTCGCCAGAGCTTATAGTTACGCGGCTCATACAGCTTTTTATAAACGGTCAAATCAGAGAGCATCTGCGCAGTAAAACGCACCACCATCTTCAGCAGTTCATTGCCTGAAAATTCTGCCAACATTCGATGAAATTCCAGTGCTTCAATATGATGTTGACGCTCTTCTAGAACATCAGAAGGTGGTTGGGTGTATTTATCCACCTGCAGAGCTAACTCGTTAAGCTGCTGATTGCTGAGTTTACCTGCCAGATCTTCGGCGATATGCGGCTCAAGTGCGATGCGCAGCTGATACAAGTCTCGAATAGAACATCTTTAAAAACAGATAGTTACTTAGGATTACATTGACTTTGGACTCAGGCACTTCCCTAACAAAGGTGCCGCCTTTCGGTCCGCTCTTGGTCTTAATAAGCCCCTGAGCTTCGAGTATGCGCATGGCTTCACGCACCGTGCTCTTAGATGCCTCCCATGTTTCCATGATCTCAGCCTCTCCGGGAAGGCGATCTCCTGGCTCTAAATCCTGCTGCATTATCCAGTCTTTAATTGCAAGCGCTACGCGTTCGGTCTGTTTTTGCTTAGTGGTCAATTTTGTAATCTTCTATTCCAAAAAATCGATATTTGATAGGGGTTTAGCATCCGTTACTACCCTATGAAAATCCATAATACCACCCTTTTCAGAGAGCCGTATTTTTAATCAATGATTGCATTTATCATGATAAATAGGTATTTATTAATAATTAATCATGATTAATTATGCATTGAGTTTAATACAAGGAATCCGTTTTGACGATCGCAAACGCAGCAAATCTGACATGGCACTGGCTAGAAGAACTGGCTAACTGTTCTGAAACCCAAGAGCCAAATTCACAAGGTGTAACTCGTCTTTGCGCCACGCCAGAACACCGTCGTGCTAACAGTCTTTTATCTTCTTATATGTACGACAGCGGCATGGACGTGAGAATGGATAACGCTGGTAACCTTATCGGTCGTTACGCTAGCGCCAACCCTAATGCTAAAACCCTTATCCTAGGTTCACACCAAGACACAGTGCCAAACGGCGGTAAATACGATGGTATCTTGGGCGTAGTTCTTCCTATCGCTCTAGTGCACTACCTAAACCGTCATCGCGTTGAGTTGCCATTTAATATCGATGTAGTGGCGTTTAGCGACGAAGAAGGCACACGCTTTCAGTCAACGCTTCTAGGTTCAAAAGCTCTGGCAGGCACCTTTGATGCGGCCATGCTAGACAGCAAAGACAGAGATGGCGTGACCCTTTATCAGGCGCTGACCGAATTTGGCTGTAAGCCAGAACTGATTGCGAAAGATGCTTACAAGCGTGAAAACGTACTTGGTTTTGTTGAGGTTCATATTGAACAAGGCCCAGTTCTTGAGCAAGAAGAGCTAGCCGTGGGTGTAGTATCGGCTATCACAGGTATCGAACGTCACACAGTATCTGTGATGGGTAAGGCCGGTCACGCTGGCACTGTACCTATGGAATCTCGTCAGGACGCACTGGTAGGCGCAGCACGCATCATCTCTATTCTAGATAGCATTTGTAAGAGCGATAAAGACCTAGTGGGCGTTGTGGGTAAGATCAGCAACTTCCCGAATGGTGTAAACGTGATTCCTCAGCAAACGGATATCACTATCGAGCTTCGCTCGCCAAACGATGAAAAACGCATTCAAGCTCGACAAAAGCTGTTCGCTGAGATCGAGCAAGCGATGGCAGAGCTGAACCTAAAAGCAGATTGTGAACAAACCTACGAACAAAAAGCGGTGATCTGCTCAGAGGGCCTGACAGCACAGCTAAAAGCGGCTGTTGAATCTCGCAATATGCCAGGCAAGGTGCTGTTTAGTGGCGCAGGCCACGACGGTCTAGCTATGGCGCAACTGACTGACATTGCAATGCTGTTCATGCGCTGCAAAGGCGGCGTAAGTCACCACCCAGACGAAGCAATAAAATGCGAAGACATTCGCGTCGCTCTGGAAGTTCTAGAGAGCTTTATCACCACTCTCTAATCAAAAACACAAGACAAAAGCATTGAGATAGCCGTTTATCTTGATGCTTTTTTCTGACCTAATACAAACACAACGGAGAAAATTGGGCATGGATATGACCAAACAAACGACAGACGTAGTCTCTAAACCTTGGTATCGAACGATGCCAGACCCTATGGTATTGATCTTCGGTATCTTGGTTGCGACCTTTCTACTGACCTATCTAGTACCAGCGGGTACCTTTGACCGCGTTGTGGTTGACGGTAAAACCACTGTAGTCGCTGACTCTTTCCACTATATCGAAGCGGTAGCCCCTGTACACGTATTCGATATCTTCGTGGCTATTCCTAAAGGCCTGATCAGTGCAGCGCCTTACCTATTCATCGTATTCATCGCAGGTGGCCTGTTCCACATCCTGCAACGCTCTGGTGCGCTTGAAAAACGCAATCGGTGTCGCGGTAAACAAGGTAGGTGTACATAACCGTAACCTAATTATCACCGTAGGTACCTTTATCTATGGTTTCTTCGGTGTGGCAGTTGGTTTTGAAAACAACATCGCCTAGTGCCGGTAGCTGTGCTTATCTCAGCGGCTGTGGGCTACTCTCGCCTAGTGGGTACGACTATGGCTGTAGGTGGCATCGGTATTGGCTTCGCGCTGTCGCCAATCAACCCTTACACAGTAGGTGTGGCGCAAGGTATTGCCGAGCTGCCTATCTTCTCAGGTGCTGGCCTACGTACCGCGCTAGTATTGGCATCTCTTGCACTTCTGTCTTACTACATCTGCACACGCGTGGCTAAGATGGACGACGAAGCCATTGCAGGTGACAGCCTGCAGAAAGACCTTTCTGAATACACCATGACTAAGCGCAACAAGATGACCCTAGCGGCATTTGTTATCGGTCTTGGCGTAATGCTATACGGCGTGTTTGCAAACGGCTGGTACATCAACGAAATCGCAGGTCTGTTCCTATTGATGGCTATCATCATCGGCGCGCTCAACGGCCTTGATGCGAACGGTATTGTTAAGCAGATGATGGAAGGTGCCTCTGGCGTAACCGCTGGTGCATTGGTTATCGGTGTGGCGGCTTCGATTCAGGTTATCCTAGACCAAGCGCAGATCATCGATACTATCGTTCATGGCCTAAGCTCGCTAATTCAAGGCATGCCAGTTGCTCTATCTGCAATCGTAACCAGTGTGGTTCAGGGCGTTATCAACCTATTCATCCCTGGCGGTTCGGGCCAAGCTATGGTGACCATGCCTATCCTGATCCCAGTTGCGGATCTAACCGGTATGAGCCGTCAGCTAATGATCACCGCATTCCAAGTGGGTGATGGTCTTACTAACCTGATCGTACCAACCTCTGGCGGTACTCTGGCAATGCTGGCTCTTGGCGGTGTTTCGTATGAGCGCTGGCTAAAGGCTATCCTGCCATTCATGCTATTTGTGTACGCACTATGCTGGGTTGCACTCTTCATCGGTCAGATGATCGGCTACTAATTATTGGGCACTTCGGTGCCCTAATGAAATTCTATGACAATCTCTTTAGTTCACTACAATCCAAGCAGCGGCGTTTCTGCTTCCATCACCGCAACCGGCGGTCCTAGTGTTGGTGGCTATGTTAACCATAGCTGGCGCAACCTCGGCGCTTGTGCCACACAGGCTCTACACTAACCCTTGGTATGCGGAGTTTGCTAAGCAAAAGCTTGCTGAGGGCCTAAGCGCCTCTCAGATCATTGAGAAGATCAAAGCTGAAGACAGCAATCACGCGCAGAGGCAATGCATGGTTATCGACGCTAAAGGTGAAGTGGCTTGCTAGATGGTGCGGATAACATTGACTATATCGGCCATATAGCTGGAAAGCAGGTTGGAGTTGCAGGAACATGCTTGCCACTCCTGAGGTGCTAAGTGATTTCTACAACAGCTTTGTAAAAGCGACCACCAGCAATGCCGATAAGGTGATTGAAAATGGTGAAGAGCCGAGCTTTGTTGAGAATTACGAGCAGATCCTGCCTCATAACCTTATCGATGCTCTAGAAGCGGCTTTAAACTCAGGGGGCGATAAGCGTGGCACCTACTCAGCCTCGCTCAGAATCGAGTACCCAAATAAGGCACCTATCGATATTCGTGTAGATTGGTCTGAAGATCAGGTAATCCAAGACTTAAGAAAAGTACTTTCTAAGGTTGAGGGTGAGTCGTTTCAATCTTTCTTAAGTGGCGTGCCATCAAACCTACAGGCTAGTAACTTTCCCTAAACTGACCGGGTGAGATGCCTTTCCAGCCACTATAGGCACGGATAAAGGAGTTCACCTCGTGAAAGCCAAGCAGGAAAGAGATCTCAGCTAGCGACATCTGTGACTTTCTAAGATAGTGATCAGCTAGATCACTTCTGACACTCTGCAATACCGACTTAAAGCTCTCTGCCTCGGCAGTGAGCTTTCTTTGTAATGTACGTTTGCTCATTGCCATTTTCGACGCCACTGTCTCCACTGAACTATCCCCGCTAGGTAGCTGTTCTAACAGCACTGAGCGCACTCTATCTGTGGTAGAAGCATCTTGGTCAAGGTCTGCTAGCTTGCGATTAAGCTTTGTCTCAAAGAACTCCCACATGGCCGAGTTTCCGGTCAAAAATGGCCTATTGGCATCTTCCGCATTGAATTCAATAAAGGTATGTTCGCTCTTCTCAAGGCGGCAACCAAAGTAGGCTTCGTATTTATCCAGATTTTCTGGAAGCTCGGGTAGACCGACCCGAAGCGGCTCCACTCTATGTCTAGTGGCTAGAGAGATAGCTGGGTAAAGAACACTAGTTCAGTGAGATTTAGGTAGATAGGAAGCTCACGAGATATTCCATAACAGCTGATCACCATATGAGTAGAATCGGGTTTCTCAGTGATGTCTAACACCAGAGGACCAATCAAGGGTTTATAGTATCTCAGACGTTCGAGGGCGATATTCAGATTATCACTGCAGATACAGGCAAAGATAGGAGGATCGAACGACTCCACCGACAAGTACTCTGCCAACAACAGCGGCAGGTCTCTATCCCCTGCCACCTTCTCCATAGCCAGCCAAAAATGAAAATACTGCTCGACCGTCAGGCTTGCCCCTTTACGCACAAAGGTATCGGCAGGAAGGTTAGCGTGCTTGAGCACACTCTCCACATCTATCTTCATATCTGTCAGTAGCAGTTGCCAATTTGAGGCAACCGCAAACCTTGAGGCTCTTTTCATAACTAGTGCGATTTTTCCATTGATTTGCGTGAAGCCTTAAGCACCTGCTTGCGTGGAAGCAGCGGGAACACCCAGTTGATAGCAAATTTCAGCACGCCTTCATTAAATGACAGAAGCTCTTTATCCATCATATCTCGATAGCCCACCTCAGCCACAGAGCGCGCCGATTTTGCGTTTTTCCATACATCTACCTTATCCAGGTCCCCTGCCTTAACAAAGCCGGTATCTACCGGACCAGGACACAGTGCCGTTACAGAGACATTGTACTCCGAAACCTCTTCGGCGATGGCCTGAGAAAAAGAGGTCACAAAAGCCTTAGTGGCATAATAAACAGCCTGCAAAGGACCAGGGATAAACGAAGCGGTGGAGGATACGTTCAATACCTTGCCACTGCGACGCTCTACCATGCCTTTTAGATAGGCATGGGTCAGTTCAGTCAGCGCGGTAACGTTAAGCTGAATCATCGCCTTATCGGCTTCGATGTCTCGCTCAACGAACTTACCATGACCACCAAATCCTGCGTTATTAATCAGCACCTCGACCTGCATGTTTTGAGATTCGGTAAACTCAAACACACGACTCGCTGCACCCGGTTTGCCAAGGTCTTCAGCTAGGACGATGACATTCACGCCATGCTTACTTTCAAGCTCAGTTTTCAGCTCATTGAGCTTGTCTTCAGAGCGTGCCACCAGCACCATGTCTCCGCCTTTTTCAGCGTGGATTCGAGCAAACTCCGCACCGATACCGCCAGATGCCCTGTAATTAACGCTAGATTTGAATAAGTCATTGTTCCGCTCCTCTCATTGGATGCAGAAATAGTAAGCTATCAATTCATGACATACACTGGCGAAAGATGACAGCCTGCTATCAAATGATGACACATTCTCTAATTGAGATTAATCCAAAAGCTGACGTTTCGCCTCGGATATGGCGCGTTTGTAGAGTCAAAGGCAAATTGTTCTGTGGTTATCTCAGCAAGAGGCACCCATTCTAAACTTTCCACATCATCATCGGCTCGAACCTTAGCATTGGGCTCAAGCTCCACATGGAAAACCAGATCACAGGTTTTATACACCACATTCTGATAGGGATAGGTATTAGGAAAAGAGGTTAAATAACGATAAGCAATCGCTTCACGCCAATCTCTTCAACAAGCTCTCGCTCGAGGGCCTGCTCGGCACTCTCATCAGGATCAACGAAGCCACCCGGCAAATCGTACAAACCTTTACCTGGGTCTTTAGCTCTGGTCGCCACCAAAAGCCACAACTTCCCCTCATTAAATTGAGTCACCACGGCCATAGTGGCGGCGGCAACGTTTTGAAAGAAAAGGAAATCACACTCACTACAAGAATACTTTCGGCCCTGCTCACTTTGCAGAGTTTCAGCACCGCATTTTGGGCAATACATAGTTTCATCCTAGAAAACACATCTAGGCTCAGTGTGAAGCAAGACTTAAGAAGGCTCAATTAAAAAAGGTTTTTCCTGAGTTGTGAACGGCAGGCTGTGGTGAACGGCAGGCTGTGGTGCAAGGCAAGTGTTTGAGGCAAGGATGCCGAAACCAAGCCTACAGGGAGGTATCTACGGCGGCTTGCTATACATCATTGGCAGAGTGAGCACACGAATCTGAAGTAGTCGTTGTTCCCGCTAATCTGTGAGGATCCATAAAAAGGCACATCGGAATGGAGCAACCGATGTGCCAAGACTAGCAAAACTAGGAAGTAGGTAAACCCGCGTTACTTGAAGATGCTGGGTTGTGGGCTCTCTGACCGGCTACCAACATCTCCATTCACTTTGGGTTAGGTTTATTATTTAATTTTTTGATGCCCAGGCGTACATTAGCTCTAACGCTACTGTTGCACCGGCAAGGGCAGTCAAGTCAGCATGGTCATACGGAGGGGAAACCTCCACTACGTCCATACCCACTATGTTCACCCCAGCGAGACCACGTAGGATCTTAAGCACCTTATCTGAATTCAGGCCACCGCAAACCGGTGTCCCTGTCCCCGGCGCAAATGCTGGGTCGAGGCAATCAATATCGAAGGTGACATACACAGGTTTATCACCAATCGTTTGTTTGATTCGAGCCACTATCTCATCAGCGCTTAGGTCGTTTGCCTCCATGGCATTGATGACGTTAAAGCCATGACTCTCCTTCTGATATTCAGTTCTGATACCTATCTGAACTGAATGCTCAGGTGAGATTAACCCCTCATTTGGCGCGTGATAGAACATAGTGCCATGGTCATAACGACTGCCATGAGCATAGGTATCGGTGTGGGCATCAAAATGCACCAACGCCATCTCACCATAGTGTTTCGCATAGGCCCGTAGCAGTGGCAAGGTGATGAAATGGTCACCCCCCAATGCCAAAACAGTCTTACCACTCTTGAGTATCTCATCAGTAGCCGCTTGCAGACGCTGGGTCATATCCTCTGCATCGCCACTGTCAAATACCAAGTCGCCTGAGTCGATAACATTTACTCGGTCAAAGACATTAAAGTCCCACGGGAACTTGTTGCCTTCCCAAGCCAAGTTAACCGATGCACGACGAATTGCATCTGGCCCATGCGCGCACCTGATCGGCCTGAGGTCGCCATATCCAATGGAACCCCAAGCACAACTAGGTCAGCATCAGACTCGAGAGGGTTGCGCAGATATGGCCTGCGCATAAAACTCATCGAGTTTGAATAAAGCGAATAATCGGTTTTTGTAAACAAATCATTCATTTAGAAATCCTCTAAATAGGTGTAGCCCACAAGGCCACCCTCAAGCTCTTCAAGCACTCTCGCCTGTTCGCTTAGCTCAACACGCTCAGCAACCAACTCACGATAGTTATGACGAATCTTATCTACATCGATGTGCACGTAGCGCATCATGTCTTCTACCGTGTCGCCTTGGTCAATGCGCTCAATGTGCGCCTCACCATTTTCATCAACGGTCACCACAGCACTGTGGGTATCACCGAATAGGTTGTGCATGTCACCTAAGATCTCTTGATAAGCTCCAACTAGGAAGAAACCCATCAAATACGGTTTATCTTTGGTCCACGCTGGCACTGGCAGTGTGGTTTCAATGCCTTGGCCTTCAACATATTGTTCGATAGCACCATCAGAGTCACAGGTGATGTCTAGCATCACAGCGCGGCGATCCTCGACATTCTCAAGCCCTGACAGAGGCAACACTGGGAATACCTGATCGATACCCCATGCATCCGGCATAGATTGGAACAGCGAGAAGTTCACAAAGAACTTGTCCGCTAGTCGCTCGTTTAGCTCATCCAAGATTGGACGATGAAAACGGTTCTTGTTACTCATCAAGCGGCTTAGCTCGAAGTAAATACGCAAAGACAACTGCTCTGCCCATGCACGTTGCTCTAGGTTTAGCACCCCTGTCACAAACTGAGAATGAACCTCAGCCAAATCGCTTTGTGTGTCGTTATACAGCTCAATCAAAGCGCGTGCGTCGCTACCATCTTGCAAGCTCTGCCAGTTGTTCCACATATTCTGTAGAAGCGTTGGATAGTCTTCGCTTGGCTCGGTCACTGATTCCACTTGATAGGACTCAGTACCAATCACATTGCTGATAAGCACTGCATGGTGCGCAGTCAATGAACGCCCAGACTCCGAGATGATGGTCGGAACTGGCTGAACATACTCTTCACACACATCGCTAACCGTGCTGACTATGTTACGTGCGTACTCAATCAGGCCATAGTTCATTGAACTTGAAGACTGACTGCGAGTACCATCGTAGTCCACCGCAAGACCGCCACCGATATCGAAGTATTGGATGCCTGCACCCATACCTCTTAGCTCGCAATAAAAGCGTGCTGACTCATTCACCCCTTTGCGGATATCGCGGATGTTCGCCATCTGCGAGCCAAGGTGGAAGTGCACTAGCTGCATGGCATCTAGCTGATCTTCTTTCTTTAAGCGCTCGATTACAGTCAGCACCTGAGACGCCGCTAGACCAAACTTAGATTTTTCACCACCGCTTGATTGCCACTTGCCAGCACCTTGAGATGCGAGACGGATACGTAAACCTAATCGAGGTTTTACCCCTAGGCTCTTAGCTTCAGCGAGCACTAAGTCAAGCTCAGAGAGCTTCTCCAGTACGATAAATACCTTGTGACCCAGTTTCTCACCAATAAGCGCTAAGCGAACGTATTCTCTGTCTTTGTAGCCGTTACATACAATTACTGAGCTCGCTTTTTGCGCTAGAGCCAATACCGCCAATAGTTCAGGTTTACTACCCGCCTCTAGGCCAAGTTGCTTGGTTTCAAGCTGAGCTTGGCTCTCAAGGATCTCGTCCACTACCTCTTTTTGTTGGTTTACCTTGATTGGGTAAACAAGCAGGTAGTTGTTCTTATATTGGTTTTCTTCAATTGCTTGGTTAAATGCATTACAGATAGCGTGAACACGTTGGTGCAGAATTTGCGGAAAGCGTACTAACACCGGCATATTGATTTGCTCTTTTTCTAATTGAGCAGCAATCTTGCTTAATGGAACCTGATGAGGCGCATCGCTACGAGGTGACACATATACCTCACCTTGGTTATCGATGCCGTAGAAGCTTGGCTCCAGTAATGAACGTTGTAGTCAGCGCGTACGCGATCTAGTTTTGAAATGTTTTCCATGTCGAATCTCACAAAGACAGGAAGGAAGACACATGACTCGAAACTGCATTAAGCCATACCAAACACGGTTCACTCTCTTCTCTCATTCACCGTGTGGGGCGCATTAACGGATAAAACTTCAAATGAGTCTAACAAAAAGATTTTGTCGTTAAGATAAATCCCGATCACGTTTACTACGAGGCTAAACAGGACGGGGGATCAATTGAGTTTTTGAATTATTTAATGCGAAAAAAAGCCCCGCATTTTGCGAGGCTCGAGGTGTCTTTTCTTAGCTCTTAGCTAAGACCTAGGATATTTCCATCTTCATCAATATCTAGGTTCATAAAGGCAGGCTTCTCAGGTAGACCTGGCATGGTCATCACAGCGCCACATAGCGCGTAGATAAAGCCAGCACCTGCGCATAGCTTAAACTCACGGATAGCACGTCAAACTGTGTCGGAGCACCCTTAACGTTGCCATCGGTTGAGATAGACATAGGAGTCTTAGCCATACATACTGCAAGATTGCCAAAACCGAGCTTTTGGAACTTAGCCAGTTGCGCTTTAGCCTTATCACTTAGAGTCACTGATGCTGCGCCATAGCCCACCTCAGTGATCGCCATGATCTTCTCTTCTAGGGTCTGCTCTAGGGTATACAGAGGCTTAAAGGTAGATGGCTTTTGCGTCTGTTCAACAACCTTAGTTGCTAACTCAGCCGCGCCCTCACCGCCTTTCGCAAAGGCTTCACAGATAGCCACTTCCACATTCATTGGCAGCGCCTCAACCATAGCCTTAAGCTGGTTCAGTTCTTGCTCGCTATCTTGTGGGAAGCGATTAATAGCCACTACTGCCGGCACGCCATATTTAGACACGTTCTCAAGGTGCCACTTCAGATTAGCAAAACCCGCTTCTAGGCATCGCTATCGGCTTCAGAAAGTGCATCAGGGATAGGCTGACCTGGCTTGATATTGTAAAGACCAGAGTTTGCTTTTAGGCCACGAAGGGTTGCTACCACTACCGCACAATCTGGCGCTTTGCCTGATGCCTGTGCCTTAATGTTGCACGCTTTTTCAAAGCCCATATCTGAGCCAAAGCCGCTTCAGTTACCGTGAAGTCAGACAGCTTAGTCGCAATATCATCAGCGATAATTGAAGAATTACCGTGAGCGATGTTGGCAAATGGTCCTGCGTGGATAAGGGTTGGAACACCCTCTAGGGTTTGCATCATAGTAGGCTCGATAGCCTCACGCATGCTTACTGTCATTGCACCCGCTACCTGAAGGTCTTCTGCAGTCACTGGGTTGCCGTCGAGGTCATAGGCTACGACCACTTTGCCGATGCGAGCACGCAGGTCTTGCAAGTCTTTCGCCAATGCAAGAATCGCCATCAGTCAGACGCAGCTGAGATATCAAAGCCATCTTCACGCTCAAAGCCGTTGATGGTTTTACCTGGCTCATTTAAGCCTATAGTTATCTTGCGAAGCGCACGGTCGTTATGGTCAACCACACGCTTCCAAACAATGTGCTCAGGGTCAATCTTAAGAGCGCGCATACCTGTGCGAGCTTCAAAATCTTCATAGCCGTTACGCTGCTCATGATAGATACGAGCATCCAGGGCCGCTGACGCTAGGTTATGTGCCGCCGTTACCGCGTGGATATCACCAGTAAGATGCAGGTTTAGCTCATCCATTGGTGCCACTTGAGAATAGCCGCCACCAGCAGCACCGCCTTTAACGCCAAATACCGGCCCATAGAAGGCTGGCGAATACAGGCCATTACTGATTGACCAATCTTGAATAGGCCTTGAGCAAGACCGATTGCGGTTACGGTTTTACCCTCACCCAGTGGCGTTGGAGTCATAGCGGTTACAACCACTAGCTTGCCACTTTGTTTGCTCTCAAGACGCTTTAGTGCATCCAGAGAAATCTTAGCCTTGTGCTTTCCATGCGTTTGAAACTCTTCACTGCGTAATCCTGCAGCGGTTGCTACGTCCGCGATTGGACGCAAAGGGTGATACGCGAGATTTCAATATCCGACAGCATGACTTCCTCGAGGGTAAAAATGATACGAGCTATTTTGGGCGAGGATGATAAAGAAATTTGCGCACAAGTAAAGGGCAAACGTTTGCGTCAGGACATAAAAACAGCGATTTACGCCAGCTTTATGCCCCTAAATGCAGAGAAAATGATGTTACTTCAGTAGTTTGCGAAGAGAACCAGAAACTTGTTTCAAAAATGAGTTGTTATTCTGCTTAGCGTCAAGACCCAGGTAGTAGGTTTGATTCCACTCAACACGCAGTTGATCCGGATTCTTATTTGTCATTGGAGCCAGCATCTTGCCCGCCTCAGCGGCATAGTCGTTAGCCAATGAATAATCCATTTTTAGCATGCCTTGCAGATAGACCCACAGATGCATGGTAAGCCAGAACTCAATAATGACAGGGGCTTTAAACTTGCGAGAGTGGCTTCTGTCCAGAGATTGGTCGATAACCTCTTGCATTGCTACTAAGGCGTCACGCTGAGCATTCAACTGATGCAAAAGCCTGTCGTGGTGCACACTCAGCAACCCCAGTAACAGTTCTAGGTCACTGTGCTCGGGAAACTTACTACTCGAGGTCTCATACAGCGGCATAAGTTTTTCACAAAGATCATCCAGCGAGCCAGGTTCAGCCTTCATGGTTTGTGGAATAGTAAAGCCAATAGAGTTAACGAGTTCGTGCAGTGGTGTCATGACGTGTTTGATTTTTCCCGAGATAAATCTAGCTTACCTTATTCGCGAAGGGCTTCCACGATTATTTCATCTGATTGCGAGACGTGCGAGTTTAAAACAGGCTTAACCTAATTCTTTAACCATATAATAGCGCTCAGTGGATACAGGATGATCATAAAGGGTCATCTGCACCGTGTATCCGTGTTTTTCATAAAAAGGCTTGGCTTGGAAATTGAAGGTATCTAGTAGGGAGCTGTGACAGCCTAGAGATTTAGCCTGCTCTTCGGCACGCTTTAGGATCTCGCTACCTACGCCCTGCCCTTTGGTTTTTGGTGATACCCAAAGAAACTTTATCTCAAGCCAACTGCCCCAGATTTCAGACACTAATCCGCCAACAACAGCGCCTGTTTCATCTTTGGCGAAACAAGCGAGGTCTTGATGGAACAATCCTTTCAAAAATGGCGTGTTGTGCTCTTTTATGCCCGAGCGCACACAAGCAATATCCTCATCACTTGGCGTGTCTGTCACCACATAGTTAATTTTGTCCATGGTGATCCAGATAGATAATAGTGGCAGCAGTGCGCGACTTTACTTGAAGCTTCTTCAGCAGACTCTTCATATGTACCTTAACGGTAGACTCAGAGATGTACAGCACGTCTGCAATCTGCTTGTTGCGATAGCCCAAAGCAACTTTAGAAAGGATCTCCATCTCGCGCTCAGTAAGGGTTTCAAGCAAACTAGGGTTTTCTGCACGGTCTCGAATGTGCTCTGCAACGGCATCGCTATATACCCTGTCACCATCCAAGGCATTGTGCAGATGATTTAGCAGCTCATCCGGTTCGCTATCTTTCAATAGATAACCATCGGCCCCCGCTTTCACAATGGCATCGATATCCGCTGCGGCATCAGAAACAGTTAAGATAACCACCTTGGCTTCCACACGCTCTTTACGCAGCGCTTCTAGAGTGGCAAGGCCTGACATGCCTTTCATGTTTAGGTCGAGAAGGATAAGGTCGAGCTCATGCATATGAGCCATAGCTAGCGCTTCGGTACCATTGCTTGCCTCACACACCATCTCAAATTCAGGCTCGAACGAGATCAATTGCTTGATGCCGCGACGCATTAATGGGTGATCGTCTACGATCATTACGCGATATGTATTACTCACTGTCTAATTGACCCTCACAATTGAAAACGACACGAACCTGAGTTCCTTTTCCGGGTTCGCTAGAGATGCTGAGCTCACCTTTCAGGTACTGAGCTCGCTCCTGCATGATACCTAATCCATAGTGTTCAGCTTTTTCATGGCTGGTGTCAAACCCAACACCGTTGTCTGTAACCGAGACCTCAATAAAATCAGCGTCTTGAATACAGTTTATGCGGATTTCTTCAGCATCGGCATGTTTAATGGCGTTATTTACTGCTTCACGGATAATCTGAAGCAGATGCACTTGTTGTTGAGCTTGAAGTTGCAATGATGACAGATGATTCTCTATTTCTATACGCGCACTGGTGTTAGTTTGAAGCTTCTCCATCAACACGTTCAGTGCTTCTCCAAAATTAGCCTCTTCGATACTGAGTCTAAAGGTGGTCAGCAGGCTTCGAAGCTGAGTGTAAGCATCTTTAAGACCAGCATCAATCTCCTCAACCACTTGGTTCGCTTGCTCGCTGGATGGGGCTTTCTTTAACTGCCTCTTGAGAAGATTCATCTGTATCTTCAAAAAGGTCAGCGATTGTGCCAAGGAATCGTGAAGCTCTCGAGCAATAGCTCCCCTCTCGGTATAAATCAGTAGCTGCTCAAATTTCTTCTGCGCCTGATTGTAGTAGATACCGCGAGCTAAGATTTGGCTCATATTCTTGAGAAGGCCCTGCTCAGTAAAATCTGGTGCCAATTGAGTACCCAGAGTGCCCAGCACTAAGCCATCAAGCTCTAGAGGCATATTGCTCCACTCTTGTTCCACTTGATCACCGGCTACAAACTCAATAGGTTGCCCGGCGGTATCATCGATCGTCAGTTTGACAGCATACACAGACTCTACCGAGCTAGATTTGCAATGATATTTTTGAACTGCTCAGTGGAAAGTCTTGAAGCGGTAAGCTCTTGTGAGCTCTCGTACAGCACTTGCAATGAACTGTTGGCCTTATATAACTCTTCGGTTTTGTTCTTTACTGCTGTTTCAAGGCGAGCATATTGGTTCTTCAGGTTATTGGTCATGCCGTTGAAGGTGGCTGCTACCTCCCCCAACTCATTCTCAACCGACTCGTTTAGCTTAACGTTGAAGTTGTTTGCCTCTACCTCACGACTCGCCTGTGCCATAGCCTCCAAAGGCTGAATAACCTTCACTCGAACAAAGCGCATGATAACCAAAGAGAGCAGTACGATACAGGTAATACCGAAGACGCTGATCACGACCATTTTCAGGAGCTTTCGCTCTGAGTGCTGTTGGATCTTGAATACGAACTTATCGATACGAGAAACAAACTCAGGAACTAGGTGAGCATAGCTTTGACGTTCTTCGCCCAGCATCAGCGATTTAATCTCAATCCAGCGAGCAGTGAGCTCTTGGTAGTCCTTTCGAATCTCTGTAGGCACAGTCCAATGAAGCTGTGAGCGCATAGAAGGCGAGAACAGCGAGCCTTCAAACTCTGTTATGTGTCTAGCTAGCTCATCAGAGTCAGTCACCACATCAAAAGCGAGTCGATAGCTCTGCATACGCATAGAGCCGGAGACGTTGACTGCCTCTGCATCATCAAAGCTCGAATAGACGGTAGCCACCGCTATAGTGATGGTTGTCACCGCCACCAGCACCATCAAAGTGACCGCTCCACCTATGGTGAACGAGACCGAACGGGTTTTAAATTTAATCAAATTTGCTCTCTAAAAAGTAAGTTTTGGTTGTGTGAATGTGATCGCTTTAAACAATTGATCTAAAACAAATTACATATCAGTTTAACCCTTATTAGGTATATGGTTATAAAATTTATCACCTACACTCCAACTATAATAAATATTTATTAATTCAATGACTAAGGTGCATTTTGGTCGATTTGTCTAGGCGCCGTCTGTTTACAAGGCGCTCACAACAAAATCAATTGATCTATCAAGTTGGAACGCGTCTTCCTTGGGCAAAGGAGGACGCTCTGTTTATTGATGGATGTACGCAGTGTGGAAAGTGTATTGACGCATGCGAAACCAAGATCATAGTGAAAGGTTCTGGCGGTTATCCATCTATCGATTTTGAGAAGGGAGAATGCACCTTCTGCGAAGGGTGTGCAAGCGTCTGCCCTGAACCAATTTTCCGTGCTACAGATGAAGCACCTTGGGAAATAAAGGCTACAATTAAAGAGTCATGTCTCGCCCTGCAGAACGTTGAGTGCAGAACCTGCAGTGATGTATGCGAACCCTTCGCAATACAATTTTCTCTTCAAATTGGGCGAGTTGCACAACCTAAACTAGACTCAAATTTATGCACCGGATGCGGTGCTTGCGTAAGCGCTTGTCCAGCGACCGCTATTTCCATGACCGACAATAAAGAGGGTACTAATGCCGGCCAGTGAAGTACATATCTCCAGCTTTGTAGTGTACTGCTCACCTGAAACCGTGAGTGACGTGCGCCAGTTTATAAATCAACTCGATGGCACAGAGATCTACGCCGAGAGTGAAGAAGGCAAATTCGTGGTAGTGATGGAGACTGAAAATCAGGGCTTCATCACCTCAGCGATAGACCAAATAAATGAATTAACCGGAGTGGTGAACACTGCTCTGGTCTACCACCAAATTGAAGCAGACATCGAAAAACTAGACACCGACATCCATGCAACGGTTACGACCGATGCCAGCATCGGTTAACTAATTGTGCAAGAGGACTGACTATGAAAATGACACGACGCGAGTTTGTGAAAGCAAACGCAGCCGCTTCAGCAGCAGCGGTGGCGGGGATTTCACTTCCCGCCGGAGCCACCAACCTCATCGCAAGCTCTGACCAAACCAAAATCAAATGGGACAAAGCACCATGCCGTTTCTGCGGTACGGGTTGTTCGGTTCTAGTTGGTACGCAAAATGGTCGAGTAGTTGCGACTCAGGGTGACCCAGAAGCGCCAGTAAACAAGGGCCTTAACTGTATCAAGGGCTACTTCCTATCTAAGATCATGTACGGCGAAGACCGCTTAACTCAGCCTCTTCTACGTATGAAAGACGGCAAATATGACAAGAATGGTGACTTTGCTCCCGTGTCTTGGGATGTTGCTTTCGACACCATGGCAGACAAGTGGAAAGAGTCACTTAAGAAGTCAGGTCCAACTAGCGTAGGTATGTTCGGTTCTGGTCAGTGGACTGTAATGGAAGGCTACGCAGCCGCTAAGATGATGAAAGCGGGCTTCCGCTCAAACAACATCGACCTAATGCACGTCACTGTATGGCATCAGCGGTAGTTGGTTTCATGCGTGCTTTCGGTATCGATGAACCAATGGGCTGTTACGATGACTTCGAAAATGCGGACGTATTCGTACTTTGGGGTTCGAACATGGCAGAGATGCACCCAGTTCTTTGGACTCGTATCGCTGACCGTCGTCTAAGTCACCCACATGTGAAAGTAAACGTACTTTCTACTTACTACCACCGTTCGTTCGAGTTGGCAGACCATGGCTACATTTTCCATCCTCAGTCTGACCTGGCAATCGCTAACTTCATCGCGAACTACATCATCCAAAACGACAAAGTAAACAAAGACTTTGTTAGCAAGCACACTAACTTCAAACAAGCTGATACCGACATCGGTTACGGCCTGCGTGATGATGATCCTCTACAACAAGCAGCGGCAAACCCGAACTCAGGCAATGTTACTGACATTAGCTTCGATGAGTATGCGAAATCTGTAGCGCCATACACAGTAGAGAAAGCGAGTGAGATTTCAGGCGTTTCTGAAGAGCACCTAATCCAACTTGCAGAGCAGTATGCGGATCCAAACACTAAGGTAATGTCCCTATGGACCATGGGTATGAACCAACACACCCGCGGCGTATGGATGAACAACCTTGTTTATAACATCCACCTACTAACCGGTAAGATTGCAACCCCGGGTAACTCACCATTCTCACTAACGGGTCAGCCATCAGCGTGTGGTACTGCTCGTGAGGTTGGTACCTTTGCTCACCGTCTGCCAGCAGACATGGTAGTAGCAAACCCTAAACACCGTGCAATCGCTGAGAAAACGTGGAAACTGCCTGAAGGCACTATCCCACCGAAACCAGGTTATCACGCAGTACTACAAGACCGTATGCTACATGACGGCAAGCTAAACGCTTACTGGGTAATGTGTAACAACAACCTGCAGGCGGGTCCAAACATCAACAAAGAGCGTCTTCCGGGTTACCGTAACCCAGACAACTTCATTGTATGTTCTGACCCTTACCCAACAGCAACAGCTCAAGCCGCTGACCTTATCCTTCCAACCGCTATGTGGATTGAGAAAGAGGGTGCTTACGGTAACGCAGAGCGTCGTACCCAAGCTTGGTACCAACAAGTAGATACCGTAGGTGAAGCGAAGTCTGACCTTTGGCAGATCATGGAGTTCTCTAAACGCTTCAAGATGGAAGAGATCTGGCCTGAAGAGCTACTAGCGAAAGCACCTGAGTATCGCAGTAAGACCATGTACGACATGCTGTTCAAGAATGGTCAGGTGGACAAATACCCACTAAGTGAAACTCAAGAGCTGAACGATGATGCTCAAGCACAAGGCTTCTACGTTCAGAAAGGCCTGTTCGAAGAGTATGCGACATTTGGTCGCGGCCACGGTCACGACTTGGCACCATACGACACCTACCACCAAGTACGCGGTCTACGTTGGCCAGTAGTTGACGGTAAAGAAACCCTATGGCGCTACAAAAACGGTTCAGATCCATACGCGAAGCGTGAGGGTTGGGACTTCTACGGTAAGCCAGACGGTAAAGCCTGGATTATCTCCGCTCCTTATGAGGCTCCACCAGAGGTGCCGGATCAAGAGCATGATATGTGGCTATGTACCGGCCGTGTCCTAGAGCACTGGCACACAGGTACTATGACTCGTCGTGTTCCTGAGCTGTATAAAGCCGTTCCGGATGCGGTGGTTTATATCCACCCAGCAGACGCGAAAGAGAAAGGCTTGCGCCGTGGTGATGAAGCACTGATCTCTAACAAGCGTGGTGAGGTTCGCGTACGTGTTGAAACTCGCGGTCGTAACCGTCCACCTCGTGGTCTGATATTCGTACCATTCTTCGATGCGCGTATCCTGATCAACAAGCTGATTCTTGATGCTACTGACCCGCTTTCTAAGCAAACAGACTTCAAGAAGTGTCCAGTTAAGATCACCAACCTGAATGTGGCTTAGGCCTTTGTCAAATGCTAGGGGCTAGTTATCTGGCCCCCTACCCTACCATAAGGCGGAGAAATAATAATGAAAAAGCTGTTGATTGCTCTTTTATCAATAAGTGCTATTGGCGCCGGAATTGTACAAGCAGATACCGACGATATGGTGCTTGAACAAACAGAAATGGAAAAAGCAGAGAATGCTGGCGTTGAACAAGCTGAACTGTACAACCCAGGTGGCATCGGTGGTGTTGAGTCACTGCGTGGTGCGAGTGAGCTCGAAGCAACGCGCCCTGCTGACCAATTCAAAAAATATCCTCGTGAACAGATCATCGAGAGTAACTATGTGTATCAGCCCCTCTGATCCCACATAACATCCGCTCTTACGAAGTGGATCTGAACGCGAACAAATGCCTAGCTTGTCATAGCTGGAAAAATGCTAAAGAGATGGGCGCAACGAAAATCAGCGTAACTCACTATGTGAACCGTGAAGATGCGGTATTGGCCGACGTATCTCCGCGACGCTACTTCTGTTTGCAGTGTCACGTACCACAAGCAAACGCTAAACCTCTAGTAGAGAACAGCTTTGAAAGTGTTGATTCACTTAAGAAGTAATCCCCTGCTGGTTGTTAACATAAGAGGCTATCTATGAAATTACTAAAAGCGTTTTGGAAGAGACTAACAACACCAAGTAAAGCAGCCGCAGGTGTGGTTCTTTTCATGGGGTTTGCTGGTGGTCTTCTATTCTGGGGCGCATTCAACACAGGTATGGAAGCGACGAACACCGAGGAGTTCTGTGCGGGTTGCCATGAGCCTATCGTGAATGAGATCCAAGAAACAATCCACTATGCGAACCGTTCAGGTGTTCGTGCAATCTGTTCAGACTGTCACGTACCGCATGAATGGACCGATAAGATTGTTCGTAAGGTTCAAGCGTCTAAAGAGCTGTTCTTCCACTTCATCGGTACTATCGATACGGAAGAGAAGTTTAAAGCACGTCGTGGTCACCTCGCAGAGCGTGAGTGGGCACGTTTGAAGAAGAACGACTCCCTCGAGTGTCGTAACTGTCACCAGTTTGAGTATATGGACTTCTCAGAGCAAAGCTCTCGAAGCTCTCAACAACACTCAACAGCTCTGGCATCTGGTGAAAAAACATGTGTAGATTGTCATAAGGGTATTGCGCACAAACTACCTGACATGCACGGCGTAGAAGGTTGGTAAGGGAGAGATATGAGTCAACTAGAATCCATAATTTGGCATGTATTAGGCTACAGCGCTATGCCAGTCATCATCCTAGGTGGGTTTGCCGCCGTAGCAGTGATTTGTCTTTGGCTGTTGTCTATTACCTCGGACAAAGAAGAAACTGAGACGAACTAACCTTTCCTTTATGTTTAAAAAGCTCGATGTTTATCGGGCTTTTTTTGTGTTTGGGTGTTGGTATGAATGGTGAGCATTGTTCTTCGGACAGATCCCGGATAGATGCTCTGAATTTTCCGCTGGGCCGGCACCCCGGGATGACGGCGAGATATGTTTAACTTTAAGTAGAAGAACCGTCATGCCGGAAAGCCCGCTGAGGCTTATCCGCTGGGCCGGCATTCCGGTATCTTCCAGTTGCACGTATTCGAAATTACATAGGTAAAAAACAGCCCACATCAAATCTCCAAATCCCTTTCCTTACGCCCTACGATATAAGTCACATACCCCACCTTAAACAGCCCAGCAAACACAATAGTACCGATATGAGCCACTGCCTGTTGAATAATGGTGAAGTTCTCAGCCAATGGGAAACTGATCAAGATACTGATACACATCATTAGTGCAGACCCGATCATGGTCATGGCGCCTACTCGGGTTACTTTGGCGAAATCGAATTGGTTTGATGGGTAGATTACTTGAGTCATTTGGCTTTCCCTTTAAACATATATTTTATATAAATGTTATAGAATACAACGAAACCGAGATCAAGAATGATTTGCATTCATTGTTTGAATGAGAGCTAGACTTTAGATAGATGACGGACAGGAGCGACTGAACTAAAGTGCATAAAATTCATGAAATAGTATGCATATAGTGTGAAAAATACGTGATTGCGCAAAATGTGGGCGTTATCAAAAACCAAATACGATAGTGAACGGAGCTCAAACTTTTTATCGTTAGGCGATGATTTAATCAGTTTTAGGCGTATGGTTACCCCATCAACTAAAACAAAAGACATGAGGTGCTACCATGATTTACAGCCAACATGCAGAAGAGATTAATCGCAGTGCAACCAAGGGCCTGCTACCTCTAATTGGGATAATTTTTGCGGTTAAACTCGCGCTAATCGCAGTTCCAACAATTATCTCTTCACTGCACGGTTTAGGACATTTCTTTTAACTTACTTTCTTCCTTAAATCGATAAATCAAAACGGCTGCTCTTCCTCTCTAGACAGCCGTTTTTCTTTTTCTAGAACACCTCATTCACATTGAAGTAGAACAAGGTCTCATCTTCACCAAAGCCAAGGTCGGCCCTCAGGTTTATCCTGCCTTTCAAGCGATAACGCAGACCGACACCATAGGTTGCAAGTAAGTCATCACTTAGCTCATCAAAGTCTTCACCAATTGAACCGACACCCGCCCAGAATACGCTACCCCAGCGACGGTAAATAGGAAGTCGATACTCTGCTTGTGCCATTGCCATCTGCTCGTCTCGATAGCGCCCAACGATATAACCGCGCATTGCATAAGCACCGCCGAGATCAGGAAGTCGGTTCCATGGAACATCTCCCGAAGTAAAGTTGCCTTGCCCTTGAAGTGCTAATACGCCAGGTACTGGCTTAAGATCGATAAAATGGGCCACTTCAATATCATATCGCCCGAAGGACTCTGAATTTAAATCGCTGTAGTAAGCGCCGAAATCAGCTTGCAACAAGGTGCCACTTTCTGTGTTCTCAACGAAGTTACGAGAGTCATACAACAAAGTACCCAACACACCAAATGAGGTATTCGATTTAGATCATCAAACAGCAGTGGGTTACCTACTAGGACATCATCACCGAGCTCAGGGTCGCGTGTTCCTGTGTAATTAATGTTACCCCCAATGCCCAAGAACCAGTTTTCAGCAATCTTGTGATACCAACGGGGAGTCACCTGAAGGAGCGTTTGGGTATAAAGGACCTTGTTTTCGTCGTTGCTAGCTGACTCATAGCCTTTGCCATAGTAAACGACAGGCTCATCATAAGCCTCTGCCACTATCTCAAATCGGTTCTCTCCATCATTCAAGAAGGTAATGTTATCGAAACTTAGGCCAAGAGATAGGTTCGTTGAAACATAAGTATTAATGACAAAAGAAGAGGCTGCTCATAGTTTTTAGCCGAGTCTGTTTGATATAGACCTATGATAAGCGCACCTGCCCAAACTCTTGTTCTGGGTTATAGAACACGGACGGGATATAACTCATATCCACACCCTTATCTGGATCAAAGCCGCCATCCGCACCTACAAAATCAAATGCTCGATCTACGAACGTAGGTTCAGCGTCAGCTGGGGTTGGAAACAACGGTTCGACCGCAAAACTAAGAGAAGAGAGAAATAACGTTGAGCTCACCACTAGGCGAGACAGAGATGTGTGGTACATCAGCGCTCCTTGCTACAAAAATGTGCGCACTAATTAGTCTATGTGTCCGTTTTAACTAGACTTTTTTCAGCGCCCTCGACTATTCTAGCCAATGAAACATTTAATTAACAAGGCTTGGAGCATTTATGAAATGGATTTCGGCATTACTTGCTAGTGCAGCCCTAACCGCATGCGTCACCTCACCAGTAGAAAATGAGAATAACTTTGCTATCGGTGTTGTCATCAGTGGCGATTTTCAGTTCATTCCAGCAGGTGCAAAGACCTATGCATGGCACCCTCAATCAGGCGTGACCTATGTAGACGGCTCGGTCGACAAGAAGACCCTACGTCATATGTTCAACGATGCCATTGAAAACACTCTTCCGAAAAAGGCTACGTTCGAGTAACTATGGAGCAATCACCAAACTTTGTGGTGGGTTATGGTCTCGCGGTAGAGTCTGAACTCTCAGATGAAGAGATCTACACTAAGACTCAGCTAAGTACCGGTATCCCAACGGCTGACTTTAAAGAGGATGAGAAAGGTACTCTGTTCATTGCCATGTACAACTACCCATTGCTTGAGTCCAAATGGAAAGCACTGGCACAGAGTGGTGCAAAAGCTGAGAACGATCCAGAACACAGTGAGCGCCGCATAAATAGTTATGTGGATACTGTTTTAAGGGATATGCCCTCTGCACAGTAAATTCCAGTAAATAAACTTGTGGGGGAAGGTAACTTCCCCTTTTTTCGTTTATTCGATGTTGTAACTCAACTCGCCGTCTTCATTTTCAATAACATCTAGCTCAAACACTATGGATGGTGTTTTATTTCCGACTGAACCCACCTTATTCTCCAGATAGATAGTTCGAGTTCTAGTTTCACCTTGTGTTTTTACTACCATGGTTGCGGTATCGGGGTAATATCCAGCAAAGTAGTTAACTCCAAACTGGAACTCTCCTTCAGCAGTATTGGTACAAGGTACTGAGTAATGTTCTATTTTTTCTCGGCATCATTTAATGCATCCCCGTGTAAGAGCCCGAAATTGCCTTCCCTATTAGCATAGTAAACATGCGTTCCATCTGGTTCGAATGTAATAAGATCCAAATCGATATGTTCTTTCCACGAAAGAGCCACATGTATTGCACTGCCCCCAAGCACTTCCGGAGCAACCTGCAAGCCTTCCTCTACAACAAAAACATCTTCTACAATCTTCCCTCTCGCTAGAGTGTTTTCGACCATATAAGACTCAACGAATCTATGACCACTCCAATCATTTGCATTCAACGTATCAAAATTTGAAAAATTGGCTTCCATAGACCCCAGAGTGAAATACATTACTAGGTCTTCAGTAATGGTTGTATTAGGTCCACCATCCGCCACATAAGATGCAGGATTAGCAACCGCTACCATTCCCCAAGCATCACGATATTGTGGGTGGATATGGTTATAAGCTTGATTTGCGAACAGATTTCCTTGGGAATGAGAAACCACGATTACCTTGTTTCCCTCTAACAGGGCTGCATCATAAATGCTCACATGGTTACGAAGCTCTGGTTGTGCGTCATAGGAAATCTCAATAGATTTTGTAGCGAGGTTAGTTAAAATCTCTTTCATCTCGTCGGGCATGGCTTCGATACCAGAAAGGTAAAGCCAAAGTTGACTCTCCTCTACATTTAATTTTTGATCTACTGATTCGAAGAAATCGCCGATGTTATGCGTTGGGTTTCCTGCAGTATTGAACTTTAGTTCCGCCTCGAAACTGGTATCTTTAGCTTTATTAGTTACAGCCTCTATCAATGATTCTAAAGACTCGTCTGTTTCTCTCTGCTTGCTGAGCATCCCATTCCCGTAAAACACATTCAGAACATGTCCACAGCTGAGTTCAGTTGCTGATGAACCAAAAGGAAAACTCAACGTGATCACAGCTAGCAATAGGACTTTCATAATCACTGCTCCTTAAATGCCAAGCATCGAAACTACAATTCTTGAAATACTGGTCTTGAGTTCTAGAACGAGTAATTACGGTACCAACAATTGAGTTATGGTAGGTATCATAAGCTCTCGTCCGAGCTCTAGTATTAAGTTGATTCGCTTCGAGCTTACCGATATTTTCAGAAGTATTGTCTTTGTCTATCCAATACATACATGTATAAGCCTTAGAAAAAGCTTCCCTACTCTGATAAGCCTCTTCCCTTGACTCCGCACCAATCAACGCCGACTGAAGCGAACGAGCCACATCCATAAGGCTAACTGTACCGATGGTTGGCCTGCATACTCAAAGTAGATATAGCGCTGAACATCATCCCTCACACCGTCCGCATCACTATCGATTCCCTCCACTGTTGTATCATTCTCATTGCCAGGTTCCGGCGGCAGAGAGATCACTGGTTCGAGCACTTCTAGCTCTACGGTTAACGACTTCGATTTCTTCGAGGGCTTCTTATCGAAGTAAACTTGAGATAAATACACCCCTGGAGAGGCATCTTCCGGTACGGTCAGTGCTATTACTAAACTCTTACCTTTGTGCTTAGAACTTTTCGTCTCAACTTCTTTTGTCACCGATACCCAAGACTCTATTTCTGAATGCAGTTCCAACTCAAAAGACTTAAACTGCTTTTCTGATGACACCGTTTGTTCAAGGGTTTGTCCCGGAAGTACGCTGATTCGATATACCGAAGAATCATCTTTGTCCTTCGCTACAACCAGCAAAGGGACCATAACCATCAATGTAATTAGAGTGCAGACTATCTTCATGAGCATTCCATGCGCCGGTTAAAAACCTCATAAGATTAGTTCAGTAAAATCAATCGCATTAAGCTCAAGAAGCAAACTGCATAATAGCTCGCAAGAATTTATGTACGGTTGAAAAAGTTACAGACAGCCATCCTGCCTAAACAAATCCACAATCATTGTTTAAAATAATTTCGGAAAGAGCTTGAGCGGTTTACTCGGGCTTTAAGGCACGTATAATGCCTTGCCCCTATCAGAATCAATAAGGACTTCAGTTTGAAGCTATTTGTGAGAGATCTTACTGTTATCGATTCCTCTTACCTTTGCCCGCAGCGTGGCATGGTAGGAGAGAGCTGGATACTCGATGTAGTAATGTCAGGTGAGTTGAATGAGATGAGCATGGTGCTCGACTTCAGCCGCGTAAAGAAACAGATTAAGCAGATTGTCGATGAATACATTGACCACAGACTGATTGTACCGAGCCAAAATCCAGCAATCCGCACCGAACCAACCAAGCCTGGCTACTCGACCGTAGACCTGCTTCGCGAAGACAATAGCCTTCACCTGCACTGCCCTGACGAGGCTTACTGCTTCATCGATACTGAGCATATTACTATCGAGTCAGTAACCCAGCATGTGTATGACGTGCTGAAAGGCAAGCTTCCAGAAAATGTTCAAGGTCTAGAGATTACTCTCCGACATGAAGATATATCAGGCCCTTTCTACCACTATAGCCACGGTCTGAAGAAGCACGATGGTAACTGTCAGCGTATCGCTCATGGTCATCGTTCGCCGGTTGAGCTTCTAGTAAACGGTAAGCGTGACCTTGAGTTAGAGCAAGAATGGGCTGAGCGCTGGAAGGACATCTATCTTGGTAGCCAAGAAGATGAGTGTGAATTAGCAGACCTGAACCTTAGCCCTGCCGCTAACTCATTAACTGAGATGACTCACCATGCGTTTCGCTATACCGCGCCTCAAGGTGAGTTTGAGCTTGCGATCGCGCGCAGCGATGTTGAGATGATAGATACAGATACTACCGTTGAGCTATTGGCTCAATACATCGCAGAAGAGGTCAGCTTTTCTATCGAGCCGGACTCTACTTTAGAAGTCGTTGCTTACGAAGGCGTTGGCAAAGGTGCAATGGCCTCCTCTAAAGGCCAAGCCTAATCCTATCTTAAGCTGTCGCAATGACGGGGCTTTTACTTTTTAGTAATCAAACTCCACCAAGATTGGCAGTTTTACCTCATTCATGGTTATCCAGGCACAGATCTGACGCTTGATCTCAGGCAGTAGGTGATAGCTGTGGCGCACATTCTGGTACATCTTCACCTGATTACGCTCAACGGGTTTTATCAGCAACAAACCTTTCTCTAGCAAGCCCGTCAGCACCGACTTCTCGATGGAATAAACCCCTAGCTCATTCTTGAAGCTACACATAGCCTCAAAATCTAGATCACTGAGCCAAACACCAATTCCATCATCAGATACAAAAGCCGCCTTGCCTCTGTGCTGCTCCAAAACAAACAAGGACACCAAAGCCGATTGTTGTTCCTCACTCAATAAAGAGAAACAGAGCTTACTAATATTTGTGTTCATAGTATTTACGGTTATTAATCAAATCTGTGTTTAATCTATCACTTTATATTTAATTTTAGTTATCCAATTTTGAATTTTCAGAATTTCATTTCCCTTTTTCTAATTAATAGATAGATTAATAAGCAACTTAATTAAACAGAGGTAGAAACATGCTTATGTACGTACTTGCTCTAGTGGGAGCTAGTTGGATATTGCTCAAGGCTTACAATGCTCTTAAAGCCTCGAAAGTAAAAGAGGTAGAGGCTGAGCCAGAGCCTGTGGGTTATCAGCAAGAGTGCGTCAAGCTATGTGGATGCAGCATGGGAAGTTACGGTCCAGTTCTACCTGAAAACGTTCAAGACTTTATCTACCACAGAAATAAGTCAGAAGAGGAAGAATAATTCGGCTCTGGATTAAATAATAAAATGAATAAAAAAGAGTACAAAAAAGAATTAAAAAAACTCCAAGCCGAATTAGTTCAGTTGCAATCCTATATTATTAAGCACGGCTTAAAAGTGGTTATCTTGTTTGAGTGAAGGGATTCTGCTGGCAAAGGTGGCAGCATCAAGCGCATCGTCGACAAGCTCAACCCTAACCATGTGCGAGTGGTTGCCAAAGGCAAACCTACCGATGCCGAAGAAAAACAGTGGTACTTTCAGCGCTGGGTTAAAGAGATGCCCAGCGAGGGTGAAATAGTTCTATTCGATAGAAGTTGGTATACCCGATCCGGTGTAGAGTCTGTAATGGGATTTGCAACCCAGGCTCAGGTTTCAAGCTTTCTAGACGACTGCCCTGCCTTTGAGAAAAGCAAAAGCTTGGTTCACCAAGGCGTCATCGTGCTCAAGTACTGGCTCTCGATAACTCATGAAACCCAAGAGCAGCGCTTTCATGAAAGACTTAACAAGATCACCAAACGCTGGAAGCTGTCGCCGATGGACTTGAAATCTCGCAGGATGTGGCGCGAATACACCAAGGCTAAAGAGATCATGTTTCGTGAGACCAGTACCGACCATTGTCCTTGGTATGTGGTGGATAATAACTGCAAGCGAACAGGACGATTGGATTTGATACGTCATATCTTAAGCCAGTTCGACTTTGAGAAACGTAGCCTCGAACCCAAGGTACTGCCACCAGTAAAGGTGCATCGCTGTCAGCCCAATCCAGAATTTGATGACCTTTGGGTCAATTAGCAAAAAGCCCTGAGAGTATCAGGGCTTTGCTTTATCCAGCTTGCAGAGTTCCATACAGGGTTTGATACAAGCCGTCGGATTGAATGAGGTCAAGGTGCGTACCCGACTGCACTACATTACCATCTTCAAGCACATAGATAAGGTCAGCTTGTTTCACTGCAGACAGCCTGTGCGCCACTATCAAGGTGGTTCGGTTTTGCAAGAAGCGGTTCAGCGCTAAGTGAAGAGCGGCCTCGGTAGAGGTATCTAGCGCTGAGGTCGCTTCATCCAAAATCACTAATTCAGGATCAGCTAACACCATACGTGCAATAGCTAATCGCTGTCTTTGACCACCGGATAAACGTACACCTTGGCGACCAATATGAGACTCAAGGCCTTCAGGTAAAGTTGTACGAAGATCCCAAGTTGCGCCACTTCTAGAGCATTCCAAAGCACATCCTCAGAGTAATCCTGACCCAGGGTAAGATTCTGGCGCAGAGTATCATTAAAGATCATCGGTTGCTGCAAAACCACGGCTAGCTGCTTGCGCAGAGCCTCATAGCTTACTGACTCTATGCTATGTCCGTTCACCAGAATATTGCCGCTGTCTTTTTGGTAGATGCCTAACAGCAACTGGATGAGTGTAGATTTACCTCCACCCGAGGCCCCCACTAGTGCAACACGCTTTCCTTTCGGGATCTTAAGAGACAGGTTATCCAGTACCTTGCGGTCCGAATCATAAGAGAAATTCACTCCCTCAAACTCGATATCGATTGGCTCGCCTTTAACAAAAGGATTAACAGTCGCAACTGGGCGATTTTCTTCTGGCATGTCCAAGATGCCGTTTAATCGCTTCATCGCCGCTGATGCGCTGTACCAAGAGTACTGAATGCTCAGCAGTTCTTGTACCGGCGAGAGCATAAACCAAAGATAACCGAACACCGCAAATATCTGGCCGATAGTAAGGTCACTAAACAGCACCATCAGCATGGCTGCCGCGCGGAAGATCTCAAAGCCGATCAGAAACATCAAAAACGATAACCGGTTTGCTGCATCCGACTGCCAAGCGTACTTGTCTGCATCTACACGGATTGCCTCAGCATCACCTTTAAGCTTATTTAGATAATCCTGCTCTCGGTTAGCCGCACGCAATTGATAGATACCATCTAGAGTCTCTACTAGGCGTTGTTGGAAGCGTTCAAAAGATTGGTTCTCTTTCTTCTTCAGGTGCTTCACGCGCTGACCAAGCAGGCGCGATAAGAAGATAACCACAGGTTCATCAGGATGATGAAAAGACCAAGCTGCCAGTTAAGCCACAGCAAGATAGCGCCGATACCGATAACGCTCAGGACACTAATAACAAAGCGGCTTAGGGTCGAGCCGATAAACTTATCTATAGTCTCAATGTCAGTTACTAGGTGTGAAGTAAGGCCACCACTGCCCTTCTCTTCATACTGCTGCATGGAAACCCGGCCCAGTTTCTCTAAGATCCACTGGCGCAAATTGCAGGTGAGCTGTTTTGAGACCAGAGTAAAGTGACGCGTTTGCAAGATATTCAGCGCCTGACTGCCCACTCGCATCAATACAATGGCAATCAAAACAGTAACGATATAAGCCGTCGCAGTATGCAAAGACTCAGGCAGAATAGTATTGAGGATATCGATACCAGTTGCCGGTTTATCTAGTAGAACCTCATCTACCATCAATGGCAGTAAAAGCGGGATTGGCACGCTGATCAGGGTGGCAAAAAACGCTATCACGTTGGCAAATAGCAGTTTCTTTTTATGGCGTATCGCTTGTTGATAGAGCACTGTTTATCTAGTCTCGGAGTCTGAGTAGATGGCGTTTCTATGGGCACGAGCATTCCTTGGGTAACTCTTTTATTTAAGGGTATACGAAAATATATGGGTTTGGTTGACTGGCTTAAAACCTAATAAAGCCCGCAACTTGGTTGCGAGCTTTTAGATTGATTAGTCAGAGACTCTCGGTTTAGAAGAAGTACTCAGCACTTACGCCCCAGTTGCGACCTGCTTGGGTATCAAAGTCTTTTCTCTCATCCTTGCCACTTAGGTCTTCATATAGCCAGTATTTTTCATCAAAGGCGTTGAACAGACCGGCACGTAGCGTCAGATCATTGATTGGACGATAGTAAGCGGTAACATCCAATAGGCTATAAGATGGTGCGTCTACGTTATCCACTTCGGTCCATGCGTCTTTGCTCGCTACCATGGTGTAGTTCACAAGCGCACCAAAGGTCTTATCTGTGTTGTCATAACCTAGACCAATCACACCCGTTAGTGGTGCTACAGAATCCAGCTCACGACCCGTGTTCACATCTTCACCGTAAGCGTATGCCACGCTTAGCTTGGTATAAGTACCAACAGGACCTAGGATAGTACCCGCTGCTTCTGCACCGTAGATCTTCGCTTCATCGATGTTCACCGAGGTGTAGATATCACGACCCGTTGGGCCATCCGTGCCTACCTTCTGGGTAGTAATGAAGTCGTCGTATTCATTGTAGAAACCACTTACTTCATATTGGTAGATAGAGCCCTTGCCACGGAAACCAATCTCATACGACAAGCTCTTCTCTGCTTCTAGGTCTGGGTTGCCGTAGAAGATAGCGCCCGTGTCATAGATGTAGTAAAGGTCATAAACCGTTGGAGCTTTGAAGCCTTGGCTGATCTGAGCATATGGACTAAACGCATCTGCTACGTGGTAAACCGCACCCACACGACCTGTAAAGGCATCGTTCTTGTTCGCTTCGTGAGAATCTACATAGCCATCGTTTGATTCAGGGTCAGTTCTGAATGAGTCATAACGAAGACCCGCTGACAGCACTAGTTTCTCATCCATCAAGAAGGCTTGGTCTTGGATGAATACACCCCATTGCTGAACGGTTGCATTTGGCAGGCCTGTGCTACCAGGCGCTGAACTTGGTGGTACACCCGGTTGGCCGCTTTGAATAAAGTGGTCAATATTCTCTAGAGAGAAGTCGTTATGTAAGTAACTCGCACCATAGGTAAGCTCGTGGTAGTGGTTTTCCGCCAAGATGACCTTGTTAAACTGCATATCAAACTGGATAGAGTCATCTTGCGCGATACGCTCACGGTTACGCATACGGTCATCATAGATAGGGAACCAGTTGGTTGTATCGTAGTTATCAGACTTACTCTCTGTCATCTGATAGCCAAGAGTCCACTTCAGCTCATCTGCGATAACACTGTTCATCGCCCATTCGTGCTCAAGGCTCACGCGCATACGGTTGGTGTTGTCGTGCACCGAAACGTCTGAGTAAACAAAGCCAGGCATGATTTCCCAACCCTCTTCAGACAACACTTTCTCATCGAAGCTACGATCAAAATACTCGAAGGTCATGCCGATACGGTGATCATCGTTCGCTTGATAGTAGGCTTTCACAAGACCGTTATATAGCTTGGATTCACCTGGGTTAGCCGCACCACGATCTTCACCGTTGATATCAGCGCCATCGCCATGGGTTTGATATTCTTCACCATCGGCATAGGTAAACATGGTCAGTGTTTCCCACTTACCTTGACGCATTGCCCAAGTAGCGGTGTTTTTAAACTCACTGTTTACCGAAGAGTAGCCAGATTTGATACCAAAGCGGTTCTCATCACCATCTGTGATTAGCACATCATCAGGTTCTTAGTGCGCATAAGTACCACACCACCTAGCGCGTCAGAACCATAAAGGCTAGATGAAGGTCCTTTGTTGACCTCGATACCGGCTAGGGTATCTGTTTCGATCATGTTTGGATATTTGCGCTGCTGATTAGCACCTGGGTTATATGGAACTGGCTGCTGCACACCATCAACCATCACCTTAACGCGGCTGTCTTCCATACCACGGATGTTAAAGCCAGATACGCCGAAACGACCACTACCTTGAGCTTGAACGCCCGGAGTGTATTTCAGTGTGTCTTTAAGGTTGTTGTTCATTTGTGCATCTAGATCATCGCGACTTACCGTCGCAACTGAAGAAGATACGTCTTCTTTGTTTTGTTCAGTACGTGTTGCAGAAACTACCACTTCATCGAATGTGAATGTCTCTTCAGCAAATACCGCTGTCGAAGCGCAGATAGCACCAATTGCCAGTGCCAGACTTGTTTTTTATACATGGTTTGACCCAAAATCCGTTTCTTGAGATTGAAAAAGCCCTACCGACAGGCAAATGCCAGTCAGTATGAAAAAGTAATTGTTAGAATGAGCTCCCTAGAACTAGGGAGCTATTGATTAGTCTTGTTCAGTCGCTAGTTCAGCTAGCTTATCTTTTTCTTTCTGAACATGACCTTCATTAAGGTGAAGGAAATCTACCAAGTCATTGCCTGATACATTGAATGCCTGACCAAAACCTTTCACATAACGACCGCTGCTTGGGGTCAGTTTGTAAAGGTTAAAGTCACCTAGGTTAGCTAGATTTTGTGCCATCTCACCAAAACGCTCAACTAGAGCAGAAACACCTGCCTTACCTTCTTCGGTTTCTTTTTCGATATGCTGAGCCGTTGTATCGAAAGTTAGACGCTTACGTGCATGTACGCTCTTAGCCTGAGACTCGTCCTCTACCATCATGATAGAAACGTTCTTAGTGGTTTTAAGGTTTTGACCATGAGCGGCTAGATCGCTCACCAGAATGTAATAGCCCGCTTTATCAAATGCGAAAGGCGCGTAACTCACATGTGGCAGACCGTCTTTAGTGATGGTTGCTAGCTGAAGTGTTTGGCATGCATCACGGAATTCTTGAACCTCAGGACCTAAACGGCCTTGCAGACGCTCTTGTTTGATTTCGTCACGGCTTTTTTCAGTGTTTTGAGCAGTCATTATGCAAATTCCTTTTTCATTAGCTCTAGCTTTTCGATCTGTTCTGGGAAAAGTTGACGCTTCTTATCGCGACCTAGGTAAACCTTAAATACGCACTCACCCGCTTCATCAAAGAAACCAATGTAGTGGCTTTCCATCTTGCGGAATGGTTTAGATACCAAGGCAACATGCTTTACTAGATCCAGTCTTAGGTGACCGTGCAACTCACCATCACGACCCATTAGGTTGTAGTAACCGTGCGCTACTTTGCCCTTAGGGAATGGTGCTTTGTATTCAAAGATAGAACCGAACGAATGAACGATAGTCGTTACCTTACCCCAAGTTGGAAGTGCCTCTAGGATCTCTTGAGCCTTCTCACCTGGAACAGGTGTTACCATGTCAGATGGAAGTACAAAAGTAATCTCACCCTCAGTTGCACTTAGCTCAGTCGCCATTTGTGATACTGGTACTGTGCTGTCCGTTTCCATCATGGTTGCAACAGCTTCTAGCACCTGTTGCTTAGTTAATGACGTGTACATTTTTCCTCTCAGATTTAAGCCGCTTTTGTAGCGTTGTTTTGATTATTAGAAATAACTTGGATTAGGTTTTGTGCCAGAGTCACTGACCAAAACTGTCCCGCTAACGTCAAAGACAAATAGCCATTCGACACGATTGCTAATCCATTCTTGGTCCATACCTCAAACAAAGGCATAACAGATTCAAATAGGCCCTGTGGCAGGCTTGAAGCGCTTAACACGCCTCTATCGAAAGCTGCTTTGATGGTGTTGACCAAAGCCGCGTTAGATGCGCTTTGGAAAGCCATCCCAGCCGCAAATTGGTTTGCGTTTACTGCTTCGATGTATTTTTCCATGTCACGGAATTGCATAGTGCTCACCCCGTTCACATTACCGCCTGCGCCTGCACCCAATGGCATCACTTGAGCCGAGGTTTTAGCCAAGCTGTTGTAGATAGAGCGCTCTCGATTATCTGAACTCCAGTGGTTCACACTAAGACGTCTTTGATGATGCTTAGCCATAAACTCAACGCCCATCTGATACATGCTAGCCTTCATTTGGGTGTTGGCTGGCTCTGGTAATTTACCTTGCTCTACCAAGCGACCCATAGGCAGGTTTTGCATCTCAATCAGTTGGTAAAGGTCCACACCATGAGCGCCACTTTCTAGGTAAAGGTCTAAATCTGTAGCCCAGTTATCTAGGGTTTGATGTGGAAGACCGTAAAGCAGGTCAATCACGATTGGCGCGCTGTCATAGCTCACAAAATGTTGCAAACGCTCAAGAACTTCATCGCCATCATTAAGACGCTTGGCTGCGCGTCGAACCTTAGTATCAAAGCTCTGAACACCAAAAGAGAAGCGATTGATACCACCTTCTAAAGCTGACTCAAACTTATGGTCATCGAAGCGATTAATGCGTCCTTCGAGTGTGATTTCGCATTCTGGCGTCAGAGGGAAATAGGCACGAATCATCTCACCCAGTTCTTTGATTTGGTCGGCACTCAAGTCTGTAGGAGTACCACCGCCGATATATACGGCTTGGAATGGATAAGCCTGAGTCCAAGGCATAGCCGCTTTCCACAACAACTCCGTCTTTAGAGCTTCAAAATATTCAGCGATCAGCTTCTTGCTTGACGCATATTGAAAGAAGTTGCAGTAGGTACAGCGAACACGACAAAACGGAATATGGATATACAGGCAACGAGGCCCCTTCTCGCCTGCAATAGAAAAGGCATTCTCTAAAGCGGATTGTGTCTGCAGCGGTGGAATTGGTTTAGCCATACCACCAGCATGGGGGCCCTTTTTCTTATCGAAAGCAAAGCGCAAAGGATCTGGCGTATGCTTGCCAGTGATATCTGGATTGTTCAGTTCGAGATTCATTTTTTATTATTTCAATCATCAACTTAGGCTAAGAACTTCTTCTATTTTTGCCAGAAAAACAAATGAGAACAAATCTCATTCGCTCAAATTTGTGACCACTATATTCATATTGAAAATAAATGCAAATGATAATTGATATTATTTGCATTATCTGCATAATGCCTCTCAATACAGTCTATTTTGGCAACGGTTTTTAGCCACAGTGAAGAAATACAGATACCTAATTGCAGGCGGAATATCCCTTTTAATTCATGGGATTGCTCTTTCCTTTGCCTCTCCTAAGCAAGAGATGAAGGTGGCCAGTAACAATGCAGGGCAAGCCGTTAGCATCCAGTTTGTATCCGTGGCACAACCCGCTAAACCGGAGCCCGCCGCACCGGAGGCGGCCCCTCGGAAGCCCGCTGCGCCAAAACCTGTCGTAGAGCCACCGCCGAAACCAGCAGAACCGGTTAAAAAGGTGGTTGAGAAAAAACCACCTCCGCCAAAGCCCAAGCCCAAGCCCAAGCCCAAGCCCAAGCCAGTTGAGCCACCCAAAAAACAGGTTGTAAAGAAAACACCACCGCCACCTAAGCCTAAACCGGTAGAGAAAATGCCGGAGCCGGTCAAAGACCCAGTGAAAAAGGTTGCTGAGAAAAAAGAAGTTGTAGAGAAAAAACAGCAGACCGCTTCAACTAACGCAGCCAGTGCTAGCAAACCAAAGATGGTGAAAAAGCCCACTTTCTCGGCAAAACCAACCCCGGTGGGATATCCAAGATTGGCGCAAAAACGAGGATGGCAAGGCAATACCCTTATTGAGATTTGGATCAACGAAGAGGGTAAGCAGATCAAGCAAGCGATCGTGAACTCTTCGGGACACAAGATATTAGACGAAGCCGCAATGAAAGCTGTAGCCGAATGGCAATTCCAGCGTCGTAGTGAGCAAGGACAACGCATCGCATATCGAGTGCAGGTGCCAATTAATTTTCAACTTAAGTAAGGCCCGTTGGCCTGAGAAATACTATGCAAACCATAATCACACTTCATAGCCAACTTGGAATGATGACAGTTCCACTGACACTACTGTCATTGCTGACCCTGATGATCTTGATTGAGCGCACCGTGTATATGCTGGTTAACGGCCGCACCCATACCACGCAGATTCTGAACAAGGTTCACCGCATTGATTTTGGTAATTGTGCCCAGGTTGAGCGCTTTATTGCTGAAGATTTGCAAGGTAAAACCATCATCTATCAAGCAATGCGTATGCTCATTGGCCACCGCACCTTCACTAAAGAGCTACGCGAAGAAGCGGTCAGCATCTGGTTATTCAAGAAGCGTCAGCAATACAAATCTGGTATCCGTATCCTGTCTATTATCGGTGTGATCAGCCGCTGATCGGTCTTTTGGGCACAGTACTTGGCCTAATCGATATGTTTAAGGGATTGGCGCATACCTCGGGCTCTATTTCCCCAGCTGTACTCGCTGATGGTCTGGGTCTTGCTATGTCTACTACGGCTGTGGGTCTATTGATTGCCCTTCCCGCTATTACCGGCGCTCAATTGCTGGGTATGTGGGTAGAAAAACCCTCTCCAAGATCGAGTACACCCTAAACCACAGCAACCTTCACATCGAAGGCATCTCAATCGAATGTCCAGAAGAGTCTAAGTCTTGCAATGAAGCGACCCTGCTCAATCAGGAGCACGCATGATCAAATCACAATCAAATCTGTTTGAAGAAGAGTTCAAACCTGATCTGACCCCACTACTGGACATCATCTTTATTGTGATGGTGTTCCTACTGCTAACTGCCAATATCAGTATCAAGACCATGGAAGTGGCTATACCTCAGACCGAAGATGCCGAGGTGTTGAACGACCAAGACAAGCAGGTTATTGCGGTGAATATCCTCGCCTCTGACCCTAAATGGGCCATCGATGGCAAAAGCTATTCAGATTGGGATGAGTTTACCCAAGCTCTGCTGACTGAGTCAATAAGACCGATTCTGGCTCAAAAGAAAAACGCGACCTTATCATTTCACCGGATAAAGCCGCAGACGTAGAGTCCATGCTCAAGGTATTAGCATGGTTACAAAACAACAATATCAGCGCTACAAACATCGTTATGGAAGAGAATAAATGATGAAACGACTTCTGCTACTTATTGCCGCCTCAGCGGTAGCCTTTACCACTTTTGCAGATACCTCCTCTGACGCAAAAGAGAATCGAATCATCAGCGTCGGTTCAAGCATCACAGAACTGTTCTATGCATTGGATGCGAAAGAGCAACTTGTGGCTATCGATGTGACCAGTCGTCACTTTGATAAAAGCGGCGAGATGCCACAAGTAGGTTACCACCGTCAGTTATCTGCCGAGGGTTTGATGGCTCAGAGCCCAACCCATGTCATTGGCTCGCACGAAATGGTCCTGAATCCACACTTAAGCTTTTGAAATCGGCCGGTATCAAGGTAGTTACTGTTCCATCGGGTGACAGTGAAGCCGACCTAGCGGCGCGCATCGATGCTATCGCTGAGATCACCCACAGAGAAGAAAAGGCTGCTGAGCTTAAAGACAAGCTACACCAGCAGATTGAGACACTCTCTAACCAAGAGCACAGCAATCATCCTAAAACGATCTTTGCCATGCTAAGTGAAGGCCGACCTGCACTATCGCAGGCTCAGGGACAACAATTGATAAGATCATCCAATTAGCAGGTGGCGCGAACCCAGCAAACAAAGACTTCAGCTCTTATAAGTCGATGTCGTTTGAGGCCATTGTAAATATCCAACCAGAATATATCTTGGTAGCACAGCGCTCTTGGGATGCATTGGGTGGCCGCGAAGGAATCATAGAGAAGTTTCCTCTACTAGCGGCAACACCTGCGGCAACCAACGACAAGATCATTCCAGTACCTAGTAGTGCCATCATAGGTGGATTCGGTATTGAGAGTGTCGAACTGAGCCAGTCTCTATACCAAACATTTGAGCGTAAATAAGATGAACTTTGCTCAATCAATTAAACTACCAACGCCCGTGCTATTGGGCGTTGCTGTAGTTGCCGTTTACATCGCCAGCGTCATGTCGGTAGCCGTTGGTCCCATGGATATCAGCTTTTCTCAAAGCCTAAGCGCACTGCTACCAGGTATTCAAAACAGCGATCTTCCCGCGCACGTAAACATGATCGTTCAGCAGGTCCGCCTGCCACGTACCCTACTTGCTATCGCAATCGGTGGTATCTTGGCGATTTGTGGCACAGTGATGCAGGGCCTATTTCGAAACCCACTTGCTGACCCAGGTATTATTGGTGTCTCTGCCGGTGCTGCGCTTGGTGCAGCTCTAGCAATCGTGGTGTTCGGCTCGCTGGTACAAACCTATCCAGCGCTTCTCATGTTTGGCACTGTACCTGTGTTCTCTTTCCTAGGTGGTGCTATCACTACCCTGATGGTCTATCAGCTTGGCACATCACCAACTGGCACCTCAGTAACCATGATGCTTCTGGCGGGTGTTGCCATTGGTGCTCTGTCAGGGGCTATGTTGGGACTTTTGAACTACTACGCAGACGACCAAGCCCTGCGCGATCTTTCGCTATGGACAATGGGCTCTCTCGCCGGAGCCAATTTCTCAGGTGTGATGTTCGGCTTTGTGGTTCTGGTTATCCTTGGAGTGCTGTTTTATCGCGATGCTGCCAACCTAAATGCACTATTGCTAGGTGAGGCAGAAGCGAGCCACCTTGGTATCGACGTACAAAAGCTCAAACGTCGCTTGATTCTTCTTACCGCTGCAGGCGTGGGCGTTACCGTATCGCTGGCAGGTATGATCGGCTTTATCGGTCTTATCGTGCCTCACCTAGGTCGCATGATAGCAGGGCCAAACCACAAGGTGCTGATCCCGCTTGCTACCGTATTGGGTGCGTTACTACTTCTGATATCTGACATGCTATCGCGCGTATTGGTTGCTCCACTAGAAATCCCTGTAGGTATCATTACCGCTGTGCTTGGCGCTCCTTTCTTCCTATGGCTACTTCTCTCTCAGAAAGGGCGTATCTAATGAACACACCTTATGTGAAATGCACCGATATCTCGGTCAAGATAGGTAACAAGTCCATTCTGGATAACGTAAACATAGAATTCCACGCAGGTGAGTTTACGGTTCTATTGGGCCCAAATGGTACAGGTAAGAGCACGCTGTTAAAGACATTGAGCAATGAAATGCCCCACTCGGGACAACATTATCTGTTTGGTAAGCCGGCCCAGGATTGGGATAAAAAGGTATTAGCAAAACAGTTTGGTGTTCTTCCTCAATCAAGCTCGCTGACTTTCAATTTCACCGCTCAAGAGGTTGTGGAATTGGGTGGCCTTACCCTGCAAGGCGGTCAAAAAGAGATTACACGTGTGGCACGTGAGAAGATGAATCGCACAGGTGTGTTGCACCTAGCAGAGAGACTCTACAAGTCTTTCTGGCGGTGAGAAGCAGCGTGTACACTTTGCTCGTGTGCTCACACAGTTGAGTGCGGCCAAGCACAACAAGGTTTTGTTCTTAGATGAACCAACCTCAGCTCTGGATCTTAGCCACCAGCACAACACCTTGAAACTCGCGAAAGCACAAGCCGAAGATGGCGCTTGCGTGGTTGCGGTATTGCACGACCTGAACCTAGCAGCTCAGTATGCAGATAGAATTGTGGTGTTAAATCAAGGCAATATCGTTGCCGATGCTCGCCATGGGAGGTTCTAACCTCAGAAACGATTGAAGAGGTGTATCGCTGGAAAACGCAGATAATGGCACATCCTACGGAGAGACATCCGGTGATTCTTTCGGCGGCCTGAAAGCAGTTATCAGCTTTAAGCTGTCAGCTTTCAGAAGATCCCGGATATGTCCTATCGGACATTCCGGGATGACGGATCTAGTTCATGCATCATCTATCAAGTCGTCATCCCGGAAATTACGAAGTAATTATCCGGGTTCTCCCCAACAGCCATACTCCAATAGCCCTACCCCGACTTAACCTCACCCGCCTCCAACGGCACCTTAGCGTACTTATTCGCCAGCACCGCACAATAGAAAATCTGGATCGGGTGATACAGCATGATCGGCAGCAGGATCATCCCAAGGTTCGGATCATGTCCAAAGATAACCTTAGCCATAGGAATACCCGCCGCTAGGGTCTTTTTAGTACCACAAAAAACCGCTGCCACTTCATCTTGATGATTAAAGCCAACCTTACGTGCGCCCCACTGAATACCGTGAACCATTACCATCAATACCACTAAGCAAATCAGGGCAGAAACGGCTAATAATGCCGGTGAGAAATCACTCCAGATACCATGGTCAATGGAATCACAGAAAGCGCTATAGACGATCAGCAGAATCACGTACTTATCTAGCTTATTCACGACCGACTTGTGTTTTTGAGTCCACTCCAAAAGCAATGGGCGCATCAACTGACCCAGAACCATTGGCAGCAACAACATCTTGGAGATAGACAGAACAGAGTCTAGTAGGTCCATTTCTGCCCCTTCCATACCCATAAATAGCTGAATAAGAAGCGGGGTAATGAACACACCTATGATGCTAGACAGAGAGGCGTTGAAAATAGCCCCTGGAAGGTTACCCTTTCCGATTGCGGTCATGGCGACCGAGGAAGAATGGTGCTTGGTAGAACGAATAGATAACAGAAGCCAAATGCGAGCGCTGCTGGCATATAAGCCAAGAAGGTATGCCCAAACACTAGCCACAGGATTGGATAAGCGACAAAGGTAGCCCCTTGAACATACAGGTGCAGCTTCCAGTTCGACACCCCTTCCATGATCGCCTTCGGAGAAAGCCCCAAACCATGCAGAAAGAACACCAAGGCAATGCCAAATACAGTAATGGTATCTAGGTGCAGTACTCCTCCTGATTTGCCCAAGTCTGGGGTAAACACAGCGAGCACCATAGCCACAACCATGCCCACCAAGAACCACTCTTTCTTTAATTTACTTATCACACTCATCACTAATGCTGATTTTCCCTAATTTGAGTCGACTGTAACCAATAATCTGACTGATGCCAAACCTATGACTTTTCAAACTGTTGCAAATAAAGATTACCCTTCCAGACGGGCACTGTTATACCAGTCCTGAAGCAAGGTATCGTCCATCAGCTGATTACGAAAAACATCGATACGAGTGCCATCATTAAAGGTGAAGCGATAGCGGGTATCACCGCCGCCTCCACCGGTTCCTGCGTAAGATTTGGTTTCTGTTTTAATAAGCTCAGAGCGTGCCCCAACCTTTACTCTAAAGGTCTTAGAGATGACCGCAATATGAGTTCTACTCATATACACAGACTGAACACACATCAGCGCCATTATGGTCAAAAAGACAATAGAAAACAGGCAGATACCTATGCGCATAAACAAGGGCTCGGTTGTATCTGTTAGGGCAATAGATAGGAACAAGCTCCCCACTAAGGAACAAGTGAGGAACATGGCGTACATAAACAGGGGCTTCATCTGTCTATGCACGTCGAGATTTAGGGCCGCAACTTTGTTATCCAGATGTCTAAACAGCTTCCATACCAGAAAGTAATAACAAAGGGCGATTAAGAAGATAAGCATGAGACTCCATTTCTCTTGGTTGCTTGGCCAACCAGAGAGATGAAAGTCTCGGGTTAGCAGATTCTGTGTTCGTACTCCACCACAACCTGATTGCCTTCCACGTAGACATTGCGAATATCGCCATCCACTGTCATTCGAGAACACAGGGTCACGCTGCTATTCTCAACAACTACATTGGCACGCATCGCAGGAATGGCGTAGGCAGGGTCAACCTTGAGCAACTCACAAAAACGGGTAACAAATGGATAAGTGAGTACTGCTCGGCCGCGAAGAAGCTCGCCAAATTCAGCTTGAGTAACGCCTAGTTTGCGTGATATTTCCATCTGGGTTAAGCGCATCTTCGCCTTTTGTGACATCCATGTGTCATAAAGGGCGGTGCGATCTCTTTCGGTAAACTCCATTCGTTAACTCTCTTTTACTTTTATATTCTCAATTATTCATCTTGAGTATGTGAACCACTGTGCAAAAGAGTGTCGCGGTTATAGGATTTTACATTGTCAGCCAAGGGTGAAGTTGCTGTGGGCGGGCTGCAAGATGGGTGAGCTTTTTGTAAATTTGTGTGTTTAATCGCCGACTGGGTTTCATATGGGCTTAAGCTCTACGACGTTTCTCTCTGGGTCATGAACATACAAAGACCAACCGTAACCAGTGGCGCCATAACGCACCGCATCGGGTAATAGTTCGACATCCTGCTCTTTCAAATAGGCAATCAGCACATCAACCTCTACCGCCTTCACCTGAAGGCAAAAATGATCCACATTGCGACCATTTTGTTGCGGCGGTTTGCCGCCTAATCGACCTAATCTACTGTCCACTTCTACAAGATCGATAAGGGCATTGCCTGCTCTGAGCTGAGTGAGCCCCTCTTCAACTAGCTGTCTCTCAAGAGGGCAACCTAATATATCTCGATAAAACAGCAACATGCGTTCAAGGTCTGTGGTTCTAAGCACCACATGGTCCAAGCCAAGTATCTCTAAAGGTCTCATCACTGCCCACACATTGCGAAATCTGCATATAAAAAATATAGAAAATTTCTTTGCAAGTAGAGTCAAAAACTTAGCTTAGATTTGACCTTTGCTGGCACAAGAGGCCCTTTGATAGCCGTGACCCTCTACTATAATTCGATTGAGTCTCGAAGTTTTTTGAGGCTGATGTCCAAGGAGATGGACTCATTGTCGAAACGGAATTTTTGTTTAAACAATTGAGCCAGAAACCTGAGCCACTCGTAAGCAATGGCACTCTATAGGTAGACCTAGCTATTGGGAGGCACCATGACAACGATACGCGATAGAATCGAAGACTTGGAACAGCAGATCTACATTGCATGTTCTGAGGGCAACTTCGAGACAATGAACAATCTAGAACAGCAGCTAGAGATGTTGAGAGGGAAGGCAAGCCATGTCTTTGAAGACGATCCTTACGCGATAGAGGGACGTTTCCAAGATGATGAAACCTACTAATCGAGATCCTCAGATAACTTAAAGGCTCATCGAGGTAATCAGATGAGCCTTTTCTTTTGCCTATTTACCGAAGCGATACAGATTATTGTCCGAGTTATATATCTCAAACACGCCGCTGTACCTAAATCCAAGACTCTTTAGCAAGGCGTTTGAGCCTGGGTTGTCTGGCAATGTGATAGCTAAAACTGTCTCAAGATTATGTCTAGCCATTTCCTGATTAAGCACTTCTATCGACGCTTCTTTAGCTAGCCCTTTCCCCCAATATTCAGGCAGAAAGGCATAACCTAAATCCGGTTCATCGAGCTCATCTCGCTTTAAAATGCCGCACATACCAATCGGCGTGCAACCTTCCTTCAGCGCAACTAAGTTAAGTCCAAACCCATACTGTATAACTCGCTAACGGCCCCTTGTTTAGGTAATACTCTGCGTCAGAGACGCTTCTTACCTGCTTATCGCCAATGAATCGAATAAAGGACTCTTGGTTTAGAAGTTCGATAATGAAATCAGCATCGGTCAGCTTAAACTGCCTTATCACAAGGCGTTCGGTTTCGCAGATAACGCTCAAGGTATTATGCCTGGGCGAGCAAGTATTCTAGGATCTCCACCACCTGCTGTGGCGTGGTTGCCCAAGCTTGAGCCGAAGCATCCACTCTTTCAGAGGGTGGACAATGGCTTCATCATGCAGTGTGATATAGGCTTACCAAGAGCCGCGCAGTAGCCTGCATCGAAGGCCGCATTCCACTGGCGATATTTTTCACCAAATCGAATCACCGCCATGTCGCAGTTCTTTATGGCATTTTGGATACGTATCGCATTTACCTTCGCCGATTTATGATCACGCCAGAACGAGTCGGTTTCAGCGCCTAAACCGTCACCTGCAGCATCACTGGCCTCGTGGTTGGTAACCGCTGAAGTGAAGTTGATGTCCAAGCCAAGCTCTTCACAGCCAAAGATAATCTGCTGACGCCAATCGGTATGAATCTCACCAGAAAGATAAACGTTAAATGCCATAGGTTCCTCCATTATTTGGGTCCGTTGACCCTAGCAATAATTACCATACATGCCCCATTCAGATGTGCCAACCTAGCGACGATCAATTTAAATAAAATCGACAAATTTTGTTGATGGAAAAGATAAAAATAATTCGCTGTCTTTGGCTGACTCCCTGATCTAGATTGCGCGCCTACTCACCTCGATTCGAGGTGTTACTCCTAATGAGGCTTGGAAATGACATTGGCATTTATCGCTATCTTTATTGGACTGATGCTTTTGGTATGGAGTGCTGAACGATTCGTTGACGGAGCTGCTGCAACAGCAACTCACGCTGGTATGTCGCCACTTTTGATCGGTATGCTGGTAGTTGGCTTTGGTACCTCAGCTCCAGAGATGGTAGTGTCGGCAATGGCGGCAATCGATGGCAATCCTGAACTGGCATTGGGCAATGCTCTTGGTTCAAACATAGTTAACACAGGTCTTATCTTGGGTGTTACGGCTTTGATTGCACCTATCATGGTTCAGTCCGTGATCGTAAAAAAAGAGCTACCACTATTACTCGTGATAAGCCTATTGCTAGGCGTTCAGCTACTGGATGGAAGCCTAACCCGCGTTGAAGCGGCTATCTTGCTAGTTGGTTTCATCGGCCTGATCATCTGGAGCATTTACTCCGGAACCAAACAAAATGACTCGCAAGAGACTGAGCAAAGAGCAGACCTAAGCCTAACAACCGCAATTATTTGGTTGGTAACAGGTTTGATTCTGCTAGTGATCAGCTCACGCATCCTTGTATGGGGAGCAGTGACCATAGCGCAATCTCTGGGCGTCAGTGACCTAGTGATAGGCCTGACAGTAGTTGCTCTAGGCACTTCACTGCCTGAATTAGCTGCATCAGTTGTGGCAGCTCGCAAGGGAGAGCACGATATTGCGATAGGTAACATAGTCGGCTCGAATATGTTTAATATTCTGGCTGTAGTGGGTATTGCTGGCATGGTATCGCCAATCTCTGAGATGTCAGCAGAAGTGCTGTCACGAGACTGGCCTGTGATGCTGAGTATGACTCTAGCTCTATTCTTTATGGCGTTTGGATTTGGCCATCAGGGTCGCATCAATCGTTTAGAGGGTGCTGGCCTACTGCTCGCTTACTCTATCTATACCGGCTATTTGATTTTCTCAATCTAAGCTAAAGGGCTCGCTTCATAACGTGTTGCGGGCCCGCATCACCACCAAGATACAATTCTTCAGTATCTACAAAACCCGCCTTTAGGTAGCATTGAAACGCAGCGGGATTCTTGCAGTTCACGGTTAGATACACCGCGTCATAATCACTGTAGGTCTCTTGCAAAAAGCTCGGCAAATACTGAACACCTAAGGTGCCATATCCCTTGCCTTGGAACTGTCTGCCAACAAAATAGGCTCTAAGTCCAAGGCTATTGCTGGAAGCGAACTCGTAGTGCTGTGGGTAGCTCAGATCAATCAGAAAAAAGCCGACCACCTGACCATCATCGACCATTACATGGGGCAAAACCTGCTTGCTTTCGTTTGCTAGTATTTCTTCGATTTCACCTACGAACTTCACCTGCTCAGGATGAACTTCTAACTGAAGTACCTGCTCCCTGTGTTTCTCTTGCATCCTTTGCAAACTCAGCATCACAACTCCTTAGTTGGTTTCACCATACAACACTCATCTAATCCCTCACCAAAGCCATCTTTCACAACCGAAGTGGTGTGAAACCCATAGCGTGAGAAGAATTTTTGCATCAGTTGAGTGGTGTTAATCACTATATCAAGACCAGTTTTCTCAGAAAGTAGACGAGATTCTATTTCAGCGTAAAAAGCATCAGCCACTTCAAATAATCTTGATGACCCAAGCGCCCCATACTTGAACATCACCCATGCAATACCGTGGCAATCGGCTTTAGTGTAATGACCGCCACAGCCAATAATCGTACCGCCCTCTACGGCAACTAGGTAGTTGTCATCAGCAAAATTATCTAAGAAATAGATAAGGTCGTCTTTGTCTTCGATACGAAAATACTTGGGGCAGTTGGACTCAAGAATGGTAATAAGCTGATCTTTGTCAGCAGGAGTGTAGGTTCGAAAATACATAGGTTTGAGAACATCGACAGTGATGACTCAAAATAACACAAATAGAGATAATAAAAACAGAGACTTACTGCCCCCAGCAAGCCTCCAAAATGACCTAACGGTCATAAGTGCACGACTCAGGTTCCACTAGTTTCAAGATAGGCTACGTCTTCATCTGACAAATAAGCGACCTTACTACCTTTAAGCTGAAAATAGAGCTTTGCCGTTTCCTCAAGCTCTTCTGCATTATCACAGGCATCAACCAAGTCTTTACCTGTCACAACTGGGCCATGATTTGCCAGCAAATAGGCTCTAAAATCAGGCGCTAGCTTGCCTAGTTCCTCGCCTATTCGAGAGTCCCCTGGATTAAAGTATTCCACCACAGGAAGCTTACCCACTCGCATCACGTAATAAGGAGTGAACGCTTTCATTGCGTTCGATTTATCCAAACCCTCAAGACAAGATAGGGCTGTAAGATAGGTAGAGTGCAAATGCACGATTGCATTTGCCTGTGCGCGATTCTTATAAATCTCTAGATGAAACGACGCCTCTTTGGACGGTTTGTTTCCAGTTAAGTGCTCACCGTCCATATTCACCACGGACAGAGTATCTGGATCGAGTCGCCCAAAACAGGAACCCGTTGGTGTGGTCAACACACGATTTTCGTCCAGTCTTACCGAGATATTGCCAGCGCCACCTGTAGCGTAGCCTCGCTCAAATAGAGATTTTGCCAAGGCGATTAGCTCGAGTCTTTGTTCATGTTCCGTCATAGCAATAACTCCTGTGCACGCTCAAAGAACTGAGCATCTCCAAAATTACCAGATTTAAGTGCGAGTCTTACCTCGCCATCTAAGCTCGACATCCAAGGAACCCCTGGCGCGATCTCTTTGCCAACCTAAAGCTCTCAATACTCAAGGCTTGAGTAATGGTTCCAGAGGTCTCTCCACCCGCGCTGATAAAGGTATTGAAACCCATGCTATACAGCTTTTTCACCAGCGCATGGAACAAGCTCTCTACACCGATTGAGGCCTTATCACCGTACTGGGACTGAATACTCGAAAGCTCATCTGGACTCACAGTGGCGTACACCATTGGGAAATAAGCTTGGTTGCTATGACTTACTATCCAGATCATGACTTCCTCCAGATAAGCGTCATCTTGCAAGCATCGACCTACATCCAGCTTCAAGCTAGGTGCGAGTCTCTTGTAAACACTGACCTGTTGATTAGTCATCTCAGAACATGAGCCGGATAGCACCACACCCTTTCGTTGATCCTGCACCTGATTTTGCTCTTCAAAAGATGCGCCTTTGCCAGAAACCAATTTGGCTATGGCGCCTATTAGGCCTGAACCACCTGAAACTAGCCTTTGGTATTGAGCTATCTGCGCCAACCTATCAAGGTCGCTGTCACTCACACTGTCACAGATAATGAGTTCTTTACCTTCTAGCTCCAGTTCGGCCAGTTTCTCTGAGATACCACCTTTAGCTATGTCCTGAAGGCTCACCAGACCCGCATTACCCTCAGACTGAGACTCGATAACGTTCAGCAGATTCGAGTCTCTCATTGGAGTAATAGGTGATTGCGCATTCCAGAATCTGAGAGCAACTTGTCAAACACAAACAAGTGTCCTTGATACACAGTCCTACCATTAACCGGCAACGCGGGGCAGAGCAACACACTGCGCTGAGACAGATGTGATTTTAGTGCCTCTACCACAGGCCCAATATTGCCCTTTTCAGTACTATCGAAGGTTGAGCAATACTTGAAGTAGATAAGCTCACACCCTTCTTCTAAGAGCCAATCACAAGCCTTGATGGAATCCTCGATGGCTTTGTTCACCTCACAAGAGCGAGATTTCAAGCTCACTACCAGGCATCAGCATCAATACCCTTTGCAGATTCTTGGATGCCTGAGAGCTGAATTGCACTCAAGCCTCCCTTGACGATAAAGCTTGCGGCATCAGTCGCCCCAGTAAAATCGTCGGCAATAACTCCTATTTTCATCATTACCGTCCTTTACTGAGAGTGACTGCAATTGGCTTGCTCAACCTTATTGGCACGCATGCGCTTGAATAGACGCAGAGCAACCGAAAGGCCGATAGTGGCAAACATAACTAGAGTAAGCACCAGCGAGATAGGCCTCTCAACGAAGATCCACAGACTGCCTTGGCTGATGATAAGAGATTGCAAGAAGGTGCTCTCAGCCATGCCACCCAGAACAAGCGCTAGAACCGTTGCTGCAGGTGAATAGCCATAAAGCTTCATACCAAAGCCCACTAGTCCCATAATCAGTAGCATTGAGGTCTCTATGATGCTGTTATTAAGAGCATAAGAGCCGATAACACATAGAGTCACGATAACAGGCACCACTAGTCGGTAAGGAATATCTAGGAACTTTACGAACAGTGGGATAGCTAACACACTCAGTGCCACCAGAATCATGTTGCCCATGTACATACTTGCCACTAGACCCCATACAAGGTCTGGGTTGCTGTCGATGAGCATTGGACCTGGCTGTAGACCCCACATCATGAGCGCACCAAGTAGAACAGCGGTAGCACCGGAACCCGGAATACCCAAAGAGATAAGTGGCACCATAGCCCCTGCCGATGCTGCGTTGTTTGCAGTCTCTGGTGCAACCAATCCACGCACCTCGCCCTTACCAAAACTCTCAGGGTCTTTAGCGACCTTCTTCTCTACCGAATAAGCCAAAATAGAGCCAATGGTTGCCCCTGAGCCTGGCAATACACCCGCAACAAATCCGATCACAGAACCTCGGATAAAGGTGTAACGAGAGCTGATATAGTCTTTCGCCGTCGGCCAGAAATCCTTAGAGCGGAAGCTAAATTGAACACGCACATTTTCACGTTTGTGCTGCCCGGTATAGATGCAATAAAGAAGCTCACCGATACCAAACAAGCCAATGGCAACTGGTACGAAATAGATACCACCAATCAACTCAGGCGAACCAAAGGTGTATCGCTGTGCACCACTGACCGAATCTACCCCAACCATAGCGATGGCAAAGCCAAACAACGCAGAAATAACGCCATTCAGGCGGTTCTCACCCATCATAGTGGTCAACAAAAGCAGGCCTAACATGATGATAAGGAAATACTCTGATGGGCCAAACGAAGACGCAAAGTCTGCCAGCAATGGGGCAAATCCACAGATTAGGATCACGCCCAAGGTACCACCCACAAATGAAGCAATCGCCTGCATTACAAGAGCAGGACCTGCTCGACCGTTTTGCGCCATAGGATAACCATCCAAGGTGGAGGCTACTGTGGCAGACTCTCCGGGGTATTGATCAATATGGAGGTTATGGTTCCCCATACATAGAGCCGTAATAGATACCCGAGAGCATAATAATGGCAGTAGTTGGGTTGAGACCAAAGGTCATAGGAATCAATATCGCGATACCCGCTGCAGGGCCAAAGCCTGGGAACAAGCCCACTACCATACCCACCAGCGCACCGATGAGCAGGAACAACAGGTTGGCCGGCGTAAACGCCACCGACAAACCAAATGATAGATTTTCAAATATTTCAACAAAGAACATGACACATTTCCCTGTGATTAATAGAAGAGACGTAGCAGACCGTCAGGCAGTCCCGCCTGTAGCCAAACATCAAACAGCAGGAACACTCCCATAGGGAACACCACTGAATACGCGATGTTTTGAACATGTTTGCCACGATTGAAGTAAGAGAGAAACGCCAAACAGAAAGCCACCATGGAGACGATAGCTCCGAGTGAGTTCAGGGTAAAAATCAGTAGTGCGATACACACTGCCACCGCAACAGTATCTTTTTGATACAACTCTTTATCTTGCTTCACAGCTTGCTTGCTGCGCAGTTCTTTGAGGTCTTTATAGACGTTGATTCCGGTACAGATGACCAGTGCAACACCGATAATCAAAGGGAAATAGCCAGGCCCTGGTCGTCCATTTAGGTCGTACATACTCAAGGTGTTCAGCCATAGAGAGTAAAACCGATAGAAAACAATAAGGTGCTAAGTGAAAACCAAAAACGCATAACTTCTCCTTGGCTGTGCGGCGCTAACCGCACAGCCTATTTTCCTACTTAATCGCACCTATCTGAGTTAACACTCGTTTAAAGTCAGCATTGGTAGCGGCTAGGTTGTCGGCGAAGTCATCACCCCAAACCGTATTACCAGAAAGGCTGTTGGTGTTCAGATAGTCTTTCCACTCAGGAGTCTCCACTACCTTTTGTAGCGTCTCTACCCACCACTGCTGAACATCAGCATCCACGTTATCCGGCATCACGACACCACGAGGAAGCGAGAAAGCAAAGTCGTAGCCCTGTTCCTTGAAGGTCGGAACGTCCTTATAGATGGTGCTACGCTGTGCTTCAGAGTAAGCAAGAGGACGGAAGTTACCTGCTTTGATCTGACCTGATACCTCAGATGGGTTAGCCACAATGGCATCAACGCTCTTAGAGGTCAGTGAAGTCACCATACCGCCACCGTCTTGCGATGGTACATAGTCGTATTTAAAGCCTGCGGTTTCCGCAAATAGGCTTGCAACAACGCGCTCAGGGCCTGCCGCACCAGTACCACCAATGGTGATACGGTTATTCTTCGCATACTCAGCAAACTCTTTCGCTGACTTGAACTGAGAGTCCGCGCGCACCACGATAAACATGGCATCTTGTGCTAGAAGACCGATTGGAGTGAAGTCTTCATAAGTCCAGCCAGTGTTAGATACCAATGGCGTGCCCAAGAAGTTACCGCTGGTTGAAGTCAGGTGGTATGGATTACCCGACTGCTGTGCTACATAGTTAAAACCTACCGCACCACTACCACCGGCTAGGTTATCTACACGGATATTTCGGTCATACAGCTTATATTTCTTCAAGATGTCTACAACAGTGCGAGACATCAAATCGTTACCGCCACCCGGGCCAAACGCTATGGTGTAGTTCAAACGTTTAGTTGGGTAATCCAGATCCTTTGCAAAGCTCACAGGGGATGCCAATACCGCAGCTACTAGGGGTACGACTGCGAATTTCTTTAGTAATGACATGTGTTTTTCCTTTTTATTTGGGTACTTATTTCACGTTGTTTCGTGCTGTACTGCATTGCTCAGCAAATATGATTAGCTGTTCGCTAATTGGGTTGCTACCGCATCACTAAACGCCTGACAGCCCAGTGAGCCACCAAGATCCGCAGTGCGATAATTTGGGTTTTCTAGAGTTGCGTCAACCGCCGCATTAATTGCCTTTGACGCAGTTATCAGATCTTCACGCTGATGCTTCTGTCCCATCCACTCAATCAACATGGAGACTGAAGGATCATTGAGGTTGGGTTCGCTTTATCTAGCCCAGCAATATCCGGTGCGGAGCCGTGTTGCGCCTGTGCACAGCAGTGTTCATCACTCGCCATCATGGAGCCCGCAAGACCAAGGCTACCTGACAGCTCACTGGCAAGGTCACTGATGATGTCGCCATAGAAGTTAGTTGCGACTAGGACATCAAATCGTTCAGGGGTGCGCACTAGGTGGGCGGTTGATGCATCTACCAGAAGGTCGTCAAGCTCAACCTCTGGGAACTCTTTTGCTACATCATTAACCGCTTCAAGGAACAGACCATCCGTCATATGGAAGCTGTTTGCTTTATGAATCGCAGTAACTTTTTTGCCACGTGACATAGCAAGCTCAAAGGCTTTACGTGCGATGCGCTCAGAGCAGTGGCGGGTAATCTTACGAATAGAAAGCGCCATATCTGGAGAGGTCTTCACCTCACCCCAACCTTCGGTCATGTTGCGATCCGGATAGAAGCCTTCGGTAGCCTCACGCATGATAACTAGGTCAATGCTCTTGCCTTCACTCATATTGGTAGGCAAGAAAGAGCGTGAACGCGCTGGGCGTACGTTAGCGTAAAGGTCTAGGCCGATACGGAAACCTGCCGATACATTGCGGCCGCCCTGCTCAGGTTTTGGATAGTCTGCATGAGACTGAGTGCCTAGAATAATACCGTCATAGGTCTTCGCTTTTTCTAGGGTTTCTTGGCGAAGCGTAGTGCCATATTTCTCCAAACTGTCAAAACCTACATCATCAAATTCACAGCTCAGGCCTAGATCAAATTTGCTGTCTGCCGCATTTAGAACCTTAACGGCAGCTTGAGTAATTTCAGGACCGATACCATCCCCTGGTAAAACTAATAGTTTCATTGTTTCCTCTCGTACTTGTGATAAATGACGTATTCCGTTAGGAGCAGAGAACACGTTTTAGATAACGAACTGCGCACTCTGGACTCGACAGCACAGTTTTCTGGGTTTCTTTTTCAATCAATGATTTAGCAATAGAAGAAGAGAAGTGGGCCAACATGAGCACATCAATCTCATCTAGAGACTCTGCCTTTTTGAGAAGCTGCTGATTATGTGTGTCCGCATCTCCCTGATTAAGAGCGACTCTCGCCTCAGGAGCACAAAGGGTTACCAACTCAGCACTCTCATCAGCTAGCTGATAAAACTCTTCGACCATACCCTGCATTGCAGGCTCAAACGTACCCAGCATTGCAATGGGTTTATTCAGCTCGATGGCTTGCTCAAACATGGCTTGGTTTGGCTTTAACACCGGAATTTCGGAATGCTGCGCCAGCTTTTCGATCGCTTCACCAAACGCTGAGCAGGTAAACATCACCGCATCAACACCAGATTCAAGAGCGAGTTGGTAAAGGGACTCAACACGCTGAAATAGAAATGGCGTGAGAGATGCAGTTTTAGCGCGTTCAACACTCAACGCCTGATCCCAGAGGTGCAGGGTTTCAGCTTCCGGCCACTCATTTTCAAATGCGCGCTTTATCGGTTCGATAGCGATATCAACGGCATGTATCAAAGCTACTTTAGTCATCTTTAAAATTGTATTTTGTAAAACACAAATACATTTATGACTATAAAGTAGAATTCTGTCAACATGCATTTAACAACAACAGAACTGCCGCAACATATCCTCTATATTCGTCAGACTAGGTAAAACAAGGCTTAGTAGGATAAAACTAAGTATTTTGGATTAGTAACAAGATATTTTTGTATTTTGGAAATGTGAAATACAACACATTATTAACAACACCACTTCAATGTGATTCATATTCTTCACAAAATACAATTTATAGGTAATACTGTTTTGCGATGCTTCCGAGAAACAAAAAACAATGTAGGAAAAGCACAAAGGCTAGGTATAGAAAGCGGTAAAGTATGGATACGACAACGAATAGTAAGAAGCCAACCTCTGCAGAGTTACTTGCGGAGCGAGTGCTAGGTCATGTTTTAGAACACAATTTGGAGATAGGCGCTCATATAAAAGAGACCGAGTTTGCAGGTGTGCTTAAGGTGTCAAGAACGCCAATTCGCAATGCATTTCTCCACCTTCAACAAAATGGCTTCTTGGTAAAAAAACCCAATCAAGGCTTCTTTCTAGCCAAGGTCCCCGAGCAAACCCAAGCAGCGCAGTTATCTTCTCATGACAGCGAGGCAACGTATCTTTCACCACTCTGCTATGCAATCGGACAGGATTACCTATCCGGTACCCTAAAGAAAAGCTTCACTGAAAATGAGCTTATCAGTCGCTATCAACAGAGCCGTAAAAGCATTCAAGAAGCACTGATAGCGATGGAAAAGGATGGATGGCTACAAAGAAATATTGGCTATGGTTGGGAGTTCAACGAGTTTATTTCCTCCCCTACCGCCTATGCACAAAGCTATCGCTTCCGTCAGCTTATCGAGCCTGAAGCTATAAGAGACCCAAGCTTTGTCATAGAGCCAACAAGACTGCAGATGTTGCGCATGTCTCAGATAGACATACTCAATAACAAGCAGAAGCTGGTATCCGCAGCTGATATGTTTAACGCTGGTGTGCTTTTCCATGAAACCATAGTAGGCATGTCAAATAACGTATTCCTACTCGATGCCTTGAAGCGGGTAAATCGACTACGACGACTGGTTGAATACAATGTAAACGGAAAGCGTCCAGTGCCGAGAAAGGAGTGTGAGGAGCACTTAGTCTTAATTGGATTAATAGAGGAAGGAAAGCTCACAGAAGCCGCAAGCTTTCTAGAAAAACACCTTTCGCGTACCGCAAAAGAGAAGGAAGAAATAGCCCAAGGCTTATTTGGTTAAGTGCTTTAGCAGGCCACTAGTTGTAAATAGTGGCCCTTTGGTTTTTAACCTTCTCGAGTAAATGTCCGATAAGCTGTAGTGGCAGGCACAACGATCTGCGACAGCAAGGCGCAAAACCAGAACAGGTTACCGATAATAGAAGGCACAAATGACACTACAGCCAGAGTCACAAACGCCATGCGATGCCAAAGTAGCGTAATTTAGCTGTAGCAAATCGATGCGCGGTTCTGAGCTCGATGACGTTCTGGATCAGAAGCAGACTGTATAGGTAAAGCGCTAACCCGAGGCACCCTATTACCGCATATTTGAAAGGGTATTGCTCCATAAAGGAGACCTTCACTTCTGCCGACAAGGCGACCCCGATCATTACTGCGGATAACATCAACGTAAGGTGCGCCAATACCCACTGCACTAATGTCTTTTTTATCCGTATTTCTCGGCTTACCATTTCCTGCGAAATCAAAGTACATCCAGCAAAGTACGAAGATCGCCGCGCCGCCTATCACATAGTTAAACAGCACATCACCTACGACGTTATCTATCCCCTTAATACTCAGCGTTACAACCAACTTAAAGAAGCCCTCACCAGCAACAATAAGTAGCAAAAGAGCAAAACGCTCAGACATGTGTCCAAAGCGTGGCACAAAACGATGGCACTCTAAGGCACCCACTCTGGGTAAGGCGTAAAGCAAAGCCAGAATAAGTAGACCTAAACCAAACACAAGATAGCTATAAGGGTGAGGTAAAAACGCACTTAGTAAGAAAAGGAAGGCACTACCGAAAAAGTTACGTGAGAGTTTACGAGGAAGCTCACCATCTGAGTCACCCACCTGCCTGACTCGCCAATAAAGAAAAGCAATAAACGCCCGATTTATCCCGTATCCAATCGCAAAGTAGGGCCAACTGGTATCCGTTATATGAGGTATGGATGCGGACATCACCATAATAGTGATGATTTGTGAGGTCATTATGTATCTGTGCTGCATGTCCGTGCTGACATACAACGAATTGAACAAACTCAAATCAAACCAAGCGAACCAGATAACTACAAACAGGGCTACAAAAATTAGGAACCCAGAAACAGTTAGATGATGGCTGAGGAAGTTACCCAACATGAAGATAGCCACCACATGTGCCAAGTCATAGAAGAGTTCTATCCAATGAACATGTTGACTGCTTTCAGTAACATCCAGATGGTGCTGTGGCTTACGCCACAGCGGATGACGATCGAGGCTCATACTCCCCCTATGCTGATAGGTAGTGCTCTAGAACTTGTTTATAGACCTCAACAGGCTGCGCTCCTGGCAGGCCTTCACGACTATTCAAAACTATAGTTGGCACTGAGCGAACGCCCAAGCCTTGCCAGTAACTTTCTTCATTTTGAAGCTGAGAAATCGCACTAATATCATCTAGATACGCAATACCCTCATCGACTGGCAAACCAACCTTAGCAAGTAGCTGCGCCAACACTTCTCTATCAGAGACATCTTTTCGCTCACCAAAGAAAGCATCAAATAGAGCGAGTTTAAGCTCTAGCCGTTTCTCATATTTCGCTGCAAACTGGATAGCAAGATGTGCTTCACGAGTGTTATACATCTTCATATCGTCATAGTAATCGAAGGTGAAATCCACCTCAGCGCCAAGCTGAGTAAGGTTTTCACGCGCTCGGATGCTGTCTTCCAATGTAGTGCCGTACTTCTCTGCCAGATGCTGACGTAGGTTTTGTCCCTCAGCCGGCATGTTTGGATTCAGTTCAAACGGGTGAAGTTCTATCTCAACCTTGTCCTCAACACCCAACTCTTTGATTGCTTGCTCAAGACGTTTGTACCCAATAACACACCATGGGCATACCACATCTGAGATAAAGTCTAGTTTCAGTTTTTCGCTCATGTTTACACCTGTTAGTTCTCCAACTAGGTTTATTATGGTAACCTTAAGAAAGTATTCAACCAGTATACTTTTTGTAACCTAAAGGTGAATTTGATGGAAAGCGTTGTAAATATAGACAGTAAAGGACGTAAATCCGTCGCTAATGTATGCAAAGAGCCGTGCGCGATCGAAAAGGGTATGCGCCTTATCGGTGGTAAATGGAAAGGTTCTTTGATCTATCATCTCAAGGACGGCCCAGTCCGATTCAACGACTATCCCGCATGTTAGGCGGCGCCAGCAAAAAGATGGTTGACCAAAGACTGAAAGAACTCGAAGCCGAAGGCATGGTGCTGCGAAAAGTAATCAGCGACCGCCCTATTGCGGTGAGTTATGAGCTAACTGATTTTGGTCGCTCTGCATTGAAGATCTTGGATGACCTTAGGGTTTGGTCTGAGAGTAATGAGCTTTGACTGTTGCAGATTATAGATCAAGAGAGGTCTAGCCTAGGTTAGACCTTTTTGTTTCCACCATAAAAAGATGCTTGCTCCTTTCTGATGCCAACAATTTTACTTTCCAACCAAAAGTATCGTTCGACATTGTCGAATCTAGCTAACTTTATTCTCGTAAACCACAAAACCCACCACCATTGCCACTAAAATCCCCTCATTCCAAACAGAATTATCAAGAGGATTACAGGATGGCAAAGGTTTTAATCACAGGTGCGAATCGCGGTTTAGGTCTGGAGTTTGTTCGTCAGTACCAGGCTAAAGGCTGGGACGTTTGGCAGCGTGTCGCTCTCCAGAGAGTGCTTCTGAACTTGCAAAATTGGCATCTGAAAATTCTGCTATCGAACTGATTAAACTAGATGTAACCAATGAGGCTGACATCAATACTCTGCCAGAGGCGCTTAAAGGGCAAGCTATCGATCACCTTATCCTAAACGCCGGTGTTCTGGGTGACGACTGCGCTACATTGGGCCAAATGACTCAGAGTAAATGGCTTGAAGTGCTTAACATCAACACGATAGCACCTGCACTGCTAATTCAAGCGCTTCGCGACAACGTTGCAGCTAGCGAACATAAAACAATTGTCGGTATCTCTAGCCGTGTGGCGAGTATTGGCGACAACGGTTCTGGCAACATGTACAGCTACCGCACCTCTAAAGCAGCGCTAAACCAGATCCTTGTATCTGCAGCACGCAACCTAGCTGAGCAAGGTGTGAAAACACTAGCCGTACACCCTGGCTGGGTTCAGACAGATATGGGCGGTAAAGATGCAACATTCACCCCTCAAGAAAGTGTGGCCGGCATCATCAATCAAGCGGAGCAGCTTACCCTAGAGACATCAGGAAGCTTCAAGGTCTTCGATGGCTCGGACATCGAGTGGTAATTTTCATCTAAAGCCAAAGGCCACTGCAAATACAGTGGCCTTTCTTTTAGGCTTTTAAGCCTTCGTCATGCTCTTGTTAAAGAAGAGCACCACCAAAGCAAGCAGCGCGAATAACGTATAAACCAATGACACTTGAGATAGGTCGGCACTATCCACGTACTTAGCTACAAGTGCTGAGATTACTGCGCCCATACCAAAGGTTGTTGCTGTATATAAACCGCTAGCCACACCTGCGTTTTCTTTTAGTTCAGCCAATGCGTTAGCAGGTGAACTGCTCAGTAGCATAGTGCAGCCGAAGGCGATGATAGCCATAGGCACAATCAGTGAATACCAATGCGCAATACCGCTCATCAAAAACATCATTGCGCCACCAGCAACTATCAAAACCAATGAAAGCTTCACTAGCGATTGGATATTGATCATCTGATTGATCTTCGGTGACAAGAAGCTGCCCACCATAAATACAACCGCAATCACCATAAACATCTCACCAAAAGCACTTGTGACATGCCTAGGCTTCCCATCAGTACATAGGTGCAACAGTCAGTAGATAGATAAACAATGTTTGAGCGATTAGAGCGAAGAACAGATAGGCTCTAAATCTAGCGTTCGCCAGCACCGATAGATAACCCTGCACTAGGCTCACTTTAGAGGCATCCACCGAAGCTGACGTATCGGCTCTTTCTGCAGGCAACATAAAGAAGATCCAAACTAGGCTCAGAGCTCCCAAAACAGCCATGATTTCAAATAGAACAAACCAAGAGCTGTGCGCAACGATATAAGCGCCAATCAGCGGAGCACTCACAGGTACGAATGCCAAGATTCCATTTAGATAGCTATAGGCTTTGTTAAGGTTTTCACCTTCAAAACGCATACGGATCAGTGCAAAGATTGCGGTAAAACAGGCACTACCACCAAAGCTTTGCAACGCCCTCAATCCAAGGAATTCAACGCTATCACTGCTTCCAACATTAGCAATGGCAAACGAGCTCAAGGCGAAAATAGCCAAGCCAATGAGTGCGATATTCTTCTTGCCTAGCTTGTCTGCCATACCACCCCAGAAGAGCTGGCCTAGCCCCCAAAACAGCATATAAATACTGATGGCAAATGATGGCACGTCTGTGTTGCCGAAAAAGGCACCAATGTCATACATGGCCGGTAAAAAGATATCCAAACCTAGAGGCAAAAGGGTAAACAGTGGGAGACCCACTAAAAGGGTTAAGCCAACGCTAGGTTTACTGTGAGTACTGCCCTGTTCGGCATGCTTAGCAATAGAAGTCATAAGGATTTCCTCGTCCACTCATGGACACAAAATTGAGTACTGCAGGAGCTTTCCTGCTTAAGTGCCGAGGATAATATTCCAGCCTAATCTTTCGAACTAGACAGGCTAAACCTACACCTTTATTAGGTTAAAACTAACAGTAGGGTCATAAAGGAAATAGTTCGCTTCCATAAACCAAGATTTTCCTAAAATAAGTTCAACAACTAATTGAAGTGAACGAGACCTGCATCACTCAAAACCGATGAAACGCTTTGTTTCATTTAACCCTTAGTGGGTAGCGGTTATAAATCTGTTCAAGGGGGTCGCATAATTATTTCAATGGACGAGGCCTTTTATGACACAGAAACTTTTCACACTCAGTTTGTCTTTGATGCTAATGATGAGCACCTCAATCAATGCCAATGCAGCCCAATACAAAACCTATCAGATGAAGGGTGACAAGGGGCATGCCTTGGTGATCAATGGCGACATTCGAGATGGCGAGTACAAAGACTTCTTAAACTTTGTTTCTGCGGTAAAAACCAAGATTTCTTCGGTCATTCTGCAATCTGATGGCGGTTATTTTGACGATGCACTGAAGATCAGCGACTACATACACAAGGCCGGCTGGAACACCCACGTAGAGACCTACTGCAACTCAAGTTGTGTGTATATGTTCTTAGCTGGTGTCTATCGAAAGGCGCATCACAGAGCTAGCCTAGACGTTCACAGTCCCTACTATGGCAACCTTAGAGGCGAGTTTAGACAAGATCAGAAACACTCCAAACTCTACAATCAACTTCTTTCGACGCTATCTGGTTACCTCAACGATAAACAAGCCGCAAAAGAAGTAATCGAGAGAATGTATGACACACCATCCACTAGCAAGCTCGCTTTAAATAAGGCAGAGCAACCCTCAGCATGGGAAGTGGTGAGCGAGAGTGTTTTTGATATCTAGCGCAGTATCAACTCAGAGGTTCTGATCTTATCAAGCAGCTGTTGTACAGCAGGCTTGTTGACTAGGTTTCGGTTAGCAGCAATCAAATACAACTCCAGCTGACCCATAGGCTCTGAATGCCAATAATATTTTGGATCTAACTGGTTTGCAGTCTGTTTTGGTGTAATGCCTACGTATTTGGAGTTTTTGATAATCTCGTAGAAAGAAGCAAGACTATCAATCAGGTATTCACCACTATTTGTATTAGCTACAAATTTCTCAGTGTAATCATCTAACCACTTAAGCTTGATGAGTCGCTCGACAGCGACATCTAAGGTTTGTGGATGAAACTGCTTAGAGTAAATAAATACCAGATCGCAGACCGCAATCTTATAACACTGATAGCGCCTATCTTGTATCGGTTTCTTATCGATAAATAGGTCTATCTCTCCAATCAAGAGATCAGCATAGGCCTTGTTTCTAGAGGGATAATTGTTCCTCTCTTTAAACGAGAACTGACTGCCCATGATCTCTTCGTCATGCAGCAGTTGAACAAATAACTCGCTATGGACTTGCAGTGGTTTTAATAGGGTGATCTGAGGGGTGTGATTGCGGAAGACTTCATATTCATAGTTAATAGTATTGAGGCAATCAACAACGCTGTAATAGAGAGAGCGAGCTTCATTGGTGGGGATGGTGCTGGTGCCATCTTTGAGAAATAGCTTCTTGCCGCAGTCTCGCTCAAGCCCTGCAATAGCACGTGAGAGAGAAGCTATCGAGGTTCCGGCCTTTTTGGCTGATTCCCTAAAGTTATCTCCCTCATAAACGTGTTTAAAAAGCACCAGTTCCTTGAGCACTACCCTATTCCTGTAACCTGCGTACGTGCTTATCATCCTATCCGAACGTGCATAAATACCAATCCACGTGGATAAAAACTAAGTTTTATAAACAAATAGAGCCATTTCGCTGGAAATGCTCTATACCCTTCTTACTTGAAGATGCTGGGGTGTTAGCTGGCATTCGCCACTGGATGGCCAGCCCCGCCCCATCACATAGTCTATCTATGCTCAGGCACTTGGCTCTCTGGCTGCCTACCAGCATCTCCAATTACTTTGGGTATAAGCATCTAAATCATTAACTCTTCAGGAATTTTTCAACCTTTGGTTTGATGGTCATGTTGACCGTAATCATCAACACCAAGGCAACGGGCAGTGCGCCAATCAAGCCGTTCAACCAAGCATCTATAAACAGCTCTTTGTCGTCGAATCCAATATTATTCATAGCCGTTGCAAAGGCCATTCCTGACTCCATGATGCCTGCCATGATAACGCCGATGACAAGATTGCGAGCATGTTCACTCACATTGGAAAACAATCGCTCCGCTAGCTTAGTCAGGCTCGCCATCAATACAAAACCAATTGGCATTACCGTCATAGCAACTGTAGTGAACGAGCTAAACCAGTCTTGGAAAAAGCTTTCACTGTAGCCAAGATTAAAGTATGTCATCACTCCAGTTAGAGTGCCTCCCATCAAGGTCATCATTGCAAGCACCACTAGAACCTTTAGAACAAGTGGAGTTTTGCTTACCTCAAGATCCATGGTCGCAGTTTGTGCATTCATCATATTCTCACCTTTAATGTGGTTGACAAAAGCAACTATAAATACATTGATTGATTTTGTCAATCAAATGCGTTGCAGTAGATTTTACTGCTCACAATAAAGTCACCTCTGGTTACCCTTTGGCAAACTCTAATGACCGACACTCAATATGATATTTAACCGATTCTTGAAGCCATTTCTGATCATAGGTGGGCTCATCACCATGTATGCGGGGATCTATGCCATAGACCTGCCGATGCACTGCGAGAGATGAATAACCTTAGTTACGATTCCAGGTACGTATTTCTGATTCGGCATTGGGGAATCATGGTGGGCTTGATGGGACTCTTTATCGTGATGGCAGCATTTGTGGAGCGCTGGAGAGAACCGATTATCCTCTACTCTTTCCTAGAAAAGCTGTTCATGGTGTATCTGTTTAGCTCAAACCACTTTAATCCTGAGACCGCTTATCTAAACCAGTACTTTATCCCTTTCGCAGTAACAGACATCACCATTTGCTTGTATACCTTAGGCTACTGGTTTGAGGCCAAGCCATCGATTGTGGATTATCAGGCAGGTTAACTAGCTCTATTCCAAGCCCGTTACGAAGCGCAAACTGAACCAGTTCCGTGTGGTTCTCAAGATCCAGAAGATCCAACATTCGGTACTTGTGGGACTCTATGGTTCGCGGGCTTAGGAAAAGTTTCTCTGCGCACTGTTTCGCGGTCAGTCCCTGAGCTAAGAGTGCTAATACGGTGCACTGCTTCTTGCTGAGCTTTAACAGTTTTTCACTCTCATCACCCTGTTGCTCGGCCGTCTGACGAAGGCTACGAGTGATAGTGGAGTGCTGCCAATACACGAGCCAGGTGTCGCAAAGAAGCTTTAAGCGCCTGACCTCTTCTTGATTAAGGTCATGCTCGCCTTCGGAAAATCGAGAAAAAGCTAGCGCACCCCATAACTGCCCGAAAAGTTCGAGACGGATGATGCCATGCCAGCGGCCGCCATCCTTGTATAGCTCCTCAAGAGGCCCCACACCTGAAGTAGCTAATTGATCAGAGTTAAAGGTCTGGATCTCCCTCTTATGGCGCAGTAGCTTGAGATAGCCTTTTGTAGTTTCCGACCACATATTTTTTCTTATCCAGCTCCGGTATCCCCTGCCTAGATACAGATATTGATTTACCGTCGTTGAGCAAAATCATCGAGTTAGGAAACAGAGTCATCCTATCAAGGTTAAACCACTGCAACGCCTGTAAAGCAATCTCTTTAAAAGTAGTTTCAAACTCAGCCGGCTTGCTCGACATAAGTGCATTTACCTGCTGGGTTAATAAGGCTTCGAAAGAGAATTTTGGCATAAAGGAAGTCATTTAATGAATTGAGTCTATTACCACTGTAACAACGCCTAATTATGAGTCAATTTACTGAGAATTTTTGCAGTAATTTCTACTGCATATTTTGCTTAGCATCAGATCTAACATGACTCTGTATTTACCAAAGATTCTTAAGTATGAAACCCAAGAATATCTTAGTTATCGGCGCATCTTCCGGTATCGGTTATGACCTAGTGTTGAAACTCCTAGAACAGCGACACAATGTCTACTGCGGCGCAAGGCGCTTGAATAAGCTAAAACCCTTGGAGGATTTGGGGGCTCGAGTCTATAAAGTCGATGTCACTAAGGCAGCGAGTGTTCAAACCATAGTCAATGCCATGCTTGTCGAAGTTGGCACTATCGATATCGTCTATTCAAACGCAGGTTACCCGATCGCAGGTCCTGTTGAATCTGAGAGCATCTGCAATATCCAAAGACAATTTGATGTTAACGTCTATGGTGCGGCTCGCATTACCCAAGCGGTATTGCCACATATGCGCGCCCGCGGTGAGGGACGTATCGTCTTCACCACCTCAATTGCTGCCCGAGCATCCTCGAGCATGAATGCTTGGTATTCCGCAAGTAAGCACGCACTTAGCGGTATGGCTAAAGCACTTCAGCAAGAAGTTGAAGGTTTTAATATCAAGATATCAACTGTAGAGCCAGGTTGTGTTCAAACAGAACTTCCCGGCATCCAGCTAGGCGACATGCTAGACAGTCGGCGCATCCCTGCATACAAAGAGACAATCAAGAAATCTCATAAGTTTTTGAAGGGTGCCTATGATAAAGGATCAGATACCAGCTCTACAGTGAACACGCTTATCAAGCAGGGTTCTCAAAAAATCCAAAGTTGGTGTACCAAAGTACACCAGATGCCAAACTCATGGCCCTTACCTTACGTCTATTTGGAGAGGGCGTATTTGGAAGCTTAGTGAGTAAAATAATCGCCAAGGCGCATAGCCTTTAGCGTTAGGCGTAACAGGCTGGGCACTCTTCCGGCGAAAGGTGCTCGATGCCTCGTAGATTCATCACATGAGCAAACCCTTCATCCAGCCCCATTTGGTACCCAATATCTAACTGCTTGCGCTTACGAGTTAAGCGCCTCACTGGAAAACTCAGGCGGGGCGATAACTCGGATGGTAGCATCGCTTGGCGGATTACGAATGAAATCTAGCGACTGATTGTAGCGCTCGGCTCGGCCCTGAAGCGATTCAGCTATGGTCGGGTTTTCCTTGAGCAGTTTCTTGATAAGCCAATTGTTTTTTAGCTTTGGCATGCTGTAACTCAGAGGCTCAGACAGAACAACCGTGATATCACGAGCTCCTCTGCGATACGCTTCCTTAACTGGAATAGAATCAGCAACACCGCCATCGGCGTAGCAACCGCCGGAGAAGCAAGGGGTTCGCTTGTATGCAATTGGCAAGGCTGTGGTCGCTCGATAACATCAGCAAGATTCTCCCGCGAGACTCGAAAGTAGTCCGCCTCACCGGTGTTGATATTGGTTGCTGCAGCAAAAAAGGGAACAGAGGTGTATAAGCGTTCAAAATCGAGAGGATACCGCTGCATCGAGGTTTCACTCAGCCACTTCACATCCATCAGGTTTCCACCTCTGGCAAAACGAGCTGGATTGAAAAACTCACCTGAGGTGGCAAGCTCAGTAATTACCTTGTAACTGCGCCCGCGAGCACCCGTAAGGTAACCTAACATATTCGACGCACCCGCAGAAACGCCCATTACAAAATCAAAAGGATTATGCTCTTGCTCCAAGAATGCATCTAAAACACCGGCGGCAAAGATGCCACGCATTGCACCGCCTTCAACAACTAAAGCCTTACTACTCATTACGACTTCCTTAATTCTAAACTGGGCTCAGAATAAGGGGTTAACCGACGTAATGACATTCACTCTTTCTTATCGATTCGATAGGCAGAGGCTTTCTAGCCCAGTTGAACCTCAATCCCTTGAGACTGAAGGAATTCAAGGTCCTCTTTCGGTGCGGATTCGTCGGTAAGTAGCAGTGAGATCTGGCTAATTGAGCCAATGGTTGATGGGTAGATTTGACCAAACTTACTGGAGTCCGTGAGCACTATGTTGCGACGCTTCTTAGCTAGTATCGTCTCGGCAATATCTGCACGCATCATGTCCCGACTGGTAAATCCCGTATCCTGATGAAAACCGTCTACGCCTAAGAATGCTGTGCTGAAATGGATGTTCTCGATACACAGTTTAGTTAGTGGACCAACTAGGCTCTCACCCTGGTGCTGGTACACGCCGCCAAGCAAGATGATGTTGGCAGAGGTATTACGGATCAGGTGAGCTATGTAAGCCGAAGGCGTAATGATGGTAACGTCACCGCGCTCGGCAAGGGTGCGAGCCAATAGCGCGTTGGCACTCCCCCCTCGATAAGCACTGTCTCATTTGGTTCGACTAAATCTGCCGCCTTGTTAGCAAGTGTCTGCTTGATATCAAAACGCACCTCTAAGCGGTGATCGATATCGTCGTTTTGCAACGCAGTAGCCGCGCCATGCACTCGCTTTAGATAGCCCTGCTGTTCGAGGAAGTTCAAATCCTGACGGATAGTCACCCCAGACACCCCGATAATCTCAGACAGTTCGGTTACCTGAACGCGCTTTCTGTCATTCACTATCTGCACGATTTCGTTTTGTCTTGAGTTCATCTGTTCCACTACCTTTTTATTACAAACAACAGCATTATAGTTTCATATGAAAGTTAAATGAAGAGTGATTTAAAATGTCTTTAGTATATTAATACTGAAGAACTGAATTTGCTGTGACATGGAGATCCCGTATAAATCCTTTCGGATTTTACGGGATGACGATTGCAATAATGTCGAAAGTAATATCACTTACAAAAAAGCACGGCATACCGGAATTGGCTTCACCAATATCCGGTATGCCGGCCCAGCGGTATCTTTCATCCGTAAGGAACTAAACGCTCAAATCACAACTCATGCTCAGTACGCGCAATAATGTCATCCTGCGCATCCGGCGACAGGGCGGTAAAGAACGCCGAGTAACCCGCCACGCGTACTACCAAATCACGATACTGCTCTGGATTCTTCTTCGCAGCCAACAAGGTATCGCGAGAGACTATGTTGTACTGCACATGCCAGCCTTTATGGTGGTTGAAGAAGGTCCGGATCAGCATAGATAGCTTCAGCTTATCGCCATCGGATTCAACCGCTGCTGGGCTGAGTTTCTGGTTTAGAAGCACGCCGCCTAGGATCTTATTCGCTTGGATCTTACCTACCGAGTTATAGACCGCCGTTGGACCTAAACGATCTGAACCCGATGATGGGCTAGCCCCCTCTGCCAGTGGCGTAGTCGCCTTACGACCATCTGGAGTTGCCATTGTAGAGGCACCGAATGGCACGTTAGCTGAGATACTTGAGGTACCTGCATAATAGCCGCCACCGATAGGGCCTCGGCCATGACGGGTGTTTACAAACTGATCCAGTTCTTCGATATATACCTGATACGCCTCGGCTAGCAGGTTGTCTACTGCATCTTCATCGTTACCAAACTTAGGCGCGAAGTTAATTAGGCGCTGACGAAGTTGCTCGTTCTCAATGCCATCAAAGTCCTCCGCTAGCGCTTTGGCAAGCTCAGGCTGAGTGATTTGCGCATCATCAAACACCAGGTGCTTGATTGCCGCCAAGCTATTGCCTAGGTTGGCAATACCGACCTGCAGACCCGACACCCAGTCATACTTAGCTCCGCCCTCTTTCACTGTTTTACCACGAGAAAGGCAGTCATCCACCAGCGATGAGCAGAAGATATCGTGCGCTTGCTGTTCCAGCACGCTGTCGACCACGGTATCGATCTCGATAGATTTTCGAGTGTAATAACGAATCTGTTCAGCCCAAGAGGCCATGATTTCGTCAAAGTTACCAAAGCTACCGTTTGCTAGTGACTTGTCATGTGGCAAGAAGGCTTTACCTGTGGTTGCATCCACACCTTCGTTCAGCGCCGCCAGCAAGATACGAGCGAAGTTGATAAAGCTCATGCCAGTACAGCGATAGCCCCATTTACCTGGAACCGCTGTCTCGATACAGCCGATTGAGGCATAGTTGTACGCATCTTCGCGCTCAACGCCAAGCTTGATGAACTCTGGAATAACAATCTCATCGTTGTTAAACGCAGGCATACCGAAGCCACACTTGATCACCTCAATACAACCCATCAGGAACTCTTGATTCAGGTTCTCATGATAACGAACACTCAGGTTAGGTTGAGTACTACGAAGTTGACCGCAAGACTCAAGGATCGCCCAAGATAGCGGGTTAACTGCGTCCTCTGCTTGACCGTTTTCATTCAGTTTTTGGCCACCGATACAGACGTTCTGATAAAGCGGAGAGCCTGCGGATGCCTTGGAGTGTGCGCCCGAACGGATCTTGTTCACCTCAAGCATCTTTAGCCAGCAGCTTTGTAGAAGCTCTAGAGCAAAACCGTGCTCAATCTTGTCTTCATTGATATCGCGAACATAGAAGTCATTTAAGAACTGGTCCATGCGACCGAAAGAGACAGAGTGACCATTGGACTCAATCTGAAGCATCAGCTGTACAAAGTAAGATAGCTGTAGCGCTTGCCAGAAGTTTTGTGGAGCCTCATAAGCCACATGACGACAGTTGCTCGCAATGGACATAAGCTCAGATTTACGTTGAAGTCGGTCTTCATCTTGCGCCATGCGCTCGGCAAGGTCCGCGTAGCTCACCATGTGCTCTTGAATCGCTAGAAGAACGATCTCAACTGACTTGTAGAACTGTTCTTTCTTCAAACCATCGAATGTTGAAACATCATTGTTAGCTCTGTGCTGACGAACCTCTTCAATCAGGCCGTTCATACCTAGCTTAAGGATCTTCTCGTTATCCACTGCAAGATGCGCATCGCCCGAGGTCATGTTGCCCTCTGCCTTGATAATGGTGCTAGCAAGATCTCTTGTTGTTCATCAGTGAACAGACCATAGCAACGGTCTTGTACTGTCTTGCCTCTCCAGTATGGAGTGATGGCATGGATGTTCTCTTTGTCTAACTCAGTTACCGCAAAGCCAGCGCCAGGGCGATCGGCTAGGTCATCAATCTCAGCTTCAATCCAACGTACTGTGTATTCAGGGAAGATTGGCGCTGCGCGAACCTTGCTCGCTTGGTTGCCGACGATAAGCTCATCATGCTTGATCCAGATGGTGCGAGTGCGAAGGTGCTCTTGAAGCGCTAACGCACGCTGCACGATTACAGGCTTGTCCTCATTCGCTTGATAAGCACGAGTATAGGCCTCAGCACGCTCGGTACATACCGGCGGAGTTACTATGTTTACCAGAGCTGATTTATGCGCCTTAATGCGCTCAGGTAGGAAATTTAAGTCCATGATCAACCTCTTACAGTCACGTTAAGTTGGGTATTTTCGTTTGCGTATTGCTTTGCCAGTTCTAAAAGCTCTGGCTTGTTCAATGGCTTGTCAGAGCGAGATAAGGCATATCTAGCAAACGATATTTATTGATGCCGAGTGTGTGGTACGGCAGTAAATGGAGTTCTTTGCAGCTTTCAAGTGAAGCAGCAAAGTCGATAATTTGTTGAAGCTCTTCGATGGTGTCGTTAAAGCCCGGCACCACAGGAACACGAATCACGATGCGCTTGGCGATAGGCGCAAGCTTTTTAAAGTTCTCTTTGATGCGCTTGAGTGAACCTTTTGCCCAAGTGAGAAACTTCTCTTCATCTGTATGTTTAAGGTCGGCAAGCCAGCAATCGATGTGCGGCGCGGCTTGTTCGATATTTTTCCAAGGCACATGCATGCAGGACTCAATCGCGGTCGACACCTCATTTTGCTTAAGCTGCATGGCAATCTCACTCACCAGCTTGGATTGCATCAAGGGCTCACCGCCAGAGAAGGTCACACCACCACCGCTTTGGTCATAGAAAGGCTTGTCTTTCATCAGAGCATCAAACAGAAACTCTTTTTCTGACTCTTCACCACACACGGTTAGTGCTTGGGTCGGACAAACGTCTTGCAGCGCAATCAACTGCTGTTCAGAGATAGCCTTGCGATTGACTACTATCTTGTTGTCTATGCGCTCTATGCCATCACACGCCTCAGTACACAGCTGACACTCATCCATACAGCTTCTTTCATCAAATAAAAGTGAACGCTTTTCACTACGACTTTCAGGGTTCTGACACCAAGGGCAGGCCAAAGAGCACCCCTTTAGAAACAGAATAGAGCGGATCCCATCACCGTCATGGGTAGAGAATCGCTGAATGTTGAAGTACATAGTTTCACCTGCATTTGGTCTGGATAAAGTGATGTTTAGCTTTCAAATGACAGCCCATCACTTTCGCTTAACTTTCATTAATTGAAATTATTATACTTTCAAATGAAATTTCACTTGATCCAAATCAAGATCTGATTCGATAGCCAGATCTATAGTGAGCCCAACTTAACGAACACAATATTTTTCTGTATAGGTAAAAACCATGATTGAACTCTATCTAGATACTGCAGACGTAGCAGAGGTGAAGCGCTTTAACTCTTGCCTACCTTTGAAAGGCGTTACGACTAACCCAAGCATCTTGGCGAAATCAAAACAGGGACTAACAGAAACGCTAAAAGGAATGAATGAAGCGGTCAGTGGCACACCTCGATTCCACGCTCAAGTAGTCAGCTCCACGGCGGAAGGGATGCTTGAAGAAGCGCGTCAACTAAACGAGTTGCCTTATGACATGGTAGTGAAGGTACCGGCGACAGAAACCGGACTTACTGCGATTAAAATGATGAAAGCCGAGGGTATTCAGGTACTTGCTACTGCGATCTACTCAGCACAGCAAGGCTTTCTAGCGGCGCTTTGTGGTGCAGATTATCTAGCTCCATATGTAAACCGTATCGATGCGATGAACGGAAACGGTGTAGAGGTAGTGGCCGATCTGCAACTTCTTCTCGATCAAAACCAGCTACCAGCGAAGATCCTAGCGGCGAGCTTTAAGAATACTCAGCAAGCAATGGAAGTAATGAAACTAGGCATCGAAGCGATTACGCTACCCACAGACGTAGCTGCTCAGATGTTCGCTCACCCAGCAGTTGCGCCTGCGGTTGAACAGTTTGATAAGGATTGGAAAGAGGCTTTTGGAGATAAGCTTTCATTTGAAAGCTAATTTTAGAGAAGACCAAGCTATGTGGGAATAGAATTCACCTATACTTAGTGTAGAAATCCAACTGACACGGAGTATCTCACATGGCTTGTTCTCACTCAGTTTCCCATCCAGAGCACACCCACGGTCCGGGCTGTGGCCATACCGCCATCAAGCACGGCGACCACATAGATTATGTTCACGATGGCCACCTGCACTGCCCACACGAAGACCATTACGACGAACACGTAATCGAGGTCTCAGACACCAACCCTGACGGTTGCCACCCAATCCAATGCGATAGTGGCCATGTTCACGGTCCTGGTTGTGGTCATGAGCGTGTACCTCATGGGGATCACTTCGATTATATTGTCGATGGTCGACTGCACCATGTGCATGACGGTCATTGCGATGACCATGGTCCGGTGGAGATTGTGACTGAATAAGGTTTAGATGAAGAAACGCCCTGCTTTTGCAGGGCGTTTTTTTAGCTGTAAGCCGTCAGATCAATTGTAGCTCTTTACGTTATGAAGGTCCCGGATATGCTTCGCATTCCGGGATGACGCAAATTAAAGTGGAATAGAATCAAACAATTATCGTCATACCGGAAGCTTTGAAAAAGCTGTCCGGTATCTTCCATCCACAAAACCCAAATCAAGCCTTAGCCAAATAACTCTCCATCACCTCGGACTTATTATCCAAGTAATCCTGCAAGCCGTTAGCACGTAGCAAGCACGCTGGGCAGTCACCGCAACCTGTACCCACAATACCGTTGTAGCAGGTCAGGCTCTCATCACGAACGAGCTCTAGCGATTTATAGTGGTCAGCCATGGCCCAGGTTTCCGCTTTGTTTAACCACATCAGCGGAGTCTTCACCTCAAGGTCATAGTCCATGCCTTGCGCCAACGCAGAGTTCATCGCTTTTACAAACTCATCACGCAATCAGGATAACCAGAGAAATCTGTCTCACACACACCAGTGATCAGAGTCTTCGCACCCACTTGGTAGGCGTAGATGCCAGCAAGGGTAAGAAATAGAATATTACGGCCAGGAACAAAAGAGTTCGGCAGACCATTTTCTTGAAGCTCATGCGAAACTGGGATGTCATCACGGGTTAGAGAGCTCACCGCGAGTTCATTTAGCAGGGTTACATCCATTACCTTATGCGCCTTAACGCCAAGCTTAGAGGTCAGCTTCTGCGCTACCTCGACCTCTTCACGGTGACGTTGACCGTAATCGAAGGTAATCGCGTGTACTTCATCATATTGCTCAAGAGCCTGAACAAGGCAGGTTGTTGAGTCTTGACCACCGCTAAAAATCACTACGGCTTTATTCATGGTTCAATCCTTAGGCTTGAATTTTAATGGCGCAAATGTAGCAAAGAACGCCCACTATTTCGACCCTAGCCTATTCGGCAGCCTTGTTATCTTCCGGTAGGTCTTTTTGCTGTAGCTTACTGTTCTTTAAGGTTCGGTGTAGAAGCTGGCTATAGATAGGTTTTCCACCTAGCACTTGCGCCATCATAACTGCGCCTAGACAGGTAATAATAAGAGGCAGAATAAGGTCATAATTATCTGTCATCTCAATCACCAACAAGATGCCTGTGATGGGAGCTCTTACGGTGGCGGCGAACAGAGCGCCCATACCTGCGATAGCGAACATGCCAGGCTCAACCCCTGGAATTGGGAAATATTGCTGAGAGATAACGCCAAAGGTGTAACCAAACAGAGTACCTAATGCCAACATAGGTGCGAAGATGCCACCTGGCGCGCCAGAGCCAAAGCAGATAAGGGTTGTAATGACACGGCCAAAGAAAAGTAGCGCAAGAATAGTCACAGAATAGTTGCCATTGGTGATATCAGGAATCAGGCTGATGCCACCGCCGGTAAGCTCAGGTACATAAAGCAGTAGCAAACCAAAGGTGCCGCCGATTATAGAACCAGTGATGAGGTAACGTTTACGGTCATTTTTGTGCAGTGCAACAAAACGGTCTTGGGAAAAGGTGATCAGCTTGTTGATGCATACACCCACTACGCCAAACAAAGTGCCAAGCAATAGGAATAGCCACAGTGAAACCAACTCAGGGGTTTCATACTTAGGCATACTAATCACAGCCTCTTGGCCATTGATATAGCGAAATACAATATTCGACAAGATTGAAGAGATGATAACCGCGCGGATAGAGATCAAAGAGTAACGAAACTGAGGGCGCATCTCTTCTACAACGAACATAATGCCAGCGAGGGGCGCATTGAACGCAGCTGCCAGACCACCCGCCGCACCTGAGGCTAATAGTGAGTGCCTAGTATCATCATCTTTTACGCGGAAGATATCTGAGATCATTCGACCTACAGCACCGCCCATCTGCACGGTAGGGCCTTCACGACCAAGCACCATACCAGAACCAAGTGCGCCCATGCCGCCGAAGAATTTAACAGGAAGCACGCGCCACCAGCGCACTGGGCGGATGTTATCCATAGCGCCCTCAATCTCAGGGATACCTGAGCCTGCAGCTTCTGGGGCAAAGCGGTGAACAAGAAAATAACCGACGAAAGCAAGAGCTGCACTGATCAGGATGGCCGCAAGCCAAAGAGGAACCACGCCCGCGATTTCGCTTTTCAGCCAATCGGTGCGGGTTTCAGAAACGAAGCGTACTGCTATCTCGAAGTAGGTGCCGACGATACCGGCGAGAATGCCAACCAAAGAGGCCATGATAAGAACGGAGAAGCTGCTTTTGTCGCGAGAGATAAACTGGTTAATCGCATCCTTAGGAACTCGATTTAACACAGATTTAATTATCACTTCTCGCGTTGGCATAGTTTAAAACTCTCATTCTTTACGTTGCTACTGAAATCTAGGCTGGATCGTTCGAGGAGACTGAACACGCCGTTAGACTTAACCCAAAATCAGGATAGTCGCTCAGAAAAGAGTGAGGGCTTTCATTTATGTAAACAAAACTTCCGTATTTTTATCTAGGGAGAATCTTTATTTCTCGCCAGATTTATTTGCTCGTTTTAAATTGAAGAATATTTAAGAAGAAACGAACAATTAATGACCGAACCTGTCACCTGAACCCACACCAAGCCCTTTGGACTAGCCTTTCCCTAGGTGTCTGCCTCGAGTCATACATGGCAGAAGATACCGTCTCCTCTGCGCTATGAATCATTGCCTACGCCAAGTATACGCCTTTACCTGCAAAGGGCTTAGGCTAATCCTGCAATTTAGATTTTCATAAATGAGCCAGCAACTCTACAAAAATGGTTCTTCAAACCGCAGCAACAACTCTTGAGAGGTTTATTAATGACGCTCTAAACTCCATCTATTAATTAATATAATTTCGAGTTTTAAATCTATTTAATAACGAATTTGTTTAGGCCTATTTCTTATATTCATGATGATTTTGGTTTAAATATACTATCCGCCCGCTTAAAAGAGCAGTTCTTGTACAAACCGACACACAAAAACGCACTTTGCTGTCACTCAGTCGCTCAATTGAGTGTTACTATCGAGTTAGTTTAAAGAAAGGTTCAAGGAGCTCCATTAATGGAAAAAACTACTCGCGTGATGAAACAGAGCAAACAGATCGCTCTAGTTGCCCACGACCACTACAAACAAGAACTTATCCGCTGGTCACTAGAAAACAAAGACAAGCTAGAGAAGCACAACCTGTTTGCAACCGGCACCACAGGTAACCTTCTAAAGCGTGAAACTGGCTTAGATGTCACTCCGCTTATCAGCGGTCCTATGGGTGGCGACCAACAACTTGGCGCACTTATCTCTGAAGGCAAGATCGATATGATGGTATTCTTCTGGGACCCACTAAACGCGGTACCACACGACCCAGATGTAAAAGCTCTGCTACGCATCGCTAGTGTGTGGAACATCCCAGTGGCAACCAACCGCGCTACTGCTAACTTCCTGTTCAACTCTCCTATGCTTGAGCAAGAAGTAGAAATTGAAATCCCTGATTATCAGGCATATCTCAACAAGCGTATCTAGAGTCTATTAACCCAGAATCTGATACACTTAACCGAATCTAAAGAGCCACCATCGTGTGGCTCTATTTTTGGAAGTAAGAAAATGAAACGACTCGTCCTATACGTAAAAGACAAATGCCCGCATTGCAAAGATGCTCAGCGCTACCTTGATTCAAAGGGCTATAAATACCGCTTAACCAACGCCAAGATGCAACGTGGCCGAAAAGAGTTAGACGCAATCGGTGCTCGCTCATTGCCTGTGCTTAAGATTGGTGACCAGATCATGATTGGCTGGAATCCGAAAAACTTCGAGCGCATGTATAACGCCAAATAGATCTCAAGAATTGCCTATATTTCACCGACATATTCGTAGTGGGTATAGGATATACCCAAAGTAATTGGAGTTGCAGGTAGGCGGCAAGCGAGCGAAGCCCCTGAGCATAGACAACTATGTGATGGGGAGAGTGAGCGCTAGCCAACACCCCTGCAACTTCAAGTAAGAAGGGTATAAAGGCAGTTCTAATATTTGGAGAAATACATGACTCATCCAAACCTAGGTGACTTGGTTCTTAGCGAGCAGCAGATTGCTGACGGCGCTCAGATCGTCGCTAATAAGCTAAATAAAACCTTTGAAGATGCGGTAATCATTACCGTGGTGCCTGGCGGCATTCTGTTCACTGCTGATCTGGTGCGTAAGCTTAGCTTCACCATAAAGATGGATTACATCTCTTGCCCGCATACGCCCGGCGATAGAAACAATAGCTCTGAGATAGTTTTCCACCAGAATATCGCTATTGAAGGCAAGGACGTCATCATGATCGATGATGCTATCGAATCCGGAGGCACCATGAAGCGCCTTGTTGAGCATATTCAAAGTAACTACAAGGTGAAATCACTCTCTATCGCCACCTTGTTTGTAAAGCCAAGTCGCGTCGATATTCCAGTACCGCAATACTATGCCTATGAGATGGAAAACGATGACCTTCTAGTGGGTTATGGACTACCTTGGCAGGATGAACTTAGAAACATCCCTTACGTTTCTAAGCTAAACAAATAGCTCAGTAAGCGCCCCTCAATCGAGGGGCTTTTTTTGTACGCGATACAAGTATTTAGCTCACTATGAACGCTCATTTATGTTGTACACTCTTTAGTAACGTCTTATTAAACCGAGACTTGCTAGGGTCTGTTGACTTTTTGCGGTTGAGTTTTGCTCGAGTCAGAGACGATTTAATCGCGGCGAGGTTCTTGTAGCCTAGTCATCAAAGCAAAAGGGCCTCAACAAAGAGTAAATCGTCTCTGGCCGAGCCCTTCGGGTAGCGTTTGTTGGGCATTTCTACCTCGTTAGACACTTTTTATGTAGAACCACTACACCTAAAAGTGTCTGCCTTGTATAAAAACCCAACAACTCGCTACAAAAACGAACTCAAAAGGTCAACAGACCCTAATGTCTTTAAGAAGGGTATATGGAAATCTTGTCTCGTAAGGGACTCTCTAGGCTAGTACTGCTCTGGCTGGTAGTGATGTTCAGCTGCAATAGCCTCGCCGAAGAGGCAGTCGCTACCATGTCCACATCGCGTATCGAGCATGAGCTGAACAAGGTCAATAAGGACCTTAAAGAGCTTTCAGACGCATTAGCTATCTCCAGCGGTGATACCACAGATGCCTTACAGCTCAAATTGTTCCAGAAAAACGAGGAACTCAGGGCAATTCTTGCGACGGCTGTAAATCAAAACTCTATCCCCAAAGAAGAATTGATTGCGCAGATAGAGATCCAGAAAAGCTACTCCAAAGGCGCTAACACTTACCTAGAGGAGAAAATCAAGGCACTGAATACAAAGATTGATGCAGCAAAAACGAAGAGCGTCTCTCCCTTATCAACGATTTTCAAGAACTGCAGCACTATCTCAACAGCGTCACCAATTCTAGTTGGCAGAATATCCAATGGCTAAAGACTCTCGGCGTTGACGAGAGCGCGGCTGAAGCGCAATTTAGAGGTGTTGTAGTACAGAAATTACGCCTCACCTCTGCTTCTGTTGAATACCTTAATCAACAGATCGGTGTGATTGGTAAACAGCTTTCGGTAGCCCCTGAGTCAGAAAAAGCCGGCCTGCAACTGGCTCAACTAGTAGTTAAGCAGCGTCAAAGCATTGCAGTGGAGAGTTTAACCACCTTAATAAGCGTGTCGGATCAACTCGGTATTGATACCTCAGAATACAAACGACTGCTGTTTGAGGTTACAGGCAGCATTACTCAAGACCTATTCGAGGGTAAGGTTATCCTATCTATCCTTACCCACTGGTCTTCATCGGTTTGGGATTGGCTTGGCACCACCGCTCCTCAGCACCTATTTCAGCTGTTCATTTTTATTCTGCTGATACTCATTACCAAGATGGTGGTAAAACTGGTCAGGAAAATCACCAGTAAAACGGTTGAGTCCAAGAACCTTAATCTTTCACAACTGATGCAGGACTTCTTTATTGGCATGTCCGGCAACATAGTGTGGATCATAGGTATTATGATCGCCTTGTCTCAGGTGGGGTTAAACCTCGCCCCTGTGCTTACCGGCTTTGGTATTGCTGGCGTTATAATTGGTTTTGCTTTGCAAGACACCTTATCCAACTTCGCGGCCGGTATGATGCTACTTATCTATCGTCCATTCGATGTAGGAGACTTTGTATTTGCAGGCGGTGTAGATGGCAAGGTAAGCCACATGAGCTTGGTGAATACCACCATCAAAACCTTCGATAATCAGATCATCATCATCCCCAACGGCAAGATATGGGGCGATGTAATTAAGAACGTTACCCACGAACGATTGCGCCGTGTCGATATGGTGTTTGGCATTGGCTATGCCGATGATCTGCTAAAAGCAGAGAAGATACTGACCGATATCGTAGTAGCGCATCCAGCGGTTCTAAAAACGCCAGAACCAAATATTCGCGTTCATACCCTAAATACCTCATCAGTAGACTTTATCGTTCGTCCTTGGGTGAAAACTGATGATTACTGGGATGTGTATTGGGATGTGACCAAAGAGGTGAAACTTACTTTTGATAGAGAAGGGATCTCCATCCCCTTCCCTCAACAAGATGTACATTTGCATATGGTTGATAAACCTGAGACCTAAGCAAAACGCCCCTCAATTGAGGGGCGTTTTGTTTTATGCAGCTACCTTGTCACCTATCAACGACGCAGTGTTGGAGTTAATAACACTAAAACGATACCACCAGCCACTGCGGCTATGCCTAGACCGCTGAATACCGAAGAGTAACCAGCATCGGTTACGATAGCCGGACCCTGTCCCGGCATCATCTCGGAGAACTGAGCCGCGATGATAGATGCCACGCCAGTTACCAACATCCAAGCACCCATCATGCCGCCTTGATAGTTCTTAGGTGCAAGCTTACCTACCATGGCATAACCGATTGGAGAGATCAGAAGCTCACCGATACTCTGCAGTACATAACTGATTGCCACATAAGTGATGGAAACCATACCGGCATTGTCCGCATGCATAATGCCCAGCGGCAGAGCCAAGAAACCTGCACCGATAAAGACTAAAGATGCTGAGAACTGCAGTGGAATATCGATGTTGTAGCCCTTAGCGCGCAGTTTGTTGAACAGCGTCGCCATCAAAGGACCACCTACCACAATCACGACTGTGTTGATGTTCTGGATCCATTGAGGCGCCACCTTAAAGCCATCAACTACCATGTCTACATTACGGTCAGCAAATAGAGACAAGCCCATAGGCGCTAGCTGATACAGAGACCAGAAGATCAGAGAGCCAAGCGCCAACACAAGATAAGAAACCATGCGGCCTTTCTCTGCCTTGTGTTTGTGTTTTAAGGTCAGCACTAGGATGGTGAGGAACACCAGTACTGAAATAACCACTACCAGTTGGCTAGAGAATGCAGCTGAAACCAGCAAGAACTTGATTGCAGGAACCAGAATAGCGATAACCAAGATACCTAGCGCAAATGCATTACGCCATTGCTTCTTGGTCTTGCCTACAAGCGGTGTGGTCAAATCGCCGATGTGTTTCCAAAAAATACCGGTGGCGACAACGGCAGCTAGGTTACCTAAAGTTGCGAACATAAACAGTGATTTGTAGTCCGCTAGATTTTGATAGTAACCCGCCACCGCAAAACCAACGAAGAAACCTAGGTTCATACCCGCATAGTTATACAGGAATGCCGTCTCACGAGTAGGGTCGTCTGGTTGGAAACGCTGAGTCAGCATCATATTGATGCAGGTAACATTGAGGCCACTACCGGTTAGGAAGAATGCCAAGCCCCAATACAGGCCAGGTTGTCCAAATTGCGCGATGCCGTAGCAACCAGCTACTTGTAGCGCCATACCGATAATGAACAGGTTACGGTTACTCATCAAACGACCGCCAAGAAGTCCACCAAGAAGATGCAGGCCGTAGTTGAATGCACCGAACACACCCATAATGATGGTGGCGTCAGCGTCGCTGAATCCCAGCTCCTTTGTTGCATAAAGAACTAGAGTTGAATAAAGAACCGCGAATCCAAGAGTCGAGAACGTCTGGATTATCAGCAAGGAGAACGAGGCTTTCTGCTCGTTAGTTAGTGTTTTTATCGTCAAAGCAATGCTCCAGTTGCCAGTGATGAATCGGTCAGCTGGATTCAAAACGGACGAAGCCAGCTAATGATTCGCACACTAGAGCAATAGAAAAAGGCGATCAAGATCACGAAATTTACGACTCTACGATAAATGCAATCTATGCTTTTTATCTAATGCATTAGTTTAATTCATGTGAACTGCCCTCATGTAAAGTAAATAAATTCATAAAAATCAGAATATTAAATCAAGAATCCAAAAACTGCTCCACGATAAGCCATACTAATCCCGCTATTTTACAGAGCAAATTCCCACCACTTTGAGTAGATGTCATCCAGTAACTGTTTGATTTTTGATAGGCACATAGGCGCTGAATAAGTTTTCAAACTTAGTTTCCATAGCACTACATATCAAACTAGCCTCCTATCAAAGAGTCACGCAAAATCGCCAGAAAAGGTAACTAGCCTCGAACACTAAACCAGAGATAATTTTATCGGGAATGATGCTAGGGACATCACATTAGGCTACGTATTGAGCGCATCAAAAGTTGTTGATTATCAATAGATAAGTCTATGGTTATAAGATGCAGGTGCGAAAACTCGCGCCTGCATTTTTCAGTTTTAATGCGCTAGTAAAAAGGACAAGGAGAGCCTCTTAACCGTGCCAGTGTTGTCTTGCCATGAATGTGGAATGGCCAGTGAAGTCTCGGAACTAAACCCAGGTGAACACGCCACCTGCCCTCGCTGTCATCATCACCTACTCAGCTCAGATACAGACCCAGTACATGGCCCAATCAGCTATGCACTGGCGAGTCTTATCGCCTTTGTGGCAAGCCTTGCTTATCCCTTTATGTCATTCAGTGTTCAGGGTATCTCGCAGGAAATCAGTCTTTATCAATCAGCTGAGGTGCTCAGCACCTTTGATAACACTGCTCTCGGGTTTATCCTGCTCGCATCTGTTCTCATCCTGCCAGGTATCTATCTAATTTGTGTACTTTATCTTTATTCCTGCATCTCTTTTACAAGGCTTGGTAGCAAATACAAAAGCGTTCAAAAAGGGATACTCAAGAGTCTCTCAAGAATAAAGCCGTGGCTGATGGTGGATGTATTTCTGATTGGCGTTCTGGTGAGCCTAGTTAAGATAGCCTCCTTAGCTGAGGTCTCAATGGGGATCTCCTTTTGGGCGTTTACCGTGTTTACGGTTCTGGTAGTAAAAACTATTGCCATCTCAGATCTACACTGGGTTTGGAGCCAGCTATTCCCAGTAAGCGAATCCAAACAAACCTTAAGCGGAAGTATATTCCAACAAAAAGAACACCTAGCGTGTCATGTATGTGGCCTTATCCATGAGTACAGCGACGAGACGCATCATTGTCAGCGCTGTCATGCACATCTACATAGATTCGAGCCAGAGAATAATTTGCAGTTGGTTTGGGCCCTGCTACTCACCTCTATCGTTTTCTACGTACCAGCAAACCTTTATCCAATGATGTACACCTCTGCTTTCGGTCATGCAGAAGGTTCTACCATCATGGGCGGCGTGATCTTGCTGTGGAATATGGGTTCCTATCCTATAGCGGCAGTGATTTTCTTCGCCAGCATCTTCATTCCAATGGCCAAGATGTTCGCCCTTGCCTACCTCTACTGGAACGCCAAGCGAGTGAGGAATATGCCTCATGCAGAATCGTACCGCTTTCTTAAGGTTTATCGAATAACCGAATTCATTGGACGCTGGTCGATGATAGACATCTTCGTGGTCGCCATCTTGGTGGCTCTAGTTCAACTAGAAGCCTAATGGCCATCTATCCCGGCCCTGCGGCGCTCTCATTTGCCGCTGTGGTCATATTCACCATGTTGTCAGCCATGATCTTCGACTCTCGTATGATGTGGCGCTAAAGGGAAATATGCATGGAAAATTCTCAAGCAAGTATCAAGAAACGCAAAGGGCTCTCCCCAGTTGGATAGTGCCATACTTGCCTTCGGCATGGGTATCTGGATGCTGTTTCAATATATAAACAGCCGAGGTCCGGAAGTGACGCTCATCTTGTCTGACGCCTCTGGCATAGTCGCAGGAAAAACCGAGATTAAAGCGCGCAACGTTACCGTTGGTACTATCACTAAAGTGCGTTTGAGTGAGAACTACGACCACATTATTGCCAAGGCTCAGATAAATAAGCAGGCCGAGCGCATGTTACGTGAAGACTCGCAGTTCTGGATCGTTGAGCCCCATATTGGCGCTAGTGGTATATCAGGCTTAGAAACCTTGCTATCTGGTTCTTATATCAGGCTCAAGCCAGGGCTTTCGAACAACCAAAAGCTTGAATTTGAGGTGCTAGACCTTCCTCCAGTTGCCAGCCTGATGCTAAAGGCATACGTGTTGTTCTGACTCATAGCGAAGCAAACAAGCTAAGCGTTGGAGAGCCCGTCCTGCACCACGGTTTTACCGTAGGCCGAGTAGAAAAAACCAGCTACGACTATGAAAACCGCCTAGCCAAGTACCAACTGTTTATCTTTGCACCTTACGATAGCCTAGTGTTCGAGAGAACCCAGTTCTGGCTAGAGTCAGGTATCGATGTGAAGTTGAATGCAAGCGGATTCAACGTGAAAGTCGGCTCGCTAGAGACAGTGCTCACTGGCGGCGTCGCCTTCGATGTGCCTGAGAATATCGAAGCAGGCACGCAGATGAAAACCAGTATGCAAGAGTTCAAACTGTTTGAAGACTACACAGACGTGGTCGAGCACAAATACTCTGACTTCTTGCACTTCGTAATGTTGTTTGAAGAATCAGTCAGAGGACTAAGAGCTGGTGCACCTGTAGAGTATCGAGGTGTGCGCATAGGTACGGTAGAAACCGTGCCGCTTCCCCTTCCCATTGCAGGAGATGGCATCTTAAGTAAGCGTATCCCTGTCTTAATCCGCATCGAGGTTGAGCGTGTTTCTGAAGTATTGCGTCAAACCAACCTTAAACAGTTTAAAGAAAGGCTCGAATACCAAATAGCACAAGGCTTACGGGGCACACTCAAGACAGGTAACCTAGTCACAGGTGCCCTGTTTGTTGACCTAGATTTCTATAAGGATGTCGGAGAAGGAAAAATTGAAGAATTCCTTGGCTATGAAGTCATTCCTGTTATCGCCGGTGGATTTGCCCAAATCCAACGTCAAATCAGCGAGTTTTTAGACAAGGTCAATGGCTTACCCCTTGAAGACACGATTAACAGTTTGAATGGAACCCTCAGAGCAGCTCAAAGTACACTCAATTCTGCAGATAAGGTAGCTCAAGATCTTGAGGCTATTCTCGCGGACCCAGAGACAAAGGAGATCCCAGCAGAACTTAATCAGAGCCTAGAGCAGCTGCAAACCACCCTAGCTGGATTTGATGCCAACTCACCTATATATCAACAGCTACAAAGCGCAGTTGCCGAGCTAGAGCAAGTGATGCAACAGTTAGAACCTGTGCTGAAAAAAGTAAATGAAAAGCCAAACGCGCTAGTCTTTGGCGACGATGGCAAGCCAGACCCAATTCCAACCCGAGGAGATAAATAATGAAGAAGTGGATTCTAGTATTAGCGTTTCTCCTAGCCGGTTGCAGCAGTAGTGGTTCTAACGAGACCAAGACCTATCTCCTACCGAGCACTGAACCTTCCACAGAATTGGTATTCGATAGCGTCAGCATCAAAATGCCAAGTTACCTGCAAGGCCCAGGTATTGTTTATCGCTTGTCAGAAACAGAAATCAGGGTTGCTAACCACAACGTTTGGGCTGACAACCTGAGAGAGTTGGTGAAAGACAAAGTTGAACAGTATCAGATGCCGCACACAACAGACGCACCCAAGTTTGAAATCGAGTTTGAGCGCTTTAATGGCTCATATACAGGTAATGCAGAGCTAAAGGGAAGTTGGAAGCTTGGTGAAAAGCATGGGGAATTTGATATTGAAGAGCCGTTAGCTGAGGATGGGTATCCTGCTTTGGTGACGGCTTTGTCGGACGGATTAACTCGCTTACTGACTGATCTACAGCAACAAGCAAACTAGTTGCTGTTCAGCTTCACCACTAAGCACAAAAGCCCCGGTAATTTGGGGCTTAGTTGCTTGGCAACGAAAGAGCTGTCTATAAAGTGATTGTTTGACCTGTCGTAGCGCTCTCGCGAGCCGCATCCAGAATCTCTACCACCAGCATATTGTTCTCAAGTGCTGACAAATCATGTGGCTGACACTCAATCTCACCTCGAATTACAGCTTTGAAATAACTGAATGGATCGTCAAAAAGTGCTGGCTGGTCTGATAGCGACAAAGCCTCATTTTTATGGACACCATCTGCGTCTAAGTAGTCGATGTCGATGCGCTCTTTGTCCTGTGCAACAAGCTTACCCTGTGTGCCAAAAAGCTCCATATCCTTGCGCGGGAACGGCCAGTTCCAAGAGCCCATAATCACAGCATTGGCTTTTTTGTACTTAAGGATGATCAACGACTCGTCATCCACACTTGGGTAGTCTTCAGGCTGAAAGTGTTGCGTTATCGCGGTCACTGAAACTGGTCGCTCTCCCCTTGTTAGCCAAGTCATTAGATTCGCACCATAGCAACCAAAGTCTGTGATCGCTCCGCCACCGTTTTGTTCAGGGTCGATTAGCCAATCAAGAAATTCTTTATTTACACCTAGCTTTGCTGGGCCTTGGTGACCATCACAAATAACGGCCTTGCGCAGTTGCCCTATCCTGCCCTGCGAAAGAACCGAATAAGCTTTGTGATTTGTTGGATACCAGGTCGTCTCATAGTTGGTCAGCAAGTGAATATCATACTTCACCGCTAACTCATGCATTTTATTAGAGTGCTCCATACTCACCGCAAGAGGCTTTTCAACCATGACATGGATACCTAGGGGCGCGGCGCACTCAACGACTTCCAAGTGCTCATAGATGCTTCCAAATGCGGCAATAGCCTCTGGTGAGCCATGCTCCAGCATGCTATTCATATCATCAAAAACCAAAGCCATGTCGAAGCCATACTGCTCGGCATAAGACTGAGCTAACTCCCTGTTTGGCTCTGTGATACCAACGACTTCGAACTCGCCTCTTCGCTCGCTTTCAAACAACCAGTGCACATGGGTATGGGTCAGGCCAACCACACCAAGATTGAGTTTATTACCATTCGAATCCGCTATATTTGATTTACTGCTATCCATTTGAAAATCTGCTTGTTATTCCATGATGTGACTATGGCAATGATTCTAAAGCAGTTAACTCACACTTAACGGACCTAGTTCAAGTTCTTGAAACAATGTACTTCAACGTAGGCTACTCAGTTCTGTAGCTACAAAAAAAGGGCCTAAGCCTTTTATAGATATTCTTATTAACAACTCACAGCAAAGCGCCATGATGCATTACTCTTCAGAATCTCGAGCGCTACGCTCCTGTGATTTACGTTTGTTACGCTCAACCTGATTCTTTACAAAGTTTTCCAGCTCTTTCTCGCCCCAAGCTTGCGCTTCAGCTTCAGTAGCAAAACCCATCTCACGCTTTGAGACTGTGGTTCTGCGAGCCGTTACTTGGCGAACGATCTCCGCGCACCAGCCATTGCGTTTTTCGATGGTGCGAACCGCAAACTTTTTATTTTCAGACATAAATATTTCCTCTGAGAGCCTGCGCTTAGGCCCCATTCATTTTCAGCGCGCCATTAAAGCACAGAAGTTTCAAAACTTACGCATACTTTCCAATAATTTGGAAAAGATCCTGTACTGAGCGTGCCGTATAGTCGGGTTGCCATTGCCAAGATTCTGGCTCAGAGCGACTGTAACTCGCAGCCACTGAGATTACTTTGCTGTTGTCACCGAGTGCGCATTGTAGATTCCGAGCAAACTTAACATCCGCTTCATGGTCACCAATATACATGAGGCACTGGCTATCAGTATGGCCAAATATGGACTCTAAACATTTAATACCACCAAAGGCATCAGGCTTTTGGTTCCCACTAGATACATCATCATAGCCGACAATAGCTTTGAACGGCTTCCCAATACCGCTGTTATCTAATACACGACGTATGTTGCTTTGAGAGTTCTGTGAACAGATACCATGAGGAAGCATAGCGAATTCAGTAACCACATCTTTGATACCATCGAATAGTATTACCTCGGTCGTATTCGTCTCTTGATGCTCGGCCCACATACTTCCGGCAAGAATCATTTCGTCATGAGTCAAACCATAGTATTCGGTGTAAAGCTCCTGCCAATTTTTGGCTCCGTGATTGGCTTCATGATACGAATCCTCATCTTTGAGGTATTTAGGTAAAGAGTCTCCAGTCAAATGCGGAGCAACAATAGATAAGATAGTTTTGGTGATATCTATATTTTTAGGAACAGAGTTAACTAAAGTCCCATCGTAATCCCAAAGCACCGCATCTAATTTCATTATGACCTCTAAGTCTATGTAGGTTTTGAAAAGCCCAACTGTTCCAACATGGTTCGATAATGTTCTGAATGTTCCCCAGAAAAGTTGTCCATTCCAGGCTTAGTCAGGAGTCTCGGCCCTCCGGAAATGTAACTTCTAATTTCTTTCTTTGGAGCCTGATGCCAAGAAATATTAAATGCAGCCATTTTAGGGAAGAACTGCATATGTGAGTACCCAGGCAAGTTATCATGTATCCACCATGCAAGTGCCTGCCAGTCACCTGTTTGTTCATAGTAAGGAATGAATGAGTTGACTATGATACAAACAGTTCCACCGAGGCAACCATCCGCATCGCGATAGTCCCAAATATGCCCTGCATAGTTGCTCTCATTACTTGCACAGTTGTATTGGTTCTTGTTTTCTGCTCCCTTTCCATTGACTGCTGGAGAGCGATAAGCGGAACGGATACTTATTCTACCGAACTGTTTTTCTAGCGGTTCGAGGATATTCTCACAAAGCTCTTTTCCAACTTCGATGGCAACAGCGGGATAATCAGGAATATTGGGAATCGACTCTATTTGAGAAATCTCTGAATGTAAAAAATCTCTCATAAAAAACGACTTCGATAATCTAACTCTGCCTAATTCCTCTAGTCCCTTCACAGATTGTGGCTTTCTCATCCCTGCTCCTTGGATAATGGTAAATTGTCGATAGGTAGCTTCAACTCAAAAATAGAAGCAAAATCAGACCGTTGAGCGTAGTAGTAGATCTAGTTTAATAGTACGTGAGCACAAAAATGGGGCATAAGCCCCATTCCTATTTCTTCTTAATCGCGTAATCGCCTTCCAGCAACTCAGTGACAAACGGAGATGGCTGATGGCTATAGCTGACTATCACCTCATTCTTCGCTCGAGTCATGGCTACATAGAACAAGCGGCGCTCTTCAGCGAATGGATATTCTTCGTTACTCGATTTAAGGGCAGCATCCAAGTGTGGAGCGCGCTCTTTCATTGGGAAGAAGTTCTCATCTGCCCAACTATCAGAACCACATCCGCCTCTTTACCTTTACTTGAATGGCAAGTCATATAGGTAAACTCAAGGTTTATGTATTCCTCTTGCCACAGTTCGAATTGCTCTGGCTTTTGCTTATGGGTGCGTCCAAGCACTAAAACCTTGAGTGGTTTCGGCGTGTTGTTAACCCTTGCTAGACAGCGCACCAGCTTATCTTCTGCCAGCACGGTCACGGCTTTTTGTTTCTGTTCTTTATGTGCAGTCAGTTCTTTCGGCAGTTGCGCTGGATTTTGAGTGATAAAGTCACCGGCAATCTCTGCAATCTGAGAGTTGAAGCGGTAAGTGGTATCCAGCGCATGGGTAGTAGAGTATGGGAAACGGATGGCAAACTCTGTGGTTAGGTTTACATCCGAACCAGCAAACTGATAGATAGACTGCCAGTCATCACCTACGGCAAATAGCGAACGTCTGCCTTTATCACTTGGCTGATTCACCAAAGCTTCAAGCAGTGCCAAACGCGCTGGTGAGATATCTTGGTATTCGTCCACCATTAAGAAACGCCAAGGCGATTTGAACTTGTTTTTGGCAACGTACTGGGTGGCTTTTTCGATCATTAGATGGAAGTCGAGCTCATTCTGCTCTTTTAAATACTGCTTCCATGCCTGATAAGCAGGCCAAGCCAGTTGCAGTTCGCTGTTTAGGCGAGAGTATTCTGGATGGTCGATGATCTGTTGCTGGATGGCTTTCTTGGTCACGTTCATGGTCATCAGCTGCTCGACTTGTTGATTAAGCCAGGCCAGCAGTTTCGGGTTTTCCGACTGATTAACCAGCTCTTCATCACCATTCAGATAAGCAATCGGCCATAGAGAGAGGTGCTTCTGCCAGCGCTTAAAGTTGGTCGCATTGACCCAATGCTCTTTTAGCCAAACACCGCACCATTGCAGCTTTTGTTTCTCTTCAGTAGCCAGAGAGCTGATCGCAGGGGCACCACCTTCCACATCAGAGATTATCTTAAGCGCCATCTGATGGAAGGTGCTGACATTCACCTTCTGCGCTGTGATACCAATCTTATTGGCTAAGCGCTCTGACACCTCGTTGGCGGCGTCGCGACCAAAGGCAAGCAATGCCATCTCTTCCGCTTGGCCTTGGTGGCTTTGCAGAAGATAAGCCACACGAGCCATAAGCACGCTGGTTTTACCCGTGCCAGCACCCGCTAGCACTAGGTTATGGTCATTATTGAGAAGCACTGCTTTTTGCTGTGAGGTATTGAGAGGCGAGTTCTCAATCTGGGCAAATAGCACCTGCCAATTCTGCATCTCGTTCTGGAGCCAGATATCGTTACGCTCTTCTAATAACTCAGGATCGTCTGTCATCCAACGCTGAATATCTGCCATAGCATCAGGCATACGTTGCTCAGCTTCCTCTTGAGAGATCTCCATCTCCGCTAGGTCTGAGATAACCATCTGTTGCCAGGCTAGCAGTTCCGAATAAGCGAGATAAGAAGGCTGACGGCGCAGTAAATCGAGCTTTTGTTGCCATTTCGGCAGATAGAGGTTGAGCTGACGGCACTGAAGTCTGTGCCATTTCTCATAATATTGAACCGCAGTGCGCGCTAAAGACTTGGCGGCTGTCCAAGGTAATCCCTGGATTTGCCATGCAGAAACCGTTTTATCTTGCTCATAGCCGTAGAAGGTCACGCTACCCCATATCAAGCCACGCTTGACCGAAGTCTTGCCGCTCCACTCTGAGAACGGGATGGTGGTCTTGCTTTCTCGGGCAGAGAGGATCAACTGATCACGCTCGAGTTGAACGTCGAAATATTCACTTTGAAGAAAAAACTGGGCAGCGGTTGTAGCTTGCAACTGCATAGAGGGTAACTCGTCCTTAAATAAAAATGCCCCAAAGAATTGGAGCAAAGCTAACTTGCTAAGGGTTTCAGTTTACTACGATTGGGCTTAATTACCCATAGTTGAATTTTTTGTTCACAGAAACTCGACACAAGTATGAAACTTCACGACAATGTGCCTAACCGTTTCATTAGACTGCAAAAATGCCGTGCCAGCAGCTGTAAACCTTCGCCAATATTGGGCCAACAAAACCATCAACAACAGCCTTCAGATCCTAGTTACCATGCTTGGGGTGGTGATTCCCTGTTGGTATTTCCAGCAATACTCCATCATCAATCCGCTGGTTCTGGGCGTTATCGCTGCGGCTCTTGCCGAAACCGATGACAACTTCTGGGGACGATTGCGCGCCCTTCTGCTCACCTTTATCTGCTTTGCGTTGGCTAGTCTCTCTATCGAGATACTGTTTCCATCGCCTCCGCTGTTTGCATTAGGTCTATTCGTTTCAACCTTTGCCTTTATTATGCTGGGTGCTATTGGCCTAGGTACGCCAGTATCGCCTTTGGTTCTTTGCTGATTGCCATCTACACCATGCTAGGTGCTGAGCATAGTGCCAGTATTTGGTATCAACCTATCTTGCTTCTGAGCGGCGCTGCTTGGTATTACCTGCTGTCTCTGATTTGGCAAAGTTTCTGGCCGATGCAACCAGTACAAAACAGCTTGGCAGAGACCTTTAAAACCCTAGCTACCTATATAGATACCAAAAGCAAGCTGTTTCATCCGGTCCAGCGCTTGAACCCACAGCCAATGCGCATTGCCGCCGCCAAGCAAAATGCCAACACCGTAGCGGCATTAGAGCTTTGCCGTCAGACACTGCTAAAGCGCTCTAACCGAGGTCATGTGGATGGCCCATCAGATCGCTTTCTGCGCATCTATTTCATTGTGCAAGATATCCATGAAAGATTGAGCTCCAGCCACTATCGCTATCAAGAGTTGGCCAGCCATTTCGAACGCTCAGATGTGTTATTTCGCTTTAAGCACCTGCTACAAGCCTACGCCAGCGAATGCCGAAGTATAGGCAGAGCCTTGCAACTGGGTATTCCATTTGAGCGAAGCCAGGATACCACCCTTGCGCTAGACGAACTGCAGGCTTCAATGACAGCACTTCGCGAGCAGAATAATCCTGTATGGAAAGATTCTCTGAGTCAGCTTCAGTTCCTATTCAACAACCTCTGCACCGTGGATCAGCTGTTCAATAACATCAACAATCCAGATGCGAGCAATGCCGAGAACCATCTGATGATAGAACTGCGCATACCGCAGGCCAAATGTGGCAAAACGTGCGCTCCGCAATGACTATTAAATCTCAACTATTCCGCCATGCTGTGCGTATGTCGCTAGCGCTGACTATAGGTTACGGCATCATAGAGGTGTTCAGCATAGAGCATGGCTTCTGGATCTTGCTCACTACCCTATTTGTCTGCCAACCAAACTTCAGCGCCACCAAGCAGAAACTGTTCCATAGAATCGGCGGCACCTTAGTGGGCTTGGTTGCAGGTGTCTTACTGCTAAATCTAATTCCAGAGGTTGAAGGACAGCTGTTTGTTATCGTGATAAGCAGTGTGCTCTTCTTTGCCTTTCGCATCCAAAACTACGCCTATGCCACCACCTTTATCACCATTTTGGTGCTGTTCCTGTTCTCGCAACTGGGTATCGGCTACGCGGTTATCTTGCCAAGACTTGTGGATACCTGATAGGCAGTGCGTTGGCGGTCGGGGCTGTGTACTTTGTTCTTCCTGACTGGCAGGCAAAGAAAATCCCTCAGTTTATGGCTAGCGCCATTCGAGCAAACAAAGAATATCTAGGACAGATCATCTCCCAATATCGATTGGGTAAGAGCGATGACCTAGCCTATCGCATCGCCAGACGTGCGGCGCATAATAACGATGCACAGCTGAGTGCCGCCATTACCAATATGCTGGCTGAACCTGGAAAGTATCGTGGTTCGAGTGATTTAAGCTTCCGAGTTCTGACTCTGAATCATGCGCTACTCAGCTACATTTCTGCCTTGGTGCACACCGAACTCGTCTCGATGATGCGACAACGCACAAATTAGTAATAGATGCATATCAATCGATTCATGTTAAGCTCGATGCTATTGAGCAGGTGTTGCAGCATCAAGAGGTCTCAGAAGAGCAATTTGATGAGAACCAAATCAAGCAAAGATTGTCACAATGGCGTGAGAGCGATGGCTCTTCGGCGCAGATGATCTTGCAACAACTGGATTTAATTCACCGCATGTTGCCGGAACTCAAGGCTCTCGGTAAGGAACTTTCGTCACTAACTAAGACGAACAATTAAAAACATAAGAGTAGAGAAAAACTATGTATAAAAAGTTTTGCTAAGCGGACTAGCCCTAACTTTAGCTGCCCCAACTTTTGCAGCTGTTACATTAGATTTAACCGATCAAGTAGACCTAATCTTGGTTAATGGAGAGAAGCCAGAGGTAGAAGGCGGTTTCTTCTCTTCAGACAAAAAAGTCACCATGCCTGACGGCGAAAACCAGATTGTTTTCCGTTATGTACCAACCTACAAAAATGGTAAAGACCGTGACGAGTTCAACTCTCAAGTAATCGTGGCGAAATTCAACGCTGAAGACGAACAGCTGAAGTTTGAATTCCCTAAATATCGTAACCTACGTGAAGCTGAGCTGAAGTTCGACAAAGAAGCTAACTGGCAGCTGCTAGACAGCCTTGACCAACCAGTAGCGTTCGAGCAAGACAAGCTGATCCACAATGGTATGCAGATTGGTCGTGACTACCCGCAAGAGCTGATCACTTACAACGCCAATGGCGGTGTGGCAGCTGTTGCCCTGACTGGTACTGCAGCGACTATCGCCGCCGCTCAACAGGCACAGCAAAACACCTCGGGTGTTACTCAGCCTGCGCTACAAGAGACCAGCCCAGCAGCTAAAAGCGTAGATGCTAATACAGCTGAAGAGATGCTTCACTTCTGGTACAGCAAGGCTGACGCTGAGACCAAGGCTCGCTTTAAAGAGTACGTAAACAGCAACTAACGTTTACCCGTCGTACTTGAAGATGCAGGGGTGTTGGCTGGCACTCGCCACTGGATGGCCAGCCCCGCCCCATCACATAGTTTATCTATGCTCAGGTGCTTGGCTCATTGGCCGCCTACCTGCATCTCCAATTACTTTGGCTAAAAACTAGGTTTGCCTGTGAAATTCAGCCTAGATCCCACCTTCTAAAAATTAAGCGATTTTCTTATACAAAATCGCTCATAGCTCTCATTAATTCCGTACGAAACCTATAATCTGTTTAGTTAACTGTTTACATGTAACGTTCCATGGAGAGGTGAGTATGGCAAGTAGTAAGGATATGAGCGCGGATCCAATCCTCGATATTATCGTGGTAGGCGGTGGTATCAACGGTGTCGGTATTGCAGCCGATGCCACTGAGCGTGGTCTTTCCACTGCCCTGTTTGAGGCCTCTGACTTTGCCTCTGCTACTTCATCGGCAAGCTCCAAGCTCATCCATGGTGGTCTGCGCTACCTTGAACACTATGAATTCCGCTTAGTCTCCGAAGCACTCGCTGAGCGCGAAGTAATACTTAAAAAAGCCCCTCATATCGCGTGGCCGATGCGTTTTCGCTTACCTCACAGGCCCTATCTACGTCCTGCTTGGATGATACGCGCTGGCATGTATCTGTATGACTATCTCAGCACTCGCAATACTCTGCCGGCTTCAAAGAAGGTATCCCTTAGTCAAGACGGCATTATGTTTGATGAGTTTAAGGTTGCCTTTGAGTACTCAGATTGCTGGGTGGATGATGCAAGGCTAGTCACTCTCAATGCTATGCACACCCAAGAGCGTGGTGCGGAGGTAAGAAACTACTGCGAGGTCGTCAGTGCTACTCAAGAGGACAAGATCTGGACTCTAGAGATCCTCGACAAACGAACTAACCAAAGTTTTACTCGTCGCTGTCGAGCCTTGGTAAACGCCACCGGTCCTTGGGTGAAAAGTTTCCTTACTGAGCAAGTAAACACTCGCTCACCTATGGGTATCCGACTTATAAAGGCTCACACATCATAGTGCCTAAAGTCCACCAGCAAGAGTATTCCTATATCCTGCAAAACAAGGACGGGCGCATTGTGTTTGTTATTCCTTACCTAGATAAATACTCGCTCATTGGTACTACAGATGTGGAATATAAGGGCGACCCAAGAGAAGTTAATATCGATGACGAAGAGGTGAATTACCTAGTAGACGTGGTCAATCAGCACTTTAGAAATCAGATCTCTAAGGAGCAGATCATTGCCTCGTTTAGTGGTGTGAGACCGCTTTGTGACGACGAATCAGACTCGCCTCAGGCTATTACCCGTGACTACACATTAACGCTGCAACACAATCAACAAACTGCCCCGCTACTGTCGGTATTTGGGGGGAAACTCACCACCTATCGCAAGTTAGCAAACGCGGCCATGGAAAAGCTCAAGCCAATCTTCCCGCATATCGACCAATGCACCACAGACCAAACCCTGCTCCCTGGCGCTGAGGGCTTTGATAGAGGGCAACTGACAGCAGATCTCATAAAACAGATGCCATTCTTGGAAGAGTCTCTTATCAAGCGCTGGGTCGAAGCCTACGGCACGCGCGCCCTGAATTTCACCAACTCCATTAAATCTAAGCGAGACCTTGGGCTTGCGTTCTCTGAGAGCTTATTCAAGGTTGAAGTGGATTATCTAATGGATGCAGAATTTGTCCTCACCGCTGAGGACTTACTTAAGCGGCGCACTAAGCTGTATCTTGAATTCACCGACAACCAAACCGAATATCTCGACACTTACCTCAAAGAGATAAGAACCGCCATCCCAAAGGGATCCATCAGTGACCAAGGTGGAAAACTCAAGCCGGTAATTCACTAGGACATTTTAAAGCAGGTCGGTCCAGATCACATTTTTTGAAATTAAGTGTGCACTTTTTCGCATATCTATGAGTCGGCGATCTCCCTATAGTTAGGGTCGAGCGATTTATACGCGTGATGATTCTTATTCCTTCCCTATCACGCGACCCGATTTGGATTTGTTATGAAAAAGTATTTGAAAGGCTACCTGGCCGCGGTTGTTGTTTTAGGTGTTGTAGGTGCTTTGGCTTACTACTGGCACTACAGTGATTTACACCCATCGACAGAAAATGCATACGTTCATGGCAAGGTCGTTTCCGTAGCACCGTTGGTAAATGGTCGAGTGACTAAGATCTCGGTGGACGACTATCAGTTCGTACACATGGGCGATCACTTAATCACTATCGACCCGACACCTTATCAACTAGCGGTGAAAGAGGCACAAGCGGCCTATTCCGCAGCACTGCAAACCAACAAGTCTCAAGAATCTGGCGTAAACGCGGCTATCGCGACACTTAATGAAGCAAAAGCCAACCTTGAAAACGCGCAGAAAAACTATCGTCGTACCCAGAAACTGCTTGAGCAAAAACTGGTTCCAATCAAACAAGGCGATACAGACCGCACAACCCTAGCCGATGCTCAGGCTCATCTGCATGCCGCTCAAGCTAACCTGCAACAAGCTATCGATGCACAAGGTGGTAAGGGTGAAGAATCTATTATGGTTCAGCAAGCTGCCGCTAAACTGGCTCAAGCTGAGCTAAACCTAAGCTATACCGAAATCAGTGCACCGTTTGATGGCTATGTAGGCGACATCAAGCTACACCTTGGCACCTTCGCCGCAACCGGTCAGCCACTATTCCCGCTTGTTAAGCAATACAGCCAATGGGTTCAAGCCAACTTTAAAGAGTCTCAGATGCCTCGCCTTCGTGAAGGCCAGTCAGTTGAGATCAAGGTCGATATGTACCCTGATGTAGTGTGGCACGGCAAGCTAGCTAAAATCTCTCCTGCTTCAGGCACCGCTTTCTCACTACTACCTCCAGAGAACGCAACCGGTAACTGGGTTAAGATCGGTCAGCGATTCCCAATTAAGATTGAAATCACCGACGATCTTGCTTCCAAGCCGCAGCTTCGTATCGGCGCAAGCACTGAAGTTACCGTAGACACCACAGCTGGAGAATAAGGGTGCAAGATATCACTCCATTCCAGCGATGGATGATCGTCATAGGGGTCATGACCTCGGCCATCATGGTATTGCTGGACATGACCATAGCCAACGTGGCTTTGCCGCAGATGCGGGGCTCGTTAGGCGCTACCTCTGACACCATCACCTGGGTGTTAACTTCATACACCATGGCAGAGGCGGTATTCATCCCGCTAACCAGCTTCTTCTCAGGCAAATTGGGTGAGCGAAAACTGCTATTGGTGGCAGTAACTGGCTTTATCGTATCATCGACTCTGTGTGGTCAGGCACAATCCATCGAAGCTATGGTGCTGTTTCGCGTTATTCAGGGTGCCTTTGGCGCCGTGGTTATCCCACTCGCACAGTCTCTTTTGATCGCAGTATTTCCGCCAGAAGAGCGTGGCAAAGCCATGTCTATCTTCAGTATCGGTATCTTGCTCGGCCCTATCCTAGGCCCAACCGTGGGTGGCATCATCACCCAGAATACCGACTGGCGTTGGGTGTTTTATGTAAACGTACCGGTAGGCATCTTCTGCTTGCTGATGATCTATTTCTTTGTGCACATCTCTAACAAGCGCGAGGCTAAGATAGATTGGCCAACCATCATCTCTATGGCGATTGGTATTGGTATGCTTCAGCTAGTACTCGACCAAGGTAACCAGAAAGATTGGTTCGAATCACGTATGATTCAGGCGAGCCTGCTTGTCGCTATTGTCGGTATTGTGTTCTTTGTCTATCGAAGCTTTAAGACCCGAAGTCCCGTCGCACCTATCTGGATGATAAGTAACAGGAACTTAGCCCTTGGCTCGACCATGATGGCTATCTTCGTGAGCGCCTTGTTTGGTCTAACCGCGCAACTACCTATGATGCTAGAAGGGGTGCTGAACTATCCAGTAGATACCACTGGCTTTCTAATGGCACCGCGTGGTATCGCTGCTGCCATCACCCTTATTGCTACCGCTAAGTTTATGAATAACTCTAGGCTGAAAGGGTCGGTAGGTTTCGGGGCACTATTGTGCGGTATTGCTGGGCTTATCATGTCTCGCTATTCAGAGAACATCGACTTCTTCTGGATTATTTTCCCTAGCCTTATCCAAGGCTGTGGTATGGGCCTAGTGTTCAGCGGTTTGTCTTCTATCTCTTACACCACGCTTACTCCAGAGCAAGGCGTAGCTGGGGCTAGTATCTTTAATCTATTCAGAACTATCGGTAGCTCGTTTGGTATCTCTATCGCCACGACCTTCCAGTTCCGCGATGCACAACAGCAATGGAATGCCATGAGTCAATCCATCACGCCTTACAATCCAAACCTACAGACTTGGCTTGCTGAAACGGGTAATTCGTTAAACGACCCTACCACACAAACCATTTTGCAAGAGCAGGTACATAAGCAATCTGAAATACTAGCTTTCGTGCATACCTTTACCTTTATAACGCTGCTGTTTGTATTGATCGTGCCGTTACTAATTTTGGTGCGCATTCCAAAGAACGCCAATGTTAGCAAGGCACCGAGTCACTAACCAACGAGCCTAGGCAAAGCCCAGGCTCTAAACTTGCTACAAACGTAATTGGTACTTGCCATATTCAAGCTCAATTCTGTTTTTGATACCTCACTACGCACTTGAATATACTCTGAATCAGCGGGCTTAATCTCAAGAGTCATACAGTACCTCTCGTCAGTGTAGTGATGCTCTGTACCCTGCACCCGAACACTATCTCTCAGTACTATATCGTCAGATTCTCCGCGATAATCATCTGGCGCATCTCTAATGATAACATCTTCAAAATTATGCGATACGATTCTTACGTCCTGCTTTCCTCGCGAGTAGGACATGTCTTGATGGTCTTCCAGCTCGTTATAAGTCAATCCTTTAAAAGGCAGGCCTCTTCCTGCACCAATACGAATAGTCGCCTCCAAACCAAAGGCAATTTGGGGCGCTTTTGGCTCAATACAGACTAGACCTGCGGCCCGCTCACTATCAGCTATCCAAAGCTGTATACCTCGCCAAGGCACCGCTCGAGAGTCCCCTCCTCCGGAAACCGGTTCTTGAAGATCGTAGACCGTGGTCATATAAGACACGCCCTCTTCAATCTTGATACGGTTTACATCGTTCATCCCAAGAATGTAACTGTCTTGGCTATTGTAATAAACACTTGGCATGACTATCTGTACCGCTCCACTGAGTGGGTATAGCCCGTTGCTTGTGTCGGTTACCATGGTTCCGAAGAAGGTATATTTACCTCGATTTTTCTCTAGATCTCGTCCTGTAAAGGTATACGACCAGTCGCCATGTCTGGCTCTAGGCCCTTCGATATTGCGATCCCAAACGAGGTAATCATCAGGCAACGTAGTGACCTCAATGTCATTTTTATAATTAGATGCCGCCATCCTCAACATTTGCGAATGAGGATCACTCTTTTCGGCCACTTCTCCATAGTCAACATCGTAGCTGTGATTGTGCTCTAGGATGGATTGGTAGAGCGCCTGATTAGCCGCATCATGGGTCGTACCTGCGATAAGTCCAGGGAACCAAGGAAAGATGACGTCCCAACGATGTTTCCAATAAGGGGATGTAGAGCCTTCTGTCACCCCACCCACCTCAACGCTGAGTGGATAGTAGGGTGCTGAACGAACCAACAAGGATAGCGCTGCCACAGACCCCGTTCTCTCATAGTATCGAGCTAGGCCGGTTAATACGACACCATGGTATGCAGGCTCCTCATTGCTCTCGAACAGATAGGACCATGCACCATCGGCATAAAGATGGTCCGACAGTCCTTGCAGGAGTTCAGCCTCAAACAGATCAGGCTCTTCCAATTCAAAGTAGCGCTTTGCAATACTCACAGCCAACAGAGCAAATGCATCAGGATTCGGGTAATTGAGACCGTGTTCATTCGGTTTATGTTCAGGGTTGCGCCTCTTTTCATAGATGGTGAGCATATTTTGCTCAAGATACGGCCACCAGCGAGATAACAACTCCTCTGACAAAGCATCATGTTCTGTAAGTAAGATTTGGTCGATAGCGTCTAGCACTCGAGCAGTATCAAAAATCACTATATTGACGTCATCCCCTTGTGGAGCAGTCAGAATAGAATCGATAGTAAAAATAATATCGGCTAAGAGCGCTGAATCACCTTGTTTAGGGCTATCTGCAGACAGGTAATACCAAGACAAGGTGTTCACATCAATATTCTGAGTATTACCCTCTAAGATGATTTCCTCGAGAATCGGATAGAATGGATTGGAATCCTTGTGGGGTATGTCTGGAACGAGTGTGGCATTTACTTGCAGACTAAATACACACATCAAACTTAGTAGGGAATGCTTCATAAAAATCTCAAAAAGGCAGATTGGATTGGGAAAAATAAGCCCGTTATGACTTATATCTGGTGATACTACAGAAGCCATCTGAACCTCCCGCCTCAAAAATCTTTATTGAGTAAGCGAATCTGGTGCTAAGTCAATTATTCCCTCGATGAATTCATATCAAAACTGCAATTTAAGCTTGCTCCCACCCATTTTAAGAAATTGATTTTAATCAAGATTCCTTGGATACCTCCGTAGATACTGTGCGCAGAATTATTCACCTAGTTTTTGTGAGGTATTGCCTCATCGAAGCTCGCACTGGAGGCCTCATGGCTACGGAAGATAAATTTACTCTTTCAAGGCGCACCCTTCTTAAAGGCAGTGGCGCATTGGGCACTTTAGCCCTAGCTAGCAACGCTATCTCTCTTCCCTTCTCAACTAAAGCCCAGGCTAAGCCTACTCCTCCTAAAAAGGACGAAAAGATTGTTTGGTCAGCGTGTACGGTGAACTGTGGCTCACGTTGTCCGCTGCGTATGCACGTGGTTGATGGTGAGATCAAATGGGTTGAAACCGATAACACCGGCGATGATATCTTCAACAACTATCATCAGGTTCGTGCCTGTCTGCGTGGCCGCTCTATGCGCCGTCGTGTTTACTCGCCAGACCGCCTGAAATACCCACTAAAGCGCGTAGGCAAGCGTGGTGAAGGCAAGTTTAAGCGCATCACATGATGAAGCCTTCGATACCATAGGTGACAACCTGAAACGCATCATCAAAGAACATGGCAACGAGGCTGTATACCTAAACTACGGTACAGGTACCCTTGGCGGCACTGTAACCAAGAGCTGGGCGCCGGGTAAAACCCTGGTAGCGCGCCTGATGAACCTGTGTGGTGGCTATCTTAACCACTATGGAGATTATTCAGCAGCCAACATCGAATGGATGTCGAAATACTTCTACGGTCAATGGGTAGACAACAACAGCATCGATGATATTCAGAACGCCGACCTTTGCTTGATGTTCGGTAACAACCCGGCCGAGACTCGTATGTCGGGTGGTGGTCAGGTGCACAGTTATGTGGATGGCAAGAACATCAGCCGCACGCGCACCATCTGTATCGATCCTCGCTACACCGACACTGCGGCAGGTCGTGAAGACCAATGGGTACCAATCAAGCACGGCACAGATGCAGCACTAGTTGCGGCTATTGCTCACGTGCTGATCACCGAAGACAAGGTAGACCAAGAGTTCCTTGATACCTACTGCATCGGCTACGACCGAAAAACTCTGCCAGAGAGCGCGCCAGAGAATGGCAGCTATAAAGACTATGTTCTGGGTACGGGCCCTGACGGCGTAGCTAAAACCCAGAGTGGCTCAGCCAATTACTGGCATTCCAGCGGATATCATCATCAAGCTGGCGCGTGAGATCGGTGATGCGAAACGCATCTACATCACTCAAGGCTGGGGTCTACAGCGTTCAGCAAACGGTGAGCAGGCATGTAAAGCTATTATGATGCTGTCACTGCTTCGCGGTCAGGTTGGCCTGCAAGGCGGTGGTACCGGCGCCCGTGAAGGCAACCACAGCTATCCATTCGTTCGCTTCCCGACCCTGAGCAACCCAATCAAGGCATCTATCCCTATGTTCCTATGGACGGATGCGATTGTGCGTGGCACCGAGATGACCGACCTTACCGACGGTGTGCAGGGTGTTAAGCAGCTGAACAGCAACATCAAGTTTATCTGGAACTATGCGGGCAACTGCATCATCAACCAGCACTCAGACATCAACCGTACTCACGACATCCTACAAGATGACAAAGCGTGTGAGATGATCGTGGTGATCGACAACCATATGACGGCATCTGCCAAGTATGCGGATATCGTGCTTCCTGACTGTACTACCTCAGAGCAATCGGACTTCTGTATGGATGGCGCGGCAGCGTCTATGCCTTACTTCATCTTTGCTAGCCAAGCTATCGAGCCAAGATTTGAATGTAAGCCTATCTACGAGATCATGTCTGGCGTAGCTAAGCGCATGGGCGTATTCGATGAGTTCACCGAAGGTCGCACTCAAGAGCAGTGGTTACAACATCTGTATGCCCTAACCCTAGAGCAGAACCAAGATCCAAACCTGCCAAGCTATAACGATATGCGTAAGCAGGGCATCTTCAAGAAGCAATTCGACCGTCCGCACGTGGCGTTTGAAGACTTCCGTCGCGACCCAATTGCCAACCCATTGAAATCGCCATCGGGCAAGATTGAGATCTATTCCGAGCAACTGGCTGAGATCGCTAAGACGTGGGAACTGGATGAAGACGAGCATGTAACTGCGCTTCCTGAGTACCACTCAACCTTTAACGGTTGGGATGCGAAAGAGCGTTCGGAATTTCCACTTCAGCTAACTGGCTTCCACTACAAGGCTCGCGCGCACTCTACCTACGCAAACGTCGATGTGCTTAAGGCCGCCGCTCCTCAAGAGCTGTGGATCAACCCAATGGATGCACAATCTCGCGGTCTAGAAAACGGCGACCTTGCCAGCGTACGTAGCGCACATGGCGAGATGCATGTTCGCGTAAAAGTGACCCCTCGCATCATGCCAGGAATGACAGGTCTTGGTGAAGGCGCTTGGTATACCCCGAACAACAAGGGTATCGATCAGGCCGGCTCCATCAACGTTCTGACCACGCAGCGCCCTAGCCCACTGGCTAAATCTAACCCGAGCCACACCAACCTTGTGGAAGTGTCACTTATCAAAAAGATGGGGGCTAAATAATGACTCCTAAACAGCAATACGGTTTCTATATCGACTCAAGCAAGTGCACTGGCTGCAAGACCTGCCAGATGTCTTGTAAAGATAACAAAGACCTAGGTATCGACCGCAACTTCCGCCGCGTATATGAATACGTGGGCGGTAACTGGACCGAGAAAGACGGTGCATTCCGCCAGAATGTGTTTGCTTACTATCTGTCTATCTCTTGTAACCACTGTACTCACCCCGCTTGCACCAAGGTATGCCCATCGGGCGCTATGCATAAGCGTGAAGAAGATGGCTTGGTAGTGGTAGACGAGAGCGTTTGCATCGGTTGTAAATCGTGCCACATGGCCTGCCCTTACGGCGCGCCACAGTACAGCGAAGAGAAAGGCCACATGACCAAGTGTGACGGTTGCTTTGAGCGCGTTGCCGAAGCTTAATGCCAGTATGTGTAGACAGCTGTCCACTGCGTGCTATCGAGTTTGGTCCAATCAACGAGTTGCGCGCTAAATACGGCAGCAACGCTGATGTTGCACCACTTCCAGATTCTCGTATCACTAGCCCTAACCTGATCGTGAAGCTGAATCCAAACGGTCGTCCCACCGATGACCGCAGTGGTTTCCTACAAAACCCAAGGGAGGTTAAGTAATGATCTATGAACTACCTTTGGTAGGCTTTACCACGCTGGCGCAAACCGCAGTAGGGGCGCATATCGCTCTTAGCCTGTATCAATGGAAAAACCTAGATAAGCCATCACGAGAACTGCATATTGCGCGCTTTATCATCCTTGGTTTTATGGCCATTGGCTTTATGTGCTCAACCACGCACCTTGCTCACCGCTGCGCGCGTTCAACGCCTTTAACCGCGTGGGTGCATCGGCGCTATCCAATGAGATCCTAACTGGTTCAAGTTTCTTGACTCTAGCCGGCCTTGCTTGGCTCACCTCGCTTCTAAACCTTGGTGGTCGAGCTATCCAAAAACTACTAACCGCATTGTCTATGGTAGTGGGTGTTGTGTTTATGTTTGCGATGGCGAACGTCTACTACATCCCATCGGTACCGACTTGGTTTAGCATGAATACTTTCGTTGAGTTCTGGTTTACCGTGCTGACTCTAGGTGTCCTTCTAGCGGCTACCCTAGTTCAGGTTCTGGGTCTTTCAAGAGGCTGCGCAACCAAAGCGCTGGCACTGATTGGCATCACCTTTATTGCCTTTCACCTAGCATCCATTGCACTGCAAACCCTGTTCTTTAGCGGTGTTACTACCGCCATCCATCAGGGTATCAGCCAGCTACAAAGCCTATCTGGCTACCTGACTGCACAGGTTATGCTGTCGGCTGTGGCGATTGTGCTGTGGATCATCTCGGCGTTCTCTGCACTGGGTAAATCAACTCGCTCAGCCCTACTTTGCATCACCTTTGTAGTGCTTATGGTGGCTGAACTTGCCGGTCGGAATGTCTTCTACGGCATGCACTTTACCGCTGGTCTGTACTAAAACGGAGGCCCGAGGTTTTGCCTCGGGCTTTTTTAATATGATGAAACTAACCGAACTCAACTTTGCCGAATACAGCGCTCTGTGCAAATTCGCAGGGGCGCTTTTTACTATCAGCCGAGCCAATATCAAGAGACAAATCTACTCAATACATTTGCGTCTTCTGATGTTGAAATTGAAGGTTTGAATGAGCTAATTCAAGCCTTTGCCGACAGCGACCTAGCTGAACTTCAAACGGAACACGACACCCTACTAGCAGGCATTGGCGATATGGAAGCGCCGCCGTGGGGCTCTGTGTATCTAGATAGAGAAGAAGTGGTATTTGGTGAATCTACCCTCGCTTTTCGCACCTTTCTGCGAGAGTGTAATCTCGACTTCAATACACCTCAAAACGAACCTGAAGATCAAGTGGGCTTAATGCTAATGGTGCTGGGTATCTTGCTTGAGCAAGGCCGTATCGACCGAGCCACAACGCTTTTAGATAAACACCTGAATACCTGGTTTGAGCAGTTTATTGAGCGTTTTAATCAGCATGCACAAAACCCAAGCTATCAAGCCTTAGGCCACTTTAGTCAAAACCTAGTTATGGCTATCAACCAAGCGATACAGGCTAAGTAATGACTGAGCGAATCGACCTCAATAAACGCCGTCTATTTGGCAGACCTAAGGTTCAATTTGAACCTAAGCCTGCCGCCCCTCGTCCACCCTATGCCATCGCTGAAGCCATGTTTCAGCGTGAGTGCGATGGTTGCGGAAAGTGTGTGGCGGTATGCGAGCCAAACATCATCATGATTAAGGATGACTTGGCAAACATAGAGGTCGATTACTCAAGTTGCCTTGTGTGCGGTGCATGCCAAAGTGCATGTCCAAGTATGGCCCTATCCAATACTAAGCTTCAAACCGGCTTAATCGCGACTGTTAGCAATAGCTGTGAGAATATCTTTAGCTACTGCTCTAGCTGTGAGGATAGCTGCAATTACGGCGCATTAACTTGGCGTGAAGATAAAGCCCCTCAAATAGAACAAGAGTCCTGTATCGGCTGCGGCCATTGTCTGGACTCTTGCTATACCTCGGTAATCTCACTGAAATTTCAGCCTAGCCTAAGGGAACTGAACTAGTTTAGAGGGCGACCACCGTCCACAGGAATCACTGCGCCTGTGGTAAACAGTAGATGCTCTTTGGCGCTTAAAACCGCCTCTGCTACTTGCTCTGGAGACACCAAGCTCTTGAGCGGCGTCTTCTCTAATTGTTCATCACGCCAGCTCGTATCCACCCTTTAACAAAGTCGGTATCGGCAAGGCCTGGAGAGACCGACAGAACGCGTATTTTTGGCCCTAGACTTCTCGCCAACGACATGGTCAAGCTGTCCATCGCGGCCTTACTGGCACAGTAAGCGATATTACTACCGATAGCGGTTTTAGCCGCAATCGAACTGATATTGATAATGCACGGATGGTTATCGGAGAACTGAAGGTGAGGTTCTAGCAATCTTACTGTTGTAATCGCAGCACGCACATTTACCTGAAATATCCTATCCACCAGCTCTTCACTCAAGCCATCTAGATCAGACGGCGCGACAAACTGGGTAGTACCGGCACAGTTAATCACAAGGTCGATAGCTTGGTCTGCTTCTATCACCTCTCGTAGTGTCAGTTCATAGGCTTTATGGTCAGTAATATCGACACACACTGCCTTGTGACCCTCCCCGTTTAGCTCGTCTAGCAATGCGCTGGCATTAGCCTTTCCAGCCTCACTTCCTCTATGACTAAAGAACACCTTGTAGCCTTGATTCGCCAATGAAATACAGATGGCTCTGCCTATCTTTCCCACTCCACCTGTAATAAAAGCCGCCTTGCTCATACCTTCTCCGAATACCTATTCAAAACCTGATGTAAATCTAATTCAGTGGGTGAATGAAGATTGTGATCTTCAACTCATAAACCATTCATTAACATTATAACAACAGATTATTGTGGTTTTGGTCACATGAGATGCGGTTTTTTTGTGCTTTTATAATTGCGCTTGAAACAAAAATGTATACGTATACAAAAAAGGAAGAATAACCATGAAGGTCAGCCTACTAAAATCCCTATTGTTTCCCCTAGCTGTTGGTGCATTTGCCGTTAATGCACATGCAGAGACTCGACTCGCTTTTGGCGCGACTAACGCTCAGTCTGCCCACTACGCTTACTTTGCATCTATCAAGAAGGTGGTTGAGCAAAACCATGATGACTACAAGGTATCGGTAATTGAAACTGGTGCTACCGTGGATAACCTACGTCGTATGGACCGCAACCAACTAGACATCGGCCTAATCACTTCGAACGTATTGCACAAGGCGTACTACGGACAAGACAACTTCAAGCGTCCAATCAAATCACAACTGCTTTGGACCTATAACCCAGCACCACAAAACATCATTGCCCGCCAAGACTGCGAGGTTAACTCTCTAACTGAACTGACTGGTATCCGTCTTGGTCCTGGCATGCGTGGTTCGGCAACAGAGGCGACAACCCTTGCCATCATGAAAACCTTGAGCGTTGAGCCAGAGTGGGTTCGCGGTTCAAACGGTGAGCTAGCAAATGGCATTAAAGACAACCGCATCTGCGGCATGATCAAGTCATCTGTAGGTAACCGCTACGACGCACTTACTACCGATATCGGCACCTTTACCCCTCTTACTGCGATTGGCCTAAACGACACTGAAGTGAAAGCCATCAGCGAAAACCATCCTGAGGTTGCCATCGTTGATATGCCGGGAGACAAGTTGGTTAACCGTGGCCCATACAAGACTTGGGGCTTTGTGATCGGCGTATCTGCATCTCCAAAACTGGATACTGAAACTGCATACAACATAGTGAAATCAGTAATGGAAGACGAGGTTGAGCAAGCGACGGCCTTCCCTGCAGTTCAAGGCGAAAACCTAATCGAGCAGACACTGAAATATGCCACTTCACCGCTACACCCGGGTGCAGTTAAGTACTTCGAAGAGCAAGGCTACGAAGTACCAGCAAATCTAATCGAAGGTTAATCGGTCCGTTACAGGAGGTATATGAAGATGGAAACTGCAACCAAATCCCCTCAATCATTGCGCGAAATGGCCATTCCAATCGTTGGGGGGCGATCGGGATATTCATATTCTACACCTCCTTCTTCGGCACCTTTGAAACCCTGATACAGCGCTCAGTGTTCGTTGCCTGATCACTGTATTGGCGGTACTACTCTATCCATTGGGCGACCAGAAGCGTTGGCGCCTCTGGGTATGGTTATCGATACTGCTATCGTCGGCATGGTCCTGACCGGCGTTGGTACATTATCGTTAACTTTGAAACCATAATGAACGACTTGCCGTTTGCCGAGCAAGTAGATGTCTGGATTGCTTGCTCTGCCTTGGTCGGCCTATTGGAGCTTTCCCGTCGCTGCGCTAGTCCAGTGTTTCCTATCCTAGTAGGTTTAGCTCTCGCCTATGCCTACCTTGGGGAGTATATCAGCGGAGTCATGGGTCACCGCGGTTTTGATATCTTCTATCTGACCGAGGTTATCTATCTTTCAGACCGCGGCATGTGGGGCATGCTGGTAAATATCGCCTCAACTACCCTAGCTTCATTCATCCTGTTTGGTAGCTTCCTTCTGCATACTGGCGCTGGCCAAACCTTCCTAGATATGTCATCGCGCATCAGTGCTCTAGCGTGGGCGGTGCAGCTAAAATCGCAACTATTGCTTCAGGTCTATTTGGCTCAATCAGTGGTAGCTCAGTGGCGAACGTAGCGACAACCGGTAACTTCACTATCCCCCTAATGAAGCGTTTGCGCTACCCAAGTCCATTTGCTGGCGCGGTAGAGGCAATGGCATCAACCGGTGGTCAGTTGGCTCCACCTATCATGGGTACTGCAGCCTTCGTTATGGCTGAGCTTGTAGGTGTGAACTACTGGACCATCATCACTGTTGCTTCATTCCGGCTATCTTGCTCTACTTTGGTATCTTCAACACGGTTCACCTTATCTCGAAGAAGTCTAACTTCGGTAAGGTCTCTGAAGATGAGCTTCCAGACTGGCGCGAATCACTGGTTTGGCACCGCATCACCCCTATCGTGTGTGCCTTCGGCGGTATCATTGTGGGTGTTATCAACGGCTACTCTATCAACATGACAGCTTGTCTCGGCATCATGGGTAACGTGGGCGCTTATATTGCGTGTAGCATCATTCAGAAGAAACCTCTAGGCGAGATGCTATCTAGCATCAAGGCGGCACTTATCGATGGCGGTAAAGGCGTTGTAGTTGTGGGAATCCTTCTGGTTTCTGCGCAGGTGTTCGTTGCCATGGTTAACCTAACCGGCGTTGGCGTTACCATCACCAATATCATCCTAGATTTTGCTAACGGTGATGTACTGCTGATTGCTGGCCTAATGGCAGTCGTATGTCTCATTGCTGGCATGGGTCTTCCAACCTCAGCCGCTTACGTACTGGTTTCTGCGGTATTTGCTCCAGCACTTATCCAACAAGGCTTTGAAGCACTAACGGTACACCTATTCGTGCTTTACTATGCGGCTCTATCTGTTATCACGCCACCTGTGTGTATCTCGGTATTCGTAGCAGCGGCCATCAGTAAAGACCCGTGGCATAAAGTGGCGGGCTACACCCTGAGACTGGGCGGAACGGCTTATTTATTACCACTGCTGTTCCTGTTCAACCCTGAACTATTGCTTGAGGGCTCGGCTATGGGCATCGTCTCTATGCTGGTCATTACCATATTGCAGGTAATCGCCTTCTCTTCTCTACTGGCGGCATACCCTATCACGCAAAACAAATATAGCTGGCTACTCTGGGCCATCCCAGCGGTCGCCATCTTTAGTCCTGTCATCTGGATCAAGGCAGCTGCCGCAGCCACTGTGGTGGCAATGATCCTGATTGGACGACAAAAAACGAACAACACTACTCCAAACCTAACGCCATCTGTGTAGATTTATCAAAAGGAAATTAGAAATGATCGAATACGTAAAAAATGGAATCGACGTTGAAGTTGCTAAAAACAATGACGAGTCTGTTCGTCAAACAGTAGAAACCATCCTAGGTCGCATCGAGAAAGAAGGTGACAACGTGGTTCGCGAATTATCAGAGAAATTTGATAACTGGGGTCCAGAGAACTTCCGTCTCACAGATGAGCAGATCCAAGCTTGCGTAGATGCACTGACCGACCAAGAAAAAGAAGACATCGCCTTTGCCCAAACTCAGGTGCGTCGCTTTGCTGAGATCCAAAAGGCATCCCTACAAGACGTAGAACAAGAAACCCTACCAGGCGTTATCCTGGGTCATAAGAACATCCCTGTAAACAGCGCAGGCTGTTATATCCCAGGAGGTAAGTACCCACTTGTCGCTTCAGCACACATGAGTGTACTTACGGCTAAAGTTGCTGGTGTTAAGCGCGTTATCGCCTGTGCGCCTCCATTCGAAGGCAAACCAAATACCTATGTAGTCGCGGCTATGGCGATGGCTGGCGCTGACGAGATCTACTGCATGGGCGGAGTTCAAGCTGTCGGCGCTATGGCTATCGGCACTGAGACGATTGCGCCAGTGGATATGATCGTAGGCCCGGGTAATGCGTTTGTGGCAGAAGCTAAGCGCCAGCTATTTGGTCGCGTAGGCATCGACCTGTTTGCAGGCCCAACGGAAACGGTAGTAATTGCCGATGAGATTGGCTGTGATCCAGAGTTGGCAGCAGCAGACCTACTGGGTCAAGCAGAGCACGGCTACAACTCACCGTCTGTTTTACTGACTAACTCACGCTCCTTTGCCGAAGAGACCATCAAGGAGATCGAGCGTCAGCTTACTATCCTTCCTACCGCAGACATTGCGGCTAAGTCTTGGGCAGATTACGGACAAGTGATCGTGTGTGATACCTATGAAGAGATGGTTCAGGTGCTGATGAGCTAGCATTTGAACACGTTCAGGTTATGACTAAAGATCCTAAATACTTCCTAGATAACATGACCAACTTCGGCGCGTTATTCCTAGGTAAAGAGACCAACGTTTCTTATGGTGATAAGGTTATCGGCACCAACCACACTCTACCAACCAACAAAGCTGCTAAGTACACAGGTGTCTATGGTAGGTAAGTTCATCAAGACCTGTACCTATCAGCGCGTAACAGAGGCGGCATCACTAACCGTGGGTGAATACTGCTCACGTCTATGTGCTCTCGAGGGCTTTGCAGGTCACAAAGAGCAGGCAGACATCCGCGTTCGTCGCTACAAAGCAGAAGAAGCATAAATCCTAGTTGTATAAGGTAGCCCCTGTGGCTACTTTTTTTGGAGTATCTATGTCCCTTATTACTGATATTAAAGATAAAAACAGTTAGTTGGCACCTTCGTTAAAACCCCCGACACCATCATCATGGAGGTTCTAGCCCTGTCCGGCTTAGACTACGTGATTCTCGATGCGGAGCACGCTCCCTTTGGTAAGCGCGAGCTCGACCAATGTATCGCCACCTGCCGATTAGCAGACCTTCCCTGCATAGTACGCATTCCTAACGCCGATGCCTCAACCATACTAAGCGTTTTGGATAGTGGCGCTACCGGTATCCAAGTTCCGCATATCAAAACCGCAGAACAAGCTCGAGAACTGGTTAAGCTAAGCCGTTACGGTGATGGCGGACGAGGCTTCGCTGGCTCCACAAGACCAGCCCTATTTGGCAACAGCACCATTTCAAAACACCTAGAGCAAAATAAAGAGCCTCTGATCATCGCTCAGATCGAAGATATCGATGGCGTTAAAAACATTGATGAAATCGCACAGGTAGACGGAATCACAGCCCTATTCATCGGGCGAGTTGACCTAACTGTGGCCTATGGGGAAACAGACCCTAATGCTGAACCGGTAATGTCTGCATGCTTTAAGATCTGCGAAAGCGCAAAAGTACACAACAAACCTGTGGGCACCTTCCTCGCCAACACCGACCAGCTTAAGTGGTGGCAAGAAACAGGAACCAGTCTGTTTGCGATTAGCTCAGAACACGCCATGATTATTAATGGGTTCAAACAAGTAGCGGAAAAAGTTCATAGTTTTTAGTAACCTATGACGCCTGCACAAGACATGGAAACACTTGATGGAAAAGAGAAGAAAAGCAAACTCAGTAGATGTAGCCAAGCTAGCGGGTGTTTCCCAAGCCTCTGTTTCTAGAGCATTTTCACCAAACGGCTCTATCTCAGCCGCAAAGAAAGAGAAGATCCTCGCAGCGGCTAAACAGCTTGGTTATGTTCCGAATGAAATGGCGAGAGCGCTAATTTCAAGCCACTCTAACTGCATCGCAGTCATTCAACCTATCTCGCACAACCCCCAGTTCTATTCAAAGTTATTACTGGAATTGCTAGAGCTACTGCGCGCCGCCAATCAGCGTGTGGTTTTGTTTAATCAGGATGAAAAAGGCGTGGACGATATCCTGCCTCTTATCGACCAATATCAGGTGGATGGAGTGATCTTGGCCAGTGCCAATATCGATGCCAAGCTGATTAACCAGTATGTTAACCGCGGCATAGAATTCAGCTTTATCAACCGACACGTGCCCAATGTATACGCAAGCTCAGTGTGTACCGATAACAAACAAGCAGCCAACGACCTAGTCGAATACTTAGCAAAGCAAGGCCATAAAACCTTTGCTTGTTTTACCGGTGATAAGTCTGCCTCCACCGCCATTGATCGTGTGGCCGGTTATAAAGAAACCCTGCAACAGCTTGAGCTGACAAGCGTTACCATAGAATACGGTGAGTTTACGGTAGAGTCGGGCTATCGACAGATGCTGAATCACATTAATACCCATGAGCAAATGCCCGATGCCATCGTGTGTGGTAATGATGAGATTGCCATAGGTGTTATGAATGCGCTTAAGGAGCATACCCAACTTCGAGTGCCTGAAGATATCGCTATTACCGGCTTTGATGATATCGATTCAGCCAGCTGGCCGCCCTACTCGCTGACAACGGTAAAGCAGCCAATCAAGGCGCTGTGTGAAAGAGCGGTATCAGACCTACTGCACCGCATTCGTAATCAAGATACCAACCCCATTACTGAGAGCCTAGCCGGTGAAATGGTGGTTCGAAACTCCGCGTAGACCTAGTCTACGCGGCTGTTATTCAGCGCGTAGTTACACACGCGATAGAAGTAGAAGAAGTAGCCAATACCTAGGGTGAATATGGTGATAAAGAACCACAGCACCACGTGACCGATATTACCGAACAGGTCTATGTCACATACCATGCGGCGCTGATTACCATATTCATCCACTACTGAAGTTCGATTGATCACGAACTTAGCAAACGAGTAAGGGAAGAACAGCAGGGCGATACCAAAGGTAATGATGGTTAATAGAAACCACACTATCATGTGGCCCAGAATATCCATGACTGCAATGTCGGCTTTTAGCTTCATATTTCATCTCTTATAGATAAGTAGAACACCATCATAGCGCATCGCGAATGGTGAAAAGATGAAAACTATTTAATCCATAATTCATGGTTTGGGTCTTGCTCTCGAGCCCATTCTGCATTGGTGCGCGCGTGCAAATATACCTGCAGTCCATTGAACAGATGAAAGGCGCCTACGCCACCTAGGTGTTCATGTTGCTCAAAGAAGGCATCTTCCGACTGCTCAAGCTTTTCAGGGTTATTGATGCTTCTCGATATAGCCCATCCAATGGCCTCAGCAGGTACCGATACCCCATAGATTTCAACTTCAGAGATAGACTCAGCATCTACTCGCTTTAGATCGTTATGCAGTTTTTCTTGGCTTAGCATCTGTTTACGGTCGGCTTCTTGAGTGGCGATCTCTTCAAGGATCTCATTGGCTTCGCGACGACTCACACCTGTGTACAAACGACCTATCTTAAGGGCATAGGCAAAACGGCTCTGTCCCAGGATATCCACCAGCCCTTCGAACAGATACTTGTTAAGGGATTCTGCGCGTAAAAAGAACTCTACTGCGGAATCGAAGCTAGCAAACTTCTTGCCCTCGAACTCAAAGGCGTAAGTATCGTCTAGGATATCCAACTCCATGCCATCCACATACAGGTCCCAACCATTGAAGTCGGCGCGCTGCTTGGCTATCTCATACATAGCCCAAGCGCTATCGGTAAAGCCTTGAAAGCAGTGCCATCTAGGGTAGTTTCTTCTAGCTCTTCCTTAGTCCAGTTTACCCCTATACCTAGATGCTTGGCGTAGCGTTTCATTAGCGCATTCTTTACCTGAAGCTTGAGGTCATAGATGGACTCGGGCGCTCTCATCACATTGGCTGTGCCCTTAGCTATAATGCGACACTCATCGCAAGCTGGAATAGCCAGAGGGATATGGGTGATATAGTCCGATTCTTGGATAGGAAAGGTCAGCTCTTGATGGCTCGGCTCGCCACAAAACCAGCAGGTATGGCGCAGGTTAAAAGGAACGTCGATAGAGGCGTAATTGAGCATGACAAAGAGACCTTAGAGTGAATTTCGCCACGAAGACTATCACGTTTAAGGTCAAAAAAGAGAGGTTCAAAATGAACCTCTCATGATCTCTTAATTTGCAGTAACTCACTCTCGATTTTACACCTCGGCTTGATTAGTCACTGCTAGAGCGTGCAGTCGCCCTACCGACCTCATAACTCATAATTGGACAATTCTGTGTCAGTCATATTACTAAATTAGGATAGAACGGATTAACTGAGGTATGGCAAAGTAACGCCGCATTGAGGTGTGGAGTAACGTGCGCTACACTTGAGCGAAGTGAAACCAGCGCACGTTACCGATTCGCTCTTTAATGCCTTGTTATAAGCCAACAGCTACACCGTTAACTAAGAATTTCTTTGCGATAAGTAAGCACCGTCAGTACGATGAAGATAAAGAAGCTAACAACATCCCTGATATCTTTCTTATTCTTCACTTCATTGTTGTAGTTTTCAGCACAGCGTGTATACACAGCATGAAGTACATCAAAATGAACAAGGAACTGGTTGATTTCTAGCAGAGCTTCAGTATTGTCTTTTCTTACTGCCAAGTACGGTCTTGCATCAGATCTCGAATAATCTCTAATCGCTCCACCATTCCGTCAACGTTGTATTCACCATTTTCATTCTTCTCCGGCTTCACACTATTTATACGCTGATGTATACGCATAATTGCATCAGGTCTTTTGCTTAAACCTTCAATTATCGAAGGATATTCTTGAACTAACCTAGTATATATATCTTTTGAATCACCAATGAATAAACACTGGTCTGAGTTGGTATATTTAATAGATGTAACAATATTATCTGTCATCTTCTCAATCGACATTAGAACAGACTTGGAAGATATAAGGTTATACAATTCCAACATTTGGCTATGGTATTCACGCAAGATGACCATATATTCATCGTTAACGGTTTTTTGTCCAGTGTCTATGCTAAGTGCCGAAATCAAATTTTTATCATGAATATATAAATTCATATTTCTCAAATTAGAGTCCAGGTCACTTTTAGGTTGATAAAACTCGATATCTTTGTCCATCATAGGCGCAGGGATATCAAAGATCACTTTATCGACCATGGCTTGTACGATGACAAGTGCTGCAATCCAACTTAAAAACTTTATTTGTAGCTTTTTCTTACTTTTATCCATGACAATCACGGCTTTACAGTACCTTGCTCTCATTCAATCAAAAATAACTGTATATGTAAACAGTAAAATGAGCTTATGACGCCTTCAGCGTAGGTTTGTCCTGCTGGCTGCACTTGTTAGGCGATCCGAAGACCTTATTTAGCCGTACCCTTAATTTTATTTTCATACTCTAAAAGTTCAGCAGGCACCCTAGACAACAAATCATCAAGCGCTCTTTTGCAGTCTTGATATTTTTCATATACTCCTACAACTGGAGCTCTTGACTAATCAAACTCGTAGCGATATAGAACCCTATAATCCGAATTAGAAAAATCCCTTCGAATACGAGATTGTTCCGTCTCGAGCATTAGCAGAAAACCACCTAGCAACTCTCGGAAGTGTTCTATATGTTCTTCGGAGGTATTTGAACTTTTAGCTGCTTCTATTGATTGATAGTTCATTAGCCGCATGAGCGAATACGAAGCAATTAAAAATTCTGGATCTATGTTATCAATTACCACCGCGCGATTTAAAAGAATCTTGGAGGCTCGAGTGAGAGATAACCTGAGAATAACAAGCTCAAGAAACTGTTCGTTGAAAAGTTACTCGAAGTAGAAACTATGAAGCGGATTCTATTTGGTGACTGTCCTTTAATCTACCTGGAATAGCCAGAGGGGTATGGGTGATATAGTCCGATTCTTGGATGGGAAAGGTCAGCTCTTGATGGCTCGGCTCGCCGCAAAACCAGCAGGTATGGCGCAGGTTAAAAGGAACGTCGATAGAGGCGTAATTGACCATGACAAAGAGACCTTAGAATGAACTTCGCCACGAAGACTATCACGTTTATGGTCAAAAAAGAGAGGCTCAAAATGAACCTCTCATGATCTCTTAATATGTAGTGACTCACACTCGATTTTACACCTCGGCTTGGTTAGTCACTGCCAGAGCGTGCAGTCGCCCTACCGAGCTCATAACTCATAGTTGGACATTTCCATGCTATAGATTTGACCAATTTAATTAAATTGTAGTTAGTTTGCCTATGGCGAAGCACGACTAGCAAAAGACAGAACTGCCCCCCTCTATTCGCTCGATTAGACTGGCAACATTTAGCTATACATACAAGAAATAATATTAGTGGTTTCAACGCAGGAATGGTGGAACTTCAAAATATCCATCATCAATTTTCATAGCACTAGCAATATGAAGTTTGAGATGGAAATCTTCAGTATCGTTAAATAAGCACCCGTTTGAAATGCACTGAGCACCTGATATTCGAGCAATCGAAGCAAAGAGTGAATAATCATCAATTGAAATATGATGACCTACGGCAGTTATCATTAATGTCGTTATTTCCCGACCTTGTTCATGAAGCTCCCCTTTTAACCGACTAAGTTTATGGTGAAGTAGGTACGCTAATTCCTTGAACGATCCTGTAACTTCCATTGCCTGAAGACGGTCACCAGACCTCATTAACTGCTCCAATTCAACCTTACCGTTGTCATCAAAAGAAAAACCACAACCCACATGGAGGCACGCTTCAATAGCCACCGTATTGTTGTCTCTGCCTCTATCTTGTATTTCAATTAACAATGCGCTTTGAGCAGCTTTCGTTTTGGACGAGTCGCTCGAAACGTATCCAAAAGGCCAAGACTCAACAGCCGACTGAATCTGCATAGAAACGTCGTCCTTGTAAGAGTACAAAAACTTGTCTATTTGCCCATTATTCATTGTAGGTCCCTTCAAGTAGACTCTTCATTTCCACTCTAGTATGGCTACTTACCTTACAAAGAAACAATTTTCTTCCGTGGCTTAGTGGCACCAATCACAATTCACTGGATCCCAATACCCCACTTAGGTTATTTCTGGATTAATCTATATTTCTAGATAAAGGAAGCGCTATGAACTTAGAAAAATCGGTAAGATTATCTGTAGAGTAGCTGAAACAGAAAATTCCCTGCTCCTCGATATACATAACGAAGGCATCTTTTTTATGCCCTACTGGTATTTGCCTATGAATGTGGAAAACACATCATGAAAAAGAAAGAGATTTGTTTTCCACAGAAATCAATGAAATGGTAAAGAGAGTACAACCTCGGATGAGCAATTTTCCTCCTCCCTACGCTTAACTCAATTTCGAGTATTGATAGTAAAGACTACAACCACTAAACAATCGTTCATTGTATGATATGCCTTCCATTCGCTAATCTAACGTGAAGTTCTGTCGAATAAATGTCTTCAAAATTTCTTCACGGTGAGCGATAAACGATTTGATACTTATAAGATCTGTCCAATCACAATCAATAACATCAATTTGGTTTTGCGACATCAGTGGCGCTTGATTAAAGTATTGCAACTTATCTCCCGTGGCCTTATTTCCCTTACTAGAGTTTGAGGCTACGTGATCTATCACAAGGTTACCGATGCTATGCATATAACGTTCATAAAATTCATCATCATATTCAATATGTTCCGCCCTCTGGGCAGAAATATGTTCAATGCTAAGCTTCTCTCTCGTATTCTCGGCAAAATAGGTCTTTACACCTAATAAGGGAAAGCCTTTCTCTTTACGTAGATAGTTCTCGTAGGTAAAGAGGATATAGCGTACTACATTTCTATTTAACCATTCATAATAGTTGTGATAGTCGATAGTTTCTTTTGCGCGATTATTAATATTCCACCAATTATCTTGCGTAAACGACCTGACCAATTCAAGAATATCACCATCGTTGCGTAACCTAGTATAAAGATAACTTTCTCCATTACTGCGCAGACCTACCAAAGCCGCTTGTAAAGTAAATTTATTTAACCAGGACAATAAGCTGTCAAACTCTTCATGCTGTTCTTTGTATATACGCATTAACACTGGATAGAAAGGGGCTACCCTTCCGATCATAAAAAACTGCGCCAATTCATGGCGCTCGTCTTTTTCATCCTGAATTTGGGCAAATAGCTTAAAACTAGCCTTAAGGCGCGAGGAGTATTGCTGGATTTCACTAAGCAGAGTTGTTTGAGGGTTTATTTCATGTATCAAACGGTTGAATTTTTCTTTTATAAACTCTTTAGGCTTATCTTGCATCTCTGCTGGACATTTCTCAAAAGCAATAGTGTGATAGCGTAGGATGTCACGGTCGGACAATTCGTAACGTTCCATTAAGCGGTAAATCTCGGCAAAGTCTGTTTGAATATTGCTAATGGTCTGATCTGGATTCTTGGATACTAAGCCCGCGTTATACATTAGGAAACTTTTAATCGATTCCAAATCTGTCAGCTTACGTCCTCGATCATTCAATAGTTCGAAAATTTGTGTGGCCGAGTTGATCTTGTCAACTACATAAAGCAGTACATCAGCATTAGTAGCTGTGTTATAGATTTTTTCCAAGGTAAGTAAGTCAAGTTTATTCAGTTCAGCTTCAAAGAATGCCCTAGCATCCAATAGGAGCCGTTGCGACTTAGTCACTGTCTGCATATCTTCATGGGGCGCATCACTTAATATAATTTTGTGCAAAAATGAGCTATCTTCGTTGGCTGTTTCCAACTTAAATACATCATCATCCTGTATGTAAGTTCGTTTAGTACGGCTAGATACGATGGTAGAGTCGTTCTCGAGTAATTTATTGATTACAGTATTTATGAAAATGACAAAGGTGGTTAATCGTTGCTGTCCATCAACAATATCCACTACACTAAATTCGTTGCGCTCGCCATTAAGGTGGAATAGGAATGAACCAAAAAATAGTTACGTTTACAAGGTTGGTTGATAATATCAGACAGAAAATCTTTTAAGTTATCTTCTCTTTGCCACGAATAGGCACGCTGATACACTGGAACATTGAAAATTCTGGTACCATCAAAAATATCCTTAACAGTGGATTTACCTGTTTGCACTCTTTCATACCTCTGAGTTGTTATTTTTCTAAATGTATTCCCGTAATTCAGAGGTTACTCGCATTATAAAATATAAGTCAAATAATCCTCAGGTGAAATTTGTAGTTTATCGTTTGAAACACACAATAGGGTAGAACTGTGCTGGCGGCTACATTTTAGAGATTAACGTTAGTTACTTTGAAAATAAATGTGCGCTACTTCATCTTTTGTCTCAAACGGCGAAGTTTTCTGAGTAGATTCTCGGGATCTTCCTCAGAGCCTTTTCTATCAAGGTATTCTTCTGCTATCTCTACCTGAGATCTCCGTTTTTTTCATCCGTCGTAAGTGTTTCTAGCTGAATTGCCATGTGAAGCATCGTCACATCAGAGGACTTTGCTTTCCTAGCGGCATAATTTCCCATACCTTTTATTGGTTTACCGAAAAAAGCGTCCTCTAAGCTTATTTCTCCTTGTTTGTGGACGTACCCTTTATAAATATCGGCTATTTGTAACAAGACAGATGGAGGAGGATAGACACCTGCTTCTAAGCAATATGCTAAAGCAGCAAGAGGATGCTCAGCAATTGATGAATTGTCTGTACTTTTATCCCACCATGAGAAGAATGGGGATCTTTGCTCCTCCCACATATCCTCAAACACTTTTACGGTTTCATCATCCAAATCTAAGTTCTTATATTCCATCTAACCCTCACATCAATAGGCCGCACAATATGGCAACAATGAGACCTGCCAACACATTCAACAAGATAATACCTATCGGTTTTTCGTACCACTGTCTAATCTCACGTTTCATATTATTTACCTTTGTCGTTGTCGTGAGATAAGCATCTATTATTTGTAGTCTTGTGTTAAGAACATGCAGAGGCTTGGATGTCCGGTTGGAGTCGCAAATTACTCAGTAGTCGTGACGTTATCGAGCATTCGCTCAGATAATATTTAGTAGGGAAATTGGTAGTAACAGAATAAAAATAGAAATACGACTAAAATACTCTGGGGCAGAACCAATTTAGGGCAACCTGTCAAATATGGTCACATCGAGTAAACGAAACTGACAGATTACCCTCAGACTAATTCACTTAATCACATCAGCAGAGCGCCGTAGACAAGGCTTGCCGAGATAACGTATGTAGGGTGAACCTTGAATTTCTCTAGAGCGATACCGGCCAGTACGAACAACAACGCAAAATGCATCCAGCCATTTCCTATACCAGAGAGCACTAGCTTATAACTGAGCAGAAGCATCAGGGTAAAGATAATCGGCAATACCCAAGCACTGAGGGCTTTCACCTTAGGTGAACTGCGATACTTATACAGAACACCCATTGCAACTATCATGATGATAATGGTCGGGGCCACAGTAGCAAATACTGCGATAGCGGCTCCCAAGCTACCACCCACTTCATAACCGATATAGCCGGCCATCTTAGTTGCGATAGGACTTGGCAGGGCATTTCCTAGGGCGAGCACCTCTGCAAATTGATTGGCATTCATCCAGCCATATTGACCGACCACTTGCGCTTCAATAAGGGGAATGATCGCTGGGCCACCACCGTATCCCACTATGTTGGGAATGAAGAAAGCAAGAAAGATATCTAGATAGATTTGCATGCTTAGCCCTCTCCCTTCTGCGTCGCTACCTGATCATATTCCTTCTTCGGAGCTGGCTTGATCAATACAGCAAGCAGCACCGCCCCCACGATCAAGCCCGGGTGAATATGGAAGACAGAGATCAGTATCAATGAAGCCAAGCTACCCAATACCGTCGCTAGCATCCCTAGTGCTTTATGCCCTTTCATAAAAAAGTCATAACTTAGTTTGACCATCATCCAGGTCACAACAGGAACCACCCCGTGAGCCATACCAGCAACCCAATGCTTATCTCGATACTCGTTCAATAGACCCAAGCCTGCAATCATCACAATGATCAGCGGGATTATGGTGGCAATCACAGCATTGATGCATCCAAGTACACCGCCCACCTTATAGCCGATATAGCCCGCCATTTTGGTGGCTATAGGCCAGGTAAGGTGTTGCCTATGGCAAGAACATTGGAAAACTCATCGTCATCCATCCACTGATAGTTATCCACTACCTCTTTATGCACTAGGGGGATCATGGTTGGTCCACCCCCAAAGCCAAATAGTCCAATGCGAAAGAACGCATTGGCTAGCTGTAACTGCTTTTTCATTATTTCCTCATACTTCCTGATTGAGATTGCTCGAAAGCCCAACCTCCTTGTTACCGTTAAACCGCCACCTGTTGGTGCAAGTAGAGCTTAGATTTGCTCAGTTTAGATACGTCTCCATGGGCTAACGCTTGCTCTATTTCATCCAAAGAGAGTTCACGGCTGTCGTAAGCGATTACTAGGGTTTCATCACCATGCTGCAAATAGTGCGATTCACCCGAATCTGTATAGCAAGGCGCCCCGATAGCCACTGTGATTTCATCTGGCTGATTACACCCTTGTAATATGGTTTTGATGTCGTGAAGAGCACCCTCATCCTGTTGGCTAATGATACGTTCTGTTATCCAATCCAGTAGAGGCTCAAAGAAGAGATGATAATCGACAACCGATACGTCCTGACTGCATAGATACCACTCTCCTCCCCTGTTGAGAAAGCCACACAATCTCAGATGATTCAGAGCTGGACCAAATTCCGGTATAGGCAACCAACTAGGCTAAGCCCTTTGCTAGAGGCTCCCCAATTCTTTTTCTGTGCCAGCTTGTCTATGGTTTTGTTTCTATGGGTAGCATCGTTTATGAGACCTAAAGCTATCGGCGCCAAGCTCTCGACTTCACCCGATGCTCGATATTGCACCTTGAGTTTAAGGGCAAGCTCAGGCTCCATTTGCACCTTGGCATCGGCTTGCTCTGGTAGTTGAAGCCTGCTGTCGCTAAACGGATATTGAGCAAGATAGCTCTGCTCGTAATTCTCGGCATAGATAGGAAACAGTGCCCTTGGCAGACGAGTATCCTCAGCCTTATCTAACGCGCGGCTCTCTCCTGTTTGGTTGAGGTATCCAGGCGAGTTTCCTGCAATACCGAGCACCACCTTAGATGCCTTAACCATTAGCTCGCTCCTTTAACAGAAGAAGCATCTGCTTCAAGCAATCCAAAGCCACCTCCACATCCTGCACATTGACCGCTTCTCTTGGGTTATGACTGATGCCCTTGTCGCAGCGCACAAACAACATTCCCACCTCGGTAAGATGCGCCATAGCCAGCGCATCATGCCCAGCGCCGCTGGCTAAAAACAACGGTGACTGTTTAGTGCTAAGCTCCACGGCCGACCCCCAAAGCTGTTGTAAGGATTCTGCGCAAGGAACGGATTCAGCCTCGTAGAAAAGCTCGCTTTTAAGAGATAAACCGCGCTGCTCAGCGATATCATCAAGCTGAGCCAGCAAGGCTTCACAGCTTTTATCTAATTTCGCTTGGTCTAGGCTGCGGATATCTAGGGTGAAGCGAACCTCCCCAGGAATGACATTCACCGAGCCCGATGGAAGCTCGCACTTGCCAACTGTGGCGACAAGGCCGTTTTGTTTTGCAAAGGTCTCTATCGCTAGTGTCATCTGCGCCATACCGCACAGGGCGTCAGCACGCATCTCTAGTGGCACTGTACCGGCGTGACCGGCCATGCCCTTAACCGCAAACTGATAACGTTTTGCACCAGCAATTCCGGTAACCACACCAACGGCTCTATCTTCAGCCTCTAGCACCGGCCCTTGCTCTATATGCACCTCTAGATATGCTTGCACCTCACTCGGTTCTCTTGCATCCGAGCCTGCTTTTTTAGGGTCAAGGCCAAACTCCAACATTGCCTCAGCCATTGAGGTACCCTGTTTATCCTGAACCTCAAGCCAATCTGGTTGGAAAACACCGGCGGTCGCACTCGAACCAATCAGTGTAGTATCAAAGCGTGTGCCCTCTTCATCGGCAAAGGCGACGATATCTACATTAAACGGAAGTTCGATATCCTTGAGCTGTTGCAGAGCGCTTATCCCCAGCAAAATACCCAGATTGCCATCGTATTTTCCTGCGTTCACAACGGTGTCGCTATGAGAGCCGATAATAAGGGTTGGTTGGGTTGGATTAGTCGATACCTTTCGTCCCCACTGATTACCCACGCTGTCTTGCCAAGTCTCTAGGCCTGCTTGCTCCATCCATTCTGACAGTGCTTGATGAGCTTGCTGATGCTCGTTGGATAGATAGGTGCGAGTCAATGCGCCGGGGGTTGAAGTAAACTGTGCCAGTTCATCGGCGCGCTCCATGACAATATGTGAGTCCATTCTCTTCATCTACAAGCGCCTATTCGAAGTGAGCCATGGCAGCAACAACCGCTTGACCAGGTATCACCTTAGCCTTGTTGCGAATCAAGATGGCTTCCAGAGCGGCTAGGGTCGTTAGCACAGCTTCTTGTCTGGCGTTATAACCCATGGTGCCGATACGCCAAATCTTTCCATGCAGAGGGCCAAATGAGGTGCCGATCTCGATGCCAAAGCTGGCCAACAATTCTTGGCGTACCTTGTCTCCATCGATGCCCTGTGGAATATAAACACCCACCACGTTGTTCATCTTAAATTCTGGATTACCGAACAGCTCTAGTCCCATGGCGCGCAGTCCGGTCGCCATGGCATCCCCGCCTGCTTGTGCCTTGCAATAACAGTATCGGCGCCCTCTTCAAGAAACAATCGTGCACATTCTCGCGCAGCATATAGCATGCTAGTGGCCTCAGTATGGTGGTTCAGGCGCTCAGGCCCCCAGTAGTCCATCACCATAGCCAAATCAAAGTAGTTCGAGCGGATCATCTCATCTTCACCACTTTGATGATGATCAGCACGGATGCCTGCCTCTATATGCTTGCGTCGATTGATAACCTCAGCGCAGCGGTCACTCAATGTAATCGGAGCGCTTCCAGATGGACCGCCCAAACACTTTTGCAGACCTGCAGATACCGCATCCAGATGCCACTCATCCACCTTAAGTTCATTACCAGCAATTGAGGCAGTCGCATCACAATAGAAAAGCACGCCGTGCTTATTACATATCTCACCAAACTCAGCCAGAGGCTGATTCATAGTAGTTGAGGTATCGCCCTGCACGGTTGCCAGAAGCTTAGGTTGGAATTCTTTAATCGCCTTTTCGACCAACTCCGGCGGACATACCTCACCCCACTCGATGTCTATGGTTTTAACCACTGCACCTACGCGATTAGCGATTTCACACAGCAGGTGACCAAAGCGACCAATCACAGGATCAACACCTTGTCACCCGGCTTAAGCACTGAAACCAGTACCGCTTCAATGCCAGAGCGCGCGGTGCCATCCACCAGCATCGTCTGTTGGTTTTGGGTATGGAACACACCTCGATACAGAGACTGAACCTGATTCATATACCAGTCATCACTGGGTCATATTGACCAATCAAAGTGGTCGATAGCGCTTGATGTACTCGAGGATAAGCATTGATTGGACCTGGCCCCATAAGCAGACGCTGAGGTGGGTTTAAGGTTTCAAAGAGGGTGTTGTTTGACATTAAGATTCTCCTAAAAAGTAACGGCCATCGCTGCGAGGATCACTGGTTGCACTCGCCTTTCCGTGTTCATCTAGGGCTATGGCTCCTGCATGCCCCATTAATTCGTTGTGATTACTGACTTGGCTGATTTCATGCCCCATCTGCTGGAGGGCTTCGCCATAGGTCGTATAGAGATCCTGCTCGAGTCTGAGGTTGTTGGTGGTATCACCCCACGTACGACCCAAAAGCCATCGAGTTTAGAGACCGATTCTTCTAGCCCCATACCTTGATAGAGATAGCGGCTAAATAGGCAGGCTTGGGTTTGAGGTTGTCCCTCACCACCCATGGTTCCATACACCATGCGACGGCCATCACTGAGCTCAACATAGGCAGGGTTTAGGGTATGAAATGGCTTTTTCCCGGGTGCGAGAGCATTGTGATGCTCTGCATCCAAGGAAAAACTCTTGCCTCGAATATTCCAAAGCACGCCACTTTCAGGCAGAAGTACACCTGAACCAAACTCCCAGTAGATGCTCTGGATAAAGCTCACCATGGTGCCGTATTGATCCGTCGCCCCCATCCAGATGGTATCCCCCCGGCTTAGCTAGGTGCGGCCAAGGCTTGGCTGTGGTCATAGAGATGGATTTTACGCAGTTATCGAGCAATTCATCTTCTAGGTAACTCTGCAATGGCTTATCTATACAAGCCTCGTCGGTGATCACCTTGTCTCGCACCATAAAGGCTTGCTTAGTGGCCTCCACTAAAAGGTGCATATGCTCAAGCTCGTTACTGGCTTGGTCAGCTAATCGGTCATAGATACCAAGAATCATCAAAGACGCAAGCCCTTGGGTAGGCGCCCCTAGGTTATATAGCTGCCCTTTAGAGATGTTGACGCTGAGCGGTTCAAAGACTCTAGCTTGGTGCTGGTTGAAATCCTCGAGAGTTATTGGGCTACCCGCCAACTCGAGTTCTCGAGCCATGCTCTGGGCGAGCTCTCCACGATAAAAATCGTCTAATCCCACCTCGGCAAGCCGAGAGATGGTACTCGCCAAGGCAGGATTAATCAGTGTTTCGCCTTTTTGTAGCGGCTTCCCTTGCGGGAGAAAAAGACGAGAGAATTCGGTTTGTTCAGAAACTCTTTTAAGCGTAATTTCACTGGCATGAGCAAGGCTGTTAGTTACCTCAATACCATTACCTGCCGCATTTATAGCCGGCTGAAGTAACGCATTAAGCGGTTGATTGCCACCATCAAGTTCCAGGCTTTTTGCCAACCTGAGATGGTGCCAGCCATGGTAATGGATGCCTTACCGCCTTGGTCAGGAATCTCACCTGCCGAGCGATATTCATCGACATCGAGATTCGAGCTGAACGACCACAGGCATCAATGGCAATAGGCGTCTCTCCTGGCTTACAGATAAGCCAAAATCCGTCACCGCCAATACTGTTCATATGTGGATATTGCACCGCTATCATGGCTGCCGCCGCAACCATGGCCTCACTCGCTGTGCCACCAGCGTCTAGGATCTCTTGCCCGACCCTAGCCGCCTCGTGGTGAGGGGCGGTAAATGCGGTTTGAAAGCTCATAAAGCCTCCTCTTGGATTAAAGATTTAGCCATATTGATAAGCGCTAACTCACTGTTTTTTTGACCTACCAGTGAGATGCCTTGTGGCATTGCTAAGCCTGTCATAGGAATATGAAGCTGAGGTAACCCAGAGAGGCCAGCAAGACTAGTAAGCCCCATAAGCTGACTGCGATAGTTCGCTAATTCATCCGCTGGCATATCTAAACGAGGTGGACCACCGGGAGTGGTTGGCATTACCCAGAACCCTTGGGTTAAAACCTCAGAAAATAGTTCAGCAAATGCCAGTTGCTGCACTTTAGCCGAAACGTATTCTTCTTCTGTAATGCCCCTTGCCCACTCAACGCGCTCAGCTATGGCAGGCGCTAATGAGTCCTGCCATTTGTCTAGCCACTTTGCGTGGGTTTGGATGATCTCGAAGCCCTGTATGGTTCTAAACAGTAGGCTCAGGGCATCAAAATTGAACCCCTGTTGATTGAGAAAATCGACTTCTCGAATCTCTAGGTTCAACGACTCTAGCCATGTGTTTAATTGTGTTTCACGCTCTTTACCCAATAGCGCTTTTAAACTGGTATCCAACAGAAAAACCTTAGGGAGCTCAGAATTAACAGCGCTAGGTTTCAGAGTATTAAAAACCGATTCTAATAGAGAAAGATCACGACTAAATATGCCTGCAGTATCGAAACTCTTAGAAAGCTGAAAGCTGTGCTCTAAGGAGAGAGCACCCAAGCTTGGTCTTAGACCGAATAGGCCGCAATAGCTGGCTGGAACGCGAACAGAGCCACCGGTATCTGTGCCAATAGAAAAATCCACATCACCGTTTGCCACCGCAACCGCACTGCCACTGGAAGAACCGCCCGGCAAGCACTCTGGTGCAGCTGGATTTGTGGGAGTGCCGTAATGAAGATTATCACCATTAAGGCTATACGCCAGTTCATCGGTTTGTACTCTTCCTTGGCACTCTGCGCCCGCTTCCAGCAGTGACAAAATCAGAGGAGAGGTGCTAGTGGCTACCTCATGGGTTTCAAGCCACTTAGGATTACCTGCACCTGTGGTAAAGCCCTCTACATCAAACAGGTCCTTAAATACAAAACTTTTGCCGCTGAGGGGGCCCGCTTTTAGAGCATCTAGGTACTCTGGTCCTTGCGTACAATAACTGCGTTGTCGCGCGTCATATTTCTTTCCTTGAAAAAGCGAATCGCTCGCCCTTGTTATTCTATTTCGCCCAGTTGTGAGTAGACCTTGGCAACAGACTCACTGCTCTCTACCGCTTGTTTGCCCAGATAATCGAAGATGCTATTACTCAAGTAAGAGATAAGCGCCATAGGCACCGCATAGCTATCTAAAGGCCTGTCGTTATTCATCGGGCAAACCAAGGTATGGGTCACGATTGGTTTGTACTTAATGCCGGTTTGGTCGGTGATAAGCAGAGTGCGCTCCTTTGGCAGAGCTTGAGCAGAGACTCAAAACCACTGATACGACGCCTAATACCAATAACGATGACAAAATCATCCTCGGAGATGGACGCCACGTCCTCGCCTATGGTTTGACCTGGTAGAGGTAGGAGATCAACCCTAGGGCGCGCCTGAATCAGCTGTTGTCTAAAGTGCATAGCCACTGGGTAGCTGTTGCGATAACCAATGATCTTTACGCCCTTGCTGGCTGAAATAGCATTGGTAATAGACTCAATATCACTCTCATTTAGGTTCTCTAATAGCGCTTCTAAAGCGCGTATCTCTGATGAAAAATCCCCAATCACTTCATTGGACAGCGCCATAGGCGTGCCTTTGTCGCGCTCATCTAGCAGCTCGCTTCGCAATGCGCCGTGGTCTTGATAACCCAGTTTGCGGATAAAGCGACTCACACTCGCCTTAGATACGGCGCACGCCTCAGCTATCTCATTAGTTGAAAGCATGAGGATCTTGTCAGGATTCAGCAGAAGGTAATCCGCAAGGCGGCGATTACCCTCAGTCAGTTCTGAATAGTGATTAGCGATGCGCTCAGCGATTGGGTTGGTCATTAAGAATTCCTGTTAACGTACGACAGATAGAAATGACTGTAGTTCGGCGGTTTGAGGATTAGCAAAAACCTCGTGGCTTTCACCCGCTTCCCACACCTTGCCTTGGTTCATAAACACCACTCTATCGCCCACGTCTCGGGCAAAATTCATCTCATGGGTCACCAAAATAAGTGTCATGCCCTCTGCCTTAAGTTGTTCCAGCACTTTAAGCACCTCACCAACCAGTTCTGGATCAAGGGCGGAGGTGATCTCGTCACATAAAAGCACCTTTGGAGACATAGCTAGAGAACGGGCAATAGCCACACGCTGCTGCTGTCCACCGGAGAGGTTACTTGGGTAGGCATCAAACTTGTCTGCCAAGCCAACCTTTTCAAGTAGCTCTTCGGCTTGCTGCTTTGCTTCTTGTTTAGACTTTTTCAGCACCAGTTGCGGTGCCAACATGACGTTTTCACCGACCGTCTTGTGCGGAAACAAATTGAAGCTTTGAAACACCATGCCAACGCTACGGCTCAATAGTCTTAGCTTATAGTCGTCATTCTCCACCGCCTGGCGGTCAACGACGATAGCCCCCTCTTCATAGGTTTCTAGACCATTCAAGCAACGCAGCAACGTACTCTTTCCTGAGCCGCTGCGGCCTATGATAGAGACAACCTCACCCGCTTTGACTCTTAGGTCAACGCCCTTAAGCACGTGGTTATCACCGTAATACTTATGAACTTTATCGATACTAACTAGTGACATGGTTTTTACTCTCCAGATAACGGGCGTACAGGGACAAAGGGAAACAGATCATGAAGTAGAGCAGCGCAACGAAGGCAAACACCTTGAAGGGCTGGAAGGTGGCGTTGTTTAGCATGGTTCCAGCTTGGTAAGCTCCACAAAGCCGATAATAGAGGCCAGTGCGGTGCCTTTTACTATCTGCACTGAGAAACCTACCGTCGGCGCGATAGAGATCTTGAATGCTTGTGGTGCAATCACGTGGGTCATGGTATTGAAATAAGTCAGGCCTAGGGCCTTAGATGCTTCCCACTGCCCTTTAGGAAGTGCTTCGATACAACCACGCCAGATATCGTGAAAATAGGCACTGCTGAAAAGGGTGAGCGATAAAATTGCAGCAGTCCAGGCACTCACTTCCCAGCCTAATAGCGATAAACCGAAGAAGGTTAGGAATAATTGCATTAATAGTGGCGTACCTTGAAATACCTCTACATATACTTTAATTACGCCGATAAAGAATTTATTTTTAGTACTATGAAGAAACGTTAATAATGCCCCTAGTGCTCCACCAAATAAAAAAGCCAATAAAGAAAGTAATATTGTCCAGCGAGCGGCCATTAATAAATTTCGTAATATATCCCAATCAGAAAAATCAACCATAACTATTACCTCTTATAATGATGGGTTTTTAAAGCTGACTTGCTTTATGGTTGAGAAAACAAATCGCATCGCAATTGCAAGCGATAAATAGATAAGGGCAGTGAGCATATAGCTTCAAAACTCAAGAAACTGCGCGACTGAGCAAAGTTAGCCGCAAAGGTGAGCTCTTCTAGTGAGATTTGTGAAACCACAGCCGAACCCAACATCACTATGATGCATTGGCTAACAATCGCCGGATACACGCGCTGATACGCTGGTGACAGCACCACATGAATCAAGGTTTGCCTGCGTGTTAGCCCCAGAGCCTTACCCGCTTCCCACTGTCCTTTTGGCGTGGCATCAATACCGGCACGAATGATCTCTGCACTGTATGCACCCAGTTTAATACCATAGCCAAAGCCCCCGCTTCCCAAGCAGAAAGACGTAAGCCTAGAGCCGGCAGACCGAAGAATACAAAGAACAACTGCACGATAAACGGAGTATTGCGGATCAGCTCTATATAACTAGCGCATAGGATTCTCATCCATTTCGCCTTACAGGTACGCCCTGCAGCGCAAAGGTCCCAAGCAAAAGCCCCAAACAAGTGGAAAAAACCGTTAGTTTCACTGTTGCCCATATCCCTGCAGCAAACTGCGGCAGGTAGGGAGCAAGTCCTGCAAAATCAAGAGAATAGCTCATATACAGGATTCCTAAGGTTACGCGTCTAGGTCAGCAGGGAAAGAAGCCTTAAGCCACTTTTGAGAAATGCTCTCTAGCTCACCGTCTTGTTTCGCCTTGGTGATCAGTCGATTCACTTCCTGAAGCAATTCATCATCGCCCTTCATTACCCCGATATAACAAGGAGAGTTCTTCAGCATGAATTTCACTTCAGGTGCTTTGGCTGGATAACGATTGGCAATCTCTGTCACCACTAGGTTACCGGTAGCGATAAGACCAACTTGACCAGATAGATAAGCAGATAGGGTTGCGTTATTGTCTTCATAACGCTTCAAAGTCGTATCCTTAGTTACCAGCTTGCTAAGCTCGATATCTTCTACCGAACCTCGCGTGACACCCACAGTTTTACCTTGCAGGTCCTCTGCCGATGCAACCGCCTCACCGCTCTGTCCAAACACGCCTAAAAAGAAAGGAGCATAAGGTTTAGTAAAGTCGATAGCGCGCTCACGCTCAGGGTTCTTGCCCAAACTTGAGATGATCAGATCGACTTTGCGTGTTTGAAGATATGGAATACGGTTGGCACTGGTCACAGGTACGATTGAAAGCTTAACGCCCAACTCATCCGCCAGATACTGAGCCATATCGATGTCATAGCCCTGAGATTTTAGATCAGTACCCACTGAGCCAAATGGAGGGAAGTCTTGAGGCACTGCTACCTTCAAAACACCCTGCTTCTGTATGCTTTCAAGTTGGTTTGCTGAAGCGGTAAAAGAAGCGGCCATTAACGAGCAAGATAGGATGGCACCGGATATCACTTTCAATAAATTCATAATTCAATTCCTTTTCTGTCATGAAACAAATGAAACACATACCTGGATTACTGCAACGAATGTGCCAACTTTATGAAAATTGGCACAACCCTCGTAATTACTGGGCTGAACGAAAGTGAGGTAAAATCTATGTGCCGAACTGGAACAAAATGGATGTCTGTTATTGGTGCGTTTGCCCCAAAAAAGAACAGCGTACAAACTAAAAAGCCCACGACATAAGACGCCGTGGGCTTTGTTCAATTGGTTTAAATTAAGATTGCTTGGCTAGTCGAGTTTGACCTGCCCAAGCGCTACGCTTTTGCATCAGGAAGCGATAGGCAAACGCTGCAGTGAAACCACCGATAAACAGCGCAAAGTTGGCCAGTCCTTCGATAAAGAAGGTAGCGATGATGGCAACGACACTGGATACCGCCAGCGCATACACGCTGTTCATGTTGATGCCGTTCTTATACCAATACTGACCTTGCGGAGACTCGGTATATAAAGAAGGAACATGGATTTCGCCCTTTTTCAGGAAGAAGTAGTCGACAATGATGATGCCGTATAGTGGACCAATCATGGCTGCCAGCACATCCACCGTGTAGTGGATAACTTCAGGGTTGTTAAACAGATTCCAAGGAGTAAGAAGCACAGAACCAAAGGCTGCGATAAAGCCGCCTGTTTTAAAGCTGATCTTCTGCGGTGATACATTTGAGAAATCAAATGCCGGCGCTACAAAGTTCGCCACAATATTGATACCGACTGTGGCGAAGATAAAGGTCAGTGCGCCCAGTACAGTGATCATACCTGAGTCCAAGCGCTTAACTGTCTCTACTGGGTCGACAATCATCTCACCAAATACAGGGATTGATGCCGATACAATGACAACAGCAAACAGAGAGAACAGAATAAAATTAACCGGCAAGCCAAGTATGTTACCTATCTTCAGCTCTTTATAACTGGTGCAATAACGAGAAAAGTCACTGAAGTTAAGCGTTGGTCCCGCAAAGTAACCCGCTACCAGTGCCGTCGCGATTAGCATCTGCATAATGGCATCGCTGCCTAGTAGGCTCTCTTTACCTAGATTAAAGCTAATGTTCTCCCAGCCAGCTAGGTTAATCATGTATGCACACAAGGCAAACATGGCCAGATAGATGGCAGGACCCGACCAGTCGATCACCTTACGAATCATGTCCATACCGAACATAAACACGATAGCTTGCAATAGCCACATGGAACTAAAACCGATCCAGCCAAGATAGGAAAGACCAATAAACTCATAGTTGGCTAGATGCTCCATGCTTGGGAAAAAGTAAAGAAGCAGAATGATGAAGGAGCTAGACGCCAAATAGGTTTGGATACCATACCAAACCACAGCAATAAGCCCGCGCACTACCGCAGGAATGTTTGCACCAAAGACACCGAAAGACATACGAGCAACCACAGGGAACGGCACACCCGCTTTTTGTCCGGGCTTACCCATCAAGTTAGCAAATAGCAGTACGATTGAGATGCCCGCTAGCAAGCTAATAAATACCTGAATACCATTTAATCCCAATGCAAATAGGCTAGCTGCAAATACATAGCCACCTACGCTATGAACGTCTGACATCCAGAACGCAAATATACTGTACCACCCCCATTTCTGTTTTTTCTCCGGATCTAAGTCTGCATTACTTAATCTCGGACTTACGGGTAATTCCTTGTTCATTTATATATCTCCATTACGATTGTATACAATCATGGAAATACAATTAGCGTGCCAAATTTTAATTTCTATATATTTAAAGGGCTATATAAATATTCGGGATATAAATAGTGCACACATTCGCACCAATATGATCATTAATGTACCGATATGGTGCTGGGTTAAGCTAAAGAGCTCCTATTTATATCGCCATAGAAACTAAAGAAGCTAGATATTGATTGTATACAATCAAATATCTCCTTATTGCACGACTCTGGTATACAACTTGCAAGAGTATCTAGATGGAATATACAGATTCATAGGTACTCTCAAGATGTCTAACGATGAAAAGGTCTACCAAAAACTGCTACGTGCCATTGTGGAGCACAAGCTCGAGCCGGTGTACGCCTGCCTGAGGATAAGCTTTCTGAAGCCTTTGGGATCAGTCGCACTGGTATTCGCAAGGTACTTCAACGACTGGCAATTGAGCGCTTTGTCATTATAGAGCCAAATAAGGGTGCTCAGGTAAATGAGCCTAGTCGCAAGGAAGCCATCGACGTATTGGAGAGCCGCATCCTGATTGAGCCATTGCTGATCACAGATATCCTTAAGCACTGGGATGCGACTCAATCCTGCTATTTTCGCTCACTGGTCTCGCAAGAGCACAAGGCCGAGCAACAGGGAGACCTTGCTGCCTCTATCCAGTTAACCGCTCGCTTTCACTATGAATTAGCACGCCTGTCCAAAAACGCAGTTCTGGCTGAGCTTATCCAACAGCTGTGTCTGCGCTCTTCATTGGTCATTGCGGCTTTCGGCTCAAAGAGCAGCGTGAACTGCGAGTGTGGCAGTCATAGCGAAATCATAGACCTGTTAGATGTAGGAGAACTCGTAGAGGCTCAAGCCTGGATGGCCCACCACCTAGAGCTAATCAAAGACTCTCTCAATCTGGACAGTAAAACCGAACAACCTATTAACTTTCAACAGCTTTTCTCGGAAATGGAACAATAGATGAAGATAAACCTTATTAACCCTAATACCTGTCAAGGAATGACAGACAAGCTTTCTATAAGTGCACAGCAGGTCGCTCTGCCGAGCACGAAAATCTATGCCAACTCTCCAGCCAATGGCCCTGAGAGCATTGAGTGCGCCCTAGATGAAACCATAGCGGCAGCAGCCCTTTTAGAGCAGATTCGAAAGGGAGAAGAGCAAGGTATGGATGCTCATATCATCGCTTGTTTTGGCGACCCCGCTTTGGATGCCGCAAAAGAAATAGCCACCAAGCCAGTAATTGGCATCGCCGGAGCAGCCTTTCAGTTGGCGAGCATAGTCGCGCATAAGTTCGGTGTAGTGACCACTATGACTCGCACCCTTCCTGCAAGTGAGCACCTACTTCGTCGATATGGATACCATCACCTGTGTAGTGGTGTACGCGCCACGGATATCGCCGTTTTGGATCTAGAAACTATCGACAAGCAGACTTACGAGCAACTCAAACAAGAGTGCCAACTGGCTATCTCCCAAGATGGAGCAGAAGCCATAGTTCTTGGCTGTGCCGGTATGTCTGATCTCACGCAGGAGCTGAGCAATGAGCTTAAGGTTCCTGTAATCGACGGGGTGTCGGCAGCCGTCAAACTTGCAGAGTCTCTCCACCAGCTAGGGTTAACCACCTCAAAGGTCGGCCAATATGCGCCACCACTTGCCAAGCAATTTCATGGTCAGTACCAGCACTGGAGCCAATAATCCCTTTCAAACAGTTCAAGGAATAGAATATGAACCAAGACAACCCTCGCGATTATATTGGATATGGCGAGACAATGTGCCAGATGCTAACTGGCCAAATGAAGCCAAAATAGCCATACAGTTTGTCCTCAACTACGAAGAAGGTGGGGAAAACTGTGTACTCCATGGTGATAGCCACTCTGAAACCTTTCTATCAGAGATCGCTGGTGCAGAGGCCTATCCAGAGCGCCACATGAGCATGGAGTCCATGTATGAATATGGCTCTCGCGCAGGTGTTTGGCGCATCCTAAATGAGTTTAAACAGCGCTCACTACCCCTTACCATATTTGGTGTGGCTACTGCTCTGCAGAAAAACCCAGAGGTTGTGAACGCGATAGTTGAAGACGGCTACGAGGTTGCATGCCACGGCCTCAAATGGATTCACTATCAGCATATGCCTATAGAAACTGAGCGAGAGCACATGCAGCAAGCACTCAAGATTATCAAGGAGCTCACGGGCAAGGATTCTATCGGTTGGTATACAGGGAGAGATTCTCCCAGTACTCGAGAGTTAGTGGCCGAGCAAGACGGGCTTTTATATGACTCAGATTACTATGGTGACGACCTACCTTTTTGGACTCAAGTCACTAGCAACAAGGTGACCGGAGATACTCGCCCTCACCTAGTTATCCCCTACACCCTAGATTGCAACGACATGCGCTTTTCATCGCCGACCGGATTTAGCCATGGGGATGAGTTTTTCCAGTATCTAAAGGACAACTTCGATTGCCTGTACGCCGAAGGAGAGACCAAACCCAAGATGATGTCCATCGGGCTTCACTGCCGCATCATAGGCAAGCCTAGCCGCTTTATGGCGCTAAAACGCTTTCTAGATTACGTGCAGTCGCACGACAAGGTATGGATTACTACTCGGGGAAATATTGCCAAGCACTGGTACGAAAACCATCCTCCGCGCTAGGCCTCTTGAGCGCACTCTCTAGTCGTGCGCTTTTCATCTCTGATCAAACGAAAGATGGTCGTGGAGTTAACCGTCAATAGGGTCAGTTCTAGCAAGGTACCACCAATGGACCCCACTAGGATATTGTTGGTTAACCAGCACAGCGCTCCGATAAGGAAACCGATGCGCATGGCTATACCTTTGAGCATAAATACTGAGTAGGTGCCGATGACAGTGCCGGCTACGGCGAATAGTTGCCACCACTCATCGGCAAGCCAGATGCCAGTACCAAGACTTATGACGATAAAGCCAATCGCTACCCAGATAGAAGAGATATAGATCGCAGTAGCGGTTCTGATTGCGGACAAGAAGGCGCTCATGGCCGAAACCACTGAGCCGAGCAATAGGAAGTGGATCAGGTGATTAAAGTTGAACACCAGCATCAAGATCTTCAGGCGACGATCATCTTTTTGATAAAAAGCAGCTAAACCAAGGGCATAGCTTAAAAAACCAAGTGCCTGCGCTAAAGATAGATACTCCAATACTGCTCCTAATATAGATTTTCGCGATTAACTCAGGAGCAAAAGTATCAGGTTTCACTCTGGTTTAAAAGAAAAATTAAACCATCGTTTCAATTACTTGAAACTAGAACGCAGTTACCTGCTGTTTTTGATGTCTGTGCACATCGAAAGCTCCCGCACTGCGGTTCTTAGCTATGGTGGCATCTAGGTCAGGTGATTTGTGTGAACGACCAGTAACGCCGGCTCGGCCAACTTCAATAGCTCTTGCAACAGCCAGAACCTTTCCATCATCAAAAGCCTTACCCATCACATGTACCGAAATAGGTGTACCTTGAGGCGCTGGCAAACGAGCAGAGGTGATGTGTTTACTCAAATCTTGATATCCAAATGGAACCGAAGCAGATGGCGCACCAGCAGGCGCATAGATATCAGATAGACTGCCCTTGCTAACTAAGGCATCAAAGCCTTTACTCTCAAAGTAACGGGAAACCGCCTGCTTCCATGCGTGATATTTAGCACTCGCGTTCTGCATACAGGTTTGTTTGCTCACTCTGCTATGAGCAGATGCGACCAACTCCTCTTGTCCCCACACAGCGCGTCTTCGGGAAAAGTCTTTGTTGTACTGCACCAACTCATTGACAGAGTATTGCGGCATGTCCTGCATGATTGCCATATCAGCAAACTCGTACTTAAACTCACAGTTCACATCCAAGCGCGGAGCATTGGCATGAGGGGCTTCTTTGACAAATTCAAACTGCACCCCAGCACTGGTTAGTGCTTGGGCAATATCCTGTTGCCATTGGCTATCCAAATTCTCTAGCACAGCTACTTTTAGAGATTGGTAGGCTTGCTCGGACAAAAACTGGGTATAGTCCGGAATATTCTGCGAGCTGATCTCTGCATATAGCGGGTCACTACTGTCTAGGTCACTCAGTACATTAAGTAATCGTGCTGCATCCTCAACACTCTTAGTGATTGGGCCTGGGCTGTCTTGTGAACTGGCTAGCGGGATCACGTTATCACGGGATACTAGGCCGATGCTTGGCTTGAAGCCTACAACAGAGCTCATCTCTGCTGGTGCATTGATGGAGCCTTGGGTTTCAGTACCTACTGTCACCGCAGCAAACTCTGCCGCTGTCGCTACTGCAGAACCCGAGCTAGAACCGCGAACGCTATAGAAACCATAAGGGTTTCGAGTTTGACCGCCGAGATTTGAAAAGCCGTTCGGATCTCGGCGAGTAAAGAAGTTGGCGTTTTCTGAAAGATTCGCCTTACCTAGAATCACCGCTCCTGCGTCACGCAACCTTTTCACTAGATGGGCATCATGGTCAGCATCCCAATCCAAAAGTGCGGCCATGCCTCCTGTGGTATGCATGCGATCATCGGTCGCTATGTTGTCTTTGATAAGTACAGGAATGCCTAACATATCCGAACGAGGATTCCCTTTGGCTCGCTCTTCATCTGCCGATCTAGCAATGGTTAGCGCATCGGGGTTGAGCTCAAGAACCGAGTTCAGCTTATCTATGTCATATCTGCCGATTCGTGAAAGGTAAAACTTGGTCAGCTCTACCGAGGTTAACCGGCCATCGTCCATATAGGTCTGCAGTTCTATCAAAGATGCACCTAAGATCATCGATTCGTACTGGCTTGCATCAAATCCTTGTAGCGCATCATCAAACTGCTCAAAGTTGCGATAGAGCTTGCCGTAGTATGCAACCGGTTCTTTTACCGCTCGGCCAAATCCATCCCAGCTTTGTGTGGGAGTAGTCACTTGCCAGTCTAGGTCTGTCCAACCCTCAACATCCGATATAAAACGATACGGCTGAGGTGTATGAGGACCATTGTTGGCTTGCGCTGAATCGGTATCGGTCGGCAAGTGCGGCTGACGTCGACCAGTTGGCTGTGATGTTTGCACAGCAGCAGTATCGTGAGTTTCTCTAACAGTAGGCTCTCTTTGCTGAACAGGCGTAGGCGCTTGAACAACTCTCTTTGGTGGCTCGAGGATATTCAGAGTTGGAACGGCTTGATTGGGCTGGGGATGAGTTGTTTCAACGGCCTTGGTTAACGTCAGTGCTGGAATAACTGATTGGCTTGGCTCTTCAACTCGTGGCTGAGGAGTTACAAAAGTCTGAGTCTGAGTCTGAGTCTGAGTCTGAGTCTGAGTAGAAGTTAATGACGGTTGTTGAGCCACACTAGGTTTCGGTGTTTCTATCTTTGGAGGATTTACTGTCGTTTGTGCTGGTTCAGAGCCTCCACTACTTTCTCCGCCACAACCCGATAGTACTACTGCCATAGCCAATGCCGTCATTTTCCAACTCATAATCACCCTACCTGTTCATATGCCACTCGGTAACTATAGAGGTGAAATAATGCGCAATCGCGTGCGCAATATAACATTGGAAAAATGGAACGAACTAAGCCTTCATCACTTGTGCAATAGCGCCAAAAAGCTGTGATTCAATAATAGGCTTCACAAGCACTTGGTTTGCGCCCGCATCGATAAATGCGGCTGCAGTGGAGTCATAGCCGTCGGCAGTGCAGGCAATAATTGGGAGAGTCTGTTTAAGCTCTTTTCTGATGGCTAGAGTAGCGTCTATGCCATCCATATTCGGCATCTGGTTGTCCATCAGCACTAGGTCGTAGCTTTGCTGAGCTACCCTATCTATGCCCAGCAGACCATCGGTTACCCAATCGACTTCTAACCCTTTCTTCAAACACATAGATTGAATGACGAAAGCATTGGTTTTGTTGTCTTCCACCAGCAGAACCTTGAGCCCTGCCAATTCAGAAAAGTTAGTCGCATCTAAACTCGTTTCATCGCTATGCTCCGAAACTAACATCACGGGCAGACTAACCCTGAACTCACTGCCCTCACCTAACTTACTCTTAAGGTGAATGTGACCCGAGAACTGATCAACTAGCTTTTGACTATGCTAAGTCCTAGCCCGCCTACCACCAAACTCTCGACTGATGTGGCTCTCTGCTTGTGTGAAGGATGAGAAAATCGCTTTGTGTCTATCTTCAGCAATACCTATGCCCGTATCTTTAACACTGACGTACAGTTCAGCGCGGTCAGCCAGTCGGTTTCTCAGGCCAATCACTACCTTGACCTCTCCGTCCGAGGTGAACTTGATTGCATTGGTAATAAGATTTAGCAAGATCTGGGTTAGACGAAGTGGGTCACTTCTTAGCACCACCTCATCATCAAACTCTGTCTCTAGTGAGAACTTCAATCCCTTCTGAATACAACTCGGCTCGGCAAACGAAGAAACATTCTCTGCTGTTTGCTTGAGGGCAAACTCTACCTGCTCCAGCACCACAGCGCCTTTATCTATACGTGAGAAATCTAGGATATCGTTAAGCAGCCCTAGCAAATGTTTGCTGCTCTGGAATAGCACGGCGGTCTGTTCTTTTTGAGCCGGAGTGTTTGCTTCTTGCTTAAGCAGTTGTGCCATGCCCATGATGCCATTGAGGGGTGTACGTATCTCGTGACTGACCTTGGCAAGAAATTCTGCGCGAGCCAATGCATTTCGCTCTGCTTCTTCTCTAGCCCGCTCACTTTGGAGCTTTGCTTCGACATAGCGTGTGATATTTTGTCCTTGAACCACCAACAGCGGCTTGGTGTCTTCAACTAGGATAGGCGAAACTACCCAACGGAAAACAACATTGTTGATATTGGTATTGTTCTCCGCCTGTGCGCGGTTCTCGAATGCCTGCTCAAAGGACTCAATTAGAGTGAGTCTCAGCTCTTCAAGGTCATTTTTAAATGCCTTTTGTGCCGCTGGGTTGGTCGCCACGATTTGATTACTTTCATCCACCAACAAGGTCGGCAATAGAGAGTATTCGAACAGGTTTCTAAGAGAGTGGTCTTTCTCTTTTTCTCGGCGAATACTCGCTTCAAGAGTGCTGCCTAAGCGATCAAACTCAATAAGCTTTGAGCCTTAAAGCGGATATTTTTCTTGGTACTGTCGAAGCTATCTGCAAGGTGCAACACACCCATGATCTCTTTGTCGATCTTTCGGTGAACAATACGAGTCAACCAAATAGCAATGATAGAAACAGTAATAAGCAAAAGAATGAGCGAGCTAGCCATGCGATACTCAAAACCATCGAGCTTAGTCGTATCTTGAATAAAGAGTGCACTCACTGGAGTATCTATGCCATCTATACGTAGCACGATTTCTCGCACTATATTAGCATTGGCAAGGTCACTATCGCTGGCCTCCAAGGTTTCACCGATCTTGATTCGGCTGCTGTCCTGTGGCTCAGAGGAGGCGATAACAACACCGTCCTCCACCAGCATGATCTCCTTCAAGTTAGCGTCAGTACTCAGTTCACGCAGGAAGGCAAAATTATCATCCAATACTAGGCCGATAAAGTAGTGACCCACTACCTCCCCGGTGTAGGAATCCACAACCGTTACTCGTCGGAACATTAAGTGCTTCAGGCCAAGCTTAGACTCCGCATTCAGGAAGTACCATTTATGGTTGAAATCGATTTGGTCGGCTATCTGTAAAAGCTGTTCGGTCGAGATGCCAAAGAATTCATTGCGCCCATCTTCCCAGGCTATTCTTCCATACTGGTACAAGAAACGAATATCAGGAGTATTACTAGGATCAAACTCCTCTACCTCCTGCATAAAGCTCTCTATCCCTTGATAATCCTCGTTTTGGAAGCTCTCGATCAGGGTGCGAGATTTAGAAGTGATATCTTGGCTCACCTGAACCGAGTTCAGATAGTTCTCCATCAACTGTTTAACTATCTGCGAAGTCTGATCGAAATTACGCTCTTGCTCTGATTCAAATGTGGTGGAGTTGAGTTGGTAGTTGTAAACAAAGAACACACCAATAACCGCCGCCCAGATGATCCAGGCAACTCTTACTATCTGTGAGGTTAATGAGGTTTTCTTTGTTGAATGCGACATAATTTATCGGTCTGAATATCGAAACGCTCTCTGTTGCAATTGATTAATTCGCTCTACTGAGTCTTGTTTAGTTAATAGCTTAAAATCACCAGAATAAACCCTAGGCACCTCACGATCTTCATATCCAGTTTGATCGCCTCAGCCATGGCAATGCCGGTATCATCGGCCATTCGCATCACGGTAAAATCCAGTTCGCCCGCTTTCAGAGCTTCAAGCTCTGCATCTCCGCCGCCCCAACCATTGACCACAACTTGATCCTTACCTAAGTCCCGCAGTGCATCAACAACACCAAATGCGATATCAGTCGAGCAAGCGTAGATAAAGTCGAGCTTCTGCTCTCGCTCAAACATAGATAGCGTCGCCTTGTAAGCCGATTCACGATTGGCATGGGTGAAATAGGCTCTTTTCAGCTCATACCCACCTTGATGCTTCAATTCTTTGACAAAGGTGTCACCCCTCACCTCGCTGACATAGCCGGGGGAGTAATACATCAGCATAGTCAGCAGAGTCTGGGTACTGGGTCTGTACGTGAGAAGCCAGCATCTTAGTGCCTATCACATGGTCAAAGCCTACATACATCATTGGATGCTGCTTTTCCCAAGACTTGATTGGTGTAGTGATATTCAAAAGAATCAGCTTGGTTTTGCCTTCGTTAAGTACTCGATAGGCGAATTTGCGATGCTGACTGGTATCTAGAGTAAAGATGAGATAATCAGATTCGTTCTTTAGAACCTGCTGCAAGCTACGGCTCTCTTCACGATGGTCGAGATTAGGTCTCATCGAAAATTGGTTTAGCTCATAGTCGATCCCGAGTTCCTGCAAACGAAGCTCAAGTGCCTTAAGGTTGCGCCACCAATAATCCGATAGCTGAGCACCGGGATACACCACATCTATTTGAATGGGCTTATCTTGCTCAACATTGATAGGTTTGGGCTCAGCATAGACTCGAGTTGCCATCTCAGCAGTGAGCCTGGCTTGCTCAGGATAAAAGTTGAGGTAGTCCTGATAATCCCAGTAATCCCTCAGTTGAAGGCTAGACTCTGCCACCCCCCAAAAGGAAGCATACAGGCAAACCCCATTGCTAAGCGGTTGAACCACTTCATGCCATCTCCTCGGGCAGGCTTGCTGAGCCTTTGATTAGGCGCTCTTTAAACACCTTGGTCTGCTGCTTGATAAAATACTCAAGCTTCATTGCATTGGATTTATTGAAGCCAGAAATAGACCACTCTAGTTTAAGTGGTCCCTTTCCTTTTAATGCCTTCGCACCCTTACCCTCGCTGTGTTGTTGAAAACGACGCTCTAAATCGTTGGTACAACCGCAATAGAGAGTGTTGAGCTTAGTGCGAATAAGATAGACGCTCCAATCGGACTCCATTACTGCAATAGAGCCTTAATTTCCGCTAACTCTTCTTTTAGCGCTGCAACTTCAGCTTCCAAGGCTTCAATACGTTCAGTGGTTGCTGTTTTCACTCCAGCAGCAGGCGCACTTGCAACTGCTAGAGACTCAACATCCACCTCACCAGAGAACAGGTGCTGATAACGAGATTCACGCTTACCTGGCTCACGAGGCAGTTTCACAACAAGTCCATCTTCAGCCATCTTCTCAAGGGTCGCTTCAACCTCTTTTACGTCGCTAAAGTTGGCTAAACGATTGGTACGGGTGCGCAGTTCGCCCGGAGTTTGAGCGCCGCGAAGAAGCATGGCACAGGCGATAGCGCGCTCTTGCGCTGTGAATTGAAGGTCGCCAAACTCAGTATTACAGAATCTGTGCTGATATTTAGAAGTGCGGCTATTGAAGCCACTCTCATCGCTTACCAAACGACGCTCAATCAGACCATTGATGCCATCTAAAACCTCAGCATCGCTAAGCTCCATCACAGGGTCACGGTTGCTCTTCTGATTGCACGCGGTAGTAAGGGCATTTAGGCTCAAAGGGTAGTAATCCGGAGTGGTTACTTCTTTCTCGATAAGACAACCTATGATGCGCGCCTCAAGAGCAGACAATTCAACTGACATATTTTCTGACTTCCGTATTCATATTAGTTTCAAAATTGTATGCAAGTATCGGCGAGGTTGCGATACCAAGGCTCACGAAAAGCACCTGATCGGCGGGCTTTTGTCCAATCCTAGGTGGAAAAGGTGCGCTAGGTAGGCAATGCTTGGTTTTTACCCTGTTCGTTTATGCGAGCTTGTGGTTTAATTTATGCAGTTAAATTAAGTTGTTGAAGGAATAAAAATGAACAACGTATATGAAATCGTGAACCTAGCCCGTCGTAAAAACAAGCTGAAGCGCGAAATCCTAGATAACGAGAAGAAAATCCGTGACAACCGTAAGCGTGCTGACCTTCTTGATAACCTGATGGATTACATCAAGCCAGACATGACTCACGATGAAATCATCATGATCATCAAAACATGAAGGCTGACTACGAAGATCGCGTTGATGATCACATCATCACAAGCGCTGAGATTTCAAAAACTCGTCGCGACATCAGCCGTAAAATCCGCGAACTAACTGAAGTAGACAAGCAAGTTCACGGTAAAAAATAATCTGCACTCAATGCAATAAAAAAGATAAGCGGAGCCATAGGCTCCGTTTTTGTTAGAAGCGAAAAATAACGCCGGAGTTAACATTGATAAAGGTCGAGCTGGTTTGATAGGTTTTGTCTTTATCTAGCACATTCACATCAAGACCAAATCGAATCCCAAGGCTTTCATTGAAGTTGAACACTACAGCTCCCGCAGATGAAAAGCCCACGCCCTCTCGCGTCTCTTTGCGAGTAAAGAAGCGTCTCTCCCCTTCGTAATCGATCACGCCAAGCTCAAACTGAAAAGAAATCTTCTCTTCTTTCACCAACCTATGCTCTACACCCAATCGGTAAAACTTCCACTCATCGGTATCAGTCAGAAAGTCATACTTCACCTGTCCACCGTTGAAATAAAAAGAGTTGGTTTGATAAACATCCGTTAGACCCAACTGCATACCCCAACCAGTAATACCTGTGCCGTAGTGAGGCCCTGCTTTTATCTCAGGAGACAGATGTAAAAACTTGGAGTCTTGCTTCGCCAGGCAACTCAAAGAGACAAAACAAAGAAGTAATAGCGCTCGCATATCCACATCCGAATTGAAAATTCGGCTCATGCTAATGAACACTACTGCTCTGGTCTAAATAGCTATGCTAATAACGCTCATAAACAAGAGTAATCAAGGAACATAAAGTGCAATTATTGATTACAACCTGTTACATGAGTGGTGTGAATTTCCATTATTCCCAAAGGTATAAATAGATGTATTAGAGTTTTGCTATGACTTAACGGAGAGCAACATGGCAGATTTGACCACATACGTCTTAGCTACCCTGGCCTTAATTGCCATTGGGGGCTTTGTTGTAGGCGGAATTCAGGGTTCTCGCGTCGGCACCAAGCTGGGTGTGTTCACCACCGTTGGTCTAGCTGTTCTGCTTGCAGGTGGCTTTACCTCAGATGGAAACGCCGCCAAGCCTGAATCTGACACTAACTATAAGGCGACATACCAACATTACTGGCTAATGAGTTGCGCCTACTACTTCAATGGCAGAGATCGTCGCACCATTATCGAAGCGGTCGCTAGCCAAAAAGAGAACGCGCCGTTAGATGACCACAAAGCGATCAAGGCTGCCAAGGCGGATGCAAATGTTGATAGTTGTGAAAACGCCGTAAAAAAGCGAGCTCGATCTTAGAGGGCTAAACTGGCTCTTTTTTGTAACAAGGAATCAGAGTAATCTTGGACTTGCTTTGCATTAACATCCAAGGAACTGGAATGAACTCTCTCTCCAGCAATCAAGAATATTTCGAGAAAACCTTCAAAAACCTCGAACTCTCCGAAGAAGCAATCGAACACAGTGAATTTGAAGAGTGCCAATTCATCGGCTGCGACTTCTCATCCAGTCAATTCAAACACTGCCGATTTATCAACTGCGACTTTATAGAATCCAACCTCAGCCTTTTGAACCTCTCCTACAGTCGCCTTTCTGGGGTAGGCTTTCGAGAATGTAAGATGGTGGGCATCGATTGGACCTCAATCAATTGGCCAAGCTACCACGCGGATTTCGAGCTTAGCTTCAAGCACTGCGTGCTCAACGACAACTCCTTCTTCGGACTCACCCTAAACAATCTTCATCTAGAAGAGTGCAAAATGCATGACGTTGACTTCAGAGAGGGCGATTTTACCGAGTCAAACATTACCTACTGTGACCTAACCGGAGCACAATTCGTTCGCAGTAACTTGCAAGGGTGTGACTTTACAGAATCGAGTAACTACAGCATCAATCCATTCGAGAATAACATCAAAGAAGCGAAATTCTCACGCTGGGAGGCCTTTAGCCTTCTAGAGTGTATGGGTGTAGAGTTGGTGGATTAACCCTATTTATGCTCCAGCAATAGAGCTTTTTTAAGTTCGAGAGAACGAATATCACTTTGCAGAACTCGCTGTTGCTCAGGATCTTCCGTTGATTTCAAGATGTCTTTTTTCTGTTCTATTTGCTTCATGATCTCAACAGCTGGTGGCAAACAGTTAGCATCTTTGAGTATTTTCATACCCATTCGCTGCTCAGCTGGAGTTCGAAAATACTCGTCCAGATCGATAGCTTTCCCTTTATATGGATTGCTATCGAGCTCTCCGTTTTTCTCTGCATTGCGAATCCATCCAGCTATAGCGTTATCAATAAATAATGACATAGAAACCTCTCAACAAATCATTTGCAGTAAACTGCCTTCAAACCCTCAATTGTTACTTTTACTCCTTCTTCAAAGTAAGCCTCATAATCTACAGGTTCTACTTCTTTGAGCAGTAGAGCCAAGTTTTTGTACTGATTATCATCAGCGAAAGCATCACCCTTTGGGGGCGGAGTCACTCGCTGAGATTGTTCTTGGTGCTGAACAATGTCCGTCACTCTGGTGAATACGCAGGAAAATGCCATAAACCCTTGTTGAACTTCAAAACCTGCACTTAAAAGTACTCCAAGAGAATGATCCGTCAGCTTCTGACTGCTGGGAGTAAAGTGATGGTTATAGCGGACATACTCCACTGAACCGGAAATAGCCAATAGTGATTTCCTGAAGCTCCTAGCAAACTCATATAGGAAAGATTCCCACTCAGTTTGCTCCGGAATTACCACGCTTTTTACGATGTGATCGCTACATTCGAGAATAAGTTCATCTTTAGACTTCACATGGCGATAAAGAGCTGTCGCACTGACACCCAATGCTTTACCCACCGCATGCATACTGGCTTTGGACAACCCTAAGTCTAAAGCGCATTCAATAATAGCCTGTTTAGATACTTGAGCCGGTCGCCCTTTTGAATTTGGATTTATCATTGTTTACCCACTAAGTTAATGCCATTAAGTTAATGCGGTTAACTTAATAGATCAATCTTTTTTGATCTAAAAAGGAGCCTATATGGCTCCTTAGTCTTACTGCGATGAACAATGTTTAGGTCTTAAGTTATCCGAGCTTATTCGTCTCTAATACCACTTTCGCCAAGCTTCATCATCTTCTTCCGCCATGCCACTAATGCCGATAGCACCAATCACAACACCGTCTTGCTCAATAGGCATACCGCCCATAAAGCCGGTGATCTTAGGATCGGTCCAATAGCTCAGCTGCTTACCGGTCTCGCGAGCCCATTTGCCAAGATTGCCACTCGGCTGGCGATCACGCGCTGAGGTATAGGCCTTGTTTTGAGCTAGAAGACCTGCTTGAACGCTTACACCATCCATACGCACGAAACTAAGAAGCTCACCATGAGTATCCGTCACAGCCACGGCGATAGCGGCTTCCTTGCTTTCGGCTAGCTCAAGCGCGGTTGAGATAAGACCTTGCGTTAGTTTTAAATCAAGCATCTTAAGGCACCTCATTGCCAAGGGTTTTCTCAAGTAGCGTAAACCACTCACCGTGGCTCAGCTGAACCTGATTCACCTGTGCACAAGCGCGAATACGCTCAAGGTTTGTGGTACCGATAACCGGCTGGATCTTAGCAGGATGACGAGTAAGGAAAGCCAATACGATTGCCTCAGAGCTCACGCCGTATTGAGCAGCTAGCTTAGCAACGTATTCAGCTGTATCGCGAACATGCTTCTCATCTGATGCTAGGCCGCGCTCCGAGAATTTACCTTGAGCCAACGAGCCCCAAGATTGGATCTGCACGCCGTTCTTCTGGCAATACTCGATAGTGCCGTTGTCAAAGTCCGCCTTGTTACCATGAGCATTGCTTGCCAGGATGCCACCTTGCACAAAATCAACCTTAGCTAGGCTCAGCTCAAGTTGGTTAACTACGATTGGAGAGCCGATGTTCGCCTGCAGATAATCCATCTGGTGAAGGTTCATATTAGACACACCAAAGTGGTTTACCTTGCCAGACTGCTTGAGGCGAGCAAAGGCTTCAGCAACTTCATCGGTATCCATAAGAGGATCTGGGCGATGCAGCAGCAACACGTCTAGGTATTCAGTCTTTAGACGACGCAAAATGTTCTCTACAGACTCAGTGATCCACTGATAAGAGAAGTCGTAGCGCTTCGCGTGTTCGTCTTCAAAACGGATACCGCACTTAGACTGCAGATAGATTTGCTCACGCAAGGTGCTGTCCTGCGCCATGGCTTGGCCAAACGCCTCTTCCGCCTTACCAAAGGTGTAGATGTCCGCATGGTCGAAGAAATTGATACCGCTACCGATAGCCGTCTCAATGACCTCGCGAGTTTGGGTAACGTCAGCCGCAGTTACTGGATTATTGTTCCAGCCACCACCAAGACCCATACAGCCATAGGCAAGTTGGCTTACGTTTGGCAGGTGCGCCGCAAGAGGTAGGTTCTTCTCTTTCATTGTTTCAGTTCCTTTAATATTTGTGATTCTGACGCCTATTCTATTGTTCTCTTTAAGCCAGATTAAGCCTAAAATTACGAATTCATTATTCGCCATAGTGAACAATAAAAATGCAAGAGCACAAACGAATCGAACGGCTAATGCTGTTTGTAGAACTGGCTAAGCAGCTCAATTTCTCTAGGGCTGCCGAAAAGCTTGGCATCTCCAAGAGCTACCTATCAGAGCAGATAAAAAGGTTGGAGCAAGACCTGCAAACCCCGTTAGTCATTCGCACTACCAGAAGCGTGCGCCTAACCCCAGAGGGCGAGCGTGCCTATCATCAAGGACTTGGTATCAAAGGGGCGGTGCTGGATCTAGAGCGAAACCTATTCCAGCAGCACAATCAGGTCAGTGGCCTGATAAAGATAACCGCACCTAAAATGTTTGCCGAAACCAAGCTGTTAGCACTATGTGAAGAGTTTAAGAAGCGGCACCCAGAGATTGAGTTTGAGATTAACTCTAGCTATAAGGCGTTCGATCTATCACAAACCGATATCGACTTAGCGTTTCGAGCAACCAAAGAGCCACCGCAGAATATGGTCGCTCATGAGCTGTTTGAGTATTACCACTGGTTGGTAGCCTCCCCTGAGTACCTAGAAAAGCGTGGCGTACCTGAATCGGTTCATGATCTCGAGGAGCACGACTGCCTCTCGACCTTACATCAAAAGAGTTGGCCTTTAGGGGATATCGAGATCAACGTCTCTGGCTGGCTTGGAACCAATGAAAACCGACTTCTTAAACTGGCCGCCCTAAATGGACATGGTATAGTGCGCATCGCCAGTTATTTTGTAGCGGACGAGGTGGAACAAGGACTACTCAAAAAGGTCTTAACCTCGGAAACGGATAAGATGACTGGCTCTTTGTACCTAGTCTACCCGCAGCTTATCTATCCACCAGCCAAGCTCAAAACCTTTATCGACTTTATAAAAAGGCACGTGAAATGAAATCAGATATGTACTCTAAGTTCGCTCGCGAATACGACCAAGCCGTCACCGACAACTGTATAACGCACATTTTGAGCGCCCTATAACCCTGTCTCTGCTTGATGATGTATCTGGCATGAAACTGCTCGACCTCGGTTGTGGTCCAGGTGCTCACACCAAGGCAATCCTTGAGTCAGGTGCACAAGGTGCCACCTGCATCGATTTCTCTCATGAGATGGTTGAGCTAGTAAAAGAGAAGTTTGGGAACAAGGTAGAAGCGTACCAACAAGACCTCTCTATCGGTCTGCCAAAAGAGTCAGATGAAAGCTACGATCTGGCTATCTGCCTCTGGTTATCCATTACATTCAAGACCTAAAGCCACTGTTTAAAGACGTTGCACGCGTATTAAAGCCGGGTAGTAAGTTCATCTTCTCAACCCATCACCCATTTGCCGACTTCGAGTTTAGCCAAACTCAAAACTACTTCGATACCGAGCTAGTTATCGATGAGTGGAATACCGTTGGTCGTCCAGTAGAGGTTCGCTTCTATCGTCGCCCACTGCAAGAGATCATGGATGCATTGACCGCCAGCGGCCTAGCGGTAATGCAAATGTCTGAAGGCAGATCCAAGAAGAGCAGAAAGAGCTGTTTGGCGATCGCTACGACTATCTATCCAAGAACACCAACTTCATCTTTATGAAGTGTGTGAAGCTCTAGCGATAGAGCTGATGATAATCTGGGATATGATTCTCCCAGAATGCAGGAGTACCAATGTGCTCCTGCACAAATCGAATAAATTCGCTCACCAGTAGCGTCTGTTTTCTGTGTGGATAGATGCATAGATGCCAGTATCCATAGTCGACAGCTTGTGGTCGGTAAGAAGTGGCATCAGGCCAGATTCATTGATTGGGCGATCTAGATTAAACAAATCAATCAAGCATAGCCTAACCCATCCTGCACCGCGCCCATCATGGTACGTACATCACTCACCTTATAGTTACCACGCATCTTGAAGGTCTTCATTAGGTCACTATGCGGAGTCTCGCTAGTGCGTATTTGATCCAGCGTCACATCACCATTGCTGTATACCACAGCCGGCATTTCAATAAGCTCTTCGATACTCTTCGGATGGCCATGATTCATCACAAATTGCTTACTCGCCACCACAGCAAAATTGGTATTCGCTATCTTTCTAGCAATCAGGTTTGATTCACTCAGCTTGCCCACTCGAAAGGCCAAATCAAAATGATCAGCGATAATATCGGCACGCTTGTCATCCAAGGACATAGTCACCTGCACGTTCGGGTACGCCTTCATAAACTGCGCCACCACAGGTCTCAAATACTCTTGTCCAAAGAAAATAGGCGCCGTAATACGAAGCAAACCTTTAGGTTCTGATTGATAGGAATCGGCAATGCTATGGATCTGATTTAGGGTATCTACCAGCACATGGGTTTGATTAAGTATCTCCTCACCCGCAGAGGTCAAAGAAAAGGAGCGGGTAGAGCGATTGAGCAGTTGCACCCCAAGAGTCGCTTCCAGCTTCTTTATCTGTTTAGAGAGGGATGAGTTATCCATATCATGCAACGCTGCCGCTTTGCTAAAAGAGCCCTGCTGAACAACATCTTTGAATAACAGTAGTTGGTTGGTAATTGACATGCGTATTTCGAAAATTGAAAACCCACTTAAACTTCAATCTAAGTGCCTAAAAAGTCAAGAGTTTAAGATTTTCAGTGTTGATTATTTATCCTAGTGCTAAGGTAAACAAACACTAGCTTCAAGGATGACTCTCTATGCCCATTCAATACTCTACCGACCGCACTATCTCAGCTGAGCAGTTCATCCAGTTGCTATCTGAAACCACACTCGGAGCACGGCGACCTATCGATAAGCCAGAGACCATTCAAGGCATGTTAGATAATGCGAACCTAACCGTTACTGCTTGGGATGGCGAACGTTTAGTGGGTGTGGCTCGCTCAGTAACCGACTTCCACTTCTGCTGTTATGTCTCTGATCTAGCTGTCTCTGAGCATATTCAATCCAAGGGAATTGGTCGAGAGCTCATTAAGCAAACCCTAAATGCGCTCAATCCTGGGTGTAAGCTAAACCTGTTAGCAGCCCCACAAGCCGTCGACTACTATCCAAAGATTGGCTTTGCCAAACATGACAGCGCCTGGATTATTGAGGATGCCTCCCAGCTAATCTGATGTTTTTATTCGTGAGCACTAGCAAGCCATAATTATTATGGGTATTATGTACGCAAATATTTAAAGAGGCGCTCATGCAAAGAATTCAAGACCTAATCAGTGACGAGACCTTCAACGGTTCGATTGAACTCAATTACGCTCAATATCGAGGCAGTGAAAAGCGACACTATCAAGATCTAGATACCATCAAACTCGATGGCGATAGCCGAGAAGTGCGCATCATGCGCAATTGGATCAGCAGACACTTTCCAGAGATTACCCTAGATTCTCCAGTTGACGATGAAGAAGGGTTTAACCGAGCGGCTATCGAAGTCCTTGGTGAAGAGTGTCTTAACGATTATGACAAGTTTCGTTATGGGGAATTTTGGCGTATTGCCAGCGCCCTCTCTGAGGTTGCAGACTTCAACAATCTATTCGATGTAGACCATGCAAAATCAATTCGTGAGCATGGCGTAGATGCTATCAAACCCGACAACTTAAACATCATGATGTTTAGGGCAAATCGTAAAAAGAGTTGGAAGTCGGAAACGAGATACACGTGGGAAAGCAGGTAGAGGTGATCTGGTCCTCCATTGCCGCAGTGACGGTTTTAAATGAAGACCAGAAACGCGTAGTGTTGGCTTTGATTAGTCAGTTAAAGGCCTTGTACTAAAGAAAAAGCCGACACACTGCCGGCTTATATCCATTTTGGCTTACTGATACTGCTCTCGGGTAGCTTCAGCACCATCACTACTTAGGTCGTACAACTCTTGAGCTTCCAAATCAATCAAGAAACGGTCACTTGGCTCACCAGTGCTGAACTTCTGCATAATGTTGAACAAGGCACTGAATCGTTCTTTGAACAGTTCGGAGACTTTGATGTCGTAGAGACTGTCATTGTCACCAGTAATATCTGCTTCGATGTTAGCCAACTCAGAGGACAGCACCACGTAAGAGTCGAGACGAACCTCATCAATATCCATCAAAGCTAGGCCATCAGCATTACGTAATCTGAAGAAATCTACAGCCAACTCCTCTGCAGTCCAACTATCAAAATCATCCAAGGTCATACCCGCTTTTACAGCGACCTCTTGGGCTTTGCGACGCGCTATTTCCCAATCCTCCTCGAAGCTAGACCTTACCACTGAGTCACACACCAAAGGATACCCAAGATACTGTGCTAACTCACATAGCGTCGTGTCTGTCTCCAATTGAGACATGATAAGCATGTCATCACCTCGCATAGATTTCACAACAAGCTGCATGCTAAGCGGCCATTCTTTAGGTACAAAATTCAGACGAGTCAGCTCTCTTAGATGCCAGTCAGTAAACTCTTTGTAATTTTGAGATGTCAAAACATCCTCATTCCAAACAGCATCTTCCTCTTCTGGAGTTGTTGCACTCTCGGTTAGATAAGCGTGCTCTTCTTCATAGTGCTCAAACAGCTCATCAAAACGTGGCACTTCATCGATGATTACCGTCTCCACCTCAATAGTGCGATCAGGTGCGATATCTAGGATCTTGTAAGCAGGGATGTAAGCACCAGTGATGGGGCTTGAATATTGAAGAGCGTATGTTGAACACCTTCGATCTCATACGACTTCATACCTGTGTCGTTAAAGTGCATGTGTCCACCAACGTGCACCGCTACACCAGTACCAGCTAGGGTTTTACTGGTCTCATCTTCTGGCAAGCGAGCCAGTTGGTTTGAGCCTTCACCAAATAGGTCTTCTAACTCCTCAGATGCGCCTTCATAGAAGTCGGTCATTGGGAAGTGACTGAAAGAGATAAGCACCTTATTGTTCTCTTCTGCTCGCTTAGCAACATCACTCATCCATTCGATGATCTTTTTCTTATGAGTCACCATCTTGTTGTAGCCGTTACTACTGGCTGAGCCGAAGGTCATTTCACCCTTATCATTTGGCCTTCTGGGATATAGACGTTTGCATCAATCGCCAAAACCCAGATACCTTGGATTGGCTCAACCACATAAGAGGTGTCAGCAATCTCAGTACAGTTAGTAAAGGAGTCTTCTTTATATTCGCCACCACTGCCTTCACTGCAGATCTCAATCTGGCGATTAGAAAAGCGCGATTCTGCTACTGCAAGTTCGTAGTCATAGTTGGTTCTGGATTCATCAGATGAAAACGGTGTCTCATAGTAGATATAGTCTTTGCTTGGATAAAAACCCTCGCCAGACATCATTTGCATGATGCCCTGATAGCCAAGACCTTGAATATCGTCAGTACAAACGATTGGGTTTTGCCCTTCACCTACTTCAACATAACGTGGCTGGCCCTTATCGCCATTTTCTAGAGCACACTCATCTTTGCCCAAGCTTTTAATTTGTTGCTCTTGCCCGCCTTGTCCTAGATAAGTATCGCCAGCCGGCTCATCTACAGGGTTAATCGGGTCATGATTACCCGGTGCGGCGTAGAATTTCAGTCCATGGGTTTCTTTATAGTGATTAATGATCTCAATAAAACCACGAACGTGCACCGGCTGACCGTCATCGCTGAAATCCCCTGGAAGCGCAACATGCTTGATACCACGTTCTACGACATCATCCAGCGCAGCTATCATCGCGAAGTAGTTTTCATTGAATAGGCGGGTCGAATTTAACTGCTCTCGCATCGAGCGAATGTAAGCTGGACGTGTGGTGTTACCCTCTAATCCTTCGTGCTCAGGAAAGTCTTCAAAATCACCATACACATCATGAAAATGAATATCCGGCATGAAGGCAATTTTGACGTTTTGCTCTGGACCGAGGTTATTGGTTTGGTTGCCGCTTTCATCATCTCCACAACCAACTAGAGCGGCGCTCAAGCTCGCTGCGAGTAGTAGTTTCTTCACTGTATTAGTCTCTTCAACAGGATTAAATTGCGAGGGATTAAATACACCTTTTGTTACAGTTCGACTTAATTTTGATTTCAAAAAGATAAATTATGAAAACAAAAACCTATAATCATCAGCAAGTTAAATACCTCACCTTGTTGCATAGATATAGGTTATGAAAAGCGCTCATCAAACGCACACAAGCAATAAAAGTGAAACATAAGCCACAATAGCCAACGACTAAGTTGACCATGTTGAATTAGCTGATTACTATCCCCGCCGAAACAAGATGAACACAACTATGGAGGATAAGATGATTGTATTAAAAAGCACTTGGATGACAGGGCTTGAAGCGAACTAATATCTAGGCATAATGGCCTTTGTTCCTAAGTGCTGAACTCTGATCTTTATTTACTAACACATCAAGATTTCAACATTCCACGACAGAACGTGGGCACTAGGATAATTAATAATGAACGATTTAGATTTACTGATTCAACTTCACATCACTCAAAACCGCCAAGGTCCAGGAAGTGAACAAGACACTATGCTGGCGACAAAGCTAGCAGGTCTTGATAGCAAGCAAGGTCTCAAGATTGCTGACATCGGTTGTGGTACAGGTAGTGCGAGCTTAGATCTCGCTAAGAATCTGAACTGCGAAGTTACTTCAGTGGACTTTCTGCCAGAGTTTATCGAGATGCTAACAACTCGTGCGACTGAGGCTAACGTGAGCGACAGAATCACCCCTGTTGTGGGTGACATGAGCGACCTTCCATTTGAGGAAGAGAGCTTCGACGTGCTTTGGTCTGAGGGTGCGGTTTACAATATCGGCTTTGAAACCGGTATTCGTGACTGGCGTAAATATCTTAAGTCGGGAGGTACGCTAGTAGTATCTGAACTGACTTGGCTAACTGAAGAGCGCCCTACTGAAATCACCGAACACTGGAACCGTGAGTATCCAGAGGTGGCGACAGCAGGTGAAAAGATCAGACAACTTGAACAGCACGGCTATAAGCTATTGGGTTATTTCCCACTTAGCGAAACAAGCTGGAACGAGGAGTACTACAAGCCTCTTCAAGCACGCTACGAATCTCTAAAGGCTGAATATCGAGACCGTTTAGAGGCAGTTCAAGGCTTTATCGACGAGAATGAGCGCGAAATCGAACTGTATAACAAGTACAAAGATTTCGTTAGCTACGGCGTTTATATCGCGAAGAAAGTAGATTAGTAAAACGACAAACGAGACCCCAGTCAACGCTGGGGTCTTTTTTTAGGTTCTTCGCGGATTAGAAGAGAGCGTACAAATTCCTTCTGATCCAGTCACTCCCTCCGAGCGATTGATTCACAAGGCCGCGGTGAACCCATCCGTGGGCGCTTGTCGCTCGCCTCCTTGCGAGCGACACCTTGCTCCATCAATCACTCCCCAGCTGCAGCATCAGTGTAGACTCCAGCTTAGCAAGGCTCTAAGTCATCGCTGATATCCGGGAGTTGTGAGCGGCAGGCTGTGGTGCAGGGCAAGTGTTTGAGGCAAGGATGCCGAAACCAAGCCTACAGGGAAGTATTTACGGCGGCTTGCCATGCATCACTGGCAGAGTGAGTACACGAACCTAAGTAGTTGTTGTTCCCATTAATCTGCGATGAGCCTTTTTTATTCAAACCCATACAGCTTGGCGGGATTGAGCACCAACACCTGCTTTACCAACTCTGGTGAGGTCGCTTGCTCGGCAAGTAAATCGAGCACGGCTATGTCATTGGGCATCTCGCGCTTATTGATGTACTCACTCGGGTGAGGCCAATCACTACCCCACAAGACCTTTTCTGGACACGCTTCCACGAAGGCTTTGCCAATCGCGATGTTGTCGCTATAACTGGGCGCGCCAACTTTGGAGTCTTGATAAGCAGACGATATCTTCACCCAAGCCCTGCCCTCTTGCATCAACTTGCTCATGACCTCAAACGCTGGATGCTCGATGCCTTGGTCTGCAGGTAAACATCCTCTGTGGTCAAATACCACCTGACACTGCAACTCTTCAAATACCTCTCGAAACTCAACGATAAGGTCGGGCTTTATCCAAAAGCAGATATGCCAACCTAGGCTAGCAATATCACGAGCACAACAGCGGATAAAGGCTTCATGAAAATCTGACGCCTGAGTAATAGCAAAACGGAGTCCCCTTACACCCAGTCGATGCATCCCCAGAAGCTCTTCGCGTGCAGGAATACGGTCAATGGAAATCACTGCACGTGTGTTTTGCCCCATATGAGCGAGAGCATCTAGAGTACAGCGATTATCCGAACCATAGGCGGAAGGGGTGACAATGACATTTCGGTCAAAGCCCATGCGTCTTTTCAGCATCTTGTAGGCAGAAACTGTGGCTGGAGGAATGTTGGTTGTATCACGCTTTCGATACTCGAAGTTCACAGGATCAAAGATATGGTGATGGCTATCGCAAGCCCCCTCTGGCACTTCTAATTTTGGAAAACTGCGTCCAGTAGAGTATGGAATTTGAGCAGGGATAGTGTGTGTCATGGATAATCTGTACTCCGTTACAAGGTCGTGTGATTACGCTACGCATCTAAACATTATATGCAAGATTCTGACATCTATCTTTCTGATAAATCTAACTTTTATCCTAGATGCATACTGACTCCTATCGAGCCAACAATTGTTACGCTTAAAACAAAGAAAAAGGGCTAGATACGCTAGCCCTTGGTTCGTACGAGTCCAAATATCTAAAACTCATACTATGGTGATATATCTACTCCCCCGCACAGCGTCACCTTCGGCTGTGCGGGCATCGATTACGTTGTCGTTCGCCAACGTAAAGCACGATAAAGAAGCTTAACCTTATGTTCAGCGCTCATTACTTTGCCATGAGTTGCTCGACCTTCACTGTCTAAACCAATGTCACGTAGCAGGTGTGCGTTGTTCCAATGGCTGATATAGCTGTGACGTCGACGAGCCGCTTTCCACTGATGCTCTTGATGTTTAATGTCAAGATAGATAAGGCCTGTAGCTAGTTTAATTAATACAGATTCGCGCATGATTGTTTCTCCATTTATGTATGGGAAACCGACAGCGAAAAATAGACGGATACTAAATATAGATTTTATTCGCTGCAGGTTTCCGCAGCCGAATAATTAAGGTGCGGATAATTTAATTTGATGACATATCGGGCGTAGAAACGGTATCTAGCGCCTGAGAAACACAAATAGATGCAATAAGATTGATACGTTTCATCTGTGCCTCCCTAGTACAAAAAATCAAATAATCCGTAATGAAATGAGCCAGTTAGCGACTGACTTAGGGATATTATTGACGGCTATTGATTATTAATCAAACATAAAATCAACAAATAACCAAATTACATATATTATTCTTGATATGACTAAGCATGCTGGAAATATCACCAACATTAGCCAATCAATAATCTGATATAGAGAATAAAAAACTAAAAAGGCCACGCTTTATGCGTGGCCTTGTATTTCAACTCAGTGAATATTACTCATCTTCAAGTGGTTTTAGCTTAGTGCTACCACCATGAGCTTTTTCACGTAGCTTCTGAATAATTGAGTAGAAGCCTGGGATCAATAGGGTACCAGCTAGAAGTACGCACAATAGACCACCGATTAGGGAGATACCCAGTGAGTTCTGGCTGATATGGCCAGCACCACTTGCGAATACCAGTGGGAAGATACCCAAGATAAACGACCAAGAGGTCATGTTTACCGCGCGGAAACGTAGCTTACCACCCTTAACTGATGCCTCATCGATAGGAAGCTCGCGCTCTTCACGCTCGTTCTTAGCGAACTCCACAATAAGGATTGCGTTCTTCGCGGCGAGGGCTATCAAGAGCACCAGACCTATCTGAGCATACAGGTTCAATGGAATACCCATGATATTCAGCGCTAGGAATGAGCCCAAGGTTGCCACAGGTACCACTAGGATAATCGCAATCGGAATTGTCCAACTCTCGTACTGAGCCACCATGAATAGGTAGATAAAGATCAGAGCCAGAGCAAACGCATAGATAGCCTGGTTACCCGCTAGGATTTCCTGATACGCCATACCTGTCCACTCGTACTGGTAGCCTTGTGGAAGCATCTCAGCGGCAACACGCTCCATCGCTTCGATAGCATCACCACTTGAGTAGCCCGGTGCAGGCTGACCCTGAATGATAGCGGCACGATACATGTTGTAACGCCACGCTACATCTGGCTCAAACACCTGCTCATGGCTCACTAAGGTACTTAGAGGCACCATGTTGCCATCTTGGCTACGGACGAAGAAGCGTGACAGGTCATCCATAGATGAACGGTACTCACCATCCGCTTGCATGGTTACACGGAAGTTCTTACCTAGCATGGTGAAGTCATTCACATAGATAGAACCTAGGTTGCCCTGCAAGGTAGTGAAGATCTCAGTTAGAGAAATGCCTAACTGCTTCGCCTTCTCACGGTCAATGTCCACATAGTAGTGCGGTACGTTTGCACGGAAGGTACTGAAGGTGTGTGAGATCTCCGGCTGCTTGTTCGCTTCTTGAATGAAGTCATTCATCAGCTGAGCAAGGTCAGTACGGCTTCGGCCTAGGGTATCTTCAAGTACAAACTCAAAGCCCGATGCCGCACCCATACCTGGAACTGCCGGTGGACCAAGAGCAAATACGATAGCATCAGGCAATTGCATCGCCGCTAAGCCATTGATGCGGTTTGAGATAGCGAAGGATGAGTGGTCACCCTCAAACTCAGCACGCTCGTCCCAAGATTTAAGCTTGATGAACAAAGATGCACCGTTTGATGCCGCCGCACCCGTCATAAACGAGTAACCGTTCGCTAGAGTAACGCCATCTACGCCCGGCTCTTGCTCAACAATACCTACTAGGCGCTCTGTCACCTCTTCAGTGCGCTGTAGCGATGCCGAGTCAGGAAGCTGAACGTTAACTAGCAAGATACCCTTATCTTCTTGAGGTACGAATGCCGTTGAGGTCGTCTTACCGAAGTAACCTACCGCAGCCACTGCCACGATAAAGAAACCGATCAGCAGGATAGCTTTCTTCACTAGGAAGCTTGCAACCTTGCCGTAGCCCGCCGTAACGCGGTCAAGACCGCGGTTGAATGCCTTGAACCAGCTCGCGGTGTTGCCACCACCTTGCTTCAGAACCAAAGAACACAGCGCTGGAGATAGGGTCAATGCGTTGATCGAAGAGATCACTACCGAGATACAGATGGTCAGTGCGAACTGACGATACATGATGCCGGTGATACCTGGAAGCATGGCTACTGGGATGAATACCGCTAGCAGTACAAGTGTCGAGGTGATGATAGGGCCGGTAACCTCTTTCATCGCCTGCAGGGTCGCCTGACGCGGGCTCATCTCAGGATTCTTGCGCATTATGGTATCGACGTTTTCGATAACCAGAATCGCATCATCCACCACGATACCGATGGCCAATATCAGACCAAATAGGGTTACCGTGTTGATGGTAAAGCCGGTCGCCTGCATGATGGCGAAGGTACCGATCAGAGATACCGGGATCGCAACTACAGGGATCAAGGTTGCACGGGTACTACCTAGGAATAGATAGGTTACCGCAATTACCAGAAGGATTGCTTCAACAAGGGTCTTAACTACGCCCTTGATCGACTCTTCAACGAAGATAGTGGTGTCGTAACTGGTCTCATACTCCATGCCTTCTGGGAAGTTAACGCTTAGGCGCTCAAGCATGTCCATCACAGCTTTACCACTCTCTAGTGCATTCGCATCAGATTGCAGAGAAAGGGTTACGATAGACGCATCTTGACCGCGGAACTTACCGGTACCGTCATAGAATTTTTTACCTAGTTCAACGCGAGCAACATCGCGAAGATATACCGCTGAACCGTCAGTGTTCGCTCGAAGCATTACGCTCTCAAACTCTTCAACACTCGACAAAACGACCTTTAGTTACTAGGTTAAAGGTTACGTCTGTAGCTTCGTCATACGGAGGCGCACCTACCTTACCTGCAGCTACCTGAATGTTCTGCTCAGCTAGGGCTGCGTATACGTCAGATGTCGTCAGGCCAAGGCTTGCTAGCTTCTCTGGATCAAGCCAGACACGCATCGCAAACTCACCACCACCGATTACGTTAACCTCACTGATGCCTTGGGCACGAGCTAGCTGGTCTTTAACGTTCAGGTTGATGTAGTTGATCAGGAACTGATCATCATATCGACCATCTGGCGAATAGAAGTTCAGTACCATCAAGAGGTCTGGAGAACGCTTCTTAACCGTTACACCTACAGAGCGTACTTCCGGTGGAAGCTTCGACTCTATCTGGGTTACACGGTTTTGCACGTTAACCTGTGCCATATCTGGGTCAGTACCTACCTCAAAGGTTACGTTGAGGTTGTATGAACCATCGTTAGCACTCTTAGACGACATATAGATCATGCCTTCTACACCGTTCACCGAGGTTTCTATCGGGTCGGCAATGGCCTGTTCTACTGTTTCAGCGCTCGCACCTGTATAGAAAGCGGTAACGCTTACCGACGGTGGACTGATACGCGGATACTCTGAAACAGGCAACACCATCAGAGCGATAGCACCTGCCAGAGATAAGATTATGGAGATAACCAGCGCGAACTTAGGGCGCTGGATAAAAAAGCGACTCAACATAGAATTACTCCGCCTGCTCTGCCGGAGCTTCTTCTGGCTGTACAGTCACGCCGTTACGCACGCGCTGTAGGCCGCTTACGATTACGTTATCGTTCTCACCAAGGCCAGTGCTCACGATGATGCCTTGAGAGGTTTGTACGCCAAGCTCTACGTTGCGACGCTCAGCCACATTGCCCTCGGTTACTATCATCACGAAATCACCTGCGATATCCGTTTGAACCGCACGGCGAGGGATCACGATAGCTGGCTGGGTTGCAACAGAGGCAATCTCAACCTTGATGTGCTGACCAGGAAGCAGTGTTTGCTCTGGATTAGGAACAGAGGCACGCACAGGATAGTACCCGTGTTTAGGTCGATTCGGTTACCCACGAAATCAAGCTCACCCTTATGTGGGTGCTCGGTGTTATTTTCTAGGATAAGGCTAACCTCAACCGCAGCACGATCAGACTTACCATCACCTTGGAAATTTTCTGCACCCATAGCCAGACGCTCACGCTCACTTAATTGGAAGGTAGCGTGGATCGGGTCAAGGCTTACTAGCGTGGTTAGAGTACCGGAAGATGGAGACAAAAGGTCACCGATACTTACGTTGCTATCTGAAATACGGCCTGAGAAAGGTGCCTCAATCTTGGTATGAGACAGGTTAACCTCAGCCAGTTGAAGCTGAGCTTTTGCCGCTTCTAGCTGAGCAATTGCACCTAGCTTTTCAGCTTCGCGGTTATCGTATTCAGACTTTGAGATGCTGCCTTTTGGCAAAAGATTCTTAGCACGGGCGAACTCGCTATCAGCGCGCTTTAATGTCGCTTCAGCCTGAGCAACAGACGCCTTAGCGCTTGCTACTTGTGCTTCAAAAGAAGATGGCTCAATAGTGTAAAGAAGTTGGCCCTTTTCTACCATTTGTCCTTCACGGAAGTGACGCTCTTTAAGATAGCCTGATACCTGTGCGGTAATGTCTGCATCTTCAAGCGCAGAGACTCGTCCAACATATGCCTTACTTGGCTGATGGTCGATAACTGTAACTTGTTCCAAAACAACCTTTGGAACCATGCCGCCGCCAGCTTTCTGTTGCGGTTCACTACATCCGACCAAGAACAGACTGCTAGCCAAGCTAACCGCTAATAACGTTTTTTTCATTGCACTACCCGTGATAAAGACTAATTTCTACCCCATGCAACAATAAGGTATGCATAGAGTATCAGCCAAGATAAGACAGGCAGTTTATGTGGGTTGTTCAGTCGGGATAACTGGCTTTATGTAACCGAATGTAACAACCAATAAGATATCTGTATGAAAAGTGGCTAAAAAAACAAAAATTAACCTAAAGCCTTGTCACAGTTGCACTGGCAGTGCGATTCGCATTTGGGAGTTGAATTGATCTAACTGAGTGGGATTTGGGTGATTAGCCGAGTTTACTCCTGTAGATCTCTTACTAACTCTAGCCAGTCTTGTATCTCGCTCTTGAAGTGCATCTTTTGCCTATCCGATACAGTTGAAAGTATAGCAAGGATACTCTGATTGGCTGTGGCGCGGTTTCGCTCTAATTTCCCTAAAAGCTCGTCAGAGTAGTCACGCTCTGGCTGATTCATTAGCTCGGTAAACTCACTCTGGTAGAAAAATGGATCGTCCTTGCGTGCGAACAGGGTTTTAATTCGGTCCCGGGTATTGAGTCGATACATACCCCAATCTTGATAGGTTATCTCTATATTTTGCGCCCATTCACGGGCAATTTGTCTCTGCTCAGGTGAAATATCACCTAGCCAGCGACGCAAATTTTATCAATGCGCTCCAGATATCGCTCACGAATATCCGACTCACTCATCTGTGAATACTCTTCCATATACTCCTTCTGTTGCTCGTCCAAATTTTTTATAAATTCGGCTCTTTGTTCATCAGAAAGAGAGCGAGACAAGAGATAAAGATCGGGGGTAATACGTGCTGCAAGGCTTTTGATATGTGAGCGAAACTCTTGTTGTTGTCCAACAAGAAAATCATTGTCGACGGTAGAGAGGTCTTTGTTATAGAGAGACTGCAGTTGCTGCTGGTATTTAGGGAGTTCGGTACGTTTGTGCCATGAGGCGAAGTCCTCCAACTGCATCTCAAGCAGTTCTTCTTGGTCGCCATTTAGGCTGACATAGCTCTCAACAAACTCAAGCACCACCCAGTCTAGGTTTCGATAGACTAATTTGGCAGTACAGGCACTTAATGTAATACAGGCCAACAAGATGACCAGAATGCGAGATAGCTTTGTCATACCCACTCCTTGGAAAGACTCTTTGAAGTATACGAACTAAATCCAAGGAGAGGGGAAAATTAACGGTGGTTAGGCTCTTCCAACCTATCGGTTATGGCACTCCGTGACTTTAGAGGCGATCCATACGCGATACCACTGCTCATTGGTCATCTCTAGTTTGAGTGACTCAACCGCCGCTTCCACACGCTCGATCTTGCCTGAGCCTATGATAGGTAATGGATTAGAAGGCAGTTTACGAACCCACGCATAGATAACCTGATCGATACTGCTCGCGCCTAGTTCTTCTTTGAGAAGCTCAAGCTCACTACGCACGCGCTCTGCTTGCTCGGTAGAACCGGTAAAGATGCTACCACCACCAAGGCAAGACCATGCCATAGGGCGAGTACGTGCGGTCTGCATCAGATCTAGAGTGCCATCGTGTGCCACCTCAAAGTTAAGCGGTTGATCTCAACCTGATTGGTCACAAGCGGCGCATCTAAGCGAGACTGTAGCAGTTCAAAACCACGTGGAGTGAAATTCGACACACCAAAGTGGTTCACCTTGCCATCGGCTTTAAGCTTGGCAAACGCCTCTGCCACTTCATCGGCATTCATCAATACATCGGCGCGGTGCAGAAGAAGCACATCGATGTTATCCACCTGCAAATTTTTCAGTGAATTCTCAGCAGAAGCAATGATGTGCTCTTTGCTTGAGTTGTAGTGGTTAACCTTACGCTCTGGCGTCTTATCTCCGCAAAGCATGATGTTGCACTTAGTCACTATCTCAATCTGATCGCGCACGCTTTTGTCTAAAGCTACCGCTTCACCGAATAGGCGATCACACTCATAGTTGCCGTAGATGTCTGCATGATCGACAGTCGTTACACCAAGCTCGATATGCTTTTTCAGAAAGCTCAGGCGCTCTTGCGCTGACATATTCCAATCCACTAAACGCCAGTAGCCCTGCACCAGTTCAGAGAACTGTGGACCTTGCGGCGCCATAGTTACTTTGTTCACCATATTTCCCTACTTATTTTGGAATGTTATTTGAATTGTTTTGTTGTCGCTTTGCCATGTAGCCAAAGCGTTAGATTCTGGATTGAGCCACACAAGTGTTCTCGGATAAATGGCACTGTAGCGCCCTATCAAGCTAAGCACTTCTTTATCCACCTGCTCAGCAGATTTTCGCGTCAATTGCTCAGTCACTTTATAATTTTCAGTGCCTAAGTCTATCTCTATAAGCTGGAAGCCATCCGCTCTAAGCCCTAACTGCATCTGGTTAAAGGCATTTAGGCTAAAAGCGCCTTCTACAGAAAGTGTATTCTCTTCCCCATCCCACTGCCCGAAGACTTTTGCAGAATAGAGAGAGACTTCATCACTGCAATACAGCACCTGCTCGCTCTGACTGCACTCAAACCATTCTTGGCTTTGAGAAAATTCTCGCTCCGTCCAAGGAGCAAAATTATCCGATATAAACGGGTAAAACCAATTTGGATGCAACGCTGCGTGAGAAGAAAAACTCGCAATGAGAAGGCCAAGAATAGAGAGTTGGCGAAGAAACATGAATTGAACTCAAAAATCTAGATACCGAAAAGGTATAGGGTTCAGAGGCTTGAAAACAGAACCAGATTCACAGAATCACGAAAAAAAGGCAAAAAAAATGGGGCACGCTAGTTACCCCGAAAGAAACGATTAATACGAGCTACTAAAATCATGGGTAAAGAAGTGATTGCAAATTAAACACAACTTATAGCCCATTCATTAAGCTAACTCTGCAGCCCTTTAATCATATGCAACCGTGATGAATTATTAAAACACCATACTGTAAATGTGTGGACTCGATCTCCTTTGGTAGATACGCAAAAATCCGCAAACTTGCGCCGACCTCTACAGTTGATGATCACGGTTACAAAATGTAATTCCTATAATTGAGTCGATTCGAACAGTTATTCATCATTTACCAAACAGATACATATGGAATTGATGAAGAAGACTTATGAAGTTAACTCAAATCGGCCTTTTAGTTGCCGGGATCTGTGCCAGTGGTTCGCTGCTAGCAGAGCCTAACATTACAATTTCAACCTCGACCACCAGTCGAGATTTCCCAATCTCAGCAGATCAGCCTTTAGTTGTACCCTTAAATAAAGAGCAATACATATTTAAGGTTACTGGTGTTGAGGGTGAGTGCTCCGCTCCAGAAGAACAAAAAGTGCGATTCAATCGCCCCCTTGGCATCAACTGTGGCGCAGACACGGAACTTCCTTTCAATATCCGCTTTGCCGGTGATTACGCCATTACCTACGATGATCAAGCCCAAACTATTTCGGTAAAGCGCCAACCTAAAAAGGCAGCCAAGAAAGAGTTCGTGCGCCCTATTCCGCAGGTAAGTTGTGAAGTATTCAGTGACAAACCAGTGAGCATCGATGTTGCGGGTACCTTCCAAGATGGCACTAAACTGGTTGAATCATTCACTGGTCAAACGGCTGTAGTAAAAGATGGCAAAGTCAGCCTAAATCCAAGCCGTGAGAACGGTGGGGTAATGTTGTTGGAAAAAGCAGGTTCCGAACCAAGCAAAGACGAAGCTCTGGACTGGCGCAACGCTAACATCTACTTCGTGATGGTGGACAGATTCAATAATGGCGACAGCAGTAACGACCAAAGCTATGGTCGTCAAAAGGACGGTAAAGAGGAAATCGGCACCTTCCACGGCGGTGACCTTAAAGGCGTAATTGCAAAGCTCGATTACATCCAATCACTGGGCACGGATGCTATCTGGCTATCCCCGATTGTTGAGCAGGTACATGGCTTTGTGGGTGGCGGTAACAAGGGTTCATTCCCGTTCTACGGCTATCACGGTTACTGGGCACGTGACTTCACTAAGATCGACCAAAACTTTGGTAATGACGAAGACCTAAAGGCTCTAGTGACTGAGGCGCATAAGCGCGGTATCAAGGTGATGCTAGATGCGGTAGTTAACCATCCAGGCTACGCCACTGTTGCCGATATTCAGCATGATAAACTCAATGTGCTAAAAGACTCGGCTAAAGGCCAAGACCTTACCCAGTGGAAACCAGAATCAGGTAAGAACTGGCACTCAGTGAATGACCTAGTAGATTACCAAAATGACAACTGGTCACAGTGGTGGGGCAAGGATTGGGTTCGTACCGGATTACCTGGCTATGACAGCCCAGGAAGTAGCGATAAAACTCTAACCCTAGCTGGCTTGCCAGACTTTAAAACAGAATCAGAAAAATTTGTTACCCCGCCACAATGGCTAATAGATAATCCAGGCACTCGCGTTGTTGCAAAAGATAACTATCGCGTGGCGGATTATCTGGTTGAGTGGCAGACCGACTGGGTTAAGCGCTTTGGAATTGATGCCTTCCGTGTTGATACAGTAAAACACGTTGAAGGTGAGGTATGGCTAGACCTTAAAGCCAAGGCAAGTGAGCGCCTAGCTGAGTGGCAGAAAGCCAATAACCACAAGCAAGAACCGTTCTGGATGATGGGTGAGGTTTGGGGACACTCTCCATATCGCTCTCCATACGCTGATGAAGGCTTCGATGCTCTGATCAACTTTGATATGCAGAAGAAGCTAGACAAAGGTGCGGCGTGCTTCTCATCTATGTCAGATACCTATGCGAACTACAGCAAGGAAATCCAAGATAACCCTGGCTACACACCAGTGAGCTATATGTCCTCACACGATACTGAGCTGTTCTTCTCTCGCTTTAAGTCGTTTGAGATGCAACGTGATGCCGCTAGCGCATTGCTGCTCTCACCGGGGGCAATTCAGGTTTACTACGGAGATGAAGTCGCTCGCGATATTGGCCCATATGCCGACGATTTCCATCAAGGCACTCGCTCAGATATGGTGTGGAAACTAGACAAAGATCGTGAAGCACTTCTTGATCATTGGCAGACTCTAGGACAGTTCCGTCAAAGACACCCTTCAGTGGGTGGCGGCGTGCACACTGACCTTCCTCAGGAGCACGGTTTCGCCTTCTCTAGAACCTTGGATGATGATGCAGTGGTTGTATACTTTGCAGGCAAATAGTGCATAAATCAGACATAACAATGGCGTTTATTTAAACGCCATTTTTATGCCCAATCCATTGATACACATAGGCTACGGGAAGATTAACTTCCACTTTTAATCAATCTAACTTTACAAAAATGAAAAATTAGTCATTTTTTTGCTATGATACGCGCTCATTTTAATCGCGCACGGTTGCGCTTTGAGGGATCATGAGTCAAACGACTGACAAATATAGTATTGAAAATACCGACTATTCCGTCGGACAAGATAACATTCAAAAATGGGGCTTTGATGTCCACAATCCGGTCTTCGGATTCAGCGCTGGGTTAATTATTCTTTTCCTAGTCGCCCTGCTGGTAGTCGACCCAGCAACTGCAAAAGCCGCCCTTGATGGAGCCAAATGGCAGATCATCGGCAACTTCGACACCCTCTTCATGTGGTCAGGTAACATCTTCCTGATCTTCTGTATCGGCCTAGTCCTTTCCCCTTTCGGTAAAATTCGCATCGGTGGCGCTGACGCCAAACCCGAGCACTCCAATATCTCATGGATCGCTATGCTATTTGCGGCGGGTATGGGTATCGGTCTGATGTTTTGGGGCGTTGCTGAACCTGTTGCCTACTTCACTGGTTGGTTCGAGACTCCACTGGGCGTTGAAGCTTACTCAGAGGAAGCAAAGCGTGCTGCACTTGGCGCGACTATGTTCACTGGGGCCTGCACCCTTGGGCTATTTATGCTGTAGTGGCACTGTCGATGGCGTTCTTCGCCTTCAACAAGGGCCTGCCACTTTCCATCCGTTCTGTGTTCTACCACTACTTGGCGATAGAACCTGGGGCTGGTTTGGTCACATCATTGATATTCTAGCGGTACTGGCGACCCTATTTGGTCTTGCTACATCTCTAGGTCTTGGCGCACAACAAGCGGCAAGTGGTCTTGGTCATGTATTTGGTCTTGAGGCTAACATCGGCTTGCAACTAGGCATTATCGCCTTTGTTACTACGCTAGCTATCGTTTCGGTTATCCGAGGCATTAATGGCGGTGTTAAGGTTCTGAGTAACGTAAACCTGATTGCAGCGTTTGCACTATTGGTTTTCGTGATCATCGCTGGCTTCTCAATCTTCTTTGATTCTCTGACCACAACATTGACTGGCTATGTCGAAAATATGCTGCCATTGATGAACCCATATGGTCGCGAAGATGAAGCTTGGATGCACGGCTGGACTGTATTCTACTGGGCTTGGTGGATCTCTTGGTCACCATGTGTAGGTATGTTCATCGCACGTGTATCTAAAGGTCGTACCGTACGTGAGTTCATCAGCGCCGTGATCATCATCCCTACCCTAATCACCCTGGTTTGGATGTCGGCATTCGGCGGTATGGCAATCGACCAGGTTGTGAATAAGGTCGGTGAGCTAGGCCAAAATGGTCTGTCGGATATTACTCTGTCGCTGTTCTATGCTTATGAAGCAATGCCAATGAGTTCAATCCTGTCAGTGATGTCTATCGTGCTGATCATGGTGTTCTTTATCACCTCTTCTGATTCAGCATCACTAGTAATCGACAGCATCACAGCTGGCGGTAAAGTAGATGCACCAATCCCACAACGTATCTTCTGGGCATCAACAGAGGGTGCAATTGCAGCGGCTCTGCTATGGATTGGCGGCACTGAAGCGATTCAGGCTCTACAGGCGGGTACTATCTCAACTGGTCTGCCGTTCACTATCATCTTGCTAGTGATGTGTGTCAGCCTAGTAATGGGCATGAAGACCGAGCTAGAGCATAAGAAATACGATTACGCGCCTGCGTAAAGGAGCTGTCATCCCAGAATGCCAACGGCATATCCGGATCTTCCTCCTAGAGATACCGGATAAGTCTTCCAGACTTTCCGGTATGACGACTGAGAGCTGACAGCTTAAAGCTGTCAGCTCTCACTCAATACCCACTACTCTTAGCATCTTCCTGCTTAATCGCCTTGTGGCCATCCTCTGAAACACCCTGTTTCCAGTAGCTACTGATATAGATGCTGTCCTTATCTATCTCTTTCTCGTTTCTAAAGTACTGACGCAATTCGCGCATAGAGTCGAAGTCACAGGCTACCCAAACAAACGGCGAGCATCTAGCCAAGGTTGGCTTCAGCACTTTCGGATAAAGAATCCTCTTCAACTAGCCAAGTGACCTTGAAACCCGTTGGCGCTTCAATTTCTTGAATATCATCACTCTGTTGAACCTTAATAACAGCGTACCCTTTGGCATCGCGAGGTAAGGTTTTTATCTTGGCAGAAAGCGCGGGAAGTGCAGTCATATCCGCGACCATAAAGAACCAATCCGCTGCCATATCAATATCAGCAATTGGGCCTGGTCCCATGATACTGACATTATCCCCTGCTTTAGCATTGTCAGCCCAACGAGCGGCAAAGCCACACTGCAGATCCTTGGTAATGTGGCGCACGAAATCCACCTCGATACTGCTTGCCTCAGGCATGAACTTGCGAATGGTGTAGGTGCGCATGACAGGGCGCTCACCTTCTACCATTTCATGTATGGCATTGCCTGCACTATCGAACAAGAACTTGATGTAACTTCCTTCGCAATCGGCAGGGAAGTTGGTTAGGGCTTCACCTTGAAGGGTAATTCTTTGCATATTTGGAGAGACACGTTCTGAGCTAACCACGGTAAGGTGCTTTGGCGTCGGCTTTTTTCTATTCATTTTTTATCTCGGTTTCCTCTCTATTCTTTAATTAGATTAGCAGAGGCTAGGCAAGTGTATTTGAATATCTGAAATCCAATAATGCGATAAAAACCATAACGATTTTAGGTCTTTACCTATCTTTACACTCTTTACCGTACACTTGTAACACTACTATGAGAATATATCTGGAGATACATAACTTGCAGAGGTAACTATGTCGCTAGATATTACTTCAAGCCAAGCTAGCCCAAAGTCTAGTTCAGGCTTATCCAAACCCACTATCGCACTACACTGGCTGTCGCCATCTCATTCTTGGTCGTTATTTGTATTGGCGTATATATGGTCGATATGCCAAGAGGACCAGAAAAAGGAGAAATGATTGGTCTGCACAAATCATTGGGTGTGCTTGTTCTTGCTCTTGCCTCGATACGAGTAGCTTGGCGCTTTAAAGAAGGGAAAATAAAGTCTGTAGCAAAGCTTGATGCAGTGAAACAAAAAGCGGCGGACGCTGTGCACGGTTTATTGCTATTGGCAACAATCGCTATGCCTCTATCTGGTGCAATAATGAGTGTTGCGGGCGGCCGGAGCTTGGACTTCTTTGGACTAGAACTTATTGCGGCTGGTGATAAGAATGAGAGTCTGCAAAGCATCGCTCATACTTTCCACGTCAATGCACCCTATCTTATCTATGCCATTTTGGTGCTACATCTCGCAGCGGCAATCAAGCATCACTTTATCGATAAAGATGCCACTCTAAAACGCATGTTGGGCAAAGGCTAAAACAATAAAAACCCAGAACTTGGTTCTGGGTTTTCTCTTTATTGGGTAAGAAGCTGAGGCCAATTTCTATCACCCTTGCAATATTGCCGGGTATATCTCTTTGCCACTTGGCTTGAATGGATTTGTTGTAATTCAGGTAAAGCTTACCGTCATGGATATGCCAAGCATTTGGGTCAATCTTAGCGGTATAGCCCTGACTCACCGCCCAAGCACAATAGCCTCCGTATTGAGGGGCAAACTTTTCAGGGTCGGCCTTAAAGGCATCTCGATTTTTCTCGGAGGCGAAATACCAAGTCGCATCATTCCATTCATACTTGTGCTTCTTACTGCCCTCTACCGGCTTACTCTCAGTAAAGTAAGCCACTGGGTCATAGCCTTGAATCGCCTTACCAAAGTAATCACTGTAGACAGGCTCTAGTGCCAATGCTGGCATTGAAATAAAAACGGAGACAAAGAAAATCGCGCTTGCCCTAGCCAACCATCTGATGATCATCCCAAATCCCTCAATTTCTTAGACGTTGTAGATAAAGAAATGACTAGCCTTGGGAATCTTTCAAACTCTAAGCAAAAAAATACCCAGCCAATGGCTGAGTATCTCGATGAATTAGTTTGTTTACGAGAGCTTAGATAGCCCAACCACCAGCGTAGAACACTACTAGAACGATAGTAATAAGCACCACACCTAGGTTAAGTTTCTTCCACTCACCTGATACCAAACGACCTACAAGTAGGCACAGGAAGCCAAGCATAATGCCGGTTACGATATTACCGGTTAGTACAATGAATACCGCACAGACTAGGCCAGAAAGGGCGTCAACTGAGTCGTCAAAGTCTAGCTTGCGAACGTTGCCTAGCATCAGCAGACCAACATACATAAGTGCAGGGGCTGTCGCATAAGCAGGAACTAGATAGCTGATTGGGGCTACGAACAGAAGTAGTAGGAATAGAACACCAACCACAACTGCAGTTAGACCAGTTTTACCACCAGCAGCTGTACCAGCCGCAGACTCGATATATACCGCTGCTGGAGCACCACCTACAGCACCAGAAACGATGCTTGATACTGAGTCAGAGGTAAGCGCCTTGCCACCATCAATGATGTTACCTTTCTTGTCCAGAAGGTTTGCTTGACCAGCAACTGCGCGGATCGTGCCGGTTGCATCAAAGATAGCTGTCATTACAAGCGCAAGAACACTTGGCAGAACCAGTGGCTTAGCGCACCCATGATGTCCATAGAACCAATCAGTGAGTTCTCACCACCGAATGAAGGCAGAGCAAAGAAACCTTGATAGGTAACGTTTGGATCGAAGATAAGACCGAATACTGAGATAGCGATGATAACCAGAAGGATGCCACCAGGAACGCCACGCTTTTCCAGACCAAAGATAGCCGCCAGACCAAGAACTGACATCAATACAGGGAAAGAAGTGAACTCACCAAGGGTTACAGGAAGACCGGCAACCGGGTTCTTGATCACCAAGCCAACACCGCTCGCTGCGATAAGAAGTAGGAACAGACCGATACCAATACCTGTTCCGTGAGCGATGCCGTATGGCAGGTTGGTCAGTATCCACTGACGCACACCGGTTACAGTAATTGCGGTAAAAACCACACCCATCAAGAAGACAGCGCCAAGAGCAACAGGAATCGATACACCCTGCCCCAACACTAGGCTAAATGCGGTAAAGGCAGTAAGCGAGATAGCACAACCAATTGCCATTGGAAGGTTTGCCCAAAAGCCCATCAGAAGAGAACCAAAGGCCGCTACCAAACAGGTTGCGATAAATACTGAGCCTGATCAAAGCCTGCAGCGCCAAGCATACCCGGTACTACGATCACCGAATAAACCATAGCTAGGAAGGTTGTTAAACCTGCTACCAATTCGCGACGAACGTTACTGCCACGCTGTGAAATAAGAAAACGCTTATCTAGCCAACCACCATTGGTTGGAGTGTTGTTGTCCTGAGTTGATGTGTTATCGGACATGTTTTTCCTTCGTTAATTTAGAAAGACCACAGGATTAAAATTTATTGCGCCTCAAGCCTAGTCGAAGAGGCGGAGAAAGGTCGTATTCCGTTGTCTTTATTAGAGCGAGATCGCTTCAATCTTGGTCAAAATTTCAGGGGCGAGAAAATACAGGAAAACGTTGCGCGCACAATAAGCCAGATCCAAGGTTTCATTTTTGAAAGGAAAAAGGGAGCCGACTGGCTCCCTAGTGATATACATTAAATTAATCTATTGGGTAACTGGCTGAGGTGTTGGTGTTGGTGCTGCTGCAATCAGCTTTACCTTGCGAGCGAACTGATTACCCAAAATGCCACCTACAACTAGGGCTCCGAAGAACACCCAACCAGACAGAGAGAAGTTAGCAATCGGCGTATAAAGCGCACCTACGTTGCAGCCATTAGCAAAGCGCGTGCCCACACCCATAAGAAGACCACCAAGAGAGAACAGTGCATACTGCTTGGCTGAGTATTGAGCCTTAAATGGTGAAACCCATTTACCTAGCCAAAGCACAGCAACTAAAGTGCCTAACAAGATGCCTAGGTTCTGCACCGATACCCCGTGCTCAAAGAATGGCAGAGTAAATAGCTTCTCTGGACGATGAGTGAATGACGCTACGGCACCAGAATCAATACCTAGAGTAATCAATAGCTTACCAAACCAAAGACCAAAGGGTGTAGAAGCGCCCCAGCCTGCTGATGTAGTGGCCATCATGATGCCAAAGATCACCGCAATAACAATCGCGGCAAAGCTCATGCTCCACAAACCGCTAAACATAGCTAGAGGTGAATCCGATTTCTCTAGTTGTTCACGGGCTTTCTCACCATCAACACCAAGATACGTACCATCTTGCTTGCGACGGGCTTCATAACGACGAGCGATATAGATAGTTAGAGTAGCAAAGGCGATGGTCACCAACACAGACATCAAATAACCATTCAGTGGTCCCCACGCGAACAAATCAGGAAGGAAGACCCCCTTGCCTTCAAATGAAGAAGTAGACACTAGCGTCTCGGTTACTAGAGGAGATGAGGCTTGAATTGGGAAACCGATAAACACGCCGATACCGAACATCAATAGAGTTACCAATGCGCGTGGTACATCACTCACCATCTCAACCATTACGCCTGATGCACAGCAGCTAGATAGAGTCATACCAAAGCCAAACATCAAACCACCCACGATCAAACCAAGGTTAATAGGATTAATCCAAAGCGAGTATTGCTCGATACCACCGCCTAAAAGCAGGCCAGCATTGATAACGGCAGTGACGACAAACATCAGCATCAAGGTTTGAATCAGCTGAGTCGAGCCACGGCGATAAGCGCGGTTCACACTACCGGCAAAACCAATAGAGCCTTTGGTCAAAGCAACACCTAAACCTAATCCGAGTAGAAGTCTTAAAAAGATATCTTGCTGCAGAGCGAGTGCTCCGATGATAACGATGCCTAAACCTAGCGCGATGCCGACACGTGTCTGTGTTTCTCCTTGCACAACTATTCCTCTATACCACTGTTTTTTAATTGGGAGAAAGATAGTAATGCGCAATTTCGAAGAGCAATAATCCAAACACTTATAAGTCATACCAATCGTTTATAAAGTATGGATTTTGGCCAAGAAGCAAAGCGAAGATATTCGCTAACTAATTGTTTTTAAATGGGAGTTGCACCTGTGAGCGAAACCTAGGTGTAAGACTAGCAAATATGTAACCTTAGATTAGGGG
>BBSB01000006.1:0-200034 GCA_000830455.1 Vibrio sp. JCM 19236
AAGCTAGGCTAGGGGATTTGAATCATATATAGACTTTTAGATTAAGCAGTTTGTGGTTTGCCTGCTTCTTCTTCAACCTCAGCCTTAGATTCCGCACCGTGCATCCAGTGCACAAGCTTGTTCGACATCAGAAGCAGTAGAACCGCTGAGATAGTCGCTGCTGCTGCGATACCACCGAAGATAGACATGGCGCCAAGGTCACCCACGTGAGAACCAATCAGGCCAGCTACATAGTTTGCGATAGCGTTGAAGCCGAACCATGCACCCATCATTAGAGATGACAGACGAAGCGGCGCTAGCTTAGTTACCATAGATAGACCGATTGGAGACAGGCATAGTTCACCAAGGGTGTGGAAGAAGAACGCGCCTACTAGCCAAAGCATAGAGGTCTTAACCGTTGCGTCGCCGCCTTGTTGTAGTACTGCACCAATCATGAATAGGAAGCCTACTGCTAGGAAGAAAAGACCAAATGCAAACTTAACAGGAGAGGTTGGCTCTTTAGGACCCATTTTTACCCATACCGCGGCTAGCAGTGGTGCTAGAACCATGATGAAGAATGGGTTAAGAGACTGGAACCATGCCGCTGGCACTTCGAAGCTACCAATCATGCGGTCTGTGTATTGTTGGGTGTAGATGTTCATCAGACCGCCAGCCTGCTCGAAGCCCGCCCAGAATACGATTACGAATAGACCCATCACTAGGATAACCTTCATGCGGTCCACTTCTTCTTTAGTAAGAGGTGCTTTCGCTTTTGCCTTACGACGCTCATCGCGCTTAGCCGCTGGTTCAACACCAATGTTGCCAAGCCAAGAGTTTGCTAGGGTTAGCTGAAGTACGATACTCAGTACCATACCGATACCCGCTGCTAGGAAACCTGCGTTCCAACCGAAGTTGTTTGCAACAGAGCCAGCTACAACACCTGCGATTAGCGCACCAAGGTTGATACCCATATAGAAGATGGTGAATGCACCGTCACGACGGTTGTCGCCTTCTTCGTATAGATCACCCACCATGGTAGAGATGTTTGGCTTAAATAGACCGTTACCTAGGATAAGCAGGCTCAAACCTAGATAGAAAGAGGTGTGCACATCAACACCGAACGCGCCCGGTGGAAGTGCTAGAGAGAATTGGCCCAGTGCCATTAGGATGCCACCGATCATGACTGATTTTCGTTGGCCTAGATAGTTATCTGCAATCCAACCACCAATCATTGGGGTTACGTACACAAGACCTGTGTAGATGCCGTAGAGATCAAGTGCGTCCTTGGTACTCCAACCTAGACCGCCATTCATAGTGGTATCTGTTAGGTAAAGTACCAGGATTGCACGCATAGCGTAGTAGGAGAATCGTTCCCACAGTTCAGTACTGAAAAGTAAAAAGAGCCACGTGGGTGGCCCATAATAGTTTTTTGATTAGTCATAGTTGTGTTTGTATCAGATGTTTTTATTAGAAATCGCGGGCTTTGCCCGAGGTGCTGCGAAGAAAAGGCTCAAGGCAAACACTGTCTCCCCCCAGGGATGACTTGAGATAGATATACCTATGAAATGAATTGTTATCAATTGTCACAAAATACTGCGCCTGAGAGGGTTGACGAGATTAACCCCTTGTTTTGACAGGTGTGAATAGTGATTCATCGGGTGAAAAATGCGTGCCAGAAACTTACATTGCATTTTTGCAGATTAAGAGTTGAGCGTTTTATGCGAGTGGGTGCATGGTCGTGGTTATGAGGTGAGCAGGCCGACTAGGAAGATACAAACGTGAGGATGCCGTTGGGGTTCACTGGTTAATAAAGACCCCGGCTTAGAGCCTGCCGGGGTGACGTGTCTTTTTAATTACTCAGTGGAGAGAGCACTGCAATTAATGTAGATCGTCATTCCCGACGAATGGTAAAGCCATTCGAGCGGGAATCTTCTGAACAAAGAAAGCCGACAAGACCCTGAACACTAGCCAATAAAAAAGCCTGCACAAGGCAGGCTTTCGTAGCAAAGGTTAGATTAGCGCTTACGCTAGCTCTTTAGCATGCTCTGAGCGACAAACTGCAGCGGTGAATACCACGTCGGTTGAGCTGTTCAGTGCTGTCTCAGCAGAGTCTTGGATAACGCCGATAATAAAGCCAACACCTACTACCTGCATCGCTACCTCGTTTGGAATACCGAATAGGCTACATGCTAGAGGGATAAGCAGTAGTGAACCGCCAGCAACGCCAGATGCGCCACACGCCGATACCGCAGCAACCACACTTAGAAGTACCGCTGTTAAGAAGTCTACTTGAATGCCTAGGGTATGAACCGCCGCTAGAGTCAGTACGGTAATGGTAATTGCCGCGCCGCCCATGTTGATGGTTGCACCTAGTGGAATAGATACCGAGTAGGTGTCTTCATCAAGGTCTAGCTTCTCACACAGCGCCATGTTCACTGGGATGTTAGCCGCACTTGAGCGAGTGAAGAAGGCGGTTACGCCACTCTCACGTAGACACTGAAGCACTAGTGGATAAGGATTTTGCTTAGTCTTGTAGTAAACGATAGCTGGGTTAATCACTAGGGCGATGATCGCCATTGCACTTAGCAGTACAAACAGCAGGTTTGCATAGCCAAATAGGGCTTCAAAGCCAGTAGTTGCAAAGGTAGAAGCAACCAGGCCGAAGATACCAAACGGTGCTAGGCGAATGATGAAGCGAACAATGGTGGAAACACCGTGGCTCAGGTCTTCAAATACCGCTTTAGTAGTCGCAGAAGCGTGGTGCAGAGCCAGACCTAGACCTATACCCCAAGCAAGGATACCTATGTAGTTCGCGCTCATCAGTGCGTTAACTGGGTTATCTACCACTTTGAATAGAAGCGTATGTAGAACCTCGGCAATGCCTTGTGGTGGCGTTGCGCCTGTTGCGCTTTCAACCAGAACTAGATTGGTTGGGAAAGCAAAGCTTAGACCAACGGCGGTCAGGGCTGCTAGGAAAGTACCAATCAGATACAGCACCACGATTGGGCGCATATAGGTGTGTTGGTTTTTCTTTTGGTTTGCGATGGAGGCTGCAACGAGAATGAATACCAGAATGGGAGCCACAGCTTTAAGAGCGCCTACAAATAGGCCACCAAGAAGACCGACCTTAACTGCCGCATCAGGAGCGACTGTAGCCAGTACGCCACCGGCAACGATACCGGCGAGGATCTGCATTACCAGGTTGCCCTTGGCCATGCGTGCTAGGAGAGTGTTTTGCATAATTGTCTGTCCGTGATTGCAAGTGTCGTCAAAAACGAACCTGCTATTTGTAATAGTTGTGTTTGTTTTATGAAACTGGGATAGGGTACTTTTATGAATATAAATGTCTACTCTTGTGCGGTAAGTTGGATATAAATGATTGCGTAATCATAAATGAGCAACCAATTACACTGGCTGATTTTGTGCAATCAATACCTGTTTATAGAGTAAAGTTTAGTCGAATGGATGATTTAGGCTGTGCTGTGACCTAGCTGTTCACAAGTGCATGTATCCAAATTGGGTGCGCAACCATTGAGGCGAAATTTAAGTTTCTATTCCTTATAGGATGTAGTGTCAGGCTGTTTATGCATAGCCTGACACATTAGAGGGCCTAGCTTGCGGTTTGAGTCTGAAGCCTTTTCTTACTTGGCTTCATGAACAAGCGGAAGCTTGCTGGAACGAAATAGAAAGAGATCAGGGTTGTGAGTGTAGTTCCACCTGCGATAGCCACTGCAAATGGAGGCCAAAAGCCACCACCGGCAATGATTAACGGCATAAAGCCGCCTACGGTTGTGATGGTGGTAGAGGTGATATGACGAGTACAACTCATCACCGCCTCTAAGATGGCATCTTGATCACCAAGCATAGCCTGAGGACTTGCTTTAAGTTCAGCCAAGATAACGATGGCGGCGTTGATGGCAAGACCTATGATACCCAGCATGGCGATGATCACGGTGAAGCCAAACGGATAGTTAAACAGGTATACCGAGAGCAAGCCAAGACCTGAAGCTAAGCCTGCCACACTGAAGATGATGCTACTTAACCTAAAGGAATTGAAAGAGACCACTACCACTAGGATCATCAGCACGATCACCATTGACATATTGCCTACTAGGCTATTTACCGACTCATCTCGCTCGGCAGATTCACCCCCAAACTCGATACGATAGCCTGTTGGCAGTTGGTACTTAGCAAGATTCTCTTGGAATGCATTTAGCGCCGTTTGAGGTAACACTCCTGCTTGTATATAACCTTCGATAGTATTGACGCGCTCACCGTTGCGACGAGGTATGGCGCCGCGACTCGGAGTAAGCTCTAAGCTTGCCAATGTCGAAATGTTCACCCCTGTGGTATAGGTTTCCGATGCAATAGGTAGTCTTAGATTACTGAGGCTATCTAAATTTTCACGTTCGCTATCGCCTACACGCACTCGCACAGGTACAGATTCGCTGCCCTCGATAATACTGCCACTCTCGCGGCCAACTAGAGTAGCTTGAAGCAGGTTAGCAAACTGACTTAAGGTGATGCCGCTAAGCTGTGCGGTGTCTTCATCCACCTTTAACCACACCTTAGGGGTCCCAGGCTGTAGGGTTTCTCTGGTATGAGTTACATATGGGGTGTTAGCCAAGATCAGACGAATATCCTCGCCTATGGCTTTTAGTCTATCTAGTTTTCACCGTAAACACGAAGTTCTATTGGTGCATTAAACGGAGGACCTTGCTCGAGCTTGCGCACTAAGATCTGCGCATTGGGCACAGCGCTGTTTAGCTGCTCCTGAAGCTTAGGGATAATCTCGTTAGCGCTTGAGAAATGGTCGGTTTTGACCATAGCTTGCGCGAAATAAGGGGCGCGGTTATCAGTGACTATCAGGTTGTAGTAAAAAGATGGGAAGTTAGCGCCAACCAGCCAGTCTATGCGCTCGATTCCTTCATATTCACGTACCAGTTCATCAACCTTCATTGCCGTATCTTGCGATGCAAAGATGCTCGCTTGAGGAGGCAGATAGACTCGGATCTCAAACATATCTCTATCTGATGGCGGGAAAAATTGCTCGGTTAGCTGTGAAGCGCTCCAAAAACCGGTGAGCGGTACCAGCATTACAAAAGCTATGGCTATTAATGGGCGTTTGATAGCAAAGCGCACAGAGGCTGAAAACGCTCGTGTTAGAGGCGGGATTGAAAGTCCGGTCTGATACCATGCGTTTGAACTGGTGTGGCTTGGTAGGAACCGCGCCGAAAAGCCGGCGATTATGGTATGTGAGATAAGATAAGAGCCCGCCAATGAGAAAGATACGGTTATCGCAATCGCACCTACAAACTCACCAGTGGCGCCCGGTGAGAGGAAGATAGGCGCAAAGGCTAGGATAGTGGTGAGGGTAGAGCCGAGTAGCGGTACCCATAGGTGTTTCACCGCTTTAACCGCTGACTCTAGTTTCTCCATTCCCTTCAAGCGATAGCTCTGTATGGTATCCACCATAACCACGGCATTATCGACCATAATGCCTAGCGCTACTATGAGCCCGGTAACTGACATCTGATTGATGGGTATGCCGGTAAACTTCATCAGAAGCAGGGTCAGCATAGAGGTTAGTGGCAGGGCAATTGCCACCATGATGGCAGCCCTCAGGCCCAGCGTGATCAGCAGTACCACCAAGATGATACTAAAACCTAAGATCAGGCTTTTACTCAGATCAATCAGGCGGGTCTCGGTATAACCCTGCTGACTGAACAGCACATTGACCTTGATGTTGCTTGGAACCTCGGCCTGATAACGCTCGATAAGATCCATCGCACGCTCGGTCCATTTATCGACACGTAACGTGGGTAACATACGCGCCGCGACAATAACCCCAGGTTCTCCATCGATGATGGCTATTTGTTCCGCCGGTTGTTTGTAAGAGCGCTGCACGGTAGCGATATCATCAAGTCGGGTCATGTGCCTTGAGGGTCGATACTAATTGGCACCTGACGAATTCGTTCAAGTGAGTCCAGATCTGATGACACTTCTAGGCCGAATCGGGTATAGCCATTAACCAATTCACCGGCTGAGTTTTTCGCATCTGCCCCTTCTAGAGCCGTTGCAATATTGGTGCTTGAGCGGCCTAGAGCCACCACGCTTGGAGTATCTAGGCTCACCAGTATCTCTTCTTCTGGCATGCCATATTCGTCTACAAACTCAGTGCCTGATAGAGCGCGAAGACGTGAAGCCAATTCTTTAGAGTACCGACCAAGAGTCAATATATCGGAGTGGGAATTACCCTCCCAAGTAAGAGCCGTGATGATGGTAAAGGCGTAGGTATGATCACTGTCGAGCTCAGGCGGCATGGTGCCTTGCGGCAGAAGTGGCATCAAGTCTGTGATCTTATCCCGCGCTTTTGACCATACCGGCTCAGGCTCAGTGATATTGTCGTTAAGCTCAAGAGTGACGATAGAGACGCCAGGTCTTGAGGTAGAGGTAATAAGTTTTACCTCTGCCAGTTCACGAAGTTTGTTCTCAACCACTTCGGTAGCCAAAGCCTCAACGCGCTCGGCGCTGGCTCCGGGAAAAGAGGTGGTAATATTGGCAAAGCGGTTGCTGATAATGGGGTCTTCTGCACGTGGCAGATTATTAAAGGCCGAAAAACCGCTCACTATGATGAACGCGGTGATCAGTATCAGCAGTCGGCTGTTGGCTATGATGGAGTCGATTTTCATGTTCGCTCCTTAGTCCAGTTTTGGCTGAACGCGCTGACCGGGAACTACTCGATGCAGTCCGTTCGAGATAAGCATCTCATCTGCGCTTATAGCACCCTGGACAAAGGCGGCTTGATTGTCGGCATACAGCACCTGCACGCTGCGACGCTCTACTATGTTCTGCTCGGTAACCACAAACACATTCCAAACACCGCGAAGCCCATCGGTCAGAGAAGAGTTTGGGATCCAGAACCCAGATTCAGAAATTTGCTCTGGGTATCTAAGGTAGGCAAGTTGCCCATCCAGAACCTTGGCCGATTCGGGTAGTAGATATCTAAGACCTAGACTGCGGGTATTCAAATCAACCCTAGCGCCGGGTTGAGCAGTTTTACCGGATACAGGTTATCGCCAACGCGTATTTCTGGTGTATTAAGCTCATTGATCTTGGCTAGCTGAGCGCTCGGAATACCGATAAAGACCTCTTTGTCCTGCTCGGCCAGTAGAGTCAGAGTAGGGGTGCCCATGCCAACAACATCGCCAAGAGAGACAAAGCGTTGGCTAACCGTTCCTGCATACGGGGCTTTGATGGTGGATTTGTTTATCTTGAGTTGGTTTGCGCGCAAGGCGGCGTTAACCCGCAGTGCATTGGCCTCTAATACGCCTTGTTGGCTGGTAAGGGAGTCTATCTCAGCTTCAGCACTAAAGCCTTTTGCTTTCAAGGATTGTTGACGCTTTAGGTTAGCGGCGACCAGTTTTAGCTGCGCTTTTATTTCGTTTTGCTGTGCACGAAGCTGTTTGGCCTCGGTGGCGAGAAGCTGAGTATCTAGGCGGATAAGGCGTCACCCTGATTCACTCTATCGCCGACATCCACCATGATGTTTGACACCTTACCTGCAAGCTCGAACCCAAGCTGTGCTTGCTGACCGGCGCGCACTGTGCCCACGTATTCACGCATGACTTGATAGTGATCGCTCTGAACCAAAGAGTGAGTTTCAACGGATAGGATAGGTTCTGGAGCGGCGAGTTGGGCTTCACTGCTGTCACATCCAGTGAGCAGTGCCATTGCCAACATAATTGGGCTGAGGCGAAGTAACGACATCATGACTTCCTTGAGAGTTTCATTGCATATTATAAATTAAAAACCAATCAAACTAGACTGTCCAGTTTGATTGTGTTAAAAGTTAGTTACATCACAGATTTTGTACGAGTGGAAGGCGAGCAAATGAGTAGTCGTAGTGAGAAAAAACGCGCTCAAATTTTAGAAGCTGCGGGTCAACTGTTTAATGAACAGGGTTATGGGGTAAGCATGGATAGCGTGGCTAAACTGGCCAATGTGTCCAAACAAACCGTTTACGCCCACTTCAAAACCAAAGACATACTGTTCGAGACCTGTATCCAGTCAAAATGTGTTGCTAACCAGATTGATGAAAACTCTTTTAATGCTGACGCGCCACTAAGACAGGCTCTGGTAGGCTTTGGTATCCGTTTTCAAGAAATGTTAATGGAACCTGTGGTGCATCAAACCTTTCGTAATGCAGTAAGTCAGTTAGAGACTCACCCTCAACTTGCGGAGATCTACCTTCAGTCGGGACCTAAACGCACCACACAGGTGTTAGGGGAGTTCCTTGAGCTGAAACAGAAAAAGGGTGAGCTTAAACTGACACTCGCTGCTGAAGACTCGGCAATGCAACTGCTGCTGATGTTTCATGGTCGGGCAGTCTATTGGGGTTTTCTGGGGGAGGATTCAAAGGAGAGTGAGGCTCAACGTCACGCCTATATCCGAGATTGCGTGGACCTTTTCTTAGCCCGACACTCCTAGCTTGAAACTGATGCGAAACTTCTTGCTTAACCTTGCTCATAAAAAGACTGATAGACCCAGAAATGTGAGCTAATACAGCTAATCATTCTCGATTTTTAACTCGAATATGTAACAATATTTTCCTGAACAGAACCTCAAGGAAGATAGATGAAACGCTTTGGACTAACCGCACTGGCAATCATGTGCGCGACCGCCTTTTCCAGTCAGGCGAGCGAGTTTGAAGGAGTAACCCTAGCCAAGGAGCAGGAGTTAGTGCGCGGCAATGATGCCGAAGCGGCGACTCTGAATCCACTGCAGGCGGAGGGCATGCCAGAGATGCATGTGATTCGTGATCTGTTTGAGGGTTTGGTTATCCAGGATGAGTTTGGCAATGTCATTCCTGGTACGGCTGAGCGTTGGTCTAATCAAGACAATCAGGTGTATACCTTCTATCTTCGACAGGATGCAAAGTGGTCTAATGGTGACCCTGTCACAGCTAACGATTTTATCTATAGTCTGCGTCGAGCGGTCGATCCTAAAACGGCCTCACCCAATGCCTGGTATCTAAAACTTACTGAGATTAAAAACGCACAAGCCATTATCGAGGGTAAGGCGTCCCCAGAAACCCTTGGCGTTGAAGCGATAGACGATCACACTCTGAGGTTCACACTAAATAAACCCGTACCCTATTTCTTGGCGATGACCGGGCACACCGTGATGATGCCAATACATCAAAAGAGTGTAGAAGCACACCCGAAAGATTGGGCCAAGCCCGGAAACCTAGTATCGAATGGGGCGTTTACCCTGAACAACTGGGTAGTGAATGAATACATAGAACTGGTACCAAACAAAAACTATTGGGATGCCAAGGACACGCATCTGAGTAAGGTTACTTATATTCCGTTTGAGAATCAGTTGGCAGCGGTGAATCGATATCGCGCAGGGAGGTGGATATCACCTCTGATGTGCCGGCGCAGATGGGGATCAAGCTGAAAAAAGAGATGCCTGAGGCGTATCAGGTTTCGCCACTTCTTTGCACTTACTATTATGCGTTTAATACCAAGAAGCCACCTTTAGATAACCCTAAGGTGCGCCAAGCGCTCTCTTATTCCATCATGCGTGACGTGATCACCCAAGGCATCACTAATAGCGGAAATGTGCCTGCGTTTACCTTTACCCACAAAGACGTGGCGGGTTTCAGTGCCACTCAGCCAAACTATGCGACTTTAAGTCAGATGGAGCGCGATAAAAGGCGCAAATGCTGACGGGCAATTTGGCTCTAGAGCAAAGCAAACCACTGCATCTTTTATACAACACTAGTGAGAGTCACAAGGTTATCGCGACTGGCGTTGCCTCTATGTGGCACAAAACGCTAGATCTGGACGTGGAGCTAGAAAACCAGGAGTGGAAGGCATACTTGGAAGCTCGAAAGAGTGGCGATTTTGATGTACTTCGCGCCTCTTGGTGTGGTGATTATAATGAGCCTTCTACTTTTCTATCTCTGTTTACTACAGGCAATGATAGAAACTACGCCTTCTACTCAAACCCCGAGTATGACGACCTGCTAAATCGCGCTCAGCATGAAACCGACACGCAAAAGCGCATGGCTTTATACGATAAGGCCGAGACTATTTTGAGTGAAGATATGCCGATAGCGCCGATCTTTTATTATATGCAGGCGCGCTTGGTTAGACCGAATGTCGGAGGAGTGCCCCTTCATAATGCTGAAGGACGTATCTACTCTAAAGACTTGTATATTAAGAAGCTGAATCCATGATTAAAAAGGGCGACCTACCGAGCAAGATTTGTAAGGTGTGTGGACGCCCTTTTAGTTGGCGCAAAAAATGGCAGGACTGCTGGGATGAGGTGCAGTACTGCTCTGAACGTTGTCGTCGAAATAAGAGAAAGGCAATCACCAAGGAATAGGCTGGCCCTTGAAGTCCATGAAACTTCCCGAGTCTTCTAGGGAGAGATTGGCTATCTGGGTAAACAGATGTTCAGCCCTAGCTCGGCACTCATCAACTGACCGTCTGGTAGGTTGCGTTGGAATGGTCTCGACAGCTCGGTGTCTGTGGTGCCAGGATGGAGCGCCATCACTGCAATGTCTCTATTCATTCTTTGCCATTCAAGATGTAGCGTTTTGATTGCCATATTGAGTGCAGTTTTCGATGCGCGATAGCTATACCATCCACCAAGGCGATTATCTCCAATACTACCCACGCGTCTGAGAGGGTGACTAATTTCGCGTAAGTTTGCGGATTGGTGGAATTGGGCATCAGCTTGTCTTGGAAATACTTAGCTAGGAGCAAAGTAGGCAAGGTGTTGCGCTTGATATTGTCCATGAAAAAATCCGAGTCGAGTTGTCTGATGCTTTTCTCTGGGCCATGGTGTTTGCAGTGCAGAATCCCCACGCAATTGATGAGCCAATCCACCTGCTCAAATTGGTGGCTGAAGGTCTCGATTTGGTCTTCTTTGGTAAGGTCGAGCTGATGCCAATTGACCTTACCGCCATTAATATCCGGATGTCTGTTTAGGTAGGTGGCCTCTATCTGGGTTGATGGGAGCATGTCAGCGCAGCGCCTTAAAAGCGCATTCCCTATGCCACCACCTGCTCCAATCAAGACTATCCGCATTTTCTTTCCTCTCTATCTGTCCAGAATTCGATGAACTCGCCCTCTGGGTCATACATTTGGGTTTGTTTTTCTAGGTCAAACCGTCTTACGGGTTTTGCATCAGCGCCAACACCGGCGATGTATTGCCAGTTACCCCAGTTTGAGCCCAAGTCGTAGTCGATGAGGTTGTGCTCAAAGTAGAGCGCCCCTAAACGCCAATCCAAACCCAACTCGTGAATCAAACAGCTGGCAACCAGTTGTCTTCCTCGGTTAGACATAAACCGGTGTGATTGAGCTGATTCATACAGGCATCTACGATGTCATAGCCAGTATTACCTGAGCACCAGTTTTCAAAGACTCTCTCATCTTGACCCCAGTCTCGCTCAGTTTCTTTCAAACCCGATGATTTAAATAGGTCTCTGCCATGCCAATGAGCATACCAATGGAAGAATTCGCGCCATAGAAGCTCGAACTTGATCCAGTAGGTTGAGTCATTTTCGCCGTGATGGGCTTCGTGATTGTTAACCTCATACCACACTTGGCGCGGGGACAGGTTTCCCTGAGCCAGCCACGGTGACATCTTGGTTGAGTTGTCCCATCCATCTAGCTCGTTTCGAACTAGCTTGTAGGTCTGAGGACGTTGAGAGTCGAAGTAACTCTCAAGATGCGCTTTTGCCTGCGCTTCACCACCATTGAATTGGTAGAAAATAGAGGCGTTGACCTCGGATAGCATACAGACACGCGGAATATCTAGCTCAATGTGTTGCGGAAGAGCATCTGGTGAGGGCAGTGGGCGAACGACGGCAAGGTTTTCAACTCGTTTTCTAAATTGAGTGAAGGTTCTTGGTAGGTTTTCCTTGCTAAATGGCAACTGACCTTCGTGAAACAGAGACAGCGAGTAAGCGGTGTGAAGTTCTAAATCGAAGAGCTCCATTAAGTGCTGAAGCGCTTCTTTTTCATAGTCACCTGGATGGAAGGCTCGGTATAGGTCGGTAACATTCTGGCTTTTGATTATGCCTGCTAGCTCTGTAAGGTCGCATGGTTTGTACAAGACCTGCTCCAAACTCGCCAAAGACTGAGCGAGATTCGCCGCAGACTGATGCTCAAATCGCTTGTTGTGCTCTGAGCGACCGAATCCCATTTCAGAATCCTGCCCGCTTATTTTCTGGTATGGAAGGTATACGCAGATGAGATTTTCTACGTCTCGCGCTGCGCGGATGAGTAGGTTGTTGTCTTCAATTCGACAATCTGCCCCAAACCATATAAGTCCTATGCGCTTTTTCATTTTTGCTTTCCACTGCTCGGTTGCACTGTTTAACTTTACGCACCAACAACAGACAGCGATCAGACTATCTGTCGTCAAAGAAGTCTTTATTTCGTATGTACTTACTCATCAGGTGATAGGAGAAGGGACGTATCAGCCAACTAACAATAGAGCGGCCGAAGCGTATTGCGGTGGGCGTGTTTTCGTAGATGCGACCGTTATACAGCCACAGCATCTTGCCTACGTGCCAGTAGGCAAGGGGAACAGGTGGCAAGAAGGTGACGATATCCAGATCGCAACAGACGCGATAGGTGCGGTGAGAGAGGGTGTAGCGTTTCTTAAAATGCCAATTTCCTACAGCAGGCTGACCAAAGGTGACAATGCGTTTTATGGATTTTGGATGTCTTTGTTCAAGATAATCACCTAGGATGCAACCTACAGCACCACCGGAGGAGTGACCGGTAATAGCGACCCGCATACCCTGTTCTATTAGTGGCTCGACGATATCGACAATCCGTTCGAATACCGACTGGCCGAGTTTGTCTGATTTGTGAGACGGTGGGCTTTCTTGGGACAATAGATAGTGGAACCCCGCATGAATGGAATAATCGAGTTGCCATTTGTGGCAACCTCGTTGCCAGAAGGCTAGGGTTAATAGCCAGTCTTTGACGCTGTGGGAGCCCTTTAATACCACAATGACTTCGCTCCGACTCTTGGTCCATAAGATGCGTGCCATGATCTTGCCTTGCTCGTTTCGTACAACCCTTTGTCCATTCGGGTCAAAGCCAAAAGCGGTCTGTTTGAACACGCGGGGATAGGCGAGGCGACATAACACAGCGTAACGCTCATACTGGTAGCGCTTTAAGCTTTTCATTAGGGTTTGTTGACCTTTTGAGTTCGTTTTTGTAGCGAGTTGTTGGGCTTTTACACAAGGCAGACAAACATGCAGCGAGTGGGAAGATTCAGTGTGCAGGGGATAAGTGAAGGTTATATGACTCTTTTGCTAACGAAATTTGAAACCCAGATCATTGCACTCGTTGCCGTTGCGCACTAGGATTTGCTGTTCAATAATTTCCGCGCTTTTATTCGTTTCTATTTGAGGCTCAGGTCTTTGCAAGCTTTCACCAATATCATCATCCGTTTCCCAAACTTTTGGCTCTGTTACTTATCTTAGTTACAGCAGGTGCCGCCTATTATGGCAAGACTCACTTTGCGATGAACGCCGACCTCAGTGACCTTGTGAAGCAACAAGGGGAATGGCGTGACAATCTAGATGCCGTAGAGAAAGAGTTCCCTGAGTCAGGTAACGTAGTTGTAGTGATCTCCGGTGAGGATAGCGCCGCTAATGCGAAAGTAACTGAAGAGCTCGCTGATGCCTTTGAAAAGCAGTCGCTGTTTAGTGAGGTGTTTGCGCCCTCCACCTATGACTGGTTCGAAAAATATGGGCTGGGATTCTTGTCTGAAAGCGAGTTTGATGAGCTAAGGCAGAGTTTGTCATTGATCTTGCCGGACTTAATGGTGTCGGCTCAGTATCAAAGTATCGAGCCTTACCTTGGTGGTTTAGATAAAAAACTTAGCTCTAATGAGCTGAGTGCGGAGGAGGCAACGAAGCTTCTGCAACCTCTGGTCCAGGCCCTTAATCAACAAAATGTCGATTGGCAGGATGTCTTATTCTCTAATGTGGAGAAGCCAAAAGGGTATGTGGTTAACCTTAACGCCCGCCCAGATTTTAACGCTACTGAGCCTAATAAACTCATCATGCAGACAGTGCATGACACCATAGAACAAGCTGATGTAGCTAGCGGAGTTCAGGTTCGAGTAACAGGACAAACTGCGCTGGACTATGATGAGATACAAGATGCGAATGAAAGTGTCGCTCTGGCTGGTACGGTTTCATTGGTAAGCCTAATTGCCATTTTGGCGATAGGTATCCGCTCTCTACGCATTATTCTAGCCAGCTATCTGGCGGTGATTGTGGGCTTGGTATGGACCTTTGCCGCAGGTCTTCTGTTGGTGGGTGCGTTTAATACTATTTCTATCGTGTTTATGGTGATCTTTATTGGCCTTGGGGTCGATTTTGCGGTGCACCTGAGTCTGCATATCTATGAGCAGAGGCTTAAGGGTTATGATAACGACGAGAGCTTGAAGCTCTCTATTTTGCACTGCATGTCACCGTTAGGCCTGTGTGCGCTCTCTTCTGCTATCGGTTTCTTGAGTTTCTACCCGACGGCTTATACCGGACTAGGAGAGCTTGGCATTATCTCGGCCGCTGGCATGGTTCTTGGTTTGCTCGCTACCTTCCTAATTATTCCGATTTTCTTCCAGTTTTTTGGCTATCCGAAGGTTAAGGTTGCTAATGCTAAACGTAGCAAACTAGCGCTGGATCTGAGTGAGTTTATTGCTCGTCGTCATAGTAGAATTATCGTCTTAACCTTGTTTGGTGCCGTGGTAACTGGCGTTGTTGCGAGTAAATTCCAATTTGATTTCTCGACTCTAGTATTGAAGAACAAGCGTTCGGAGTCTGTCGAGACCCTGCAATGGCTGCAAGACAACAAGCTGGGTTCGAGTTATCAACTGTTTGCGGTTGCAGATGACGAGAAACAGGCACTAGATTGGCAAGCAAAGCTTGAGACCATGCCTGAGGTGACCAATACCGTAAGCGCAATGAGCTTTATGCCGACGGACTTTGATGCTCGAGTAGCGGAGTTGAGACAAAGTGCCACGCCAGATCCAAGTCAGATCTCAACCCTATCGCTGGATGCCTTTTTAGATAAATATGGCTCTCATCTGTCATTACTAGGCTGGAATGGTGAGCGAGATATCCCGCAAAGCCAGTTGCTGGGGTATTTGACCGCAGAGCTGCCAGACCTTTCAGGACAAAGCGAGGTGGTAGCACCAACGGTTGATGACCTGCCAGACTCTATCTTTGATAACTACATCTCAACTAATGGAAAGTGGCTGGTATCGGTCACGCCGTCTGGTGATATGCGTGATGTGTCTGAATTGAACGCCTTTATTTCAGCGGTGCAAAGTGTGGTGCCTGATGCGACCGGTCGTGCAGTGGCTGAGCAGCAGGTGGGTAAGATCATTGTTAAGGCGTTCTATACCGCTATCGCTATTTCACTAGCAGGTATTACCGTGATTTTGCTCTTTAGCGTGCGCTATAAGCTGGATATCATCTTTATCTTTATACCTCTTCTTCTGACCACAACCACGACCCTAGCGATAGCGCATTGGTTTGGTCAGTCTCTCAATATGGCAAACATCATAGTAGTGCCGCTTATCTTTGGTCTGGGGGTGGATAACGGCATCCATATCGTGAAGCGCTTTAGACACGAGCAGACTATTACTCGTTTCTTCTCATCTTCAACGCCGAAAGCGACGCTGATAAGCTGTTTAACCACCATAGCTACCTTTGGCGCCCTGACACTGGCTGAGCACCAAGGCATGCACTCTATCGGTTCTTGCTGACGGTGGCGTTGACCGCTGTACTTTGCTTTAGCCTACTTATTTTGCCGGCGTTCTTGCATCGATTTGAGCCAACCCATCATGAGCCAAATCGAGCTTGGGCAGGGGATGAGTAAGTGGTTTAGCAACAAAAAGTTCATCACAGATTAGCGAGATCGTGAAAATTCCTTCTGAGCTAGTTACTCCCTCCGAGCGATTGATTCACAAGGCCATGGTGAGCCCATCCGTGGGCGCTTGACGCTCGCCTCCCTGCGAGCGACACCTTGCTCCATCAATCACTCTCCAGGAGTTGCATCATTGGGAACCCCAGATTAGAAAGTCCCAAAGTCATTGCTGATATCTCGGAGTTATGAGCGGCAGGCTGTGGTGCAGGGCAAGTGTTTGAGGCATGGATGCCGAAATCAAGCCTACAGGGAGGTATTCATGGCGGCTTGCCATGCATCACTGGCAGAGCGAGTACACGAATCTGAAGTCGTAGTTGTGCCCGCTAATCCGCGAAGAACCATAAAAAAGGCATCCAATTGGATGCCTTAGTTTTATCTTCTGCGCTTAGGTCTTGCCGGTTTACCCTGATGGGCTTTGTTGCCCGCTGGCTTACCTTGGCCGGTTTTATTGCCACTTTGCTGTTTGTTTCCAGCTGAAGAACCGTTTGCTTTTGGCTTGCCATTTGATTTCGGGTTACGAATATCTGGCTGGTTCTTGGTGTGCTTGGTGGCAAAGCGGTTGGCACCGTGACGGCCTGACTTACGGCGCTGAGCAGGAGTCGATTTATCTATGTCTTCTGCAGGCACTAGGCACCCTGGCTTGTCACCAATTAGGTACTTCTTACCCATGCTGATTAGCGCCTCACGGATCATTGGCCAGTTGTCTGGATCATGATAGCGAAGCAGGGCTTTGTGCAGACGACGCTGACGCTCACCCTTAGCCACTGGCACTTCTTCACGCTTCTTATACTTCACGCGCTTAAGTGGGTTGGTCTCTGAGTAATACATGGCCGTTGCGTTACACATAGGCGATGGGTAGAAGTTCTGAACCTGATCGCATTCGTAGTTATTCGATTTAAGCCACATTGCCAGATTCACCATATCCTCATCTTCGGTACCTGGGTGGGCTGAGATGAAGTAAGGGATCAGGTATTGTTTCTTGCCAGCCTCTTTCGAGTACTGTTCAAACATCTCTTTGAAGCGATCATAGGTACCCATGCCTGGTTTCATCATCTTGTCCAAAGGGCCTTTCTCGGTATGCTCGGGAGCAATCTTCAGGTAGCCACCTACGTGGTGCGTCACTAGCTCCTTCACATACTCTGGCGATTCGATAGCAAGGTCATAGCGCACACCAGAGGCGATCATCACCTTCTTGATGCCATCTACCTTACGCGCAGCGCGATACAGGTCGATGGTGTGTTTGTGGTCTGTGTTTAGCTTGCTACAGATACCCGGGAAAACGCACGATGGGCGACGACAGGTTTCTTCTGCCTTAGGTACGCTACAGCCAAGGCGATACATGTTCGCCGTTGGACCGCCCAAGTCAGAGATAGTGCCAGTAAAGCCTGGTACCTTGCGCTTGATGTCTTCTAGTTCTTCCAAGATAGATTCTTGAGAGCGGTTTTGAATGATTCGACCTTCGTGTTCTGTAATAGAGCAGAATGAGCAACCTCCAAAACAGCCACGCATGATGTTGACTGAGGTCTTGATCATGTCATAGGCAGGGATCTTCGCCTTGCCATACATAGGGTGTGGTACACGCGCGTACGGCAGACCAAACACATAGTCCATCTCTTCAGTAGAAAGTGGGATTGGCGGTTGGTTTACCAAAAGCTCGCGATCACCGTGCTTTTGTACCAGAGCACGGCCCGAGTGCGGGTTGGTCTCAAGGTGCATGATACGGCTTGCGTGAGCGTAGAGAATTCGGTCGTTTTTCAGCTTTTCAAATGCCGGGATACGAACCACAGAGTTGGTGGCATCATGGCGAGAAGGGCGCGCGACAGCAGGTTTAATTTCGACCACGTCGCTTTGCTCTGTCGCTTTATCGCTGCAATTTTCTTCAACCACATAAGGGTTGGTTGGCACGAAAGCCTTACCCGGTTTTTCGATGCGGCTTGAGTCGATGACGGTGTAACGCTCTGGCACCTCGGCAAGATTAACTGCGGTACCGCGGATATTGGTCAGGGTAGACATATCTTCGCCATCAGCAAGGCGATGGGCTACTTCGATTAGCGCACGCTCTGCGTTACCGAATAGAAGCAGGTCTGCTTTTGCGTCAAACAGCACTGAGCGACGTACTTTATCCGACCAGTAGTCGTAGTGAGCGATACGGCGAAGGCTTGCCTCTATACCACCTAGAACGATAGGTGTTTCTTTATAGGCCTCTTTACAACGCTGAGAGTAAACCAGGGTTGCACGGTCCGGGCGCTTGCCACCTTCATTATTAGGGGTATAGGCATCGTCGTGACGCAGTTTACGGTCAGCGGTGTAGCGGTTGATCATGGAGTCCATGTTACCCGCAGTAATGCCAAAGAAGAGGTTAGGCTTACCAAGAGACATAAAGTCGTTTTTATTGTTCCATCTTGGCTGAGCAATGATGCCGACGCGGAAACCCTGCGCTTCGAGCAGTCTGCCGATGATAGCCATACCAAAGCTTGGATGGTCAACATAGGCATCGCCGGTCACGATTATAATGTCACAACTGTCCCAACCAAGAGCGTCCATCTCTTTGCGACTGGTAGGCAAAAATGGAGCCGTGCCGAAGCACTCTGCCCAATATTTTTTGTGCTCATGGATTGGAGTAATCTGGTTGTGCATTTTTTAACCTCTTTTAGCAAGCGGTGCATTATAGCTATTTGTCGTGGCGACCGCTAGCGCTTATGAAAGTTTAGCCTAAGCCATTAATTATTCGTTAAAAAATCAGCCGAAAACCCTTATGAATAAAGGGTTATTGAACCAGTTAGTTTCTTTTGTCGTATCGATAAAAACGTTTTGTTTGTGAATTTTGAGTGGCTGATTATTATCCGCTCGAAAACAACAATCCTAAATAGAAACCCCTAATAACTTTTATCGGAATTAACGACATGCGTATTGCAATCCTATCTCGTAACGAATCTCTATATTCTACTCGTCGTCTAAAAGAAGCTGGCGAAGCACGAGGGCATCAAGTGGACATTATTGACCCTTTGCATTGCTACATGGATATCACTAGCAGTAACCCTAAGATGCGTTATCAAGGTCTAGAGTTACCAAAATACGATGCCGTTATTCCGCGTATCGGTGCGTCTATCACCTTCTACGGAACGGCGGTTGTGCGTCAGTTCGAGATGATGGGTACCTTTTGCGTAAACGAGTCAGTGGCGATCAGCCGTTCTCGTGACAAGCTTCGCTCACTGCAGCTCCTGTCTCGTAAAGGCATAGGTCTGCCGCGCACTGGCTTTGCTAGCCGTCCAGATAAGATCCAAGACCTTATCAAAAACGTGGGTGGTGCACCGCTAGTGATCAAGCTTCTAGAGGGTACTCAAGGCATCGGCGTAGTACTGGCTGAAACAGATAAAGCGGCAGAAAGTGTTATCGAGGCTTCATGGGTCTTAAAGCTAACATCCTAGTGCAAGAGTTCATCGAAGAAGCAAACGGCGCTGACATTCGCTGCTTCGTTGTGGGCAATAAAGTGATTGCAGCAATGAAGCGTCAAGCGAAAGAAGGGGAGTTTCGCTCTAACCTGCACCGTGGTGGTAGCGCAGAGCTAGTGCGCCTAACTAAAGAAGAGCGCGCGACTGCGGTAAATGCAGCAAAAGCTATGGGCTTGAACGTGTGCGGCGTGGATATCCTTCAGTCTAAACGTGGTCCTGTGGTGATGGAAGTGAACTCATCTCCGGGTCTAGAAGGCATTGAAACTGCAACCGGTAAAGATGTGGCTGGCATTATCTACGACCTAATCGAGAAAAACGCGCGCCCAAATGCGAACAAGACCAAAGGCAAAGGCTGATGAACAAAGATTTAGTCATAGCGAACGTAACAATAAGACCGGGAGAGAAACGCAAAGTCGATATCCCGGTTGCCAAGCTTTATACGGACACCCAGTTGTCGATCCCTGTGCACGTTCACAGGGCTCGCAAGGAAGGTCCAACAGTGTTTGTAAGCGCGGCGATTCACGGTGATGAGCTGAACGGTATCGAGATCACTCGTCGCTTAATGGCGGCTGATCTGGATGTGATCCGAGGCACCCTAATTCTGGTGCCTATGGTGAATGTCTATGGGGTACTTAACCAGAGTCGTTATTTGCCGGATAGGCGAGACCTAAACCGCAGCTTCCCTGGCTCTGAAAAAGGGTCGTTAGCAGCACGGCTAGCAAACGACTTTATGAAGAATATTGTCGAGCATTGTGATTACGGAATCGACCTGCACACAGGGGCGATACACAGATCTAACTTCCCTCAGATCCGTGGAGATTTGAAGGATGAAGAAACCTTAAAGCTGGCGCAAGCCTTTGGCGTGCCAGTACTGGTGAACTCAGTGCTAAGAGATGGCTCGCTACGTCAGGCAGCAACAGAAAACGGCACCCGCGTGCTTTTGTATGAAGCAGGCGAAGCGTTGCGCTTCGATGAGCTTTCTATACAAGCTGGTGTGAACGGCGTTCGAAACGTATTGGAGAATCTGGGCGTGCTTAAAAAACGCAGACGCAGCAAGCGCCGAGTTGAGCCGTTTGTGGCAAACAAGAGTGAATGGATTCGCGCATCTGGCAGTGGCTTCGTGCAAGAGCTGGTAAAGCTTGGTGAGCATGTAGACGAGAAACAAGTGCTTGCTGAGATCTACTCTCCAATGGGTAATCTGATTGAGAAAATCTATTCAACCCGCTCAGGATCGTTATCGGTAAGCAGAATATCCCATTGGTTCAAGAAGGTGATGCCATGTTCCATGTCGCCTATTTCGGGGATGAAGCGCAGGATGTGGCGGAACATATTGAATTGATCCAAGAGACCATGATTTAGGAGTGCACGATAAAGTGGACAGATTGGTAATCGGTAACCTCGAGCTGTGCAACCTGCCTCAGCTTGGGATATATGACCTCGAAGTGCGGGTAGATACAGGGGCAAAAACATCGTCTCTGCATGTAGATAATATCCGCCGTTACAGAGAGAAGGGTAAGCTCTATGTCTCCTTCGACCTGCATCCGGATATCTACAACCTTAAGCAGACGGTTCGATGTGGCGCACCTGTGGTCGACTCTCGAAAAATTAAGTCATCCAATGGTGAGTCAGAGCAAAGGTATGTTATCGAGACTCTGTTCTCCCTCGGTGGTCAGGAATGGCCGATCCAAATCTCTCTTACTAATAGAATGGAAATGAGTTACTCCATGCTATTGGGTAGAGAAGGGATGGGCAGCCGAGTTTATGTGGACCCAAGCAAGGCGTTTACCTTGCTTAGCGATTGATTTAAAAAAGCCAGAAGCAGATTCTGGCTTTTTCATTTACAATCAAGATAACTGAATGTTTTAGAAGAGAATTTCGTGGATATTCGAGTATTAAGCACCTTTCTAGAGGTGGCGCGCGTTCGCCATTTTGGCCGCGCTTCAGAGAACCTACACATTACCCAAGCAGCAGTGAGTGCCCGTATCAAACAGCTTGAGGGTTACTTCAACACCACGCTGTTCACCCGCGATAGAAACAACATTAAGCTGACCTCGTCAGGTGAGCGTTTGATAGGCTACGCGGAAGCAATGGTATCTACTTTGCAACAGGCCAAGTATGAACTTTCTTTAGAAGACTCACAGGCGTTGCAACTTACCCTTGCCGGTACACCAAACCTTTGGGATGCGTATTTGCAAAAATGGCCTTAGCATGATCACTGCTAAGTTTAGTGGCTACGGCTTTAATGCGGAGGTATTGAGTCGCGAGCAACTGAACCGCGGCTTGATGGAGCGCACTCTGGATATCGGTTTCTTGTTTGATCCTCTTCGCGCTGATGAGCTGGAAAGCAAGCGTGTGTCAGACCTTGAGCTTGTGTTGGTGTCAACCAATCAAACCTCGGTGGAGAGTGCACTTAGTCAAGGCTATGTGTATGTGGATTGGGGGACAGCGTTTGCCTCTGAGCATGGCTTGAGGCATCCGCAAAAATCGGCACCTTATCTTCGAACCTCAACCGGTAAGATTGCGTTGGACTTTATTTTGGAAAAAGGCGGAAGCGCCTATCTGCCACTCTCTCTGGTTGAACCTTTCATCAATAGTGGACAGCTGCAGATAGTAGAGGGAAGCGAGTCGGTAATGAGACCGTTATACATGAGCTACCGCAAAAACAGCACCTCTATTGAGGCTATCCGTGAAGTGGAGGCCTTGGTTAACAAGATCGACCATCTTCTGCGTACAGCTTGGCGCAGGCCGGTGAAGCAGATATCAGCGAATAACAAAAGGCACCTAATGTCGATGGTGCCTTTTCTTTTTGGAATCAATACATCTCTAGTTCTTCTTCCATCTCGCTCTCAACCACTTTTGGTCGGTCGTAGCGCTTACTCATTCCGGTAAGTGGATAGAAGGTTCGTCTTCCTCTAGAGAGAAGCAGGTATTTAAGCCAGATTTGCTCAATGCGAGAGCGAGCTTTGCCAGGGTTTTTCAAAACCTTAAGGAAATGTTTTTCCTCTGCGTTGATAGGCAGCAGTTCGCCTGATTCTAGTTGGATCAGAGTCTGACCATAACTGCTCAGAACATCGTCTTCAACAAAGGTGAAGTTACCAGACTTACCGAATCCACGTGGGAAGGCTTTGTTATCAAAATACCGTTTTTCACCCACTCTAATTTTTGTATCTATCATGTTTTCCTCCAAAAAAGCAGGCTGCTTTCTGTAGGAGTGAAAATAAATGAAAAGCGATAAGGAAATAAAACAAATAGTTTTTATGGTTTTAATAAATTAAATGTATCGATATATGCCTTATTAAAATATGTAAATGACAAAGTAAGATTTCATTTCTTCCCTATTTAATATGCTCAAGTAACTTATGCACACAATCTGTAGGGTTAAATGCCCTGTGTTTAATAATTGAGGTTCCGGGGGGAAGCCAATGAAAAAATTAAGTTTAATTGCTCTAACTGTGGGAGCGACAACTTTGCTTGCTGGGTGTAATCCAGATTCGATAGAAAAGTCTGTTAAAAAAGAAGTTGATCATCTTACTCAAGATCTGGTCGCAAGCACTTTTGCGGCTGCGTTGGCGAACACGTATTTCGTGGGAGGAGCTGACAGCTGCTACGCGATCGCTGAGTCATCGGTAACGGGGATCTCAAGTTCTTTTTGGGCAACACGTGACCTTACTAATCTGCAGGATCGAGAACTATCCACTTCGTTAATTAAATCCTTTAAAAAGATCGATAATGCAGAGCAGTGCCAAAAGCTTGGCTTAAAGGATTTGGTGCAAACTGTACAAGTAGAATTTGACGACCAAGGTAGCGTCAACACGCTTTATCGCGATTGGGGTGGTGTAGAGACCAAACAAGAGTTTGCTGACCGCCATCAGATAGAATATAAGTCACAAAACTACGGTAAAATCTCTGTACGTTTGCCAGAGAAAGACGATTCAAATAGTGATGCGAGCTATGTCGTTGAATCAAAAGCTCCAAACAGCAAACAACTGTATGTGACGACGGCCACTGTTGCGCACAATCAAGAGAACTTTAGTGATGAAGAGCAGACTAGCTTTTCAAGCTTTGCGCAATTTTTAGATAAGGGCGGTGTGGATGAAGTACCTGCACAGCTGATCAGTCAGAAAGAGGCCAATAGCAACTGGGATATATCGTTAGTTGACGGAATTAATAGTTACTAAATGAAGTGAAGCCAGATATTCTATCTGGCTTTTTATTTATATATAAGTTGAGAAGACCAAACATAATTTAATTATGTGCTCAGTAGAATAACGCGATCGACAATTTTAGATTACATTAAGCCCCTATGCCTCACTATGCAGTAATTTAAATGCACACTTTAGAGTAATTACTTGCTTTTTTGTTGATTTAATTTCGGTAGGGGGAAGAAATGAAGAAATTGAATATGGCTCTCGTAGCAATAGGCGTCGCTACTGTTTTAAGCGGATGCAATGCAGACGATGTTAAAGATGATATCAACAATGCGATTGACCAAGCTAAAATCGAAGCTGAGTTAAAGCTCGCTCAAGGTCCTCAAGAGTCAAAAGAAGGTATGTTCCAAGGGTGCAGAATCCAAGTTGGTAAAGTAGATGAACACCCTAACAATGTTAGTTTCTCGGCAACTAACGTGGAAGACAAATATCTTGGAAATATAGATTCGTTTGAAGGAACTACTTTAGTCACTGACCCAAGCTTCTGTAACGATCTAGGCCTTAACGACAAACTTCATTACGTAGAAATCGAATATAACAGAGATGATAACGGCAAAGTCACATCGGTGCAGTCTTCGACAAGAATGTGGAAGGATTTGTTGATTGCCCAAGAATATGACCGTGGAAATCAAAATGTTTATCGAGGCAAAGATAACCTTGGTCTAGTTGTGCTACACCATAGACTTCACCACAATGAAGGTGCAGAGTTCATCATCCGTGGAGAGGGTAACCATGTGCGTTTGGGCTTTAATAAGATAGATAAGTTTGACCAGTCTCCAAGCTTTGGTCGAGCTGATGATAGTTATAAGTACAGCAACTACTACAAGCTACCTAACACAGACGCACTTCGTGCACTGGTTAGCCAAGATAAAGCATTAAGCAGTTGGCCTGAACCTCTTTATAATGAGGTTAATGACAAAATAAACACTGCATCGAAATCTTAACTTACCGAAACCAGAGCCTAGTCTCTGGTTTTTCTTTTTATATCTCAGAGGTTTAACGCACAAAGGGAATAGTTATACTAGTATTCAATTGAGTTCCTATAGTAAGGAAAGGAGTCCTTCTCTATGCCTTCCCCGCGTTTTACGCCCCTTCTTATTGCGTCTTCGCTACTTAGCGCTGATGCATTTGCGGTTTCTTTTACCGACCCTGTGGATGGCATGCTGGATATGGGGGAGTACCTTGCTGAAAACGCCTACGGATTTCTTCCTATTCCAATCATTATCACTGAACCTGCTGTGGGTTACGGCGGCGGTTTTGCTGGTATGTTCTTACATGAAACAGAAGAGCAGAAAGAGAAGCGTAGAAAGCTTGCGATGAGCTCGCTAGATGGTGGTGCTCAGTTGATCCCACCTGCAGTAACCATAGCGGGTGGTGCGGCCACCGAAAATGGCACCTGGTTTGCGCTTCTAGGGCACAGGCGTGTGTGGCGCGAAGACAGTATTCGCTATTTGGGTGGCATTGGAATGGGCACGGCGATAATGGATTACTATCCGTTTTCGCAAGGGGCGTTGCAGGATGTCGGTTTTGAGATTGAAACGGAAGGGTTCGGCGGAATGCAGAAGCTTCAGTTTCGTATTGCTGATACCAAGCTATTTTTAGGTGTACAGCAGTTCTATGCCAACAGTGAGGTCAGTGTAAAGCTGCCTGCTAATCTTGGAACCTACAAATTCGGCGATACCACGTCATCAGGCTTGGGTATCAATCTGCAGTACGATTCTAAAAACAGTTTCTTTTTTCCAACCTCAGGGTGGGATATAAACGCGGAATACCTTTGGTATCGGGATGGTATTGGCAGCGACAATGATTATGATACCTTGCTGGTGGAATCCACAGCTTACGTGCCTTTGAGTGACAAATGGACGCTCGCCTTTGGTGTCGAGTACAACTCTTTGAGCACAGACGAAAGCAGTTTGCCGCCATTGGCTTATCCAGATATCAACCTAAGGGGTATCCCGACTAACCGTTATCAGGGTAACTACACCAGCTCCTACCAATCTCAAATCATGTATCAGATAAACCCACGTTGGCACGTGTCCGTGTTCGCTGGAATTGGCGGGGCCAGTGGAGTGAACAACGACAGCGCGTCAGATATGTTTGAGGATATGGAATACGCCTATGGTGCCGCCTTTCGCTATATGATTGCCAGACGCTACGGCCTGCATTTTGGTATGGATTTTGGCTTTAGTGAAGACGACAGCGCATTTTACTTTAACGTAGGTTCAGGGCTTTAGTCTTGAGCTGATCGTTAGCTGTAGGTAAACTGCCGAACCAGAACTCCCGTACGTACAGATTGAAATGGAACTTTATACCAACTTTACTCAAGCCTTTTTGTCACCAGCGCTAATCGGCACCCTAGCTTTGTTTATTTTGGTGCTGACCAAGGGAGAAATCTGCCCGGGCCAAAGGGGTCGATTGCATAAGCAACTACTGGTTTGTCTTGGTCTGCTAGCGGCTTGTATTCCAAATAGCTGGCCAACCATAATTCCATTTGCTTTAGTTGGCTTCTTTGTTTCCCAAACCAAGCGAGGCAAGACCCGAGATGAAGGTCCAATATGGGCACTTTACGCTGCTGTCGTAACCCTTGTTTTTTCAACATTTTATAGTTGGCCGACAGTGACTCTGGGTAGCGGGCTATATATCATCGTTTTGGTTGCGCTATTGGGTGCGAGTTTAACTCACCTTCTTATGACCCTTGCTCGTACTCGTTTGCAGGCCTTCCATACTATCTTACCTATCAGTGGGGTAGTGAGCGCCATGGTGCTAGTGCTGGTGGTGCTGCTACAGGCATACAGCCATTTTGGGGACGACTCTGACATAGTAGTCGATGCGATTCTAGGGGCATTCCCTCTACTGCTAACGGCTATTGTCGTTTGGTGCTGGCATCTGTTTAGAAATGCTAAGCCGAACAACCCACAGCTTGCCATCGCACTTGTGAGCAACCTAGTCGGCGCATATATGCTATTGCCTCTTTTTTAGGCAAAGATCACTGTTAATCCCTTGGTTTAGAGCTAATCTGATATTAGGTCATAAGCAAAGAGGTGGACTATGGACTTGAGCAACCTTAAGAACTGGGACAGCAACATACTGCTTGGTATCGTCAACGAGAAGTTGCGTCTTGAGTGTGACAGCATAGAAGAGTTAGCCAGCGTCTATGATTTAGATGCCAATGTGCTAACCGATAAACTGGGAAATGGTGGCTTCCACTATGACCCTTTGACCAATCAGTTTAAGCTCACGAGTTTTAAAACGCCAGATACAGAAAAGCCCGCTTTAAAGCGGGCTTTTTGATGTTTGTCGTATTTTAGAATACGAAGCGCGTGGTCAGCATGAACTGATCGCCATAGAAGTCGTTGATCTTGCCTTCTAGGCCAAGAGAGAACAGCTCTGTTGCGTGGAAGCGGCCGTAAATGCTACCAATCCAATCATCTTTGCTGTCGATAGTCACGTAACCCACGTTACCACCCATCTCGAACTGTGGACCAAGCCATTGACGCCAGCCTAGGTTCACTTCCATACCTAGCTCCGTGTCCATGTTCTTCTTGTCTACGATACGAGCCAGCATTTGACCAGTGATATCCGCCCAGTTAGTCACTGGTGCGTGGAAGCCAAGACCGGTACGTGCGTTGAAGTCGCTCTCGAACTCAGAGTCGATAGTCGCGATGAAGTGCGCATTTGGGTGAATCGACTTGCTGAAACCTGCACCAAAGGTCAATGGTGCCATGCCTATACGAGCGTCGAAATAGTCGTAGTTGAAGTTGCTCATTACGTTTGGATTATTTGCAAACGCCGTCCCTGAAAAAGTGGCTGCAACAGCTAGAGCAGCACAAGCTAGTTTACGCATAGTCTTTGAAAAACCTTTGGTGAATCTTATGGTTAGGGCTCAATAGTAAAGGAAGCAAATGTTTAGCTCCACAAAAACCGAGCCCTAGGAAAGACAATTTTTGGTTAATTCACGGAATCAAACAAAAGTTGTTGATTTATTCACCAAACTGAATGCGTTTATCCGCCATTGCCTGTAGAATTTTTGCGCTGTCTAGATGCTGTGCCACTGCATTGGGTTTTCAAACTGCTCGATAACGTAATCGGTCAGATGCTGCTTGATGGTTTGTTGCAACTCTTCTACTTTCCATGGCTTGGCGACGAAGAAATCTAAACAGTGATGATTGACCGCCTCGACCGTATCATTCAGGTCTGCCTGTCCGGTGAGCAGTATCTTTTTACACGCCTTGGTTTCACTCTTTTGGTTGAGCTCGATAAGGAAAGGGATACCTGTCTCTTCAGGCATTATGTGGTCGCACAATATCAGTGCCAAGGGAACAGATTCCGTTTGGTACTCTTCAATCACCTCGCGCGCCTCTGCAACAGATTCTGTGGCCTCCACTTCGCAGAACGCGGTGAACGGGCCAAGGTCTCGCACTACGCTATCCAATACATCTCTTTCATCATCCACACAGAGCAGAAGTAATTTATCCATAATTATTCTCGTTATTTGCCTGCTTTAGGGGCAGGGTGACTATCATTTTGGTTCCAATGTTTGGGGTTGACTCAACCCGTATCGAGCCCGAATGGCGGTGGATGATCTGTTGGCAAACGGAGAGCCCAATGCCCAGACCAAAGTCGCCTTCGGTTTTGGTGGTGTAGTTAAGATCAAATATTCGTGCTTGAAGCTCGAGGGGTATTCCGCAGCCGTTGTCTTCAAAACTGACTTCTATCAGAGCGTCGTCCTTAAGAGCAGTACGGACAGTCAGTTCGCCCTTTTCTGGCATAGCATCTATCGCGTTAGCGACGAGGTTAGTCCATATCTGCTGCAGTGCGATAGGCTGACACTCAGTGATCGGCAGGGGCTGGTAATCCTTGGTGAGTTTGAGCTTCTTGAGTTTGTTTTCAAAGATGACCAAGGTGTCCTCAAGGCCTTCATGAATATCCACCGTTTGTACCGATTCTTCGTCGGAACGGGAGTAACTTTTAAGGCTCTTGACCATATTGGCTATGCGCTCAGAGCAGACATTAATGGACCTTAGGGTCGCTCCACAGGTATGGAAGTAGTCAAGCTCGTTAAGTAATGTTTCGAGCGAGGTGGATTGACTGCTGAGCTCTTCTATTTTATCGGTTAGTCCCATTGCAACCAGCTTGCGAGCCATCTGCTTGTCACCTACCAAGTCGACAATTTGATTGGCTTCCTTGCGCAAGGTTGAGGTTGGAATTGGGTTGGACTGCAGAGCTCGCTTTAGCACCTCGATTCCCAGCTGTTTACTCAGTGGATGGAAGGCTTCGGTATCGCGGCTAAATTCACTCTTCAAGGTGTCTGAACTTCGCAGTATTGCCGCTACCGGATTATTGAGTTCATGTGCCACTCCAGCAACGAGCTGACCAAGCACCACCATTTTCTCATTTTCGACCAGCTGAGCTTGGGCTGCCGCTAGAGATTCATAGGTGTGCTGCAATCGCATCTTGGTGTGTATGCTTCTTTGCAGTCGCCTATTGGCGTGACGTAATAAAAGGTTGGTGAATAGTGGCAGTAGGGCACTGTTAGAATGCATTACCTCGGTGAAGGTCTTTTTGCCCAGTTTGATGACTTTCGTTGGGCTTAAAGTAATGGCGGTAGAGAAGGACTTTTCCCCGGTTACGAATGACATACCGCCGATGATGCCTCCCTTGGCGTGGCGTATTACCTCACGGCTTTTTCCATGTTCGTCTTTCTTGTACAGGGCTACCTCACCTTGGGTAATAAACCACAAGAACTCGTTGCTTTCCCCTTCGCGAGTAAGGAGGTGAGAAGGGGAGTATTGGCGTATGGCCCTTGTCTCATCACCCTTAGAAAAGAACTCTTCAAGTGCGGTGCAGACCTTTTCTGACAATTCCTCATCATTGATGGAGTGGTAGTCCTTGATGAAGTCTTGGCGATAGTCGTGGATGCGGCGGTCGATGTGCGCCTGATGATGCGTTGGCTGTCTAATATAGAACCAAAACCCAGCCAATCGAGCTTGGGTGTATCTAGGATATAGCTGGTCAGCTCTTTGCGTATGATGTTGATCGCTTCGTCAATATCTAGTGGCTGGTAAAGCAGTGGTCGAGGCGACCGTCGTTTACTGCGGTGAGTATGCTGGCAAGTTGGGTAGGATCGCACACCAGCACCTTTCGACACTTATCCTGAGAGTGCTCGATTTCCACTAGAAGCTCGGCCGCTTGTGTGGTTTCAGACTGAGAGGCGATGATCATAGCCAGGTGTTTACCCTGTGCCTTGATATCTGCAATTTCAACACGAGCTTGATGTTCGTCTTTGACGAAGCGGGTACAGAATTTTTTTGCAAACGGGTTCAAAGCCCATTGCAGCGACTGCAGGGATTTTGGATCGCTTTCAATACACAATATGCAATGGTGAGCCATAATTACCCCAGATTTTTCGATTACTGTACCAATTTTGACCAAGTTTGTATGAGAGGTAGTTAAAGTTCTGTCTCCTGTTCAAAAATATCGTCGAAAATACTGATTTATCTCAATATTTTAATCTGGGCTCTGTACAATGGCTTTTGAGTTAGATTAGAGTCGACTTAAACAGATACACAACCCTTTGCAGATACGAGCCATGCTCGGTCCTAAAACTAGAAAAGTTAAATATGCGACAACTTAAATCAATTGCCGCGGTAGGTGGCGCAGTAGCACTCATCGGTATTTGGCCTTTGGCTGTGGGTCAGATTGGTCAAACCGTGTTGACTGATGCTATCCAGAATGTAAACAACACAGATTTCAATGTTGAGTTGGTGGAGTATGACCGAGGCTATCTTGGTTCGACGGCCACGACTCGCATCACAGTGGTAGATCCACAAGCAAAAGCTCAGCTTGATGCCTATGGTCTGCCTGACAGCTTTGAGCTGAAGCACCAGATTTCGCACGGTATGTTTAGCCTAGGCGGTGAAACCCATGTGGATGGTTATCCCGAGCTGAAGCTAATCACTACCACTCAGCTAAATGGTAATACTGAGTTCAACTCAGATATGCCAGCGCAAGAGTTTGCCTTCCAAGATGATGAAGTAGAGTCTATCTCTATCGGTGAATCTACCTAAAAGGCTCAATCTCGGTATTGGGTAAGCTGGATTACGATTTCTCAATGGCAAGGCTAGAGCTTGATTATGCGAACGGCACAGTCATGTCATTCAATGGTCTAACTAGCGCAGGCGTTGGCTCTTTTGAGCAGAGCATGTGGCTAGGGCAGCAGACTCTTGGTCTAGACGGCTTCTTGGTAAGTGATCCTGAGCGCGTTGCTATTGTTGAAATGAATGGCATGAAATACCAGCTAGAGACAGGTGAAGACAAGACGACCAATACTCTACAGGGCGATTATCATCTGACTCTGGATGAATTCAGCAATGTGGATGGTGAGGCGCAAAACCTAGACCTGCAATTCACCGCTGGCGGCTTTGATAAGGATGCATTCTTGGCGCTTAGCGATATGTATAAGCAGAGCCCAATGTGGACCGACGAAGATACAGTGAAGGCGCTACCTCAGGTAGACGCACTGCTTCAAAAAGGCTTCCACCTGTCGCTTAAGAAATTCAGCGTAGATGTGGATATGGGACATTTTGATTCAAGCTGGGACATTCGCCTGCCAGAGAACGAGGAAAACTCGACTCAAGACTTCTTCAAGCTACTTGAGCAGATGCAGGGCAATATGAATGCGTTTGTTTCTAGTGATTTGGTTCTGGCGTATCCATACATTCAGCAAAACCTTGATGAACTGCTGATCATGGAAATTGCCACACAAACCGACAAAGGCTATGAGGTAAACCTTAAGCTGCACGACGGCAAGGTAGCCTTTGCTAATGGTAAAGAGGTGCCTATGATGGCGCTGATGATGCCGATGCTGATGCCTAAGCCTCAGTAAGCCTACGCGGTGTCGTAAAATTCACGTAAAACGGTCCTTTCGGGCCGTTTTTTACGTTTGTTATAAAAGTGACTTATATCTTGTTTCGAGCTGGGTTATAGTCAAAAGCCTTGCTAAAAATTTTCAGGAGAATTGGGAACAAATGGACGCAGTCTATAACTTTAGTGCAGGCCCAGCAGGGCTACCGAAAGCGGTAATGGAATTAGCTCAAAAAGAGTTTGTTGATTGGAATGGTCTAGGCCGTTCGGTAATGGAAATCAGCCACCGAAGTAAAGAGTTCATCGCGGTAGCAGACCAAGCAGAGCAAGACCTGCGTGATCTTTTGTCCATTCCTGATAACTACAAGGTTCTGTTCTGCCAGGGCGGTGCGCGTGCGCAGTTCTCTGCAGTCCCGCTGAACCTTCTAGGTGATAAAACCAAGGCGAGCTACATCGATGCTGGTTATTGGGCAGCGAGCGCAATAACTGAAGCGAAGAAGTATTGCGACGTTCAGGCATTTAATGCTGTTACTGAGCGCGATGGTAAGCATGCGGTTCTGCCAGCATCTGAATGGCAAATCGACCAGAAGCGGCCTTTGTTCACTATTGCCCGAACGAAACCATCGATGGCGTAGAGATCAACGACCTGCCTGAGACAGACCTTCCTATCGTTGCGGATATGTCTTCAACTATTCTTTCTCGTAAGATTGATGTGAGCAAGTTCGGTGTTATCTACGCAGGCGCGCAGAAGAACGTGGGGCCTGCAGGCATCACTATCGCTATCGTTCGCGACGATCTTCTAGGTTTGGCGAGCCAGTACTTGCCAAGCACGCTTAGCTATAAAGAGCTGGCTGAGAAAGATTCAATGTATAACACCCCACCAACGTACGCTTGGTACCTATCTGGTCTAGTGTTCAAGTGGCTGAAATCTATCGGTGGCGTAGAAGAGATTGAAAAGCGTAACCGTCGTAAGGCAGCTGCACTTTACTCGGCGATTGACGAGTCAGACTTCTATAAGAACGATGTGCATGCGGACAACCGCTCTTTGATGAACGTACCATTCCAGTTGGCTAAACCTGAGCTTGATGGTCTGTTCCTAGAGCAGGCGGAAGCTGCGGGTCTGAAGGCTCTTAAAGGTCACCGCGCAGTAGGCGGTATGCGAGCGTCTATCTACAACGCTATGCCTGAAGAGGGTGTAGAAGCGCTGATCCAGTTCATGCGTGACTTTGAAGCGAAAAACGCATAATTGATGAAAGGGCTCAGATGAGCCCTTTTTTTGCTATTTATTTGGATAGAAACGCTCTAATTCTTGTTCTAAAAACACTTTAAGCGCTTTAAATATGGCGTTGTACTGAATCCTATCGGTAAACACCATATACAAAGGAGCATGTTCTCCTTGCCACTCTTCACAAACTCGAATCAGCTTTCCCGTTTTTAGGTCTTGATGCGCATCTAGCAGAGACTTATACGCTACCCCAAATCCGTCTATCGCCCACTGTCGCACCAATGCACCATCGCTGGATTTTCGGTTGCCAGTCACTTGGATTAGCTGTTGCTGTTTAGATTCCTGGTGGGTGAACTGCCAGCGGTTATGCCACTTATCGTGCAGAGTGAAACAAAGGCAATTGTGCTGCTGAAGATCCTTAGGCGATTGTATTTTCGGATGAGTGTCGAGGTAGCTTTTGGAGGCCACCAGAGCGCGGTAGTTGTGCTTAAACAGGGGGAGGGCAACCATGGACGAATCTTCCGGCTTACCTATACGTATCGCAAGGTCGACATTCTGCTTATACAGATCCGCATAACCATCAGATAGGTGAAGATGCACGCTAACTTTAGGGTGAAGTTCTATAAACCTGTCTATTAGTGGCGCGAGCACACCTCGCCCTGTATCTGAAGGCACGGAGAGGCTGATGGTGCCAGAGAGTTCGAACTCATCTTCTCTTAACTCACTCACCCCTTGCTCAAAGATACTCATGGCTTGCTGACACCTAGGGAGAAATTTCTCCCCTTGAGGTGAGAGGCGCAACTTTCTTGTCGAGCGGATAAACAGTGGCGCACCCAATTCCGTCTCCAATCTTTGGATAGTCCGGCTTATGGCTGCTGGGGTTTGGTCTAAACTTCTAGCGGCCGCGGACAAACTGCCCAGCTTTGCCGTTTCCAGAAAGACCTTAATGTCATGCAGAGACTTCATTTTCAAATATTTGTAATAAGTGTTTTGACTAATGAGAGGTTTTTCAACCAATTCGTGTTAATTAGAATAGTACCCAGATTTAGAGCAGTTGTAACCCGTGGAGAAAAACAATGAAAGCTGTTGGATATGAAGCGAATCTACCAATCGAAGACCCTAACTCACTTCTAGATATCGAATTAGATATGCCTATTGCCTCAGGCAAGGATATCTTGGTTAAGGTGGAGTCTATTTCAGTAAACCCAGTGGATACTAAGATCCGCGGTAATGTTGCACCAGAAAGTGGCTACAAGGTTGTTGGTTGGGATGCGGTTGGCTCCGTTGAGCAAGTGGGCGAAGACGTTTCTCTATTCCAGGTGGGTGATAAGGTTTGGTATGCCGGCGATCTGACTCGTCAGGGCAGTAATGCCGAGTTCCAGCTTGTTGATGAACGCATTGTTAGCAAGGCGCCAACCTCGGTCAGTTCTGCACAAGCGGCAGCACTGCCACTTACGACATTGACTGCTTGGGAGATGTTGTTCGACCGTCTTCAGGTAGAGGGTGAGAAATCAATCCTTATCATCGGCGCCGCTGGTGGTGTTGGCTCTATCATGGTTCAGCTGGCTAAGAAGCTAACCAAGCTTAAGGTGATTGCGACAGCGTCACGTCCAGCGTCCGTTGATTGGCTTAAAGAGCTTGGCGCGGATCAGATCATTGATCACAACCAATCATTAAGTGAGCAGCTTGGTCTAGAAGATTGTGTTGATTACGTGGTGAGCCTAAACAACACTGAACAGCACATGCCAGAGGTGTATAAAGTGATTAAGCCTCAGGGTAAGTTTGGTTTGATTGATGACCCTAAGTCTTTCGACATCATGCCGTTTAAGCGCAAGAGCGTTTCTGTGCATTGGGAGTTTATGTACACCCGCTCTATGTTCGAGACCGAAGATATGGCGCAGCAACATGAGATTCTAAGCAAAGTGGCGAGCATGATTGACTCTGGTGAGCTTAAGACCACATTGGGAGAGCACTTTGGCACCATCAACGCTGAAAACCTTAAGCGTGCGCATGCACTAATCGAGAAGATGCAGGCTCGCGGTAAGATAGTGTTAGAAGGTTTCTAACCGAAAAGGCCCTAATACAAGCCATCACGCTTTTGTAATGCAGAATACAGAAAGGAGTTCATTGCGAACTCCTTTTTTAGCTATCTGGACAGCAACCCCTGTATTAACCTTTCCAAATTTTGACGATTTTCCCTTCTGAGTCGACTTCGATATTTACGCGATCAGGGTTGTGATCCATTGTAAGCATTGAGCCGCTGGTGTAAGTGCGCAATGGATGGCCCATCAATGAACCAATTTCCTGTTGCTCGATGTTATCGCTCATCTCTTGTTTTGCATCCATATCTTTGCCGTCCATTTTGCTGGTCGTGGACATTGACTCACAGGCAGTCAAAGTAAATAGGGCAGTTGCAGTGATCATTGCAAGATGCAGCGTTTTCATAATGTTTCTCCTACTAATGGGTACGCGGTTTTCGTGTTTACGTCCTAGAGTTTGGATTATATCTTGAAAAAATTCACGACTCTTACAAGGTTTTTTGGTGTAAAAACAATACTCTAGCAAACGAATGAGGCGTAACATTGCTAGTCATTAAGATTTTATTCCCTGTTTCAGTTCACGCGTATGTCGTTATAAGGAAATTATGCGAGCTTCACGGATTTTAGACCGACCTGACACCCCTATTAACTGGCGTGTGTTTTCTCAACTCATTCCCTACCTGCTTGAGTTCAAAGCGCGCGTTGCGATTGCGCTGTTTTGTCTGGTACTGGCTAAGGCGGCCAATATTGGCTTGCCGTTCATCCTCAAACATATTGTTGATGATTTGGATGCAGCAACAACCCAAGCTATTGCAGTACCGTGGCGTTAGTGCTGGCTTATGGCGTCGTGCGTTTGATTAATACCTTACTTGGAGAAATACGAGATACCTTGTTTGGTCGCGTCACTGAGAGAGCTATGCGTCGTTTGGGGCTGGAGGTGTTTCAACACCTACACAAACTCGATCTGGATTTTCACTTAGAGAGGCGAACAGGCGGACTATCTAGAGACATAGATCGCGGCACCTCAGGTATCAGTTTCTTGATGCGTTTTATGGTGTTTAATATCGTCCCCACGTTTTTAGAAATAGCCGTGGTGATCATTATCTTCTTTACCGCCTACGGTCCTTGGTTTGCCTTAATTACCTTGATTGCTATCGCACTCTATGTGGCGTTTTCTGTGGTTGCCACTGAAAAGCGCACCAAGTATGTCAAAGAAGCCGCTCTGGCTGATTCTAACTCCAACACTAAAGCAATCGACAGTTTACTCAACTATGAAACCGTTAAGTATTTCAACAACGAGCAGTTTGAAGCTAACCGATATGACGAGGCACTGCACAAGTGGGAGCAGGCGCGTCGAAGTAATCGTCTGTCTTTGTTTGCGTTAAACGGTGGGCAAGCTTTTATAATATCTGCCGGAATGACCGCGATGATGATGCTTGCGGCGTTCAACGTACATTCAGGAGAAATGAGCTTAGGTGATTTCGTGCTCATTAATACGTTTATGATGCAGATGTTTATTCCGCTTAACTTCCTAGGGTTTGTCTATCGTGAAATTCGTGGGTCTTTGGCCAACATTGATCGTATGTTTGAACTACTCGACACGCCCCCTAAAATTGTCAACAACGACAACAGTACCAAGCTTAACCTATCTTCTGGAAGCATTGAGTTTGACAAGGTTACCTTCGCGTATGATGACAAAAGACCCATCTTGAAAGGGGTTAGCTTTAGCGTTCCCGCAGGTAAAAAGGTCGCCGTGGTGGGCGACAGCGGGGCGGGTAAATCGACCTTAGTAAAACTGCTTTTTCGATTCTATGACATCGACTCAGGTGACATTCGATTAGACGGACAATCTATTTCGAGCGTGACCCAAGAATCGCTTCGTCAAGAGATTGCTATTGTTCCGCAAGATACAGTGCTTTTTAACGACACTATATTCAATAATGTCAGCTACGGTCGTCCAGATGCCAGCGAAGATGAAATCTATCAAGCTATAGAGATGGCACACCTGAAAACGTTTATTGAGAGTTTGCCAGATGGTTATCAAACCACGGTTGGCGAGCGAGGTTTAAAACTCTCTGGAGGTGAAAAACAGCGCATTGCCATCGCGCGCGCCATACTCAAACGGGCACCAATAATGTTGTTTGATGAAGCGACCTCAAGCCTAGATAGTCGCTCTGAAAAATCAATCTTAGAAGCTATGGATCAACTTGCAAGTCAGCATACCAGCCTAGTGATTGCTCATCGCCTCTCTACCATAGTTGATGCCGACAACATTGTGGTATTGAGTCAAGGTCAAGTGGTTGAGCAAGGGACGCACGACGATCTTCTGATGAAAAATGGCTTCTATCGCAAGTTATGGGATATTCAACAAGAAACCTATAAAGAGTAATAACCAAAGACTCGGTACCCAAAAGGTTTCTGGCCAGAGTCGTGTTGGCGAGACTAGCGCTAACTCGCTTTTGCCCCAAAACGAGTTAGAGTCGCTATCAAAGCATCTGGCTCACACGTTAGAAAGATACAGCCAAAGTGACATTTGTATTATTCCCGGATAAGTGTCAGTTATTTCTCGCAATTGATTGCCGCTTCATTTCAAGAACTTTCATGAACTTGAGCAAATGACATCTTCAGGCGTTTTTTGTAGAAAGCTGTCTAGATTTACGTTTTAACATTTGGTGTGCTAGATGACAGTACTCATCTGATATTCCAGCAGATTTTTGAATTTATGGATAAACGAAGTATTTGTTCTGAAAGCTTGATTTATATGATATTCGGTCAACACTTTTTAAGTCTTAGAAGTAATTAGTGGGGATCGCTTTGAATAAGAAAACCGTGTTGTTGGCGGATGACCATGTTTTGGTAGCAGAGGGTATCAAGAACTTGCTTGCCAACGAGTATGACGTTGTAGGTCTAGTTGAAGATGGTATGGCATTAGTGCAGAAGGCGAAAGAACTGAAGCCAGATGTAATAGTGTCAGATATCTCAATGCCAATAATGAATGGTATCAATGCCGCTGAGAAAATATTGGCTACAGACAAGGACTGCAAGATAATTCTTCTCACTATGCACCCTGAAGTAAAGTATGCAATGAGGGCTTTGGATGTTGGGGTTAAGGGATACTTGTTAAAGCACTCGGCATCAGATGAGCTGCTCAACGCGATTAAAACCGTATTGATGAACAAGACCTTTATCACCGCCACATTAGCGGCAGAGATAATGGAGGCATATAGGAACAATCATGGCAAGCAGAGGATCCTTTAAGTTTGCTTACCCCTAGGCAGCAGCAAGTTCTGCAGCTACTTGCTGAGAGTCATTCAGCTAAAGAAATTGCCAACATCTTGAATGTGTCGAGTCGCACCGTTGAGTTTCACAAATATAAGATGGTAGAGATCCTTAAGCTTAAAAATGCCAGTGAACTGGTCCCCTTTGCCATAAAAAATGGGCTAGTTTAGCTGCTCTTTTCGGTAACCTTAATGAGCCCACAGTCTTGTGGGCTTTCTAACGTCTATGAGGTAGTAATAGGCGAGTTAAGAACCATCTTTATTTGCCCAAGTTTTTGTTTTATATAGCCCAACGTTAGCTTAGTTTCGTGCCTGAACAGCTTATTTTGCAATTGCACAAACGCCTCTTCAATCGCGTTTGTCAACTCTCTATCTTGGCTTACTACGGTGTAGGTCTTTTTTCGAGATAGAGAGTCAGGCTCACTTGGTAGCAGCGTTTCGTGGTTTGAAGCTTTTCGATGTCGCACTGCAAAAGAAGAATGAAAATATTGAATCGGTAGAGATACATATGTTCTTCTTCGATCAACGAGCGTAACTCTGAGGCTAGCTCTAGGTTGTAAGTGTTAATTTGCATCTTGGTCTCCTGCATGCGGGCATAAGTTCAAGTAATAGAGTTTGTCGTGCGCAAAGTTGAGCCCTTCTAATCGGAGTTTCAGTCGATGTAGAATCTAAGGCCGCCGGTGAAGTGAATATCCGTAGAGTTATCCATATTGCCAACGTTTTCTGTTGCGGATACTTCAAGAGCCATCCAGTCGTTATAGGTGTAGCGATAACCCAAAACAAACTCTTGTGACGGATCAGAGAAAGCACTGTCGTCATCAAGGCGCCCTCATAGATATGGTATTGCACTAACAGTTCATGATTGTCGAATATGCGATAGGCATAACCAGCAGAGAAAGCGAGAGTTGAGTCATTAAGTAATGAGCCAAAGATAGCTTCACTTTCATCGTGAAAGGTATAACCCAAGCTCGAGAATAATGTGTGATTTTTATTTCTATAGGAGTAGTTAAGTTGGATTGCTTGTTCAAAGCTAGAACGTTCAAAAGGCGAACTATTCACATCATTAAAATATAGAGTGGCGCCTAATGCTAATCCATGATGAGCATTTTCAATTAATTGATATTGAAAATATGCATGCAAGGCATTCGCCATGGTTTCGCCTTTAAAATCAGTATTATTATAATTATAAGACCGGCTTCTTATATTAAATTGGTTTTGACCAACTAACTCACGGCCATTGTGACCAATTCCAAACGCATCGTGAAAATCTGCGACCAAAGAATCTAGACCATTATCAGCAGCCCAAGAATACTGATACATAAACTCGGCAGAAAGCCTCTCTGTGGGCTGGAGTTGGAACCCAAGAAAAGCATGGTTTTGATAGTAATCTAGTTGAAATTCATCACTTTGCCCCCAGACACTCGCCATGCTTGCTGTGGCGAATATCTCTGCTTTTGATGCTTGAATGCACTGCGAAGCCGCATTGCTGAGGTAAGCGATTGAATAGGAGAGGAGGCGTATGTACGCAATGGTGTTGACTGTACCTGCGCATAAACGACATTTGATGTTAATAAAACAATAGGCAACAATAGTTGCGCACTAATTGACTTATAACCAAACATATTTAAATCTCACGAAATAAAATCCATGAGGTGATGTTAATTGTATTCTTATATATCTTTTACTCGTTAATATACGAGAGGTTGCTGATATATTTACTAGCTAGAAAATGTACTACTCGTAACTAGTAAATTCCCCAGTCTAAATAAATAATAAAGGGCGTTAATATAAGGGCTCTTAGGTTTCTTGTATTATGGAATTGGCTATGTTTGGATTAAAGACAGTAACGGACAAGCGCGCTTTAAAGCGTTTAGGTGGAGTATTTGTTTTGCTTGGTAGTACTCTGTTTGTGCTGCAAGTCGACGACCACATCCTAGGCATTTCGCTGATTATGCTATTAGCAACGGCTTTAGGCTTTAGTTCAATGTTTGGGGTAAATTCATCTACCCTCAGATTACAAATAGGCCTAGGAAGTACTTTATTACTGGTTTCCTCTTTAGCCACTGTCACTCCATTGCTGTCCCTTGAACCATCGCATCTTTTTGTTCGATTAACATCGTTTTTGGTCGTGGTATTAATTCTCATGATCGCTTTTGATCATCTTATCGAAGGGCTGAACGCACTAGTAATGAACCGCTCTTTGGGTGGGAACCTTCTCGTAAATTCTGTTGCTATGTTGATCTTAACATATTTGCTGTTCTTAGATTTTGCTGAGACTACTCCAGATCAGATGATCGCTTTCTTGAGGCTAAAATTTATTCTTCTCGGTGGGTCTATGCTCAGTTTTAATCACGCAGTGATAGGCCAACTACCAGAGTTAAAGTTCTTTGGACAGAATCGAGGTTTAACCATGTACGAGGAACGATTTTAGGGAGAGCCTCAACACAGTGAAAGGTTAATTTGGGCTCCATTTATGGGGTCTATTTTTTTGAATGTGTTTCCAACTAGATTCGCATGACAATTCCCCGTTCCACTTGTACAAGAGTCTCTCACTGGTAAATAAACCCTAATTGACTGGTACTTTTACGAGTCCATTTAGGCCATCTCCACTTTTATAATTTCGCTATCAAAGTTAGTTAAGAGGTAGGAGGAATTATGAGTTTAATTAGTACTCCCTTTGTGGGAACCGGTGCAGACATAGGCTACATGCCGTGGCCACTATAGTGTTGGTCGGTTCAATTGTTGCCGCCGTTGTCGCCTTTTGGAAACTGCATGAACTTCCTATCCATAAAGCTCAACAGAGTGATCATCGACAGCTAGGCTCGTCACTATACTCACCTGGATTGGCTTTGTTTGGCACTGGGTATGGGTCATCGCCATTATCGTTGCCTTCGCAGATATCGAAAGTTCTATCGTTCGCCTGCGCGATCTATGGCGACATGGAGAAACCAGTGTGGAGGAAGAATCATGTTAGAAGGTTTAGCGATTTGGTCGCTGTTTATCTATATCTTGCGCCTGTTGGGTATTCCTTGGAACAAGCCATTTAAGCTTTTTGCCTATATTGGCGGCGGATTGTGGTTAGGCTTTGTTTGGATTGGTTTGATTAACTATACCCCTATGGATCTGTCTGGCGGATCCGTTGTCCAATCACCACATATCCAGTTGAGGCCAGGTAACACTCAGATTAAGGGTAAGGTTCATAAGGTCTACATTGAGCCTAATAGTGAAGTTAAAAAAGGCCAGCTAGTTTACGAGTTAGACTCTGAAGTGTATGAAATTCAGGTTCATCAAACGCAAACACAGATGGAGGCGGCTCAGGTTGCCAACTGGATGGCGATAGAAGACATTCAGATGTATCAAATGAATTACAAGACCAAGCAGATAAACCTACAGATAGCCAAGAGTGAACTTCAGTCCGCGATTGATGACCACAGGTATCAAGCCAAAACCCTTAAGCGTTATGTAGAGCAAAATGCTAAGGCGAGACATACGGTTCCACAAAGTGTGATTGATGAGCAAAGAACAAAGGTGTCTATGGCTCGTAATAAGATTACCTCACTAGAGAATAAAGTGATGGCGAGTGAAGTGAGTGTGAAAAAAGCGCTCGTAGATGTTGAGCGTTCTCAGCTTAAGGTAATTGATACCGAAGTCGCGCTGCGTTCAAGTGAGGAAAAACATGCGAAAGCGATTTGGGATCTGGAGCAGACCAAAGTATACGCACCAGCCGATGGGTATGTAACCAACTTTATTCTCCGCGAAGGCCAATATGTGGGCATCCTTTCTCGCATGCAGATGTACACCAATGAAAAGTACGTATTGATGCGTGTAAACCACCAAGCGATCCGAAACGTGAAAGTAGGGCAGAGCGCTGAGTTTGTTTCTCCAGTCTATCCGGCAAGGTGTTTTCGGCCGAGGTGCAAGGCATAGTAGAGGCAACAGGCGAAGCGCAAGCGGGAAGCATGGGTCGCGAAGAGTCAGTGTCTCAAACTACGCTGAAGAACGTGAACAACAAGTTTCACTTTGTGCGACTCAAGCTCGAAGAACCTGAGGGCTACGATATCCCAGTCGGTGCGGTAGGCTTAGCCTGGGTTAGCGGCGACAAACCAAATCACTTGCTGTCATTTTTAGATGTTATTCGCGGCATTATTATTCGAATGAAGGCTCAGATCTACTACGTATATTCTCTTTAAAAGCCACTTAGCCCCGACTTCGGTTGGGGCTTTTTTAACTTCTTCGTTCACATATCTGTTTCATCATCTTGCATGTTTGGAACAGAAAAGCTCAGCTCTATGGTTGTGCCTTTGTTTTCTTCTGAGTGTATGTGAAGTTCACCATTTATAAGCTTGGCGCGCTCCATCATACTTTGAATGCCAAGTCCTGGAGAGCGCTTTGCCTCGGCTACGTCAAATCCCATTCCATCATCTTTTATTTGCAGAACAATCGTTCTTTTGACGAGGTTAAAAGAGACTTGAGCTTTATTAGCTTCCGAGTACTTAGCTATGTTTCTTAGGCTCTCTTGCACGATTCGAAATAGCACTAATGCCACATCTTTAGCTAGGTGCATTTCTTTTGAGGTATATAGGAATTCGACCTTGATTTTTTCTCTTAGCTGAAAGCCTCTATTTCTGAGCGTAGCGCATCAATCAAACCTAGATCATCAAGAATGGAGGGGTGGAGCCTGCGCGATAGGCTATGGGTGTCTTCTGCAATCTTGCCAAGTGAGTGTTTGATGTTCTTCAGTTGTTCCCCCAACGTCTCAGACTCAACTGACATTTGAACCGCACCAAGGTCTATGGCTACCACGGCTAAGCGCTGGCTAAGGTCATCATGTAGGTCTCTGGCGACTCTTTTGCGCTCTTCCTCTTGGACACTCAAAAGCTTGGAGGTCAACATACGCAGTTCGTCTTGGCTCTCGATGAGCTTTTCTTGTTGTATCTTAAATTCGCTGATGTCCTGAATCGTTGTGCTCGCCGAGACGAACTTGTTGTGATTATCAAACTTTAATTCAGAGACCTCTTTAACCCATTTGAGCTTATTATCGACAGTGATGCGATACTCAACATTAAGAAGCCCTGTGTCGATTGCATCATCAAGCTTCCTTAGGTAGTTTTTTCTATCTTGTTCGTAGATCATTTGCACATAGTCTATACGAAGCATAGATTTGGTTTCGGCAACGCCCAGTATATGGGCAGCTTCAACAGATAGGGAGGTAATGGTGCCTTCGCTACTCACATCCCAACTGCCTAATTTTGCTACCCTTTGTGCGTTTGATAGCCTTTGAGTTACTTTCTTTATGACCTTGATGCTCTTCTTTCTGTTTAGATAATTGAACAACAAAATGATAAAAATAATGCCAAACACAAAGGCAGCAATCCAGAGGATATAAATCTGCCAAGGATTCTTCTCAATAATTTGTAGATTGTTCCATTTCTCTAGAATCAGAGTCATTTGGGACTCATCGACCGAAGCGATGACCTTGTTAAATAAACTCACCAATTCGGGCTTGGAAGGGTGAACTGCAATCGCCGTTGCTTGACGATATGAGGTAGTGCCAGAGTGCACTAGGTCGTCGAGCCCCAACGTGGCTATGTGATGTTTGGCTACAAATTTGTTCACAACGGTAAGGTCAATCTCTTCGTCGGATAGTGCAACCAAGGCATCATCTAGCTTTGAGAATTCGACTACGAGCAGTTCTGGGAAATCACGCTTGATTGGGGCGACCCAAGCACTGCCTTTTGCTAAGCCGATTTTCTTACCGGATGCTCTGTCTAAAGTGCTGTAGATAGCTCTACCAGCTTTTGTATAGATGGCAGCTGGCATCTCAATGAAGGCTCGGTAAACAGCAGGCTTTGCTTACGCTCCTCGGTTATGTTCATACCAGGAACAAAATCAATCTCGCCCGATTGAACTGCGTCAACAATTTGTTTCCAACTGGTGTATGCAATGAAGTGTGCTTCTATCCCATATTCTTTTTCGAATCGACGAACGAATCATCGGCAATACCTTTTGGCTCACCATCGACCACATAAGCGAACGGCGGCAGTTTGAGGGGCAAGCTAAACGCGATTCGCGTGTGGCTTTCAATCCAAGCTCGCTCCTCATCGGTTAGGGACTCGACGAGTAACTTCTGTCTATTATTTTTATCTAGCCATTTATCGGCTAAGATTTGCCTCTGCTCATCAGTAATCGCATCAATGGCCTTGTTGATGATGCTATTAAGCTCTGGCCAATCACTTCTAGTCGCAAACCGAGCTTGGTTTTGTTTCTCTAGCTCTGGGATACCCAACCTGCCGACAATCTCTAGGTTGGATAGAAAGTTTTGATAAATGTAGGTTTCACAGGTGCTAGCACTACAAATAAAGTACTCTGCTTCGCCCCCTAAAACCGCATTTAATCCCTCGCCTGTAGAGTCGACGATTATTAAGTTTAGGTTAGGGTAGTGGGTGCTTAGATATCGCTGCTCCAGGAAGTCTCTTCTCACGGCGATAGGCTTATCTTTAATGCGACCAATAGAGCTAACTCTGGGCTGGCCGTCCCTACCATAAAGAACCGCAGAACTGCCGGATAGATAAGGCTGGGTGAAATCCATATAGCGTTCAATGCTTTCTCGCTCACGCACCAATTGCAACATATCAAGCTGACGCTCCTCGGCTTGCTGCAGTTGCTCAGACCAATCCTCTTGATACTCAAATATAAAGGTTAAGCCCGTTATTTCACTGAGCAGATCAATGTAATCGATAGAGTAGCCTACCACTTGACCATCTTGTTTAAATGCAAGAGGTGGCAGGTCGGTAGAGTTACTGACGCGAATGTTTGGATGCTTCTCTATCCAAGCCAGTTCTTGTTGGGTAAATAAATCTTTGGTTGTAGGGCTAACTTGTTCAGCCCAGCAGATTAGACTGAATAAACTGAGTACAGAGATAAAAAGAAGGCGCAGAAACCCTGCCATGCATTACTCCTGAATCGATGCAGTCTAGAGGGGTTAGGAGACTGAATCGTAACGGCTAGTTGTTGATATTAGTAAACTATAGAAGCCATTAGGTTTTGATGCAGAGTTGTTGGATTAAATACATGAATTATATAAAAAACGAGCGGGCAATTGCCCGCTGTCGTAATCGTATTTTTGGTTTGGCTTGGTTTGGTTTAGAAGTGGTAGTCCACTGAAACCATGATCTGTTGAGTGTTCTCTAGCTTCGTGTTGTTCTCCTCGTAGTCTTGATCAAGATACTGGTATGAAAGCTCAGCCGACCATGATTCGTTGAACTGGTACATAGCACCTACTTGGCCACCCCAAACGAAGTCTGTAGAACTCTCATTCGCGATCTCACTGTCTGCAACACCCATAGAAACACCAGCGAATAGGTTAACATTTTCGTACACAGGCAATAGGTAGTCATATGAAGCTAGGAAAGAGTGCTGCTCTAGCTTATCCATGTAGCCGTAAGTACCCATAACACGGTGATGGTCGTTCAAGATTGCGCCGCCACGCAGTTCAAACGCTACATCTTCACCATTCATGTCATTTGCACCTGTTACATCGTCAATTTGATAACCTGTACCCACACCTGCGAACCAATCAACATCTAGATCATTTGCAAGGCTTGGTGCTGAAACAAGAGCAGTAAGAAGTACAGATGAGATAGCAGTTAGTTTTTCATATTTAGATTCCTATAAAGATAGTTAATATTTTTGTATCAAGGTGAGCATTTATATTGCTTCGTTTTGATGTGGTAATTATTAATATTTTTTAATGGATAATTAACTAGGATATTTACTAGATCAGAGAGTGAGATATACCAGTCAGTCATTGGCAAATTTTCAGTAGGTAAATTTTAAATTATGAACAGGTAATTTTACCAGTGGCTTCAGACCTAATAAAAGTGGATTATTTAATAATGTTTTATGGATAGGTCTGAGGTTAAAATGAAAGTTATAAAGGAAAGCTTGCTATATTGCCTTATCGTGGCTCCGTTCTCTTTTTCATCTTTTGCTCATGAGAGTTCAGAACACGACAAAGATGAGTCGTCTTTGTCTATGACTGAACAGCGCATCAAATACGAGCAGGATACCCAAGACAATCCATTTGTTCTGACGCCGCATAAGATGAACTATATTCTGCCATTTACTCAGACTGATTCGATCAACACAGGTGCATATGGGAGCAATCCAGATTGGCAAGAAAACTTTGAGGATCAAGAAGCCAAGATACAACTCAGTATTAAGGTACCGCTAAACTATGGTGATCTTCTTGTCGAGGGGGATGCTCTTTACTTTGGTTTTACTGCCCAATCATGGTGGCAGATCTACTCGGAAAACATCTCTGCTCCGTTTCGTGAGACCAATTATCAACCGGAATTCTTCTATCTAGCTCCAACAGAGTGGAAGCCGTTTGACAGTAATTTTGGCTGGGGTGTGGGGGTAGAGCATCAGTCCAATGGACGCAGTCAACCTTTATCTCGCAGCTGGAACCGAGCTTATCTAGTAGGACTATGGGAAAGTGATGATTGGGCAGTGGGATTCAGGCCTTGGCTAAGATTGGAAGAGGATGCTGAAGATGATGATAATCCAGATATTGAGGATTACATGGGGCATTTTGAGGTAACTGCAGCCTATAGATTTAACAAGGTCAAAGTCTTTGGTACGGCGCGTAATAATCTTGCCACACACAAAGGATTTATAGAGCTTGGAGTAACTTTTCCAATATGGAAGCGTTTAAGAGGATATATTCAATACACTGACGGATATGGAGAGTCTTTAATTGATTATAATCATTCTCAGCGACGTTGGGGAATAGGGTTGGCCTTAACTGATCCAATATAGAAAATTATTGAGTCACACTAATAAATTTAATTGTTAGTGTGGTTTTATACTTTAACTAGTGTTAATAAAAGGCTGGTGAAATTTGCTAGGGAAACCTAGTAAATTTTCCAGCCTTTACTAGTAAATATTACATTATCCACTGGTAAGTATCACAGGTTCGAAATACCCAATCCTGAACCAGAATTATATTACTTGAAAAAAGAAATGAACTTTTCTTTTAAAAATGAATCCGGTGTTCGCTTAAACAGTAATGCCACCATTAAGTAAGGATAATTCTATGAAACTTCAATCTACCAATGCCCTTATAGCCTTGAGTGTCGCTACTGCACTAGCAGGATGCAGTGAACAACCTGCAGAGGTTGTAGATAAATCACCGCGTCCGGTAAATGTAATTGAGTTAGGCGACTACCAAGGTGATTTCCAACAGATCTTTGCCGGTCGCTTGGAGTCGGTATATGAGGCTCATGTTTCTTTTCGTGTGCCAGGCACTATTGAAGCCATTTACGTTTCGCCTGGAGACCAAGTTAAGAAGGGTGACAAGTTAGCTCAACTTGATGCCCATGATTATCAAGTAGCCTTAATCGAGCTTGAAGCTCGTTTATCAGAAGCAGAATCGGCTAAGCGATTAGCAGAGTCAGAGTTGCGTCGTGTGAAGCAAGCTATCTCAGAAAATGCGATAGCCAAGGTTAATCTTGACCGTGCTCGCAGCGGCTATGAGCGAGCTCGTGCTGCAGTTGAAGTAGTGAAGCAGAACATCATCAAGGCAGAAGATGCGATTCGCTACACCACTCTGAGGGCCCCATTTGATGGCGTTGTTGGCCAGCAAAAAGTGAAGAGTATGAGCAAATCTTACCGGGTATCCCAGTATTTCAGGTACACAAACTATCTCAACTAGAGGCTGTGGTAGATGTGCCGGAGAGCTGATTCAGCAGTTTAAGTATGGTCAGTCAGTAAATGTAACTTGGCAAGATGCCAATCAGTCATTCACTGCGTTTGCTCGTGAAATCGGTACTGTTCCTCATCCAATCAAACAAACCTACAGCGTTGTGTTTCAAATTGACCAAGCCAATATTCCTGCTTTACCAGGTAAAGCCGTGGTAGTCGAAGCCGATTTTAGCACCAAGGCTGATGTGCACTGTTTGCCTTATGGGTCTGTAACCAAACACAACAGCAAGCATAGTGTGTTCTTGGTTCAAGACCACAGAGCCGTCCCAACGCCAGTGCACGTTGAGCGCCTTCGTGGAAACGATGTGTGTGTATCAGGAGCCCTAGTAAACGGTGACAAGGTGATCACCTCAGGGGTTGGATTTTTAAAAGCGAACCAAGAAGTAGGTGAGCTTATTGAAATGTACTCAGCTAACTAGGAGGCAATTATGAATCTTGCAGAATTCGCCATTAGACAAAGAACCTTTGTCGCCTTTTTTACCGTGCTGTGCGTGATTGCCGGTATCGCCTCTTATTTTAAACTGGGTAAGCTAGAAGACCCCACCTTTACAGTAAAAAGTGCAGTTGTAGTCACTCTGTATCCTGGTGCATCAGCCAAAGAGGTTGAAGAGCAGGTAACGGATAAGATAGAGACCAAACTTCAAGAGATGGCAACCCTAGATGAGCTCCGCTCTTTATCTAAACCTGGTATGTCGATGATCTTTGTCGATCTTGCTGAGACAACTACTTCATCTGAATTGCCACAACAATGGGATTTGTTACGCCGTAAGGTGAATGATGGAAAGTTACTGCTGCCACCTACGGCTCAAGTGAGCATAGTTCAGGACGAGTTTTCTGAGGTGTACGGTATGTTATTTGCGATAACCAGTGATGACATCCCGATGGCTCAGCTTAAAGACTATGCCCAAGAGCTACAGCGTCGTCTTAAAGCGGTGAAAGGTATCAAAAAGATTGAGCTTCACGGTGTGCAACAACAAGTCGTGAATATCGACCTTCCGGAAGAGCGTCTTGCTCGTTATCAGCTTTCTGCCGCTCAGGTTATTAGCCAACTAAACAGCCAAAATGCCATTTATGATGCAGGCCGATTTAAAGCCGGTATCGAACGTGTTCGAGTTGAACAAAACAGTGAGTTCCAGTCGGTTAATGATATCGCCAACTTCGTAATCAAAGGGGGTGTTGGTGACCTAAGTACCGGTCTAATCCGTCTTGGTGACATTGCTGACATTACTCTAGATTATCAAGAGCCAGCGCTTAGCCAGAGCCGCTACAACGGTAAGAACGCGATTACTTTAGCCGTAAGCCCAGTAGATGGAGTGAACGTTGTATCTCTTGGCGACACCTTGCGTCAAACCATCGATGACTTTGAGCAAACCTTGCCTTTGGGTGTAGATATCCAAGATATCGCATTCCAGCCAGATGAAGTGACTAAATCAATCAACAACTTTGTAAGTAACCTTCTTGAAAGTGTCCTAATTGTTGTGGCAGTGCTTTGGGTCTTCATGGGGATGAAGAGCGCATTGATTGTGGGTTCAAGTCTTCTTATCACCATCCTAATTACCCTTGTGTTTATGAATGTGATGGGCATTGACCTGCAACGTGTATCTCTAGGTACCTTCATCCTAGCGCTAGGCATGCTGGTGGATAATGCCATCGTGATTGTTGACCTATTCATCGTGAAACTAAACAAAGGTGTAGAGCGCACTAAAGCGGGGATCGACGCGGTAAAAGAAACAGCCTTACCACTGCTTGCCGCTACAGTTATTGCGGCCATGGGTACTTTGCCGGTAATCCTGTCTAATACGGATGCGTCAGAGTTCTCCGAGTCAGTACCTCAGATCATGATGTCATCTCTGCTGTTCTCTTGGATTGTGGCGGTAACGGTTACAGTTCTGATGTGTTGGTACTTCATCAAGCCAGCAGCGCAGGGTGAAGAACAGAAAGAGTCTAAGTTCGCAGCAGGTTTTCGCAGTGCGGTAAGTTGGATGGTAGACAATCCAAAGAAAGGCCTAGTGGCTGTGCTTCCACTGATTGCTCTGACGATAGCCCTTATCCCACAGGTTCGAGTAGTGTTTATGCCAACTTCTGACCGCGCGATCGTGTTTCTTGATTACTGGCTACCAAACGGAGCTCAGATTGAGAAAACATCAGCCGATATGCGCAAGATTGAAGCTTGGCTACTGGAGCAACCTGAGGTAGATAACTTTGCCACCTATGTCGGCGCAAGTGCACCTCGCTTCTCAGTAACCGTAGAGCCAGAACCGTTTGACCCAGCCTACGGGCAGATCCTTATCAACACTGAAGACTATGCATCAATTGCGACATTGGTTGAACGTGGTGATGTGTGGTTAAAGCAGGAATTCCCGCAGGCTGAGCCTCGCTTTAGAGCACTAAAACTGGCGACATCAGATAAGTACAGCATCGAGCGCGCTTTAGCGGCCCTGACCCTGTAGTACTAAAACAGCTATCTCGCCAAGCACAAGATATCTTAGAGCAAAACCCATATGCCAAATACATTCGTGACGATTGGAGACAAGAGAGCAAGGTTATCAAACCGATCATCAACGAGGAGCAAGCACGTCGTGCTGGTATTAACCGTACTGACATTTCGCTAGCTCTGAAGCGTGCTTCTGAAGGCTTCCCTATTAGTCAGATGAAGCAAAAAGATGAGCTTATCCCAATCCAGGTTCGTGGCATCGATGTGACCCTGGCTGACCTAGATACCATTCCAGTCCAATCACTGATTGGTATTCACTCTGTGCCTCTCGGACAGGTTGTCGATGGTTTTGATTTTGATACAGAGGAGTCAATGATCTGGCGTCGTGACCGAGTGCCAACCATCACAGTACAGGCGGGCGTTAAAGGTACTACCGTTGCGCTAGCGCGTGAATACAGCCGCGAAGCGATTGAGTCTATCGAACTTCCATACGGCTATGAGCTGAAGTGGGGCGGTGAGTACTATGACGAAAACAAGGCAATCGTGGATACCTTGTCTAATCTGCCAGCGGCGATGCTTGTGATGGTTATCATTATGGTCGCTATGTTTAACGGCTTTAAGCAGCCAGTAATCATCTTTGGCACCGTACCTCTAGCACTGACCGGTGTGGTGGCAATGCTGCTGATTGCAGACAAAGCATTTGGCTTTATGGCGTTGGTGGGACTTATCTGCTTATCGGGCATGATCATCAAAAATGGCATTGTCTTGATTGACCAGATTGAGTTGGAACGAAGCAATGGCGCGAACTTATCTGACGCCATTAAAGAGGCGACCATGAACCGCACTATGGCCATCTCCATGGGTGCACTAACCACAATGCTGGGTATGGTGCCTCTCATGTCTGACCTACTGTTTGACCAGATGGCTGCGACCATCATCGGGGGCCTCGCGGCCGCAACCTTCCTTTCTTTGTTCGTAATGCCAGCACTATACAAGTTGTTTTATCAAAACGAAGAAGGACAGCAAGAAGTTACTGAAGTATCACTTTCAACCGAGGAAATGAATTATGAAATTTAACAAACTGACGCCAATTGTTTTGTCGATGATTCTAGCCGGTTGCGCAGTGGGCCCTGATTATCAAGCTCCTCAAAGTGAGGTAGGTAATGAGTTCCTATACAGCCAAGTAGAAGGTGTTGATGCCACACAACAGATCAAGCAGTCACAGTGGTGGTTAGCGTTTGAAGATCAGAAGCTAAACCAACTGGTTAATGAGGCGCAAACGCAAAATATCGCTTTGAAAATAGCGGCTGAACGTATCAAGGCGGCACAGGCTTATCAAAGAGCTATCGAGTCATTCAAGGTTCCAACGGTTAGTCTCCAAGCTGGGGCTACTAGCTATCAAATCAGTGAGAACGACCCGCTCGCGGGTCCACTGGTTACTCCTGGTGGACTGGGGCCTCAGGTGAGCGCCCTTACCGGAGGTGATGCTCTGATTGATAACCAATATGAGTTTGCAACATTGAGCGCAAATATCACTTGGGAAGCGGATGTCTTTAATCGCTTGGGTTATCAGGCAGAGTCTGCGGAAATCCGAGCCCAGCAGGCAGAAATTGTGAAGCAGGGCATGACCACATTGATCACCGCAGATGTGATTCACAACTATCTGCAGTATCGCGGAGCAGAGCAGCGCAAGGAACTAGCAAAAGAGACAATTCAGTCTCAAGAGCAGACCCTTGAGCTTGTGAAAAGTGTGGTTAAAAGTGGATATGCTCAGAGATGGATCTTGCTCAAGCTCGAGCTGCGCTTTCAATGACCAAGTCGATTGTCCCTCAACTTGATATTGCAATGAATGTGCACAAACAGCGTCTTGCAATCCTTATGGGTAAGACCTCTGCTGAGATGAACCTTCTGCTGGAGGGGGCACAGCCAATGCCAAACTACCGTGGTGTCGTGCCGATCGGTATGCCATCGGAAGTATTGCAAAACCGTCCTGATATCGCTTTAGCTGAACGTGAAATGGCCGCTATTAACGCAGATGTGGGTGCGGCAGTTGCCAACAAATATCCGAAATTCTACCTGACGGGGAGCCCAGGCGTGCTCGCCGGTGACTTTAGCGACCTGTTTAGCAGCGATTCCGCAGCTTGGGTTGCGGGTGTCGGCGTGAGCTGGACTGTATTTGATGGTGGTCGCTCAGATGCTCTAGTCGAACTGCAGGAAAGCCGCTTTAAGACTGCTGTTCTTTCCTATGAGCAGTCGGTAAATACGGCCATTACTGAAGTAGAAACACTGCTTTATGCCTACGGTTCGAGCCAGGAGTTAGAAGCGCTTACTCATGAAACTCGCGAGCAAGCAGATAGTACTCTGCCAAGGCAGAGTCTCTCTATAAAGCTGGCTTGGTGGATTATATGACGGTGTTAGATGCACAGCGTCAACAAAACCTAGTCAAAGACCGTGAGATTGCTGCCAACCTTCAATCATCACAAGTCGTTGTCGGCCTGCATAAAGCTCTTGGCGGCAACTGGGAAGTTAACCCAGAGCTTGCAAAGAATTAAAAACAACTTCTTCAACTTTTACAATCAACAAATGGTAGGACAGTTATGGACTTCGACAACAACATTCTTCATATGAGCTCCTTTTTTGCCGTGACTATGGGCATAGTGGTGCTTTTTATCGGCCGAAGGCTCAACCAAACCATAGGCTTCTTGAAGGAGTTCAGCATCCCTGAACCAGTATCAGGGGGCATCTTGGTCTCAGTATTGCTAGCGCTGGTATATGCATTGACCTCGGTAGAAGTGACTTTTGATCTAACCGCACGTGACGTGCTCTTGGTGTACTTTTTTACCACTATTGGCATAAACGCAAGCCTGAAAGATCTACTTAAAGGGGGCAAGCCACTTGTCATCCTTCTGGTCGTAACCATCTTCTTCATGTTAATGCAAAATGTGGTGGGAATCTCTGTGGCTTCTGCATTTGGTCTAGAACCAGTGTTTGGTCTACTTAGTGGCAGTATCTCACTGATTGGTGGTCACGGTACTGCTATCGCATGGGCGCCTAAAGTCGCGGATGAGTTTGGACTAGAAAGCGCAATGGAAATAGGTATCGCTAGCGCCACTTTCGGTCTTATCCTAGCAAGCTTGATGGGTGGACCCATTGCTAAGTTTCTTATTAAGAGACATGGCTTGGTGGCATCTGAAATTGATACCTCTAAGCAAGACGAGGGAAACAAGGCAGTAGAAAAGCTCACTTCTTTTGATTTCCTTGATGCTGTTCTCGCCATCCATGTATGTATTGTGGTGGGCGTACTTCTGAACGAAGCAATCAGTCAAACAGGCCTGCAATTGCCTCTGTTTGTCTCATGTTTGTTTGCCGGCATCGTAATTACCAACCTTATTCCGCAATCTTACCCGCGTATTACTGGTACGAAATGGCCAACACGAACTGCTGCGGTGGATCTGATTGCAGATATCGCGTTAGGCACCTTCTTAGCAATGTCGTTAATGAGCATGCAACTTTGGACGCTCATTGATCTTGCAGGACCTATTTTCGCTATTCTAGCGATGCAATTGCTGCTGGCTGTCGTAATTAACATCTTTGTTGTGTTCCCTGCCATGGGTAAAACCTATGATGCAGCGGTTGTGTGTGCGGGTTTTGGTGGTATCTCGCTAGGTTCTACACCAACGGCAATGGCGAATATGTCTGCTGTGAGTCAAAAATACGGCTATTCAGCTCAAGCGTTTATTGTAGTGCCATTAGTGTGTGCTTTCTTTATCGATTTAGCGAACGCACTGATCATCCCTTACTTTATGGGCATGATGTAACTTGGGGGCGATGCAGATGATTGACCGAGTACTTAAACTACTGTTTTTAATCGGCTTCCTATCAGGCTGTGCAACGGTTAATCAGCCTGCGAATACCTTCAAGGATACCGATTTTTCCGATAAAACATCTATTCCGAAAGTTGCACTGAACCCAGAAAATGACGTTACCGTTATATTGGCATTTTCTGGTGGCGGTACTCGAGCAGCGGCTCTCTCTTATGGAGTATTGGAAGAGCTCGAGCGCACTGAGATAGAGATCAACGGCGAGAAGAAACGCCTGCTGGACGAGGTGGATGTTATTAGCTCGGTCTCGGGTGGCAGTTTTACATCGGCATACTACGGCGTTTATGGAGACCAAATCTTTCAAGACTATAAGGAAGATTTTCTCTACATGAATGTCAAAGATGCATTGGTGTCACGCTTCCTTAGTCCATCGCACTGGCTCTCGAGTTGGGGCGCACGGAGAGTGCAAGCCAATACTATCAAGAGCAGTTGTTTGGTGATGCGACCTTAGGTGATATGCAGTCAGAGCATGGACCAAGGATCATTATCAATGCATCGGACATCACGACAGGTCTTCGTTTCTCGTTCATTCAAGAGTACTTTGGACTGATCTGCTCAGATGCAGAATCTTACCCTGTGTCAAAGGCCGTCGCTGCCTCTGCGGCTGTGCCTGTGTTGTTTGAACCTGTCGTGCTTGAAAACTTGGGCGGTTGCCAGCAGGACGCGTATGAACAACACCTTCCTGAGAATGTCTCCAGCCTTTCTTATCAGTCGCAGCAAACCATGCGCGAGATAGGCGAGTATTCGGATAAAGAGAAGAATAAGTATATCCATCTAGTGGATGGTGGTATTACAGATAACCTAGGCCTATTGGCTATCTATGACCTGTTGGAGCTTGGTCAGATCCATAAGTTTGCTCACTTTCAGCCTTCAGTGAATCCACATCATGTGATTGTGATTTCTGTAGATGCTTCAACCAACCTGATGACTCCATTGGTTTCAGCGCTGATGTGCCTACTATTGAGCAAACACTGCAGTCGGTTACAGATATTCAACTTCATAGATATAACGATGCCACCAAAGATCTGTTTAAGAAGTCGATGGAGAGGTGGGCAGAGGAGGCATCGTCAGATCAAATCGAGGTTGTCCCTCATTTTATCGAGGTTAATTTTCAAAGCACTGCCAATTTGAATAAGCGTCATTTGTTTAACCAGGTGGTGACTGATCTTTCGCTAGATGATGAGGTGGTGGATCAAATAATCCAAGAGGGTAGTGGACAGTTACGTAACAAGCCAGAGTTCCGAGAGTTGGTTACTGCACTGAACTAACACTTTTCAGTGAATGCATCTTATTTAGATGTTTATATTCTAGAAAATAAGGCTGTAGATTTATTAACAGCAACTAAGAATAAGACTAGTAATTTGAGTTAGTAATGTCAGTATATTTACTAGTTATATCGTTCAACTTATGCGTGTATATTTTTTGTAAAGAGAAAAACGACCGTGAGCAATGTAATATGAATGAGTGTGAAAATATAATTAGAGATTTTCGTTTGTCTCAAGTTAATTTTAAATTTGGATTTTTTAAATAATCTTCTTTCTCTAATGTCTATATTTGGTTGTACTTTCCTCGTTGCCTTGTCTTGGAATGAAAGTAACTATCTAGCTTGGTGCTTTCAATCGCAACTATCTTTTATATTTATTCTCGCTATTACGGGCGCGACCTAGGTAACATGCACCGTTTGCCATTGTCTGAAAAGCTTCTGACCGGTTCATTTGTCAGGAAGTATCAGCCGCTAATTGCCAATAACTTCTTTCGCTATCTGTCTACGTTTGAGCGTGCTGAGCAATCTTTAGATAGTTGGGAGTTAGAGAAAGTGCGTCAATTCAAGCAAACTAAGTGCTTAGATAATCCAACGGCATTTATTATCTATGACATTTATCAAGCACACCTAGAAAAGAGTACTTATTCAATTCCAGAATATAAGTAATCCTTAATTAAATAATCGAAATAATACTTGGGAGATATTCTTATGAAATATCTTAGAATACTATTATTTAGCTTCTTAGCTATGTGTATACCTCAATATGCGTTAGCCTTTGAATCTCACTCTGAACAACTTGTAGCGATAGATAGTCCGCTAGCTATTTTAGCTTTGGTTATATTCTTTGCTTCTTACCTTTTGGTGATATTTGAAGAGAAACTACACCTTCCAAAATCTAAGCCAATGATCTTTTCAGCGGGTTTGCTGTGGGTTGTGGCTGCTATTGTTGGGAATCAGCTAGGAGTAAGCCATGAGACTATGCAAATTGCGGTGACTCATAATCTTGAGGAGTTTGCTGAGCTGTTCTTGTTTCTTCTAGTGGCGATGATTTACATCAATGCGCTAGAAGAGAGGAACGTATTTGAGGCTTTAAAAGGGTATCTGATTAACCGTGGATTCAATTATCAGCAGCTATTTTGGGTAACCAGTGGTATTGCGTTTGTGCTGTCGCCAGTGGCAGATAATCTTACAACAGCTCTGATTATGGGAGCTGTGGTCATGGCGGTTGGCGTGATAGTCCGAAGTTTATCGCTCAGACTTGTATCGTTATTGTTGTGGCTGCGAATGCGGGTGGTGCGTTCTCTCCATTTGGAGACATTACCACCTTGATGGTGTGGCAGTCCGGACACGCAACGTTTTTTGATTTCTTCGAGCTCTTCGTTCCTTCTTTGGTTAATTACCTTATTCCTGCTCTGATCATCTCTCGGTATGTGCCTAAGGGGCAACCTCCAAAACAAGGCGAGCTTGTAGAGGTTAAAAGCGGAGGGTTTCTGGTGGTAGGCTTGTTTCTAGCAACCATTACGCTAGCAGTGACCTTCGAAAATCTATTGGGTTTACCACCATACTTGGGGATGATGTTTGGCTTGTCCTTGCTATTCCTAACCATTTATTTGAAAAAACGTCAGTTGCAAACGGGGCATGAGGATTCAGAGTTCAATGTGTTTAGTAAACTGGCTGTACCAGAGTGGGATACCTTACTGTTTTTCTTCGGCGTGATGTACTGCGTGGGCGCACTGGGTTTCTTGGGATATCTCACCTCCATTTCACAGGTAATGTATGGTGATTGGGGCGCGACTGCGGCTAACGTAACTGCAGGTGCAATATCAGCCATCATCGATAACATTCCAGTGATGTTTGCGATTCTAACCATGCAACCAGACATGGACCACTTCCAGTGGCTATTGATTACCTTTACTGCGGGCGTTGGCGGAAGTTTGTTGTCGGTAGGTTCGGCCGCTGGCGTGGCACTTATGGGCACAGCTAAGGGGCACTACACCTTTATGGCGCATCTAAAGTGGACTTGGGCAATTGGTCTGGGTTATGCAGGGGGAATTATTGCCCATTTCTTGTTGAACTCTTAGCTGAGTTTCAATAAGCAGAAATCTTGTACTCACACGTGATTTTGTGCGTTGGGGAAAGCGATCAGCGATCTAGAGGAAGGTCGACGGTAATGGTTGTGCCTTGGTCACTCGATTGGATGTCGAGTTTAGCTTTAATGAGACGGGCTCGTTCAGTAATACTTTGCAGACCAAGACCAGGGGAGAGCATAGCCTCTTGGACATCAAAGCCAATACCGTCATCCATCACCTTCAGAATTAAGTGTTGATTGATGATACTGAGAGTCACTTGTACCTTTGACGCCTCTGAGTATTTGGCAATATTGCGCAGTGATTCTTGGGTAATTCGAAACAATCCCAACTCCGCCTCTTTACCAAGCTCTACCTTATTGGCTGTGGTTTCGAAATCTACCGCAATCATTTCCCGATCCACATAGTTTTTAATCTCTGATTTCAGCGCGTCAATCAAGCCTAAATCATCGAGGATAGAAGGATGGAGTCTTCTAGATATACCGTGGATATCCTTAGCGACGGTAATGATGTTCTGTTTTACTGCATTGAGCTTATCTTTTGCCGGCAACAGGTCTTTATCCTGCTCTAGGGTACCGATAGAGAGTGAGAGCACAGCAAGGCGTTGGCTTAGGTCATCGTGCAACTCGCGTGCGACACGTCGTCTCTCTTCTTCTTGAACGTTGAGTAATTTTGAGGTCAATGAGCGAAGTTCGTTCTCATTTTGAATAACCTTCAGCTCGGCTATTTTCCTTTCGGTAATGTCCTGAACGATGCCTGACGCGTGGTTCAGCTTACCGTTAGATTCAAAGGTAAGCTCTGCAACTTCACGCACCCACTTTTCTTCATTGCCTACACTGATGCGGTATTCGTGTTGGTACAACCCAGTCTTGAGTGCGCGTTTCCAGCTTTGTTTGATTCCCTCCAAGTCGTCTGGGTGGACAAAACTGCGGTAGTCTTCCTGAGTAAGAGAAAACTCTGAACCCAAACCGAGCAAGGTGCGGATTTGGGGGGATATCTGAACGAGCTCTCTTTTGTCGTTGAGTTCCCAACTGCCAATCTTAGCGACTCGCTGTGCATTGGTCAGTCGTTTGTCGTTTTCCGCCAGTATTTTAATGGTCTTGGCTTTATTGAGTGTAATCAAGATGGTCGATAAGGTGATGAGTAGTAGTGTTACACCTAAAACCCAGAAGATAATCGACTGCCAATCAGTGCGGTGCACAATTTTAACCGTGGTCCATTTGTCCATCAGTTTGTCGATTTCATCCTGACCAAGGCTTGTGATCATCCTATTGAATAGAGTGAGTAATTCTGGCTTAGATTTGTTGACGGCTATGGCTAATTCAAATCTGAATTCTGTTTCAGCTGAGGCAACAATATTCTCGAGGTTATACTCGTTGATGGTGTGGTACATCACATGTGGACTGGCGGCCGCCGCGTCTATCTTGCCATCGGATAGTGCTCGATAGACATCCACGCCATTTTTATAGGTAACAAAGTTGAGGTTAGGGTAATTAGCCCTCAGCAAATTAGCGACCGAAGAATTCTTACTAATACCAACGCGATAACCCGCTAGTTCATCAAGGTTATTAAAATACGGGCCATCATCGTGGGAGAATATGGTGAGGTTGTAGGTCAGTATGGGAGTCGTTAGCAGCACTTCCTGCTTGCGCTTTTCGTTGATGTTGATAGTGGGTATATAGTCGATCTTTCCCTCTAGCAATGCCTGATAGGTTTCACTCCAGTTTGGATAGTCCACATAATAGCTGTCGACCTTATACTGGCTGTTAAATTCTTTAATAAGATCTGATGCCAGTCCTCCCAATACGCCATCTGAATCCACATACGAGTAGGGAGAATATTGCTTCGGCTGTGAGAAGACCAGCCTGCGATTGCTGTCGAGCCATAGTTTTTCCGCATCGGTCAGAGATTCAATGAGTGATTTCTGGCTGTAAGATCGATTGAACCACTTTTCTCTGAGTTGCTTCTTCTCTTCTGTGGTTACCGCCAATATCGCCTTATTTAATATAGAAACCAACTCCGGCCAATCATTCCTTACCGCAAAGTGCGCCTTCTTTGGTTTTTCTAGCTCTTCTATGCCTAGATGTCCCCGTGACTCCAGGTTGGTTAAAAACTTTTGTGCGATATAGGTATCACAAATGCTCGGGTAACAGAGGAAGTAATCGGCTTCGCCTTTGAGCACCGAGTTCAAACCATCTAGATTAGTGTCGACGCTAAATAAATTAATGGAGGGGTAGTTCTGGCTCAGATGCCTTTGCTCGACGCCATCCCGCAATACCGCGACCCGCTTGTTTGCTAATTGCTCGAAGTTACTGATACTGGCTTGGGATTTTCTGCCATAGAGCAAGTTAGGAGAGCCCGTATAGTAGGAGTAGGTATAGCTGAGATACCGCTCCCTATCATCCGTCTTGCTCGCTAGATGGAGCATGTCTATGTGTCTGTCTTCTGCGAACTGTTTGAACTCACTCCAGGTATTTCCTTGTACGAACTCAAAAGTCAGTCCCGCTTTTTGACCTAATAGCTTGAGGTATTCCACTGAATAGCCAGAAGGTTTCCCGTTTTCATTGAAATCAAAGGGGGAGGAGTCACTGAGGTTGTTGGTACGAATAACAGGAGTGCGTTCTATCCACTCTTGCTCTTGTTGAGTAAGGTTAAGGCGTGCTTGCTGCGGTTGTCTCAAAAGCCATTTATCTTGTAAGACTTGCAGTTCTTTGGGGCTTATATTGGCTCTTGCTTTCTCTAGCAACGTCATCATGTGAACCGGTTCACTCCTGCTATACAGGACATGTATGGGCTTAAATAGGTTGCTAATTTCATCGATGCTGGATTGCGATTCGATATTGTTGATCAATGCGGTTCGAAGGATATAGTTGACGATGGCGTAATCGGTGAACAGGACATCCGCTTTTCCTGCAGATATCTGGGCGATAGATTCTTCTACACTGTCAGACTCTACGAGTGTTAGCTGAGGGTATTTCTCTTTTAAAAGCTTTGTAACGGTAAAGTTTTCTGAGTCGCCACCCTAAGCGGGAATATATCTTCGAGGCGATTAATCGTGATGTTGGCGTCTTTGCGGGTAAACGCGTGGATGACTCTAGGTACTATTATGTCTCCAAAGTAAAAATCATCTCTGTATTCTTCCTTTATAGAAGAGGTGATCATGTTGTCTAAGCCACTTTGGATTCTTGCGCGCTCTTCGGCTCGATTATTTACTATGGTCCAACTGACTGGTACCCCAGCTTTTTTTCCCATCAAGTTGATGTAGTCAATCAGGTATCCGGTTGGCTGATTGTTTTGCACATAAGTGAAAGGTGGTAGGCCCGATCTTGACACACTCATACTGATTTGACCGCCGTCATCTAACCACATTTTTTCTTGAGTGCTTGGTTTAATTGGTGAGGCGAGAGCGCTTTGTAAGGCTAGTAAACAAATAATGAGGAAGGTAATGAGGTGTCTGTACTTATTCATTTCTACCCATGTAAGCTGATGGATGTCGTTTGGCTTATAAAGCTTAGGACAAAACATGGGTATCGTAGATTTGAGGTCGTAAAACTGTGAATAAACGGGGCGTTTCGTGTTTTGTTGTCTATCTAATAGTCAGCCAGATAGAAATGCACTTTTCGGTTAAGGAGGTCCTGTCCATTTACGTGCTAGGGATTAGTTTCGAAGATCGATGAAATAATTTTTTGTTTCTGAAAAAACACCTTACTAGGTTTATAGAGACTAGTAAGGCGTTCGAGATCATGTACTAACCCAAAACAAAAGGAGCGTGCAATAGCTTGCCCCCAGGGGTTATTGGGTTGCAACTTTGGCAAAGTTGGCCAGTGCTTTGGATACCTTGTTTAGCACCTCATCACAGCCTTCGATTTGATGGCGCTGCTTTAGATACCTAAGGTCGTTGTAGCTAAGCCATACTTCGCCACTCTCATCCTCGTAGATTAATGCTTTTTGTGGCAGGTCTATTGCTACGGATTGCTCACATACCATTAAGGGAGAGCCGACCTTGGGGTTACCAAACACGACTAGCTCTGTGGGCTTTAAATCGATTCCAACGCTTTTTGCTCCTGCAGAATGGTCGATGACCGCAAATACCTTCATCCCTTTGGACTCCAGCGCTTTTTCGAGATTATCTACCGTAGTATTTACATCATGGGCACTCTTGACCGTAATAATGCCATCACTACTGTCTGCGAATACCGAACTGCTTAACAACACCAAGATACTGAGAAAAAGAACCCTCATGGCTGGAACTCCTTTTGAAAGCTTGGATAGAAGTATAGCGGGTAATAAAAAGGCCAGATAACAATCTGGCTTGGTGCTTATGCTAGTGACTGATGCAGTTCAAAATAGCGCTGCTGCTGTTTAAGCAGGGTTTGATGATTACCTTGCTCAACTATCTCGCCTTGTTCGAGGACAACTATGTGGTCCATCTTATCCAGTCCCACTAGGCGGTGCGTTACAAACAGAACCGTCTTGTTTTGGTAGTGAGATTCAAGAAGCTCGATAATTTGCGCTTCGGTATTCTTATCCAAGCCTTCGGTTGGCTCATCAAGAAGCAGGATAGGGGCGTTGTGCAGTAGACCACGCGCGATGCCAATACGGCGACGCTCGCCACCGGATAGCTGACGACCACCCTCACCAAGCCACTGATCTAGCCCCTTGTTATCTAGAAGGTGCGCTAGACCCACGTCGATAAGCACGGCTCTTAAACTATCATCTTGCGCGTTTTCATCTGCAATCAGAAGGTTGTCGCGCAGACTGCCATTGAGGATATCCACACGTTGGCTTACTACCGAGATAAGTTGACGAAGCTGAGCCTCATCAAGCTTGATATAGCACGGTCACCAATGCGAACCTCGCCACCTTGAACATCCCAAAAGCGGTTAAGGAGCTGCAGTAGTGTCGATTTACCACTACCTGTTTTACCTAGAATAGCGACCTTATTGCCACCCTTGATAGTCAGCGAAAGCTGTTTAAGGACGTCCGCTTGATCATAGGCAAAGCTTACCTTATTAAACTCAATGACAGGTGCAGTAGAGGTCTCTAGGTGCTCGCTGTTTTCTGGGAACTGAACCTCAGGCTCAGCACTGATGATCTCGTTAAGACGGCGCGCAGAAGAGAGTGTTTGACCAAGGTATTGGAAGGCACCTGCGATTGGCATTAGCAATTCAACGCTCGCTAGGGTGGCAAATACCACCAAGGCGATTATTGGACTCGGCTCAGCACCGCCGATACCGTCAGCTGAGATCCAGAAGATAAGTAGCAAGGTAAAGCCGTTTGCTAGCAGAAGTAGGCTGTTGGCAAGGCCTGTAATATGCGCATTGAAGGCTTGGTTCTTCATCAGCTCATATTGAGCGTTCAGGATCTTATCGCGATAGCGTTTTTCTGCGCCGAAGATAAGAAGCTCGCTATGACCTGAAATCCAATCCAATGCACGAATACGAAGGTCGGCACGATGCTCAGTAAGACGCTCACCATTGCGCTTACCTAGCTTATAAAAGATGACTGGCCAGCTAAGAACCAATACCAGCAAGATACCAGCAAGGGTAATACCTACGCTTGGGTCAAACCAGGCTAGGAAAGCACCGAGACATGTGATACCCATTAGACTCAGTATTACTGGGCTTACCAGTCGCAGATAGACATGATCTATCGCTGAAACGTCGGCAACCAAGCGGTTTAGAAGGTCGGCATCACGTACGTTAGCGACGCGACCAGGAATCAAAGGCGTTAATTTTTCAAAGAAGAATACACGCAGATCAGTAAGCAGCTTAAAGGTAGCGTTGTGCGACACCACGCGCTCACCCCAGCGACCTGCAGTACGCCCCATAGCAAGGCCACGTACACCGCCACCCGGAAGCATATAGTTAAAGGTTTCACGAGCGATCGTTAGACCAGCAACTGCAGCGGCGGATAGGAACCAGCCAGACAGGGTCAGAAGACCGATAGAGGCAAATAGGGTCAAAAAGCCCAGTAACATGCCCAGAGATAGGCCGAACCAGTGCTTTTTATACAGTTTCAGATAAGGAAGCAAATCACGCATCTAGGTCACCTCCTTCTGTGTTTTGGTGCTTAAGCATGGTCTGGAATGTGCCTTGCTCTTTGAGTTCATCGAAATGACCTTGCTGAGTTATCTGGCCGCGCTCTAGAACTAGGATCTGATCCATCTTCTGTAGGTTATTGAGTTGGTGAGTGACCATAAGCGTGGTTTGCGCCTCAAGAACTTTATCCAGACTCTGATTAATCAGTTTCTCACTTTGAGCATCTAGGCTTGCGGTTGGCTCATCTAAGACCCAGAACTTGCCTTGTTGCAAGATGGCGCGGGCTAGGGCGATACGCTGAGCTTGACCCACTGACAGACCACTAGAGCGATCTGAAATAGCATAATCTAGACCTAGGCGGTCGACGACTCATCGGCATGAGCATCGATAATCGCAGATGAGATCTGCTCTTTGCTAAATGGCTTTTCAGACAGGTTGAGGTTCTCTTCGATAGTGCCGTGTACTAGAAGCGGGTTTGACCAACCCAACTGATAGCATCGCGATACTGCTCTAGGTTCAGTTCGCTAAGTTCAACGCCATTTACCTTGATACTGCTTGATAAGGTAAGAAGCCGAGCAGAGCATTGACCAGTGAGGTTTTACCTGCGCCACTTGGGCCAACCAGAGCAGTCTTCTTGCTTGTATCTAGATTGAAGCTCACAGGGCCAACTAGCTTAGTGCCATCCGGAGTGCTAACGATAAGCTCGATTGCTTGTATCGACAGTGAATCCGTATCTGGAAGTGCGGTATTGCTCGAATCCTTTTGCTCGCTCTCTGGCGTATTTAGAAAATCAACGATGCTTTCTGCCGCACCTATCGCTTGTTGTTTGGCGTGATAGAAGGTGCCAAGGTCTCTAAGTGGTTGATAGAACTCAGGCGCAAGGATCAAGATAAACAGACCGGTAAACAGGGTAACAGTTGTGCCATAGTGACCGAAATTCAGCTCGCCGATAAAGGTAAAGCCGAAATAGACCGCGGTCAGTGCGATGGAAATCGAAGTAAAGAATTCAAGTACCGCAGAAGAAAGGAAAGCGATACGCAGCACGCCCATAGTGCGCTCACGAAATACCTCCGACGCTACGTGCATGTGCTCTTTTTCTGCTTTGGCGCGGTTAAACAGCCTGATGGTGGTCATTGCCTGCAATCGGTCATAAAAGTGACCCGACAGACGCTGCAGCGCTTTAAAGTTCTTACGGTTCGCTTCTGCGGCTTTCTTGCCCACAAGTGCCATAAAGAATGGGATCAAGGGGGCAGTGAGCAGGAAGATCATGCCGGCAACCCAGTTTTGTGGGAATACCACCACCAATATAATCAGAGGGACTATGGCAGAGAGTGCCATCTGCGGTAGGTATTTAGCGAAGAAATCCTGCATCTCTTCCACCTGCTCGATGAGCATAGTACCCCATGCCCCTGCAGATTTACCCTTAATATGGGCAGGTCCCAAACGGCGCATTTTATCTAGATAAGACCACGGATATATTTACGGATCTCTTCACCGCTACGATAGCCAGTGATTTCTCTTACCCAGGCTAAAGCACTGCGGATAACAACAGTCACACCTAGACCGATGAAGTAGGGGATCAGCTCGTATTTGTCTCTATGCTCAATGATCAGACTATGCAGGGTATGAGCAATAAGCCCAGCCTGTATGATCAGAGCGATAGCCGAGCAACGCCGGCAAAAACGGAGATAGTTAACCAGCGTTTAGCCAGTTTGCTTTGAGACTTAAGCCACTGGCTTAAATCTCGCTGGGTCTTCTTATCCATGAAACCTGAATTTTCTTGGGAATAACGAAAAGCGCCCAGTTTATAGCAAACTGGGCGAAATAGAATGAGAAGTTAGTTTTCTTGTTCGTCTAGGAAACGCTCTGCATCTAGGGCTGCCATACAGCCGCTACCTGCTGAAGTGATGGCTTGACGGTATTGATTGTCCATCACGTCACCGGCTGCGAACACACCAGGGATGCTGGTTTGGGTTGCGTTGCCATTTAGACCCGAGTTCACCACGATATAGTCATGGTTCATATCCAGTTGGTCTTTAAAGATGCCCGTGTTTGGCTGGTGGCCGATCGCGATAAATGCGCCCATTACATCCACAGTTTCCACTGCATCGCTCTTGGTGTCTTGGATCTTAACGCCCGTTACGCCCATATCGTCACCCACGACTTCAGCAAGGATGCGGTCCGTGTGCAGAACGATATTGCCACTCTCTACCTTGTCCATCAGACGCTTGATCAAGATTTTCTCTGCGCGGAAAGTATCGCGGCGGTGGATCAGGTGTACTTTAGAAGCGATGTTTGAAAGATATAAGGCTTCTTCAACGGCTGTATTACCGCCACCAACAACAGCGACTTCTTGGTTGCGATAGAAGAAACCATCACAGGTAGCACAAGCCGAAACGCCGCGACCCTTGAATGCCTCTTCTGACTCTAGGCCAAGGTATTTCGCTGATGCGCCGGTCGCGATGATCAGTGCATCACAGGTGAATTCGCTGCTGTCGCCATAAAGCTTAAATGGGCGTGACGAAAGGTCTACCTTGTTGATGTGGTCGAAGATGATCTCAGTATCGAATTTCTCTGCATGAGCCTGCATGCGCTCCATCAGCAGAGGACCTGTTAGCTCGTTTGCATCACCTGGCCAGTTTTCCACTTCAGTGGTGGTAGTGAGCTGACCGCCTTGTTGCATACCAGTTACGATCACTGGGTTTAGATTAGCGCGCGCGGCGTAGATGGCTGCGGTATAGCCAGCAGGGCCTGAGCCAAGGATAAGTAGTTTGCAGTGCTTAACAGTAGTCATAGATTTTTATCATTCTTGTTGCGAAAAAGAAGGCGTTTAATCTGTATCTAACGCCTTGTTATAACTCGATTGTATGTAATTCGGCTAAGTAATTAAAGCAGGTTTAATACTTGCTAATAGTTCTTTAAAAAACAGCGATTTATCTTAATACATGGTGATTAATTCCAAATTTTCAAGGTCTCTCGTTGCAAATCTGGATTGTTATAATGATAAGCGTTCGCAATTTGGTCTGTTGTTCTGTTTATTTCTTAAAGTCGAGAAATTTAACTACTAAAACTTGATTTGGGAGTATAAATAATAAACATTTTAGTAAAGATACAAGTTTATATGCGGTGGTAAGTAGGCAGAATTCATCAGGAGGTGACCTATGTTACATGGACATGAAAATTTGTTGCAGATCGCTCACTTAAGTCAAGCCTGTGTAGACGAGCTTACCCCAAGCTTCGATGCACTCCCTCACACCAAGCATGCCGATGGTGATTACCGACTAAGGCGCTATTCAGTCGTTACACTCAACGGCGATAAAGTGGTCGAAGAAGACCAACACACCTTTGTACAAACCTCAGATATTAACCACTTCCAAGGCGATATTGTCCGTCGTTTTGAACCCCTCGAACCAAACATTCTAAATAGCCAAGGCCTGCTCGAGATGTGCCAGATCTTCTCTGAAGCGAACGAGCTTGAAAATGGCCATCCCATTGAAATTCACCAGATGCGCATAGACGCCATCTATGATGAAACCCCGGTTGCTCCGGAAGGTGTGCATCAAGATGGCTTCGATGCCATTGCCCTAGTTGGGATACATCGACACAATATAGTCGGCGGTGAGGTGATGCTGTATGAAGATAGCCATCAGGCACCTTTCTTTAGAAAGGTACTCAATGATGGTGAGATTACGCTTCTTGATGATCATGACCTTTGGCACAACGCCCAACCTATCTATCGTGTCGATTCAGAGCAAGAGGGGCACATGGATGTGTTTGTGCTAACGGCCCACAAATGATGGATGCGCACAAATTAGCGAGCCAGTTTCCTTCCGTGGTGAGCGCCCGATATCAGGCATCGTTCTGGCTGATGGTCCAGGTGGCGCTCAGTTCTGTCAATCTGCCATAGAGGCGGTCACTAGACAGATGCAATCACTAAATGCCAATCTTGGTGGGGAGTTTGAGGCAAGCCGAGAGCTGGTGGAATTGACTGGGAATACCCGGCAGTCAGTAGCGACGTTCATTAACGCTGAATCTCCTACCTGCATCAGCTTTGGGCCTAATATGACCAGCCTGGCGTTTCACTTTAGCCGTATGTTGAGACAGAAGATCAGCTCCAATAACAATATCCTAGTCACCGAACTCGACCACCACGCCAACGTTTCATGCTGGCATCAGGTTTCAAAAGACTCTGGTTGTGAGTTACGGGTAGCCCCTTGTGACGTTTTGGGTGAGTTAGATATTGAGGCGCTTCTATCGCTCATTGATGACAGAACCTCTGTGGTTGCGGTAACAGGCGCATCTAATATTTCCGGTTCTATCACCAACTTAAGTCCCATAATCGAAAAGGCACACAAACATAGCGCAATAGTGTTTGTTGATGCCGTCCATTTAGCGCCCCATTGCTTGATAGATGTGCAGGCGTTGGATGTGGATATCCTACTTGCCTCAGGTTACAAGTTCTTTGCCCCCCATGTGGCATAGCCTTTGTAAAGCCAAGTCTTGAGATAAGTCCAATCAAGGTTTCAGCAGCGCCAGATGCTAGACCTAACTGTTTTGAAACTGGGACGGTGAATTTTCCCGCTCTTAGCGGTCTCAATGCTGCGATTCATTATCTTGGAACCCTTTCTGAAGAGACGTTTTCAAGACAATCGCTATCCAAGAGCTTCCAACTAATCTCGCAGCATGAACAGGCACTGAGTGAGCGTTTTATAGCTGGCTTGAAAGGGTTACCTAAGTTCACCCTGTATGGAAGAGCAACCGAGCGCACTCCAACTTTTGCACTTTCCCACAGTGAAGTAGATGCGCCACGACTTGCAAAACTGTTGGCAGAGCAGGGCGTAAATAGTTGGGCCGGACATATGTATGCTGAGGAGCTGATCAAGAGAATTGGCTTATCCGAGCGAGCGGGATCTTAAGGCTTGGCTTTATGCACTACAACACAATCCAGGATGTAGATGATGTGCTTGACGTATTAAGAGGCGTTAATTAGTCGCGCTCGCCTGACTGACCTTTTCAGGAAATACATACTGTGGCATCAAAGGTTCATATTGGAATGGTAGCAACTCCAAAATCGGAACCTGCGGGCCCATAAACTTAGGTTGGGTGTTGATGATGTAAAGATCTAGCAGTGCCTTGATACGAGCAAACACCTCGCGCACCCTTACGTTAAACCATGAGGTTGGCATAGGGGAAGGCACACCCACACAGATAGCGTCTGCATCGTAATATTTGGCGATAAACAGAGCGCGGTCGCAGTGGAAGGTTTGGGTAACCACAGCAAAGTCATTCAGATTAAAGATCTGTTTGGCACGAACAATGGAGTCTAGGGTTCTAAACCCTGCGTAGTCCAAGAAAATCAGCTGTTCAGGAACACCCGCTTTAAGCAGGTCTCGTTTCATGGTCCAAGGCTCATTGTAGCTTCGATGGGCGTTGTCACCGCTCAGCAGAAAGCCTTTTACCTTGCCCTGTTTGTATAGCTCGATGGCCGCATTAATACGATAGGTGTAATAGGGGTTGAGTGTTCGACCAATATATTTGCTAGTGCCTAATACTAAGGCGATATCTCGAGGAGGGGCGGCTTCTACATCTTTATAGATGCGGTTTTGCGCGCTGAAGCTCATCCATACATCCACTGAGCTCAGCAGAATGATAACCGACAGAAGCATACCTGTAGCGACTAAAAGCAGCCACAGGCCAAATCGATACAATGAGCGCCAATTTAGATATTGGCGCCATTGTGTTAGGCGATGCTTTAACTCCCTTAGCATGCCCAATCGCTTAGAACGAGGTACGTTTGTAGCACGGTAAACAGGTTGCCAGAAGTGGTTGTCGATAGCCTGTTCGATTGCTTGGTCAGTGATCTCAAGCGCCACGCCTTGTTTGATAGCTTGTTTCGCTACCGCAAATGCGATCTTCTTAGACACGCCGTGGATCTCTTCTAGTGGTGGCAGCAGTGCACCACGACCTTGTTGCGCCAGCGGAGAACACTCTGCCAGTGCACGGCTCGACTCCATCAGCATCTCATCAGTGATGCGAGAAGCTGAAACCGCCAATACACCTAGGCCGATACCAGGGAAGATGTAGCTGTTGTTGCATTGAGCAATCTCGATGCGCTTGCCTTGATGAAGCACAGGCTCAAACGGGCTACCGGTTGCTACAAGTGCAGCGCCATTAGTCCACTCGATGATGTCCTTAGGCACAGCTTCAACACGGCTAGTTGGGTTTGACAGTGGGAACACGATAGGGCGCTCACAGTGCTTGTGCATGGTTTCAATAATCTGCTGGCTAAAGATACCAGGTGCACCTGATACACCGATAAGTACGGTAGGTTTTGCGTTTTCTACTACATCCAATAGAGAGTAGTCAGCACCTTCTGCTTGCCAATCTTGCAGGTTCTCAGGCTTCTGAGCCAGAGGCTTTTGGAAATCAAGAAGGTTAGACATACCCTCTTGCAGTAGGCCCCAACGGTCTACCATGTAAACCTGTGAGCGTGCTTGCTCTTCGCTTAAGCCTTCTGCTTGCATTTGAGCCACGATAGCTTCTGCAATACCACAACCTGCTGAACCTGCACCCACAAAGGTCACACGCTGATCAGACAGCTTGCTGTTTGCCGCATGACAAGCCGCCATTAGTGAGCCAACGGTTACTGCAGCAGTGCCTTGGATATCATCGTTAAAGCAGCAGATACGGTCTTTGTAGCGGTTTAGAAGAGGCATAGCGTTCTTCTGCGCGAAGTCTTCAAACTGCACTAGTGCGTCAGGCCAGCGGCGCTGAACCGCTTGAATGAACTCTTCTACAAACTCATCGTACTCGGCACCCGTGATACGGGGATGACGCCAGCCATATACATTGGGTCTGCTAGGCGCTGCGGGTTGTTGGTACCTACATCCAGAACGATAGGTAGGGTGTAAGCTGGGCTGATACCACCACACGCGGTGTATAGAGAAAGCTTACCGATTGGAATACCCATACCACCGATACCTTGGTCGCCTAGACCAAGAATACGCTCGCCATCGGTCACTACGATTACCTTAACGTTATGAGTCGAGGCGTTGTTCAGTAGATCATCGATGCGATCGCGGTTTTGGTAAGAGATAAATAGACCACGGCCGCGGCGATAGATGTTCGAGAACTTCTCACATGCTGCGCCTACAGTCGGGGTGTAAATAATTGGCATCATCTCCGTGATGTGATTTTGTATCAAGCGATAGAACAGGGTCTCATTCGTGTCTTGAATGTTTCGCAGATAGATATGACGATCCATGTCATTGTCGAACTGTTGATACTGCTGATAGGCACGTTCAACCTGTTCAGCGATGGTTTCAGTTGCCTCAGGCAATAGGCCTTCAAGGTTGAAACTCGCACGCTCTGAAGCGGTAAAAGCACTGCCCTTATTTAGAAGGGGAGTACTAAGAAGCGCAGGGCCTGCGTGAGGAATATACAAAGGACGTTTGTCGTTTTTCATGGAGATTCGCGTGTGGGTGGATTAGGCGTTAAATTTGCTGTGCATTGTACGAGATCCATTTCTCAAATTGAATTGGCAAGGGACTAAATTTTTGTCAATTGTTATGCAAAACCGTGCTCGAGTCGTGCTTTTGGTTGCAATCTTGTTGCATGCCCCAAGTTGCCTAGCCTCGGCTAGTACTTTATGTAGATTCTAGAGCTATGATATAGAAAGTATAGAAAAGCCTAGATGGTTGCTTCGATAATCCATTGCCAGAATTTATGAATCTAACCTCAACAGTCTTTAAGAAAAACTGGATTCGAGCGCAACAGAATTCTAAATCTTTGTTACACAAAAGAAGGTTTAACTTGTAATTTAGTTAACAAGCTGTTGCATATAGAACTTTGAGGTATGAGTAAAGGATATATTGGAACGATAATTTATACGCTCTTGTTATCAATACGCCTACAGTTAATAGTAGATAACAAGCGATAGATACCAGAGTGTTATTCATGGAAAAGTCACAGCGCATTACCGCAAGTTTTGACTATACAGATTTCTTAGCGCACTCCAGCGCAAGTCCAAGGTGGCGATTTATTGATGCCCTGCAGTCTATTGCTCCGATTTTTCTACCACATGGCGTCATCAACTCGCCTCTGAGAGCAAGCAGGATAAAGAGCAGTTATTGTGGGAGAGTGCCCTAGTGCATCTTTCTTCTACCAATGGAGATGAGAGCAATCTGTCGAGGTTGATGAAACTGGCACGTTCACAAGGCATTGAGTGTCTAATGCTGTCACTACCGTATTCGTTTGAGCCGTCTCAGATTGAAGATATTGAGGTGAAAGGTCGGGTGGAGATAAAGGTGCTCGATGAAGAGCATTGGAAGGTTAAAATAAAAGCTGCGCATTAGCGCAGCTTTTTAGTCTTTAGAGGGGAATTAGTTTTTCCAATCTTTCAGAGTGAAGGTTAGGTTGTGCTGAGAATTATTCAGTTCTAGCGTCTCTTTAGTTAGCTTCACTTCGCTCCACTCACCTAGGGCTTTAGAGAAAGCCATCTCAGTATCCATTACACCTTCAGGCACATCTTCATGGTCATACCCATCTGCTCGATGCGGAACTTGCCGTCTTTTAGTTCAGCCTGGCCGAAGAAGTTGTTACAACCTGCGTGGCCGTTCGCCGACATTTTCTCACCGACTTCTAGGTAGGAGCTTTGAAGTTCTCCATTACCTCTAGTGGCTGACCGTCAATCGCTGTCAGTTCCCAATGATGGTGTTGCAGGCTAGCTTCGCTCACTTGCATCATTTCCATCGAGTCTTCCATTTTTCCATCTTTTGCCATGTTAGCCTCTTCCGATTTACCCATAGTTGAGCAAGCTGACAGCAGCATAGCGACAGAAACAGCGGTTAGCGTTTTATACATAGTTATACTCCAATTGAGTCATTTACCCTTCTTACTAGAAGTTGCAGGGGTGTTGGCTAGCACTCGCTCTCCCCATCACATAGTTTATCTATGTTCAGGGCTTCGCTCGCTTGCCGCCTACCTGCAACTCCTATTACTTTGGGTAAACATGCATTTTGTTGATGTGAAATAAGTCTAAGACATTAACCGGATAGTGTGTCAAAAATGGGTTAAATACATGGAAGACAACGCATTTTTCCGTTTCGAAATAGGTTAGATATTGGCGTATATAACTGGCCTGCATTAATCTTAAGTTAAAGTAATTGATAGGATGTATTGAGTGGAGCAGTTAGATTTTTTGATGTACCGAGCCCTTGCATAGGCGTTTGCAGTGTCGATGATCGCGGCTACTGCAAAGGGTGCATGCGAAAAAGAGAAGAGCGCTTTGCTTGGCAGACTTTAACGCCCGTTCAAAAACAGCACGTGATCAAACTCTGCCGCCAAAGATACAGACGTAAGATAGCGAAGAAAAATAACAAACCTGCCGAGATAGAAGAGGTAGAAAATAACCCTCAAGACTCCCTATTCTAGTTGCGTATATAAAAGCCAACAAAAATACGCTGGATATGCAACTGTTTTATATTCCGCTTCACTGTAAAAATGCATTTATCTGATTTGCAATTGTATTATTTAATCAAAACTTCCTCCTTATTCATAAACCGTAACTAAAACAGTGGGTTACGTGCTTTGGAAATATAGTTTCCATATTTCCATATTAAACCTTGCTCTGGTTTTCATTATTTTGAAAGAAATTTGAAGATAACTGGGCAAGGAATTAATGAGCCAACTACTGCAAATAAACGATCTCAATGTCGCTTTTAAGACCATGCAGGGTCAAAAGAAAGTGCTTCACGATGTCAGTATTGATGTGAGTAAAAACGAAATACTGGCTGTAGTAGGGGAGTCTGGCTCAGGTAAGTCTGTGATGAGCAAAGCATCATGGGATTACTCGGCAACAAGGCTTCAAAACAAGGACAGATCTTCCTTCACGACAGCAAACTTAGCGACAAACCTCTGGAGATGGTTTCTATGTGTCGCAAGCAGGCTCAGCAAATCCGTGGCGATGAGATATCCATGATATTTCAGGACCCGATGACCTCTCTTAACCCGCTAATGACAGTGGGGATGCAGATCGCAGAAGCGGTGCAGATCCACCAGAAAAAATCCAAAGCCGAAGCCATCGAAGAAGCGGGTCGTATGCTAGATCTGGTTCGTGTGCCATCAGGCCGTCAAGTTCTTAACGTATATCCACACCAACTCTCTGGCGGTATGCGTCAACGTGTAATGATTGCAATGGCGTTGGCTTGTAAGCCAAAGCTTTTGATTGCTGATGAGCCAACCACAGCGCTGGATGTAACCATTCAGGCGCAGATATTGGGTCTGATTCGTGAGCTTCAGACTGAGCTTGGCATGGGCGTTATCTTTATCACCCACGACATGGGCGTGGTGCATGAGGTAGCCGACCGGGTAGCTGTGATGTATCACGGTGATATCGTTGAAACTGGTACTCTAAATCAGGTGTTCCTTGAACCAAAACATGCCTATACCAAGGCGCTTTTAAAGGCCGCTCCAAAGCTTGGCTCTATGCGTGGTAAGGCCGTACCGCACAGCTTCCCGGTCCTTTCAATGGAAGAGGAGCTTAAGGGCAATACCACTTCTGTTGAGATCCCAGGTAAGCCAGTGGATTACTCAGAGGCTCCGCTCCTCACTGTCGACCGTCTGCATGTTGTTTTTCCTCGCAAACATAACTTCTTTGGCAAGGTGACCCATCAAGTGCACGCGGTTAATGATGTGAGCTTTAAGCTGTGGAAGGGTGAAACCCTTGGCGTGGTAGGCGAGTCTGGTTCGGGTAAATCAACAATCGGTAACGCTATCTTGGGACTTCTTGAGGAAGCGACTGGTGACGTTCGTTATAAGGATATCGACCTTTTAAATCCGACTTCCGCTCAGCGCAAACTGGTTAAGAAAGACGTGTCTTTTATCTTCCAAGACCCACTTGCATCGCTTAACCCGCAGATGACCATTGGTGAGTGCGTGGAAGAGCCGTTTATCATTCACGAACCGCAAATGAGCAAACAAGAGCGTGAGCAAAAGGCCAAAGAGCTACTGCAAAAAGTAGGCATTAAGCCGGAGCTTTATCGCCATTATCCGCACGAATTTTCCGGCGGTATGTTGCAGCGTGTAAACATTGCTCGCGCACTTACTACTCAGCCAAAGATCATCGTTGCTGATGAGTCGGTATCAGCGCTAGATGTGTCGGTGCAGGCCACCGTCCTTAACCTAATGCTTGAGCTGCAAAACGAATTTGGCATCTCATTTATTTTTATCTCTCACGATATGGCCGTTATCGAGCGCGTATGTCATCGCGTGGCTGTATTGACCAAAGGTCAGCTTGTTGAGATTGGTCACCGCCAAGAGGTATTTGAAAATACCCAGCACAGCTATACCCAAAAGCTGTTAGCGGCCATCCCATCTATCGACTCGGAGCGCGAAGCGCCGAAGCAATTCGAACTCTTAACTGACGATATCCCAGACCCAATTTTCCCAGTCGGTCAGACCCCAACGCCTGTCCAGCTGGTGGAACACTCTCCAACTCATTTTTCAGCAAATGAATAACAAAGGAATGCAAAATGAACACAACTAAAAAAACTCTAGTGCTAGCCGTGGCACTCGGACTAAGCGCGAATGCCTTTGCCGCTCAAGACAAGGTAGTGGTTGCTTCAACCGCAACAGTTCAGACTCTTAACCCGCATAACGCCGGTGTGACCATGGATATGAGTATCGCCAATGCTATCTATGATGGTCTATTCAAGTTCGATGAGAACATGCAGGTTCAGCCAAACCTAGCCACAGGCTACGAGGTTAAAGACAATGGTAAAACCTATGTGATCAACTTCGCGAAGGCATCAAGTTTACCGATGGTACTGCGTTTAATGCCGAAGCGGTGAAGTTTAACTTCCAAGATGAGATCGATAAGAAGCAGCGTCGTGCCTCTCTTCTTAGTAACGTTGAAAGCTTCAAGGTTCTGTCTGAGTACTCACTGCAAGTTAACCTTAAGTCGCCTTCGAACACCTTTATCAATAACATCACTCACCCAAGCCAGGGTATGATCAGCCTGCAGCTATTGAGAAATACGGTGAAGATATTAAGTCACATCCAGTAGGTACAGGCCGTTTTGTACTGAACAAGTGGATTCGTGGCTCTAAGATCGTAATGGATGCGAACCCTAACTATTGGGGTGAACCGGTTAAGGTTCAGCACCTTGAGTTTCGCGCTGTTCCTGAGGCAGGCTCTCGTCTAGCTATGCTGAAAAGTGGTCAAGCACAGGTAATGCTTCAGCTTCCAACACTATGAACCAGCGGTCTCAGGTGACAAGAAGCTAGATGCTATTGCATCGCCTTCAATCATTGCGCGTTACTATGCGATTAATACTCAAAACCCGATCCTAGCGAATGCTGATGTGCGTCGCGCCCTTAACTATGCGATCAACAAGAACGCATTTAAGAAGGTGGTATTCAGCGGTCAGGCGGATCTGATGGAATCGGTTATTCCTAACAAGATCGAGACCTTCGAAGCGCAAACTCCTTACACCTATGACGTAGCTAAGGCGAAAGAGCTACTAGCGAAAGCGGGTTATGCCGATGGCTTTGAGGCGGTGATCTGGCTAAGAACACTACGACTAGCATGCGCGCGGCTGAGTTTATTCAGCAGCAACTATCTGCCATCAAGGTTAAGACTACTATCGTTCCTCGTGACGTAGCCAGCCACTACTCGGCAGGGGATGGCATCAACAATGATGGTACGCCACCGGTACTGTTTGATTCAGGTTGGTCTTCTTCATCGGGTACCGTTGACTGGGCGACTCGTCCACTATTTAGCTCTAAGCAAGACGGCACTTCAAACTATAGCTACTACCAAAACGCGAAAGTGGATCAGTGGTTAGTGGATGGCCAGAAGACGCTAGATCCAGTAGAGAAAGCGAACATCTACCACAAGGTTCAATCGACTATCTGGAATGATGCTGCAGGTCTATGGACCACGGTTGATACCCAGCTTTGGGCTAAGTCTAAGAAGGTGAAAGGCATCAATATGCTGCCGGACGGCTCTCTAGCCATCACTGACGTTCACTACGAGTAATAAAGCATGTCGCAGTATATTGTAAAACGACTACTAGGCATGATCGGCGTGATGTTCCTGATCGCTGTGATTGCGTTCTTGTTCGTTCACATGTTACCGGGCGACCCTGCGAAAATGATTGCTGGCTTAGATGCCAGCAGTCAAGACATTGCAGCTGTTCGTCATGAGTTAGGACTTGATCTTCCGCTATTTGTGCAGTTCCAGCACTTTTTGGTCAATCTAGCTCATCTCGACCTTGGTAAGTCCATGGTTAACGGCGATTCGGTCTTTCAACTGATCGCAGCCCGTTACAAGGTAACCGCTACTTTAGCACTCGTGTCTCTATGGTTTATCCCTGTGGGTATCATCCTTGGCATTATCGCTGCAGTTTATCAATCGAGACTGCCTGATCGTGTGAGTATGGTGGTTGCGGTATCGGGTATCTCAGTACCAGATTTCTGGTTTGGTTTGATTTTGATTCAGATCTTTGCGGTGAAACTTGGTTGGTTTAATCCAACCGGTTTTGAAGGCCTAAAAGACTTGGTCCTTCCGTCACTGACTCTAGGTACGGTAGGTACGGCGATTATCGCCCGTTTCTCTCGCTCGGCATTTTTGGATGTACTGTCTGAAAACTATATCCAGACTGCTCGCGCCAAGGGTTTGATGGAAACGCGAGTGCTGTTTAAGCACGCCTTCCGCAATGCAATGCTGCCTATTATCACGGTTATCGGTCTGCAGATCGGTTTTGTCCTAAGTGGCTCAATCGTGGTGGAAAGCATCTTTGGTCTTCCAGCGCTCGGCTCGTTTTTGATCGATAGCGTAAATGCCCGTGACTATCCGGTGGTGCAGGCACTGCTGATCCTTTATTCGTTCCACTTTGTACTGATCAACTTCGTGGTTGATATCCTGTACTCGGTGGTAAACCCACAAATTAAGATGAAGTAGGTCATATGAGCTCTAAAACTCTATCTCCAATGGCGATGTTTTTGATTCGCTTTAAACGAGAGAAAACTGCAATATTAGCGCTGTGCATCCTGCTTGTTATGGTGATCATGGCTATCGGTGCACCCATGTTTTTGCACTACACAGCAACGGACGTGGATTACAACAACATTCTTACAACTCCTTCATGGGAGCACTGGGCAGGTACCGACCTTTATGGTCGCGATAACTTTGCTCGCTTGGTTTATGGTGCACGTATCTCGCTATCTGTTGGTTTCTTGTCGGTCACCATAGGTGTGATTGCGGGTACCTTCCTAGGTGTCGTTGCGGGTTATTATGGCGGTATCCTAGATGCCATCATCATGCGCGTTGCAGATGTGCTGTTCGCCTTCCCAAGCTTCCTGCTGGCTATCGGTATCGTGGCGGTTCTGGGTGGCGGTATTGTGAACGTAATTATCGCCATCGCTATCTTCAGTACCCCGATGTTTGCTCGTATCGTGCGTTCGCAGACGCTATCGGTTTTGAACTCTCAGTATGTGCGCGCGGCTAAAACCATGGGTGCGAGCAGCGCACGCATCATGTTTAAACACATTATTCCTTCCACGGTAAGTAGTGTATTGGTGTACTTCACTATGCGTGTGGGTACTCGGTATTAACGGCTGCCAGCCTTAGCTTCCTTGGTCTTGGCGCTCAGCCTCCATCGCCAGAGTGGGGGGCTATGCTGGCATCGAGCCGCGACTTTATGGCGGTTGATGGCTATATGTATCTGACACTATTCCCAGCCTTTGCATCTTCCTAACGGTGCTGTCTTGTAACGTGTTAGGTGATGGCATTCGCTCGGCACTTGACCCTAAAAACTAAGGACGTTTTATGCAGGTATTAATTAAAAACGGTGAGGTTTACACACCGGATTATGTGGGGAAAAAGGATATTCTGTGTGCTGGTGGCAAATTAGTTGCCATTGAAGAGCACATTGATGAAGCAGGCCTTGCAGGTAAAGTCGAAGTAATCGACGCGACGGGCAAGAGTGTGGTCCCTGGGTTTGTGGATACCCATCAACACTTTATCGGCGGTGGCGGTGAGGGCGGCTTTGCTACCCGCACCCCTGAACTTAAGCTCACTGATCAGACGCTAAATGGTGTCACTACGGCTCTTGGTCTTTTGGGTACAGACGATCTGTCTCGTCATGTTGAGAGTTTGCTGGCTAAGACAATGGGCTTTCGTGATGAGGCATCAGCACTTATATGATCACAGGCTCTTATTTCTTGCCATCGCCAACCATTACCGGCTCGGTGATGAAAGACATCGCCTTTATCGAACCTGTAGTAGGGGTGAAGCTTGCAGTCTCTGATCATCGCGGTCCTTATGTGACCAACGAAAATCTGACTCATCTTGTTGCTGAGGTTCGTAACTCCGCTTTGGTATCCGGTAAAGCTGGCATCATTACTGTGCATGCGGGTGCGGGTAAGAAAGGCCTGTCTCAACTTCTAGAAGTGCTGGATGAGAGTGACTACCAAGCTGAGCGCTTTGTACCGACCCATATCAACCGTATGGATGTGTGGGAGCAGGCGGTGGAGCTTGCCAAGCGCGGCGCCATCATAGATGGTACTGCGGTTTCTGAAGATTCATTGCAGTCGGGCCGTAAGGCGCTTTCTTGCGCTGAGGCGACCAAGCGTTCTATCGAGCTCGGTATTAAGGATAACTTCACCTTTAGCTCGGATGCAGGTGGTTCGCTACCAAAATGGAATGAAGACCGCACTCGTATTGTCGGTATGGGTGTGGGTACGCCTAGCTCACTATTAGAAGAGGTGAAGCGTGGCGTGGAATGCTTTGAACTTAGTCTAAGCGATATCCTAACGCCTATCACCAAGAATGCTGCAAGGCAGCTTGGTCTAGACAAATTCAAAGGTCAGCTAGAAGTGGGCTTTGATGCGGATGTGGTGCTGCTGGATTCCCAAAGCCTAGATCTCACTCATACCTTAGCTAAGGGCCGCGTGATGGTTGCTGACGGCGTGGCAGTGGTAAAAGGCACCTTCGAATAATCAGGCTGCTAACTAAATAAAGATATGCGTCCATGGCATCTTGTTGCGATGGGCGCTTTTTTGTATGTTGGAGAAAACCAAAAGGGATGTTATGAAGATTCAAATAGAAGTAGTGGATTGGTCGCGAGAGGCGGATATCAGGCGTGTACGAAATACGGTGTTCAGTGAAGAGCAGGGCATAGACTCAGCGCTAGACTTTGATGGGCAAGATAAAGATGCGATGCATGCGCTAGTGATTGCAGAAGGCAAACCAGTTGGAACAGGGCGCGTTTTATCGGATGGTCATATTGGAAGAGTATGCGTATTGAAGTCTCATCGCGGTCTGGGGCTTGGAAGAGATATCACCAAGGCGCTTGTGGAGAGTGCGGGAGAGCAGAAGCTGTCCCGGGTATATTTGAATTCTCAGGCACATGCTATCGATTTCTACAAAGAGCTTGGCTTTGAGACCCATGGTGAAGGCATATGGAAGTGGGAATACCGCATCAGGCGATGAGGCTAGAGTTTTAGTTTATTCCAGAAAGGTGAAAGCCCGATTGTTGGTAGCAATCGGGCTTTCTAATTTTTAAGAAACTTCAGATGGTAAGGCTGAGTTCTTTATATATGCAAAAGGTTTGGATTTAATCCGATTTAATTCTTTGGTAGAGAATTAGATGCGGATGAAGTCCATGTGCTCAACTTTTGGCTTGAACGCGTGACGTTGAACGTCTTGTGGCTTAACCTTAACTTCTGCGCCGTCGATCACTAGAGTGATGCCTTCGTAGAATGCTGGCTTGTCCATTTGGTTGATCACGTCATCGTGGTTTAGCGCGATAGATACTGGCGCTGCTTCACCACCGTAAACGATTGCTGGGAATTGGCCAGCGTGACGTAGGCGGCGGCTCGCACCCTTACCTAGTTCAGTACGTACTACTGCTTCAAATTTCATAGTAATTACTCTCAAATTAGTAATGTAAACAAAGCGCTGTGGCGTAGCGACCTAGCCAGAGCGATTAAACACTTTAGGTGGAAACCGTAAAGTGAGCGCGGATACTATCACTGAAAACTGTTTTGAGCAATAGCCGTAACCCGCGCGCGGCAAATTATCGCAGTTTTCAATCAATTAGAGAAGATCTGGCGTCACAGAAAACTCATTTTCGAAGATAACATCACGCAGTGCCCAGAATCGTCCTTGCTTACGCGCAATCACAAATTTAGGCAACCTGAACCTGTGTTGCTGGCGCACCGCTTTGGTTGGACTGTAACCATCAAATTCTTGGTGTTTGTCGGCTAGATGAGAGCGCACAAAGCTGGCATCGAATCGACGTTTTTGTGCTTGAGTTCCTAGATAGAATTGCTGACTGACTTTTTGTCCATTATCCCCAACATAAGAGACTCTCAGATAAGACTTACCTTTGTTGTCTTTTTGCGCGGTGAGCTCCATATCCGTGCATTCATACACCATGGCATCTTTTAGATTTAGCGCTTCTTTTAGCTTTTTATCAGGGTCAACCAAGACCGCATCACACTCACAGCAGACTCGGGCAGCGATATCATTGTCCGCACCACATTCGCGGCAGAATTTGGCCCGAAAGCGATAGTCACAATGCTCACGAGTGCCATCTTCTTCCTCGAAATAGCCCTGACACTTGCGTCCGTAGTGCTCTATGACAAAGCCGTTGTCCGCCGTCTTACCCCAGAAGTTATTGTTAAAGCCGCACGCAGGGCAGGGAACCGTGACGATTTCACTGTCACCATCGGGTTTAGGGGAGCCGACTTCAGGCTGATACAGGTCATAACAGTTGCCGGCATACTCGAGTACCAAGCACTCTTTCTTACCTTCACTGAGGCGAAGACCACGACCTACAATCTGCTGGTAAAGACTAATGGACTCGGTCGGTCTTAGTACGGCAATAAGATCCACATGCGGCGCATCGAAGCCGGTGGTCAGTACCGAGACGTTAACCAGATACTTTATCTTTTGCGCCTTGAACTCTTCGATAATGCGATCGCGCTCTTTGGTGTGTGTATCACCAATTACTATGGCTGACTCATCCTCTGGCAGGAGTGAGAGTACTTCTTGGGCGTGTTTGACGGTAGCTGCAAACACCATGACCCTTTGCGATGTTTGGCTGCCTCAACAATCTGCTTTACGATCTGTGGAGTGGCACGTTTGGATTGTTCTATCACCATGTCCATGTCCGACTCACGATAGCGTCCCATATGGGTAGGGGCTATCTGTGAGAAGTCATAGCTGAACAGAGGAGCGTCGATTATCTTGGCTGGGGTCAAAAAATCATGATCCAGCAGATAGCGTATCGGCAACTCGAACACACAATCTCGAAAGAAACGACTCTCATCGTGCCTTACCTGACCTCGGGTATGGTATTGATACAGCCAGCCCATTCCAAGGCGATAGGGCGTTGCGGTCAGTCCAAGGATCTTCATATCAGGATTGAGGTCACGAAGATGGCTTATAACCTTTTGATAGCTACTGTCTGGCGACTCAGGCACGCGGTGACACTCGTCAATAACCACCAGTGAAAAGGGCGTATTGAACTCATCTAGATTGCGCGATACAGATTGCACCGAGGCAAACACCACCTGCTGCTCAGTCTCTTTTCGGCCAAGGCCCGCAGCAAAGATGGCACCTTCAAGGTCATAGCTTTCGTACTTTGCATGGTTTTGCTCCACTAGTTCTTTAACGTGGGCGAGTACCAATACCTTGCCCCTGGCAAGCGTGCGAGCTCCGCAATCACCAAGCTTTTACCCGCGCCGGTAGGCAACACGATAAGCGCAGGAGAGGTGTGTTTACGAAAGTAGTGGACCACGGCTTTTACCGCATCCGATTGATATGGCCTCAGTTGATACATCTTGGAAAGGAATTTTTCTGATTCATGGCGTTAATGGGTATATACTACCCGACTTCCACTCGAAGGGGTAAAAATGAGACTAGATAAATATTTGTGTGACGGCCTAGGTATCACTCGTAAACAGGCAACTAAGTTATTGAAAACTGCTGAAGTTACTGTAGATGGCGAGATGATCAAAAGCGGCGCTTTTAAGGTTAAAGATGGCGCTGAGGTAGAGTGGCAAGATAGGCCACTACTACTAAGAGGTCCACGCTATCTGATGATGAACAAGCCAGAAGGCTTTGTTTGTTCTCACGAAGATGGCTTTAATCACACGGTATTTGTTCTTCTCGACGAAGTTCGCTACGAGGACCTTCACTTTGCAGGTCGTCTGGATGTGGACACCACAGGTCTCCTATTGATCACCGATGATGGTCAGTGGTCTCATCGTATTACTTCTCCAAAACATAAATGTGATAAGACCTATCGCGTATGGTTAGCCGATCCAGTGAAAGATGATTACGCAGAGGCCTTTAAAGAGGGCATCTTACTTCGCAATGAGAAAGAGCCAACCCTTCCAGCTGATCTTGAAATCATCGATGAAAAAGAGGTTCTGCTGACCATTCACGAAGGTAAGTACCATCAGGTTAAGCGTATGTTTGCCGCCCTTGGTAACCGAGTAGAGGCGCTACATCGAGAGCGTATCGGTCAAATCACTCTAGATGAAGACCTAGAGCCTGGTGAGTATCGCGATCTCTCCGAAGATGAGATCCAAGCCATTTTCTCAAAATAGGATATCCAATCCATGAATCAAAATTCAGCCACCCAGCTGAGTGTAATGATGTTTATTCTGCTGGGGGCGATCAGTGCACTGACGCCGCTAGCTATCGACATGTACCTGCCTGCCATGCCTGCAATTGCCGAAGATTTTGGCGTGGGAGCGGGTGATGTTCAGATTACTCTAACTATTTATACCCTAGGCTTTGCCATTGGACAGCTATTCTACGGTCCGCTTTCAGACTCTATTGGTCGCCGTCCAGTTTTGCTGGGTGGTGTAGCGCTATTCTTGGTCGGTGCCATAGGTTGCACCATGGCGCAAACCGTAGAAACCCTTATCTGGGTGCGTGCTGCGCAAGGTTTTGCGGGTGCTGCCGCGGCCGTAGTTATCCAAGCGGTAGTGCGTGACCTATACGAGAGTGAAGACTTTGCTCGCACCATGTCATTTATCACCCTAGTGATGACTATGGCGCCGCTAGCTGCGCCTATGATAGGCGGTCATATTTCGGTGGTTGCTGGTTGGCGCGCAATCTTTGCCGTCTTGGCCATCTTTGCTGCGATCATGCTGGTTGCCATCTATGTGCGTATCCCTGAAACCTTAGCGGAAGAGAACAAACAGCCGTTTCATGTGCGCACTAGCCTAAGAAACTTTGCCTCGCTTCTATCTAACAAGCAGGCGGTTGGCCTTATCATGTGCGGCGCTTTCTCGTTTTCCGGCATGTTTGTGTTTCTAACCGCAGGTTCATTTGTTTATATCGATTACTTTGGCGTAGCGCCACAACACTTTGGTTATCTATTCGCGCTGAACATTCTAACCATGGTGTTCTTTACTACCCTAAACGGGCGAGTAGTGAAGAAGTTTGGTTCTCGAAACATGCTGATGTTTGGTCTGAGCATTCAGCTTTTAGCCGGTATTGGTCTTATTGTGTGCTGGTTGGGCGGCTTTGGTCTCTATGCAATAGTGCCTTGTGTGATGCTGTATGTGGGAACCATCTCTACGGTAGGTTCTAACTCCATGGCGCTACTCTTGACCAAGTATCCAAATATGGCCGGTACGACATCGTCCCTTGCAGGCACGCTAAGATTTGGTTCTGGCTCGATAATGGGCTTTGTTGTCGCGCATATGCCGGGCGGTGAAAGCTGGCCTATGCTGACCATGATGGGCGTGTGCTCGTTTGCCGCCTTCTTGATGTTTAAACTTTTTGGAGATGTGAAGTGAAGAGTTACGCACAGCAGCTATTAAATCTTGTAACCTCGGCCATCGATGAGCTAGAAGCGGATCACAAAAAGGGCAGGCTTGCGAACACGCCAGTGAGTAACACAAACTTTTTACTACGTTGGGTCACCAAAAGCCTTAAACAGCAACGTTTTTCTAAGTTGATGGTGAAAGATTTAACGACTTGGCAAAAGCAGGTAGAAGTAAGGGCACTCAGACGGCGTTGTATCAAAGCTTCACCACTATTCGTGATTTCTATCAGCACTATTTCCCAGACTTTGAGGCGCCAAAGCCAATCTTAGACTCGCAGATCAATCAATATATCGACCATATGGAGTCTATTGGCTGGAGTGTTTGTACCGAGTATGACCTAAGCGGCGATGAAAAAGGTCAGCTGTTTACCGAAGGTGACAGCTCTTTGGTACTGTGCGCGCACCAATGTGATGATTGCTTTGTCGATGGTAAAAACGAAGATGGTACTGAAAGCCTAATGAAACCAATGAGTTTCTATGTGCGTGGTAATCATGCTGAGTTTATTAAAGAGGCCACTAAAGCGGGCTTTCTGGTGCATAAGCAGACTGACTATAAGTCAAAGGTGAAATACCACGGTGAATACCTGATTTATCCAAATAATCTTGGTGGTCAACTGGCTGAGATACCAATTGGATTTAACGCCGAAGAGTATCCATAAGAAAGTGAGTAAAGCCTAGAGAAATCTAGGCTTTTTTACAGATGGCTCGCACCATACCCTTAAAGATAAATAGGTGAGCGGGAAACATTGCCCACCAGTAGAGAAGCCCAAGAAAGCCCTTGGGGTGCCACCAGGCTCTTACATCTAACTCTCTGTGGTCGCCATGGTCGATTATGGTGCATTCTAGTCGCCCAAGACCTGGTCCTTTCATGCCAAACAGCAGAGATAAAACTGTCGCTCTTTGATGCGAATAACCTTCCAAGAGTCGATATGATCCCCAAGCTTTAAAACTGGACCGGCTGGAATGCGGCGTTTTGGTCTGCCACCACCAAAGAAGAGATCAAGCCATTCGCGGGTACGCCATAGAAAATTGGCAAAGAAATAGCCTCTTGCGGACTTCCTAGTTTCACCACTACATCCCACAACTCTTGTGCACTTTTTTCTGTCTTAAAACTCGCACCAGCGTCTTTGGCATAGTATCCAAACCCTGGTTGCCAGCGTTTCAGAGCGCCGGGATCGAAGCCCCACACTTTGGAGCGGACAAAATCGCCTTCATGGCTAATGGCGTCCTCGACCATATCTTCATAGCCAATCAGGGATTGAGGGTATTTTTGTCTTATCTTGTTGGAATCTGCCACAAAGTCATGACTTAGCCCCGCTAACAGTGCGCGGCCTATATTACTTGGTACAGAAGTCACTATCCCAAGCCAAACGGCGGCCATAGATGGGGTTAATAAGCGGGTTGAAAATAAGCGATAGCGGTTGTTTGTGGCCTTTGCGACAACCTTAAACTGTTCACGATAACTAAGCACATCAGGCCACCTACCTCGAAGAAGTCGCTCTCTATGACAACTTCGTCGGCAAACGAAAGCAGATAGTGATTGAGGTTCTCAAGGGCGATAGGGTTGGCCTTTGAATCCACCACTTTGGCGCAATTAGAATCGGCAGGTTGTAGACAAAATCGCGCATGATCTCAAAGGCTGCCGAGCCAGGGCCAATGATCACTCCCGCTCTTAGTTCAACGACTGGTGTAGGGGTAGAGCGCAGTATATTGCCCGTCTCACGACGCGCTTTAAGGTGTTCAGAGTCGCCAGTTTGCGGTTGTAGAGAACTAAGATAGATCACTTGACCTATGCTATTTTGGCTTAGCGCTTCGGCAAAGTTTTGCGCCAGATTCAGTTCGTAATCGATAAAGTCGTGGCCGTGGTTCATTCCGTGTACAAGGAAGTAAACCACGTCATAGCCGCTGACTACCTCTAAGGTGGTTTCTCTGTCGGCTAAGTCGAGCTGTTTGAAATCTAGGTTATCTGCTTTGCTGATTCGTGATGTGAGTAGAGGAAGATTTCGAGCCGTCGCAGTGACTTGGTGACCTTGTTGTAACAAAAGTGGGATAAGTTGAGAGCCCACGTAACCAGAAGCCCCTAGCACCAAGACCTTTTTTCCCGACATCACATTTCCTTATTGGTTCTATGTTCAAGATAAGAGTATACTATTTCGAGAAAACTCCCACTTTTTCAGCATCTTGCTGATAATTTCATCGTTACTGTCACTTTTTGCATTCTTTTTGATGATTTTCGGGTGGGACAGCAAGTATCAATAGGTAAAAAGTTTCATGTTAAAACTGGTCAGTGTTAGCAAAGGATATGTTGACGGCGGAGAGTTCCACCCAGTTCTCCAAGGCGCTGATTTAACGATTCAAAGTGGTGAGCAGATCGCTTTGATGGGAGAGTCGGGGGCAGGGAAGAGTACCCTACTTAATTTGATTGCCGGACTGGATGTGCTCGATTCGGGTGAAATCTGGTATGGCGATTACGCCATGCATGATTTTAAAGAAAATAACCGCACAGAGTATCGCAGAAACCACATTGGACACGTTTTTCAGCAATACAACCTATTAACCACACTTAACGTCGCTGACAATATTCGCTTCTGTCGTCAGCTAAAGGGCCTTCCCGAAAATACCCAGCTGTGGCGTCAGATCCTCTCAGCACTAGACCTTATGCCTCTACTTGGTCGCTATCCTGAAGAACTCTCAGGTGGTCAGCAACAGCGCGCTGCTATCGCAAGGGCTCTGTATATGGAGCCAAAGATCTTGCTTGCGGATGAGCCCACAGGCAGCTTGGATGAGAAGAATGCAAAAGCGGTAATGCGCCTGTTTGCGTCGCTGACAAAAGAGTTCAACTGCACCTTGCTTCTGGTGACCCACAGTGAGACGGTGGCGGCTACATGGATAAGACCGTCCGCCTACAAGGGGGACAGCTGCATGTTATGGCCAATAGCTAAAGCGCTACTCGGCCATTATAAGCGGCATCCACTACAGATTTTCCTTGTTTGGCTGGGCCTTTCGCTCGGCATCTCAGTTCTTGTTGGCGTTCTAGCCATCAACCAACACGCTAAGCTTTCTTATACTAGCGGTGAGCGTCTTTTTTCTAATCCGCTGCCTTACCGTATTCAATCTAAGAACAGCGCCAACACCATACCTCAGGCCTTCTATATTCAGCTTCGTCGTTCAGGCTTTAACCAATGTATCCCGTTTGATATCCATAGAGCGCGCACCGAGAACAATGTCGATGTGCAGATCTTGGGGATGGACAGCCTAGCGACCGCCGAGATTTTCCTAGGAGGGAATGTTCTTAACAACCCGATGCTGAAGATGATGCAGGAGCCTTATCCTGTGTTAGTCAACCAAGTTTTTATGAAGTTTATGGGTTGGAAAGAAGGTCAGATGATCACCTTATATGATGGTGAACAGTTGGGACCTCTGGTTGTGGATAGCCAAGGCTTAGTGAATGGCTCAAACCTTGTTGTGGATATGGCGCTCAGTCGTAAGTTGCGACGCGGTACCGGATTTTCGGTTATTGGTTGTACCGATATGCCAGAAGAGAAACTGGTAGCGATTAAGAAAATGCTTCCCGAAGGGATGACCCTGCGTAAGAACTCGCGCGCAGAGTTGGTATCCCTTACTAAGGCCTTCCACCTAAACCTAACTGCTTTGGGTATGCTGTCGTTTTTGATTGGCCTGTTTATCTTCTATCAGGCCATGTCCCTCTCCTTTATTCAGCGCCAGCCAGTGGTAGGTGTGCTAAGGCAGATGGGGGTCTCCGGCAGGCAACTTATCGGCGCTTTGTCGGTAGAGCTTGTTCTATTAGTATTGTTTAGTTGGCTTTCAGGTAATGTGCTAGGACTCTTCTTAGCCAACAAGCTGGTACCTGCGGTTTCCATGAGTATTGGCGCCATCTATAACGTGCAAATTGATATGGTGGTGAATTGGAGTTGGTCTTGGAGCGGCAAGAGCCTTCTGATGGCTCTGCTAGGTGTGGCTCTGTCCTGTACTTGGCCTCTGGTTCGATTGATCCACTCACAGCCGATTCGTCTTACTGCACGCCTTTCTATGGTGCGCTTTGCAGGACGTGAGTTCTTCTGGCAGGCGATTTTGGCCGCCCTATGTCTGTTTGCTGCCGTGTTTATATTGCAGTTCGGTAGCGGTATCTACGCTGGCTTTATGATCATCGCTTGTATGCTGATAGGCGTTGCTCTGGTTGTGCCTTTTATTGTATTCGAGCTGTTTACTTATCTCTCTTATCGTTTGCGCTGGGTGAAAGCGCGCTGGTTCTTTGCTGATGCGGCGGCTTCCATGAGCTATCGCGGTGTGGCACTGATGGCGTTTATGCTGGCGATTACTGCAAACGTAGCGGTAGAGACCATGGTAGGCAGCTTCCGCGTCACTACTGAGCAATGGCTGTCGCAACGTTTGGCGGCCGATGTCTATATCTATCCAACTGTAAACGCTGCACCACGCATGGGCGCTTGGCTGGAGAAACAGCCAGAGGTTGACCAGGTTTGGGTTCGTAAAGAGACCGAACTTGTGGCGATGGAGAACAACATCAGCTAGTGAGCACAGGTGAAAGCAATGGTGAAAAAGCCTCGCTCGCTGAGAAGGTAACCGTGCCGGATTATTGGTATCACCTGCATCATTCGCGCAGTGTGATGATCTCTGAGTCTATGTCCATTAGACAAAGTATACGGGTGGGGGATTATATCTCCTTGCCTGCACCATTAGGTCAGCAGTGGCGAGTGGTGGGTGTCTACTATGACTATGGTAACCCGTATGATCAGGTATTGTTATCGGATAAAAACTGGGATCTATTGTTACCTGGACAGGGCTCAATAGGCCTTGGTGTGCTACTGCATGACAAGTCTACGTCTAGAGAGCTCATAGATAGGATGGTATCTATCTATCGCACCCCTGCCGAGCGGGTAGTAAATAACAGTCGTATCTATAAACAGGCGATGACGGTATTTGATCGAACCTTTGGTATCACGGATACCCTAGGCAACCTAACCTTGATGGTCGCTGTATTTGGTATTTTCTTTGCCACCCTTGCAGGGGAGGCAACGAGGCTTCGTAATATCGCGCTATTGCGATGTTTGGGGGTTTCTGGAAAAGAGTTAGTAATAGTGGGCGGTGCTCAGTTGTTTGCCTTTGGCTTGGTCGCTGCTCTAGTGGCTATCCCGCTTGGTATGGCGATGGCCAATAATGTGGTTGAGCTTATCCTTAAGAAGTCCTTTGGTTGGAGTATGCAGCTGCAACTTGTGCCGTGGGATTATCTGGGCACACTCGCTTGGACTATAGGCTCCCTTATCGTTGCTGGCGCTATTCCTGTGCTTCAGGTTATCAGACGTACCCCAATGAAGTCCCTGCGTGACGCTTTGTAATAGAAGAAGAGATGTTTAAGAAACTGTTTAACCGAACCCTAGCTGTATTGTTGACCCTGCTGGTATCAGTGGTACTGATCCTCGCGGGTATCTACGTGATCTGGTATTCGGATAACACAGCCGATCTCACCATAGAGAACCTAGAGCCGACCAATGAAGCTGTGTTTGAGCCTGTTCTTCCGGGAGTGGCGGTCAAGTTTCCTCAAGACTTTCGAATCCATTCTAAGTTTCGATATGAGGTTTGGACCTATGTTGCCATGCTTAACGATGAGCAGGGCAATGAGTATATGGCGCAGTGGTATCTTTACCGCACTGCAACCTCTGAAAGCGATAAGAGCGGCTGGCAATCACCACAGATTTACGCCTCACAAGTGGTACTCTCAACGCCAGATCAGATCTTTTCTGAGCAACGCTTTGCACGTGGAGGTATAGGACTTGTAGGCATGCGAGCTCGTCCATATCAGCTCTCTATCGACAACTGGGTGTGGCGCTCATTCAGTAGCTATCCAGCTCCGGGACAGCTTTCTGTGTCTACCGATGATTTCAATCTAAAACTCAAGCTTCGTCAGGACGGCCCTTATGTACCTATGGGTGACAACGGCTATCAGGTTACCAATCAGCTTCTTTCTAGAGCAATCTATGGCTATCAGTCGCCTATATTCGCACCCAAGGCACGGTAGAGATCGACGGTAAAACAGTCAAGCTAAGTGGTATGGGATGGCTTAATCAGGTGTGGGGCAGTGAAGCTGCTCCGTCAGACAAGCAAGTTTATACCCGTTTTCAGTACCGCTTTAATGACGGCCGAGTGATGTATCTGACGCGTGTGGATTTTGAGAGTGGGCAACCACATGTATATGGCGCGATAATGAGCAAAACGGGCGTAGTTCACACTTTGAACACATCGGATGTTGAGCTGTATCCTGTCGGCACCAGCACATTGAGCAATGGTAAGTTGCTTCAATTGCAGTGGGTGGTGAATGTGCCAAAGTTTAAAATCTTCTTAACATCTGATGCACATAGAAGAGAGCAGTGGATCGATCTTGCGATTCCATCATGGTCAGGTTCGGTTCGCGCATCCGGCAGTGAGAATGCTCGGGGCTTCATGCAGATCATCGAACAATAAGTATTATTTAAGGCTTAATACTAAATCCTAGCCCTTTACCGTAAAGGGCTACACCAACCCGCTTCAAATACAGAAAGATCACCTAACTCTCTCTTTTTTAGGTGATAATTGTCTATGCTTTCCTATGCTCCAATCATCTTATGTTTGTCGTGGTGATAAACCAGTTGAATTGATAAATTTGGTTAATCTCAGTAACATTTTGAAGCAAAGTCGTTGTTCTTTTGTAAACTGAATCTGTGAGCTATATGGAAATTTGCAGGTTATATGGCCTTTACTTCGGATATTTCGAATAAAAACGTCCAAACAATCGAATTTTGTAAATCTTCGCAATGGGTAGACTTATGTCCACTTAGTTGTGTGATATCAATCACAAGTAATGGGTTTTAATAATGAGTCAAATGCTAAAAGATTTTTTAAGATGGAATCAGCCGGAGGTATCATTCTGGTTATCGCTGCTGCACTAGCTATGCTAGTGGCGAACTCTCCACTTAATGAAACCTATCAAGGCGTGCTGTATTCTTATGTAGCAGGCATGTCTGTAGAACATTGGGTTAATGACGGCCTAATGGCAATCTTCTTCCTACTGATCGGTTTGGAAGTAAAACGTGAACTTCTAGAAGGTGCACTTAAGTCTCGTGAAACCGCTATCTTCCCAGCAATCGCTGCTGTAGGTGGTATGGTTGCTCCGGCACTGGTTTACGTTCTGTTCAACTACTCTAATCCTGAAGCACTTCAAGGTTGGGCTATCCCTGCAGCAACGGACATCGCGTTCGCTCTAGGTATCATGGCGCTTCTTGGTAACCGTGTTCCAGTAAGCCTAAAGGTTTTCCTACTAGCACTAGCTATCATCGATGACCTTGGCGTTGTTGTAATCATCGCTCTGTTCTACACCAGTGATCTTTCTACACTAGCTCTAGCGGTTGGTTTCGCTATGACAGGCTTGTTGTTCTACATGAATCACAAGAAGGTGACCTCACTGAAGTGGTATCTATTAGTCGGTGCCGTGCTTTGGTTCGCTGTTCTTAAGTCTGGTGTACACGCAACCCTAGCAGGTGTGGTAATTGGTTTCGCTATCCCACTTAAGGGCAAACCTGGCGAGCACTCTCCACTTAAACACCTAGAACACGCACTACACCCATATTCGTCGTTCCTGATTCTACCTATCTTTGCCTTTGCAAACGCAGGTGTATCACTAGAGGGTATTTCTCTATCTACACTAGGTACGGCTCTTCCTATGGGTATTGCACTGGGTCTTCTGCTTGGTAAGCCTCTGGGTATCTTTACCTTTAGCTATGTAGCGGTTAAGACTGGCGTTGCTAAGATGCCAGAAGGGATCAACTTCAAGCACATCTTTGCAGTATCTATCCTGTGTGGTATCGGCTTTACCATGTCGATGTTCATTGCATCGCTTGCCTTTACCGGCGCGGCAGCAGACCTGAATACTCACGCTCGTTTGGGTATCCTGATGGGCTCAAGTATCGCAGCTATCCTTGGCTACGCTATGTTGAGATTCTCTCTGCCAAAAAAGCAGCCTAGCCACAGCACTGTGGCAAGCCACTAAAATTTAGTAATCAATGATAAGGGCCAGCAGAAATGCTGGCCCTTTTTTTGTCTGTCGCAGGCATAAAAAAAGCCTAATCAAAGTGATTAGGCTTATACAATCATAGGAGTCAAATGAAAAAACAGTGGTTTGTAAACAACAGAACAAATTCGTTTCCAACCTTCAAATTCATACCGCGCTGTCGCTTACAGTATTTAAGACTGGACCTTCTTCCTTTAGTTCAAAGTTTTTCGCACTTTTTTGATCTTTTTCCCTAGCCTTTTCTAACCTCTTGTTTCTACATAGGTTAAATCCTAAATTGTGACCAATATTTGATCTGGTCAGATCTCTTTGCGTAAAAATATTGTGTTTATGTAAATCGTTTGTTAAATTCAAACATGTGTTTGATACGGGCGTTTGCAAACGGAAGTGCACAATGGGCTCAGCGTTACATACCAAGAAAAAAATTATCTCTGTTGCAGAGATCCTGTTCGCAGAAAAGGGCTTTAAAGAGACCTCGCTACGGACTATCACGGGGCAAGCCAAGGTGAACTTAGCCTCTGTTAACTATCACTTTGGCGACAAGAAGAATCTGATTCGAGCAGTTGTAGACAAATACCTTGAGGCATTCATGCCTGCGGTTGGAGAAGAGCTACTACTGATTGAAGTTAAAGAAGAGGTGAGCATGGAGGAAGTGTTCTCAGCACTTAAGAAACCTCTGGTTCAGCTCGATGATGTGGCACCGAATGGGACAGAGCGCTTTTTGCAGCTCATCGGCCGCGGCTACGCAGAGGTACAAGGCCACTTAAGATGGTTCATCACCACCCGATACGGGGATGTATTAGACAGATTTATCGCTCAGGTAAGCAGAGCCAATCCTGAGTTAGATAGAGAAACCTTGTTTTGGCGACTTCACTTTACGCTCGGAACTTGCGTATTCACTATGGCGTCGAGCGAGGCGCTGATTGATATAGCAAGTAGCGAGTTTGAACCAAAACAGCACGTGGAACGAATTTTTGATCAGATAGTGCCTTACCTTGCGTCTGGCATGAATGCGAAATAACAAACAGTCAGGGAACAGAAAGATGGATATGACTTCTTATCGTAAAAAGTGGGTGAGCGACCCGGCTTTCAAACTATTTAAGAAAGTGCTGCCGCCGTTATCGAGTACCGAGAAAGAGGCGATGGAAGCCGGTAGTGTTTGGTGGGAAGGAGAGCTATTCTCCGGTAACCCTGATTGGTCAAAGCTTCATGGTTATGACAAGCCACAGCTCACAGAAGAAGAGCAGAGCTTTGTTGATAATCAAGTTGAAACCCTTCTTGAGATGCTAGATGACTTCGAAATCGTAAAGCATCAAAGAGACCTTCCAAAAGAGGTGTGGGATTACCTTAAGCAAGAACGCTTCTTTTCATTAATCATTTCCAAAGAGTTCGGCGGTCGAGATTTTTCTTCTCTAGCTAACTCAACCATAGTGACCAAAATTGCATCTCGCAGCTAAGTGCTGCCGTTACCGTTATGGTGCCTAACTCGCTAGGGCCGGGTGAGCTTCTTTCTCACTACGGTACAGAAGAGCAGAAAAATTACTGGTTACCGCGCCTTGCTAACGGTGAGGATATCCCTTGCTTTGCATTGACTGGCCCTGAAGCCGGTTCTGATGCCGGTGCTATTCCGGATTCTGGTCAGGTTTGCTTTGGCGAGCATGAAGGTAAAGAAGTTCTAGGTATCAAACTTAACTGGAACAAGCGTTATATTACGCTAGCACCTGTCTCAACTGTGCTTGGCTTAGCGTTCAAACTGTACGATCCTGAAAACCATCTTGGTAAAGGCGAAGAGCTGGGTATTACATGCGCGCTGATTCCAACCAGCCATCCTGGTGTGGTTGTCGGTGAGCGTCACGACCCACTCGGTCTTGCCTTTATGAACGGCCCAACCCGAGGTAAAGACGTTTTCATTCCAATGGAGTGGCTAATCGGTGGGGCAGACTATGCAGGTAAAGGTTGGCGCATGTTGGTTGAATGTCTGTCGGCAGGTCGCGGTATCTCTCTACCGGCACTAGGTACAGCGGTTGGCCAATTGACCGCGAAAACTACGGGTGCTTATTCGCTCGTTAGAAAACAGTTTGGTTTGTCGATTGGTAAGTTTGAGGGGGTAGCAGAAGGACTGGCGCGCATCGGCGGTTTCAACTACCTGTTAGAGGCGAGCCGTACTTTAACCACCACAGCGTTAGATAGTGGTGAAAAGCCGGGTATTGTTACTGCTATAGCTAAATGTCACATGACAGAGATGGCGCGCACCGTTCTTGATGACTCGATGGATATCCACTCCGGACGTGCTATCCAACAAGGCCCGATGAACTACTTGTCGCATCACTACTACGGCATCCCGGTGGCGATTACAGTAGAAGGGGCAAATATCCTGACCCGAAACCTGATGATCTTTGGTCAAGGTGCAACCCGATGTCATCCATATGTGCTCAAAGAAATGGCGCTGGCCTCTGAAGAGGACCAAGCAAAAGCGGCTGAAGAGTTCGACAACCTGCTATTTAAACATATCGGCCATGCAACCAAGAACAGCTTTGGCTCTCTATTTGGTGCTCTGACCGCATCCAGTTTCACCTCAGCACCTGTCTCTGGCCCAACTAAGGCTATTACCAAGATATGACGCGTCTAAGTAAGGCGTTGGCGGTCAGTGCTGATTTTGCCATGCTGACACTTGGTGGCGACCTTAAGCGTAAGGAGCTTATCTCAGCACGCCTTGGTGACCTGTTAAGTTATCTATATCTATCATCTGCGGCTCTCAAGAAGTTCCATGATGAGGGACAGAAATCAGAAGACCTTCCATACCTTCGCTATGCAGTAGAGCACTGCTTACAACAAGGTGCGAAATCTTTGCAAGAAGCGCTAAGTAACTACCCGGTCATTTGGCTAAGTATCTTATGAAGCTACTGGTCTTCCCACTAGGTAATAACTTTAAAGGCCCGAGTGATAAGCTAGTGATGCAGGTAGCAGAGCTTCTAATGACTCCGGGAGAGCAGCGAGATCGACTGACTGACCTATGTTATGTAGGTTCAAAAGATGGTGACGCTGTCGGTATTATGGAGAGGGCCTTCGTTGCCATGCATGAAGTAAAACCGCTAGAGAAGAAGGTTAATCTTGCTATCAAAGAGGGCAAGGTTGAGAAGAAAGCCTCTTTACTCGATAAGCTAAACGCTTGTAAGCAGCAAGGCATTCTATCTCAGGCCGAGGTAAACCAAGTGCTTGAGGCTGATAAGCTGAGATACCGTGCAATTCAGGTGGATCACTTTAGCCATGACCTTACCCAGGTGCTAACTGATGCACCAACGGAAATCCGTTCGGTCGAGAAAGACGATGCAGCTTAGTGAAAGCTACATAAGAAAAAACGCCCTGATGGGCGTTTTTTATGATTAGAATTTAAGGCTGAGCTGCATACCGACAAACTGTGCGTCATAAGGCGCACCGGAATCGAGAGCAAAGGCAGCCGCATCTTGTGAGCCAAACCATGGGTTGGTCACAAAGCTGGCTTCAGCATCGCCGCCCCATGCATCGGTAATCCAATAGTGGATGTGACCCACTGGGTTTAGGAAGAATAGGGAAACGCTACCCATGGTAGATGATCCCCAAACCTTACCGCCATTTGCTAGAACCTCTTGCTCCCCTTGCAGCATAAGCTCACCCACAACCGCACCAAACATAGGTGTGATGAAAAGGTCTTGCCATGAAGGGACTTCTGCAAACGCCTCTACGCCGTATTCCCAGAAAAGGGCAGACATAGCAAAGGAATAACCAAAGGATTCAAACTCGTTGAAGCCAGCGTGACGCGCTGCGGTATAGTAAACACCACCAAAGTATGGGTGCATGATGTAGTTTAGGAAGTGTTCATCGCGATCCCATGTAGGACCCGCCTTCACGTTTTCTACCCACTTATCACCAAGCTTACTCAGGTCACGTGCATCATCGTCCCATTTGGTGATACTTTCCGGCAGTAGGGTCATCAAACCAACGGTAACCACACTAAGGCCCAAAATGGTGTAGGTTTGCTCGGCGAGGTAGTCCCAGTCTTTACCGTCTGAGACACTTAGGTGCATAGGATAATGTTTAGCGTCGAGATCCAACGCCGTTTCTTTCGAATCTAGCGAGAAGGAATGCAGATCGACATTAGATTTTGCACAGTATTGATAGGCATCGTCGCATTGATAGCTGTATGAAAACTCGTTATGTTTGTTAGTATCCTGTAGAGCATAACTCTGGGCACTGACTAGCATGCCAAGCGACGCAGCAATTTTCTTGAATTGCACTCAAGACTCCCTTGCAAAATAATTCTCGATCGTTATCACAATTATCTATTATTTTAGTTCTAATTAAAACAGAGGCTTAGCTCGATTTTTGAGCGGTTGCTCATGTTGCATATAAACGTCGCTTAAGATACGCGAATATGTCGTGAACTAAGGGACTAAAACTAGTATAGACACTAATAAAGGCAAAATTTTGGTACAAAGTAATCCCCCTAAGATAGCCATGCTGAGCACAGGTGAAGAGGTTCTGTTTGGTGACATCATCGATACCAACGCCAGTTGGCTCTCTTCGACCTATTTGAGTCGGGCTTTCAAATGACTACGCGTACTACGGTAGGGGACAGTTTAGAAGCCATTTCATCGGCCTTAGCCATCTAGCAGACAAACACGATGTGGTAATAGTTAATGGTGGTTTAGGACCAACCAGCGACGACTTGACCGCCGAGGCGGCTGCGCTATCGGCAAACACACAACTAGAGCTCTATCCTGAATGGGTAGAGCGAATCCAGCAGATGTTTCATAGTTGGGGACGTGAGATGCCTGAGTCGAATATTAAGCAGGCCATGCTACCCCAAGGTAGTACCATCTTAGATAATCCTCGTGGGACAGCATGCGGATTTACCGTGAATATCTCTGGGGCGCAGTGTTATTTCACACCTGGTGTTCCCCATGAGTTTAAGACCATGGTTAATCAAGAGATCATTCCGCATATGCAGGCCAATCACGCCTGTATCGAGGCGAAGAAGATACACAGGCTCTTCACTTATGGGCTCTCTGAGTCGGGCATTGCTAATACGTTAGAACCACTATCGAGGCCCCAAGACGTTACCTTAGGATACCGCTCAGCGCTTCCTTATATTGAGGTGAAGGTATTTTATAACGAGCTCTCTACTGAGGTAGAAGAGTATGTCGGCAGGGTAGAGCAGCTCCTTATCGACAATACGGTCTCGACCAACTGTCATCCTGTAAAAGCGGTGTTTGATAAGCTTCCACAGCGAATCGCTATTTTTGATGGTGTTACTCAAGGCTATTTTCACAGCTGGTTGGCCGAGTCTACCCAAGGGACAGCGAACCTAGTGTCTGTAAACCAATCTAGCGATGAGCTGTTAGATTTTGGCTTGGATATCAAAGCTTCTATAGCTTGAACTTGCAACAAAGTGGCGAGAAACAGTGGCAACTCAAGCTAAAAACACAGAATAATATCTTGTCTCAAACCGTTGAATTTAAAAGAGATTACAGCTTTAAAGCAAGATCTGTAGTGATTTCCGCTATTGCATTGGATATGTTACGTCGTGACGTGAATGAGCTAGAGCCTTGGGGAAACTACGGCTCAGTGGTGCGACTCTCGTCAGAGATAGTCAAACTGTGATGTTTGCCCAAAACGCATTGTAAAACTTTGAACTTAATCACGGGATATATAACAAAAAGATCTATCGCCTAAGGCCTTGTCGTTCAAGGGGTTCTTGTTGAGAAGATAAATTAGCATGATTCACTACTTCCCTAAACAAACCGTCAACTTATAATGAGGGTTCCCTAAAAATTTACTGCTTTAAAACAAGGGCATTGTGCCCCTTAACGACAAGGAGGACTTTATGCAAAATCATTCAAGGATTGAGGTTTGGTATCGAGTCGGAACTGAACAGGTACTGCTAGGAGAGGTTGAACATTCGGATCAAATTAACCTTTTCTCTATGTGGCGCAGTGTGCAGATTCTTGGTACGCCAATCTCCTCTGAGGCTTCAGCCAATTACACCCTCAAACTGTTTGATGATGATGGACAGGAGATAGGGCGTAAGGTGGTATCTGAAAAGGATGCTGAAGCGATTTTAGGCAATCATCATTGGATGGTGCGTCAGTGTCGCAACCTGTTTACTCAGTCGACTCCAGAGACGTTGCAGGTCGTGGCAGGCTAGGTTCAATAGTGAAGATAAAAAGAAAACGCTCTGCAAATGCAGAGCGTTTTTTATGCTTGGAACTTGTATCAAGAAGCGTGTTTGACCTGGTTGTGCAGATTGACCTGCGCTAGGTCCACATCACTTTTTGCTCGGCAGATGCATGGCAATATCTCATCTTCTTTGAGATAGGCCATGGCAAAGCCGATATATTCGACCTCACCGCTTTCGAGCTTGCAACGACACGCACCACAGTGACCATCTCGGCAGTTGTATTCTGGCTTTAGTCCAGACATTTCCATCGACTCTAGCAGGTAGAGTTCTTTGAATTGACCAGGTTGGTGACTTTATTGATGGTGACCTTATGCATGATTAAAGTTCGAAGTCCTCAAAGTCTTCTGTGGATACTTCGTTATCAATCTGACCTACAAGGTACGAGCTGATCTCCGCTTCTTGAGGTGCAACCTGAACGTTATCTGATGACAGCCATGCGTTGATCCAAGGGATAGGGTTGTTGGTTGCTTCCGGGTATACAGAAGGAAGACCTACCGCTTGCATACGGATGTTGGTGATGTACTCAACGTATTGACACAGGATGTCCTTGTTCAGACCAATCATAGAGCCGTCTTTAAACAGATATTCTGCCCACTCTTTCTCTTGCTCTGCAGCGTCTTTGAAGATGGCAATACACTCATCTTTCGCTTCTTCTGCAATTTGCAGGAAGCAAAGTCGTCTTGACCGTTGCGTAGCAGGTTCAGCATGTGCTGAGTACCAGACAGATGCAGGGCTTCATCACGCGCGATAAGCTTGATGATCTTCGCGTTACCTTCCATGAGCTCGCGCTCTGCGAAAGCGAATGAACAAGCAAAGCTCACGTAGAAGCGGATCGCTTCTAGCGCGTTTACCGACATTAGGCAAAGATACAGCTGCTTCTTAAGCGCCATTAGGTTTACGTCAACCGTCTCACCCTTGATCTCGTGCTTACCTTCACCGTAGCGATGGTAGTCGTTGGTCATCTCGATAAGCTTGTCGTAGTAGTGAGCGATGTCTTTAGCACGCTTCAAGATGTGCTCGTTCTCTACGATATCGTCGAATACAACCGCAGGATCGTTAACGATGTTACGAATGATGTGTGTGTAAGAGCGCGAGTGGATAGTCTCAGAGAAAGACCAAGTCTCAATCCAGGTTTCTATCTCAGGCAAAGAAACCAGAGGCAGTAGCGCAACATTCGGCTACGGCCTTGGATAGAATCAAGCAGTGTCTGATACTTTAGGTTACTGATAAAGATGTGCTTCTCATGATCAGGCAGCTTGTTGTAGTCGATGCGATCGCTCGATACGTCTACTTCTTCTGGACGCCAGAAGAAAGAAAGTTGCTTTTCGATCAGCTTTTCAAAGATCTCAAATTTTTGCTGGTCATAACGAGCAACGTTAACCGGCTGACCCAAAAACATAGGTTCTTTAAGCTGGTCGTTTTTATTTTGGGTAAAAGTGCTATAGGCCATTGTAACCTCGAATTATTCCTTAATATGTAACGTCAATAGGGGAGCCTGCGGCTCCCTCAGCTTAAACTTAGATTTTGCAACCGCCGCCAGCGCAATCGTCATCTTGCTCCACAGCCACGTCTTTCTGGTCGTCTTTCGCGCCGTCACGTGTGTTGTGATAGTAAAGGGTCTTCACACCAAACTTATACGCAGTAAGAAGGTCGCGAAGCAGCAGCTTCATTGGCACCTTGCCGTTCTCGTATTTGTTCGGGTCATAGTTAGTGTTCGCAGAGATAGACTGGTCTACGAATTTCTGCATGATGCCCACAAGGTTTAGATAACCGTTGTTATTCGGGATATCCCACAGTAGCTCGTAGTTCTCTTTGTACTTAGTGAACTCAGGCACTACCTGCTTCAAGATGCCATCTTTTGACGCTTTCACTGATACGTAACCACGTGGTGGCTCGATACCGTTAGTCGCGTTCGAGATCTGAGAAGAGGTCTCAGAAGGCATTAGTGCTGTTAGGGTAGAGTTACGTAGGCCGTGCTGTTTGATCTCACGACGCAGCTCTTCCCAGTCATAGTGAAGTTCTTCTTCAACGATGCCATCTAGCGAGCTCTTATAAGTATCGATCGGTAGGATACCTTGAGAGTAGGTGGTTTCGTGGAAAGACGGGCAAGCACCTTGCTCTTTTGCTAATGCAACAGAAGCTTTTAGCAAGTAGTACTGCATTGCTTCAAAGGTGCGGTGAGTCAGACCGTTTGCACTGCCGTCTGAGTATTTCGCGCCGTGCTTAGCAAGGTAGTATGCATAGTTGATTACACCTACACCTAGAGTACGACGATTCATAGTCGAGATCTTCGCTGCTGGAAGAGGGTAGTCTTGGTAATCGAGCAGTGCATCTAGAGCACGAACCACTAGCTCTGAAAGCTCTTCAAAATCGTCTAGGTTTTGGATTGCACCTAGGTTGAACGCAGATAGCGTACACAGTGCAATCTCACCGTTTTCATCTTCTACGTTTGCCAGTGGCTTAGTAGGAAGGGCAATCTCAAGACATAGGTTAGATTGACGAACTGGTGCTACGCTCGCATCGAACGGGCTGTGAGTATTACAGTGGTCCACGTTCTGGATGTAGATACGACCAGTAGATGCACGCTCTTGCATCAGGATGCTGAACAGCTCAATCGCTTTAACCTGCTCTTTCTTGATGCTGTCGTCCGCTTCGTATTGAACGTATAGACGCTCAAACTCGTCTTGGTCTTGGAAGAAGGCATCATATAGACCCGGTACGTCTGATGGTGAGAACAGGGTGATGTTGCCACCTTCAATCAAGCGGCTATACATTAGCTTGTTAAGCTGAACGCCGTAGTCCATGTGACGAACGCGGTTTTCTTCTACACCACGGTTGTTCTTAAGAACCATAAGGTTCTGAACTTCACCGTGCCATAGTGGATAGAATACTGTTGCTGCACCGCCACGCACGCCACCTTGAGAACAGCATTTAACTGCTGTCTGGAAGTATTTATAGAAAGGAATACAGCCAGTGTGGAAGGCTTCACCACCGCGGATCTCCGAACCTAGCGCACGGATTCGACCAGCGTTGATGCCGATACCTGCACGTTGTGATACGTAGCGTACGATAGAGCTCGCTGTTGCGTTGATAGAGTCTAGGCTGTCACCACACTCGATCAGCACGCATGAGCTGAACTGGCGAGTAGGGGTGCGCACACCAGACATGATTGGCGTTGGCAGAGAGATCTTAAACGTAGATACCGCATCGTAAAAACGACGAATGTAATCTAGACGTGTTTCGCGTGGATACTTAGAGAATAGACACGCCGCTACAAGGATATACAGAAACTGAGCACTCTCGTAGATCTCTTTAGTTACACGGTTTTGTACAAAGTACTTACCTTCAAGCTGTTTAACCGCAGCATATGAGAAATCTAGATCGCGTTTGTGGTCAATGAAAGAGTCCATCAACTCGAATTCTTCGCGAGAGTAGTCTTCTAGTAGGTGTTGGTCGTATTTGCCCATGTCTACTAGTTTTGCAACGTGATCAAACAGCGCTGGTGGCTCATATTGACCATAGGCTTTCTTACGCAGGTGGAAGATAGCTAGGCGAGCCGCTAGGTATTGATAATCTGGAGTTTCTTCAGAGATCAGATCCGCAGAGGCTTTGATCATGGTCTCATGAATATCTGACGTGGTAATACCGTCGTAGAATTGGATTTGAGACTTAAGTTCTACTTGAGAAACAGACACATTGTCTAGGCCTTCCGCTGCCAGGTAATAACGCGATGGATCTTCTCTAGATCTATCGGTTCAGTACGTCCATGACGCTTTGTGACGGTAAGATTGTGGTTCATTCTGTTAGATATCCATAACATCAACGATGAAAGCCACATTTTTCATTATTTGAAATGAATTACATGTGACTTTGTGATCCAAGTCTAGCTTGTTAGAAAGCTAGAAACACTACATATAGGGGGTCACCCTTAACTGAGTTACAAGATAGTGCGGTTGCCTGAGGTTTTCAAGTTTCCGTTCCTGTATTAGTTGTGGATAACTGGTGGGTGGAAAAATTTCAGTTAGCGTTCACTTACTTTGTGGTTTAGCGCCCCTTTGACTTTGTTTTTAGACGGGCTTGTGAGTGAATTAAATTTGTACTTCCCAAAAAATAAATTACTTGATCTTTATCAGGGAATTGGATCGAAACGGGTGTTTTTGAGGTGCTGAAAAAGGCAACAAAAAGCCCCTCGAGGAGGGGCTTAATTAGTCAACCTTTTGGGTGTGAACTATGTAGTTGACGTCCACATTTTGTGTCAGCTGATAGCTATCACTGAGCGGTCTGTAACCGATACCTGTGATGCCTTTATCCTGAAGCGGAGTTTGGTCGATAAAGCGAATAAGCTCAGACGGCTTTAAGAACTTGTTGTAGTCGTGGGTACCTTTAGGTAGCAGTTTTAGAATGTATTCCGCACCTAGGATGGCGAAGGCGTACGACTTAGGGTTTCTATTTAGGGTAGAGAAGAAGACATGGCCGCCTGGCTTAACTAACTTGGCGCAAGAGGCGATAACAGACATAGGGTCTGGCACATGCTCAATCATCTCCATACAGGTGACCACATCGTAACTTGCAGGGTTTTCATCGGCATGCTCTTCTACTGTAGTACGAACGTAGTTTACCTTGCGCCAGATTCGAGTGCGTGCAGTCTTGCAACCTCAAGTGGCTCTTTACCCATATCTAGCCCAGTTACATCAGCGCCTTCTAGTGCCATGCTTTCGGCCAAGATACCGCCACCGCAGCCAACATCTAGCACCTTCTTACCAAATAGGCCTTGAACATTGTCTTGAACGTATTGCAAGCGAAGAGGGTTGATTTGGTGAAGGGGTTTGAATTCTCCCTGTTTGTCCCACCAACGAGAGGCGAGGTCTTCAAACTTTTTGATTTCGGCGAGGTCGACGTTTTTTCCCTGAGTCATACTTATTATTGAGTTACCAATTTTGGGGCATTATATACACAAACTATTACGCCGCGCAGTAACAAAAGGGGCATTTTGCCGCCCATGCAGGCAGTTGGTTGATTTTTAGCTGTTGTTGAAATCGCCGAAAATGCTTGTTTTTCATACCAATAATTCTGATTAGTTTATTTTATGCGCATTTGAGTTAAATGTGAGGTCTGAGCCTAGGTTCTGACTAATGAAAGTAATGCCAGAGTCGGCATTTGTGTGTTATATTTTTTAGATTATTAGGGGAAGATATATCTAAGAAACCTTAGTAAGAAGAGACTTCACTTGAGGTTGTTTGGATATAGTACGATCTAACAATAGAGGGATAATGCTCTATGAGCGATCTAGCAAAAGAGATCACACCGGTTAACATTGAAGACGAGCTAAGAGGTTCATACCTTGACTATGCGATGTCGGTTATTGTTGGCCGTGCACTGCCGGATGTAAGAGACGGCTTAAAACCAGTACACCGCCGCGTTCTGTTCGCAATGAACGTTTTGGGTAACGACTGGAACAAACCTTATAAAAAGTCTGCACGTGTTGTAGGTGACGTAATTGGTAAATATCACCCACATGGTGATAGTGCGGTATATGACACTATTGTACGTATGGCTCAACCGTTTGCGCTGCGCTATATGCTTGCAGATGGTCAAGGTAACTTTGGCTCCATCGATGGCGACTCTGCTGCGGCGATGCGTTACACCGAAGTGCGCATGTCAAAGATTGCTCATGAACTGCTGGCCGATCTTGATAAAGAGACGGTTGACTATGTACCAAACTATGATGGTTCAGAGCAGATTCCTGCAGTACTTCCTACTAAGGTACCAAACCTACTGGTTAACGGTTCTTCTGGTATCGCAGTTGGTATGGCGACCAACATTCCGCCACATAACCTAACTGAGGTTATCGATGGCTGTCTTGCCTTCATTAAGAATGAAGAGATCACCATCGATGAGTTGATGGATTTCATTCCTGGTCCAGACTTCCCAACCGCTGCTCTTATCAGTGGTCGTAAGGGCATCGTTGATGCGTATAAGACAGGTCGCGGTAAGGTTTACATGCGTGCCAAGGCTGAGATTGAAGCTGACAGCAAAGGCAAAGAGACCATCATTGTTACCGAGATCCCGTATCAGGTTAATAAGGCTCGCTTGATTGAGAAGATCGCCGAGCTAGTAAAAGATAAGAAAGTAGAGGGCATTAGCGCCCTGCGCGACGAGTCAGATAAAGACGGTATGCGCATTGTTATCGAATGTAAGCGTGACTCAGTAGGTGAAGTAGTACTTAACAACCTATACGCTCACACTCAGCTACAAACTACCTTCGGTATCAACATGGTTGCGCTAGATAAGGGCCAACCTAAGCACTTCAACCTTAAAGAGATGTTGAAAGCGTTTGTTGATCACCGCCGTGAAGTAGTAACCCGTCGTACCATCTTCGAATTGCGTAAAGCGCGTGAACGTGCACATATCCTAGAAGGCTTGGCACTGGCGTTGGCGAACATCGATGAAATCATCGAGCTAATTCGTCAAGCACCAACACCAGCAGAAGCGAAAGCGGGCCTAGTAGCGCGCGGTTGGGACTTGGGCATGGTTGCTACCATGCTAGAGCGTGCGGGCACAGATGCAGCTCGTCCGGAGTGGCTAGAAGCCGAGTACGGTATCCGTGACGGACAGTACTTCCTAACCGAGCAACAAGCGCAAGCTATCCTAGATCTACGTCTACAAAAGCTGACCGGTCTAGAACACGAAAAAATCCTAGACGAATACAAAGCGCTTCTAGAAGAGATTGCAGAGCTGATGCATATCCTTGCAAGCACTGAGCGTCTGATGGAAGTGATCGTAGAAGAGCTTGAAGCGATTCGTGAAGGCTATGGTGATGCTCGTCGTACCGAGATCACAGCGGCTATACATGACATTGATATGGAAGAGCTGATTGCACAAGAAGACGTAGTAGTGACCCTGTCTCACGAAGGCTATGTTAAGTATCAAATCCTGAGCGACTACGAAGCACAGCGTCGTGGTGGTAAAGGTAAGAGTGCAACTAAGATGAAGGATGAAGACTACATTGAGCGTCTTCTAGTGGCGAATACCCACGACAACATCCTTTGCTTCTCTACTCGCGGTAAGACTTATCGTCTGAAGGTGTATCAATTGCCTCAAGCAAGCCGCACCGCACGTGGTAAGCCAATCGTGAACATTCTTCCTCTGGAAGAGGGTGAGCGTATTACAGCTATCCTGCCTGTTTCTGAATTCAGTGAAGATAAGTTTATCTTCATGGCAACCGCTGACGGTACGGTTAAGAAGACCTCGCTAGATCAGTTCTCTAACGTACGTTCTAACGGCCTAATCGCGGTTAACCTACGCGATGAAGATAGCCTAATTGGCGTTGATATCACCTCAGGTGAAGACGACATCATGCTGTTCTCGAAAGCGGGTAAAGTGGTTCGTTTCAATGAATCTCAAGTTCGTGGCATGGGTCGTACAGCCGCTGGTGTTCGTGGTATCAAGCTAAACGGTGACGACCAGGTTGTGTCTCTAATCGTTCCTCATAACGAGGGTGACATCCTAACCATCACAGAGAACGGCTATGGTAAGCGCACGGTACTTGAAGAGTACCCAGCGAAGAGCCGTGCAACTCAAGGTGTTGTTTCTATCAAGGTATCTGAGCGTAACGGCAGCGTTGTTGGCGCGGTTCAGACCGAAGAGGGCGATGAGTTCATGGTTATCACCGACGGTGGTACGCTAGTACGTAGCCGCGTTGCTGAGGTGAGCCAAGTAGGTCGTAACACTCAAGGTGTGACCATCATTCGTACCATTGAAGATGAGCGCGTGGTTGCGCTGCAGCGTATCGATGAGATCGAAGAGCTGGAAACTTCTGAAGAAGAAGGCGAAACAGCAGCGACTAACGAACCAGAGCAAAATAGTGATAGCGAATAATCGTTAAAAGCTAGAAAAGCGTTTAAAAGCCGAGCAAACAGCTCGGCTTTTTATTGATACAGATCAACGCCTTGAATTATGATAGCCGAGCCCCTATGTGGTAATTGGTAACAGGACAATCAGAGAACGCTAATGGCAGATGTAAGAGCGCGAGTTCATTTAAAAGTAGGTAGCAAGAGCGATATTGAGGCTGAGCTACTTTCGTTTAATGGACTAAAAACTGAGAAAGAGCATGTAGCCTTATCTTCAAATCCGCAGATATTAATCAAACGGCACCTATCGTGCGCATGCACTCGGAGTGCTTAACTGGCGATGTATTCCACTCATCTCGCTGTGATTGCGGAGAGCAACTGGATGAAACCATCAACAAGATGGCCACCGAAGGCGGCGTTTTGCTCTATTTGCGTCAAGAAGGTCGTGGTATCGGTCTGTACAACAAGATTGATGCATACCGACTTCAAAGTGAAGGCCTGAACACCTATGAAGCGAACAACCACCTAGGTTTTGCAGACGACCTTCGTGACTTTGAAGAAGCGGCGCAGATGCTCAAAGCCCTTGGGGTAAACCAAATCCGCCTAGTGACGAATAACCCTAAGAAGATCCGCGAGCTAAAAGAGCACGGTATTGAAATTCAAGAGGTTATCAACACCATGGCCCACGTTAAAGCCGGCAACGAGAATTACCTAAAAGCCAAAGGCTTCACACGGTAAGCACAACCTCGACCTGTAATAAAATTTCCTCCTCTCGCGAGTCGAGAATCTTAGCTATGTTTGCCATACTTGAGGTATCCATTTGGACGCTTCAAGTAGGTGAACATGGTTTGTTTTAAACGCAGACTCCTCTCTCTACTCTTGGCCAGTCTCTGTGCCATGCCCCTTTCTGCGTCCGACAAAAGCATGTTCCACACCCTAGGTTGGGTGAATCCCAATGTTGAGCTAAACGGCTTTTTAGAATATCCAGCGCTGGTACAGCAGGTTTACCGCGCTCATCACCATCAATTGATATGGCTTCAAATCGAAGATCAACTGCTCATTGAAGATATGCTTGAGATGCTCTCTCTTGCGGAGCTCTTCCCTCAATTTGAACAGCGGCTAGATGCATTAAGCCAACTGCGTATTCAGCATAATTACTTTCAATACGATCTAATTGCCACCGACACCTTGCTGATGATCATGAGTTATCGCGCGCGCCTTTTAGAAAACCAGGAGACTTGGCTATTTGGTGAGGGTATTCCAGACCTTTGGTCAAATCCGCCCCAGATGGAGCTTGATGCGCTTGAGCTTGCGATAGATAACAATCGGTTGAGTCAGTTTTTGATGCAGTTTGGCGGCTCAGAGCCGAGTTATCGAGCCTACCAAACCGCTATCGACCATCTACAACAGCGACAAAACGAGGCCAGTGTCGACTATGAATCTGACACCTTGATCAGAGTCGGGGAGGAGTTGCCAAATCGAGAGCTATTGCATATTAAGCTTGAATTGGCTGGCCTTGATTTAAGTACCGTCGATACACAAAAGGAATGGTATTCGAGGGATCTTGAGAAACTGGTTAAACAATTCCAAGAACAACATGGATTGCAACCGGACGGCATCATAGGACCGAATACCATAGAGTGGCTCAACTATCCCATAGAGGAGCGTATAAGACGTCTTGCTCTTAACGCTGAGCGCTCACACCTATGGCCAACCCAAAGAGAGGCCCTGGTGTTAGTCAACCTGCCTAGCTTCGAGCTGAATTACTTCTTTAGAGGTGATGTGGCGTTTTCTTCTAAGGTGATCATTGGTAAGAAGAAACGTAAAACGCCCATGATGGCCATCAAGATGGATTCTATGGTGCTGAATCCAGTGTGGAATGTACCGCCTAAAATCATGCGTGAGGATATCATTCCCGCTACGAGGCGAAATCCTGAGTATCTCAGCAGTCGAGGCATTCAGGTGATAAAAGGGTGGAGCGATCCAACCATAGTCGACCACAACCTGATTGAGTGGAACAAGGTTAACCCGAGAACCTTTCCTTATCGGATGCGCCAGATCCCAAGCTCTGCCAATGCCCTAGGAGCTTATAAATTTAATACCCCAAATAGACGGGCAATTTATTTGCACGATACGCCGTCAAAGCATCTGTTTGATAAAGAGTCACGAGCATTTAGCTCCGGCTGTATTCGTGTGCAGTACGCCGATAAGTTTGCCCACACCTTGTCAGATACCCAAGGCTTCAGAAAGAGTAATATCTCTCCGATAGATAGCGATGATAATACAAGGGTGGCACTAAAGCGTCGTATACCCGTGCATCTTATCTATAAGACCTCATGGGTGGAGGATGGACGCATCCATTTCCGCGATGATGTCTATGGGTATGACCAAAGCCCAAAGTCTTCTAGCTTGGCAAGCCGTTAGCTATAAAGCCAATTGTCTCATTCCTGTACGATTTGCAGTCGCTGCGCGCGCTGTTAGCCTTGAGTTTAAAGGGCATTGCTGTCATAGTCGGTGCCAGTTAATTTAGTTGTTTAGGTAAGTTATGGCTCTTCAATATCAGGTGGTTCCGGTAACCAGTTTTGCGCAAATTGTTCTATCGTTTGGTGCGATGAAACCATGAAAGGCGTGGTGATCGACCAGGCGGTGATGTAAAGCAGTTGGTGGCGCTTATCGAAGAGCTTGGCGTTGAGGTAGAAAAGCTGGTGCTGACCCACGGTCATCTTGACCATGTTGGTGGCAGTGAAGAGCTAGCCGATGCACTCGGTACGCCTATCGTAGGTCCGCACAAGGCAGATAATTTTTGGCTACAGAGCCTAGAAGGTCAAAGCCAGATGTTTGGTTTCCCGCTAACAGAGGCTTTTGAGCCGAGCAAGTGGTTAGACGAGGGTGACAAAGTGACTTTTGGCAATCAATCTTTAGATGTGATTCATACTCCGGGTCATACTCCGGGCCACGTAGTTCTGCATAGCGAAGAAGCTAAACTGGCATTCGTGGGTGATGTATTGTTCAAGGGCGGTGTAGGTCGAACTGATTTCCCTAAGGGTGACTTCAATACCCTGATCGCTTCTATCAAGCAGAAACTGTGGGCACTGGGTAATGAAACGCGTTTTGTCCCGGGCCATGGTCCAGAGTCTACTTTTGGCGCTGAGCGTGCATCGAACCCATTCGTTGCCGATGAGATGCCTCTTTACTAAGGCTTAGCTAGTTCGTGCGGCAGCCCAGTACTGCCGCATTAACCCCACGAATTCATCCCCATCACGGTCAAGATCGCCCACAGCGATAAAGAGATCGTATCCCCAAAATTTCCTTTGGTGTTGCATGCGCCTGTATAGGCTAGCCTGCAGGCCTTTTAATACATACTCTTCTTTCACTACTTCTCTTGAATCGAGCACCATATCCTGAAATTGCTCTTGTGCCCCTTGTTCGCTGGCCCCTAAGTAGAGCAGTGCCCTTTGCTGCAGCAAGATCTCACTGATCACGCGAGGGAGATACTGTTAATGAATCTATCGGGTTCGCTCAGTTTAATACCGATCCAAGGTAGTGGCTCTGCGGTAGGGTCTTTACTGATGCAGCGTCCAAGGTTACCAATATTGCGCCATTGTAATACCCAGCCACCTTTATAGGTGTGTTGTTGAAAGTGGGTGTTGGTGATGGTGAACTTAATAATGCTGCGTCTATAGAAGTGCAGGGTTAGGGTGTAGACGACGGCTGCAACGAACAAGATGCCTAGCGTCCCTTGGGCCGAGTGTGAAAAGGTACTTAGCCAAACAGACAATAAGATGTAAGCAAGGGTTACAACGCCACTGGTTTTTCGCCCTATCTTAAATTTTTCATTGGTTAGCTGCAGGGTACGCACGTTGATTTCTCTCTATGTCCTTGTTTTTACTCTAGCGCAATTATTTAGGCGGATCGTTAATACTAGACCTAAATTTACTTTCTTACCTTATTACGTTTTGTTTCCGTGCTTGGATGCACCATTTTGGTTAAATCTTTTATAAGTCACTGAATTAGGTCCATATTTAACCCAATGCTTATAAAAAGCAGTACCTCTACGAAGATATAGTCACCACTTCAGGTGGCGTCCAGGGACAAAGGGAGAAACGTATGGCGTTTAAATCTAAATGGATTAAAGCGTGTGTGAGCAGTGTGGCTTTGGTTGTTGGCCTAATCGGGGCTAGCGGCGCCGCTGCAGATGACAAGGTGTATCGACTCAAACTAGCAGAAACATGGGGACCAAACTTCCCAATTTTCGGTGATGCTACCAAGAACATGGCGGCCATGGCAGAGAAAATGTCTAATGGTCGATTAAAGATCCGTATCGACTCTTCTAATAAACACAAAGCACCATTCGGTGTGTTTGATATGGTGAAGTCCGGACAATATGACATGGGCCACTCGGCTTCTTATTATTGGAAGGGCAAGGTTCCAAACACACTTTATTTCACTACCATGCCATTTGGTATGACAGCGCCTGAGCAATATTCTTGGTTCTACTACGGCGGTGGTATGGAGCTTATGGAAGAGGTGTATAGCCCTCACAACCTAATGTCCTTCCCTGGTGGTAACACTGGCGTACAGATGGGTGGTTGGTTCCAAAAAGAGATCAACTCTGTGGATGACCTTAAGGGTCTGAAGATGCGTATCCCTGGCTTTGCCGGAGAGGTTCTAGCAGAGTTAGGTGCGAAGCCAACCAACATTGCACCGGGTGAGCTTTATACAGCCCTTGAAAGAAAGACCATCGATGCACTTGAGTGGGTAGGGCCTTCACTAGACCTTCGCATGGGCTTTCATAAGATCGCGCCATACTACTACACAGGTTGGCATGAGCCAGCGACTGAGCTTCAGTTCCTAATTAATAAGCGCACTTGGATAAGCTTCCAGCAGATCTGCAAGAGATCCTGCGCGTTGCTATGCGTACCGCGGCATACGATATGTACACCCAATCTACCTATGAAAGTGGTAAGAACTGGGCAAGCATCAAGACTGACTACCCAGATGTTCAGGTGAAGGACTTCCCACCTGAGGTTATCAGCCAGCTACGGGCAGCGAACGATAAGCTTCTTGCGGATCATGCGGCTAAAGACGCTACAGCTAAGAAGATCCAGATGTCACAGGCTGACTATTTGAAGCAGGTGCGTTCTTGGACGGAAATCTCGGATAAAGCCTATCTAAATAGTTCAAATTAATCCCCGCAGGTGACCTTTCGAGGTCACCCAAATAGGTTTCGATGGAGCAAGGCAGGGAGGTCGTTTGCTGAAATCTTTAATGAAAATAACCGATAAGATTTGCAACACACTCGGACATTTGTCGAGTGTGTTGTTTTTGTTATTGCTAGCAAATGTGGTGTATGACGTAGTGATGCGCTACGTATTCAATGATGTGTCGATTGCGATGCAGGAATTAGAATGGCACCTGTTTGCGGCTGTGTTTCTTTTCGGTGTGCCGTTTGCGGTTAAAACCCACGGCCATGTGCGCGTTGATATTTTCTATGAGCGCTTCTCACCTAAGGTTCAATCCATTATCGACATTCTAGGTGTCCTGTTTTGGCTAATGCCATTCAGTCTCTTGGTCGCTTGGTACGGGATAGACTTTGCTTATCAAGCCTATGACATAGGCGAGACATCTGGTGACCCAGGCGGTCTACCGTATCGCTGGATCATCAAAGCCACCATTCCAGTGTCTTTTCTATTTATTGCAATCAGTGGTATCGGTTTGATCCTCCACTCGCTTGAGCGCTTAACCAGGGAGGGAGCTCGATGATAGGCATAGTCATGTTTTTTGTGGCGCTGTTTGCGCTGTTATTGGGTTTCCCAGTTGCCTTTACCTTTGGCGGCATTGCACTGATCTTCGGTGTTTGGTCGGAAGGTTGGGATATGTTCGCCTTTATGCCGTATCGCATCGAATCCATCATGCAAAACACGGTTTTGATGGCGGTACCCCTGTTTATCTTTATGGGTTGGTACTGCAGAAAACCAGATTGGCAGAGCAACTCCTAGAGGCAATGGGTCGACTATTCGGCGGTGTGCGTGGCGGTATCGCCATTTCTACTGTGGTGGTGGGCGCACTGCTAGCAGCATCTACAGGCGTAGTAGGTGCATCGGTTGTGGCCATGGGGCTTATCTCACTTCCTGTGATGCTCAAATACAACTACGATACGCGCCTTGCCTGCGGCACCATCTGCGCATCAGGCACACTTGGACAGATCATTCCGCCATCCATCGTTTTGATCTTGCTGGGTGACGTACTTGGTGTGCCGGTAGGGGATTTGTTCCAGGCCGCTATTGGCCCTGGCGTGGTACTGGTCATAGCCTATGTTATCTATATCGCAGCCTTTGCCTACTTCAAACCAGAAGCGGCTATGCCAATCCCGCAGGAGGATGATCTAAGTAAAGGACAACAGTGGCTTCAGCATTAAAAGCCATAGTGCCTCCGCTCGCGCTGATTATTGTGGTGCTGGGCTCTATCTTTGCTGGAATTGCTACACCGACCGAATCAGCTGCTTTGGGTGGTGCCGGGGCTATTTTACTCTCGGTTCTGTATCGCCAATTCTCATGGAAGCTTATTTACGAGTCTTCTGTTGAGACGGTTAAAGTAACCGCCATGGTGTTTGCTATCTTGCTAGGCGCGACTGCATTTTCAATGGCCTTTACTTACACAGGTGGTGACTACTTGGTAGAGGAGTGGATGCTTGCACTGCCGGGAGAGAAGTGGGGTTTCTTGATCCTAGTGATGCTGGTTATCTTGTTGCTGGGCTTCTTTATCGATTTTGTCGAGATCTGCTTTATTATCGTGCCCATCATAGCGCCGGTGGCTGAACTCCTTGGCATTAACATGGTGTGGTTTGCCATCTTGGTGGCAATGAACTTGCAGACCTCCTTCCTGACCCCGCCGTTTGGTTCAGTCTCTTTTATTTAAAAGGTGTAGCGCCTAAGTCGGTAACAACCAAGCAGATCTATCAGGGGGTGATTCCCTTTATCCTTATACAGATAGTGGTGTTAGCCAGTATTTTATTTATACCCGCATTGTACGGTTTATCAGCATTTAGTTAAATAATGTGCTTTATTTTCAGCGTGTTAGCGGATTTATTGTTCAAATTACGATATAATTGAAAGTTAATTACAAACCATGCCCTGCATAAGGAGGCTGCATGACTAAGGGTATCGATAAATACAGCATCGATAGTACCGACTACCAGATAGGACAGGATAATATCCAGAAATGGGGCTTAGACGTTCACAACGCCGTGTTCTCGGCAAGTGCGGGTCTAACCATTCTGTTCCTTCTCACTATGGTGTTTCTGGATGCAGAAACAGCCAAAACCGCACTAGACGGTTTGAAGAATAGTATCATCACGAACTTTGATGCTCTGTTCATTTGGGCGGGTAACATCTTCGTTATCTTCTGCTTGATCCTGATTGTTTCGCCTTATGGCAAGATCCGCCTTGGCGGCAAAGACGCCACTACAGATTATTCCTTGTTGTCTTGGATTGCGATGCTATTCGCAGCGGGCATGGGTATCGGTCTGATGTTCTGGAGTGTGGCTGAGCCTGTGGCTTACTTTACAGGTTGGTTCCATACCCCGCTTAATGTAGAACCAAATACTCCAGAGGCAGCGAAGCTTGCTTTGGGTGCCACCATGTATCACTGGGGTCTTCACCCTTGGGCTATCTATGGCATCGTAGCGCTATCACTCGCTTTCTTTACCTATAACAAGGGCCTACCACTTTCTATTCGCTCGATCTTCTATCCGATCCTAGGTGACCGTACTTGGGGCTGGGCAGGTCATATCGTGGATACGCTAGCGGTTCTTGCAACGCTATTCGGTCTTGCTACCTCATTAGGTTTAGGTGCGCAACAAGCGGCATCGGGTATCAATCATGTGTTTGGTATCTCCAGTGGTTTTGGGCTTCAGGTTGCGGTAATTACTGTGGTGACCATATTGGCTATCGTCTCGGTAATGCGAGGTATTGATGGTGGTGTTAAGGTTATCTCTAACATCAACATGCTGATCGCATTCTTGCTACTGGGCCTAGTGATGTTCATCGGCTATCACGTTACCTTTAGCTCTATTACGACTACCATCGCTGCGTATGCTGAAAACCTAATTCCACTGAGTAATCCTCACGGTCGTGAAGATGAGGCGTGGTTCCAAGGTTGGACTGTATTCTACTGGGCTTGGTGGATTTCATGGTCCCCATTTGTAGGTATGTTTATCGCGCGCGTATCTAAAGGTCGTACTGTACGTGAGTTCATCACCGCGGTTCTGATTGTTCCAACAATCGTAACTGTAGTTTGGATGTCTGTATTCGGCGGTTTGGCTATCGACCAGGTAGTAAACCAAGTGGGCATTCTAGGTAGCAAGGGTCTAACCGACGTATCTCTGGCTATGTTTGAGATGTTCGATTCTCTGCCTATGGGTAAAATGCTATCTATCATTGCAGTAGTCTTAGTACTGGTGTTCTTTATCACCTCGTCTGACTCAGGCTCACTGGTAATCGATAGCATCACAGCCGGTGGTAAGGTTGATGCTCCTGTTGTTCAGCGTGTGTTCTGGGCATTTATGGAGGGTGCAATCGCGGTTGCTATGCTCTGGGTCGGCGGCTCGGAGGCGGTTCAAGCGCTTCAAGCGGGCGCTATCTCAACCGCACTACCGTTTACCTTTGTATTGCTGGCGATGTGTGTCAGCTTGCTAATGGGTATGGCGACAGAAGAGCGCTAAACCCAGATATCTGAAAGTAGGGTCTCTTCATCATAATGATGGGAGACCTGAGCTTGAAGAAGCTCTGCCGTCGCTATGGCGTCTATCAAGGCGTCATGCGGCGTATAGGTAGGCAGGTTGTAACGACTGCGACTTGCCCCTAATCTCACCGAAGCAGGTTTCTTACCCTGCAAACGCTTCCAAAGCCCTGACGTTAATCGTTTCTGATAATCCCACTCAATCTGCAAAGTATCGATCACCGGAAACTTGATCCCTTCTCCAAAACGTCTCTTGAAGGTGGCATTGAGAAAATCACGCTCTATCTGCCTGTAGTGCACCACACAGATCTTACCGGCGATGGCCTCTAAAAACTCTGGCAGTATCTTGTTCAGATCCGGCGCATCTTCAAGGTCAGAGTGGGTAATACCATGGATCACTACAGAATCAGTGTTGAGCTTTTTCTTAGGCTTAATCAGCCAACTCTTACTTTGTCTAAGATACACACGATTAAGGTCAAACGGCACAAGACCGATTGAGATTATCTCGTCCTTCTTTGCATCAAGCCGGTAGTCTCAAAGTCTAGAGCCAGCAGTGGGGTATCCTTGATGCTGGTTCCCACCTCGGGAAGTGGCGTTTCATAAAACTCTCTTAGCCAAGGCACCTTTGATTCACTGGCCTGTTTTTTTGAAACTCATACCAATCAAATTTATCCATTATTGAATGAGTTCCCTTGGTAGCGGAACTTCAAGAAGTTCTGTGCATTACTTAAGATCTGGAAGGCATCTTTTAAATTACGACGCTCAAAGTCTGACAGATTATCTGGCTCGATATTGTTATCTGGCTCGTTACCTTGCTCAATATCGATTGCTTGGTGTCTGATACGAACCATAGAGATAAACTCGAGCGCGTCCTTTAAATCCTGCGCTTTGCCTTTAGGAAGAAGCCTGAGTCTAGAATGTCATCCAGTCGCTCGAAGGAGTTCTGCTGCGTAGAGCCTACCGCCAAAGCATGAACACGGATCAGGTCTGCCAGTGGCGCAGTACCGCGACGTTTAAGGTTGATAGAGTTTTTATGCTTACCGTCTTTCTCCATTACGAAGCTCTTGAAAAAGCCCAGTGGCGGAGTGCGGTTTAGTGCATTGCGAGCAAGGAAGGTCAGGAATTTAGGCTCTTACGCGCTTTCTTCACAATAAAGCGATTGAGCTGCTCTGCCCACTTGATCTGACCGTGTACACCGACAAGGTCGAAGAAGATAGAGGCGTTAAGTAGCGCTTTAGGGTTTGGATTGTCTATCCAATCTGAAAAGCACTCTTCCCACTCAGTCTGGGTCATACGCCAGATAGGGTTAGTGGCCATGATGTCACCGGTGCAATATGGGTAGCCACATTTATCCAGACCATCAGACACCCATTGAGCCAGCTTGGCAAAGTATTTGTCGTGTTTGTCTTTTTCAAAGCTGTTGGAGAGGATGATAGCGTTATCTTGGTCGGTAACAATAAGCTGCTCGTCTCGAGCCATAGAGCCCAATGCTAAGAAGCAATAAGGAATCGGGGCAGGGCCGAGCTCTTCTTCGCCAAGTTCGATAATACGCTGTTTAAAGCTTTGACCAATAACCGACATGGCGCTGCCTACCATGTGTGAGTTAGCGTCCTCATTCACAAGTCGAACAAAGCTGTCTTTCACCTGCTCAGAGAGCTGGGCAAGCTCTTCGATGCTGTTACTCTGGAAGATCGAACTTACGAGAAGTAGCGAGTTCTGCGATTCATAACGCACAATATCCGATGCCTCGATAACCCCTAACGGTTTGCCTTTACGCATGAGAGGTAGGTGGTGCACGTTATAGCGTTGCATGGTCAGCATGGCTTCATAGACATAGGCGTTGCTATCGAGCGTAATTACGTCCTTGGTCATTACCGAAGAGAGAGGAGAATCAAGGTCAGCACCTCGAGCAATGGCGCGGGTACACAGATCTCGGTCAGTAAGAATGCCCTGAATCTCATCTTTAAGGTGTGGCTCTTCAGAATTGATGATAAGACAGGAGGTGTTCTCCTCATCCATCAAGATAGCAGCATCACGAATGGACTCGGTATCGTTAATGGTAAAAACTGGTCGCGAGATAAGCTCTCGCACTTGATGGTGGTAAGGTCATTATCATCATTGCTGGCAATCGCGCGGCGCAGACGAGTACTGTCCTCTGCTGCAACGAAGTCAGCAAAGCTGTCATAGTTGTCATAGAGGTTTTGGAAGATCTCGGACGGGATACAGTAAAGAAGGGAGTCCTCGATAGCTTTCGCTGGGAACAATACGCGTCCGCTACTTAGCAGTGCCATCTGACCAAATACCGCGCCTTCATCTAGCCTATTATAAAGCTGACCATTGCGACGGCTTATTTCTATCACGCCACTTCGAATTACATAAAATTCTTCAATGGTCTCACCTAATTGCACCACGCTCTTGCCTTCCCGCACATAGGAGATCTCTGTGTTGTGAGTGACCTCGGCAAGAACCTCTTCCGGCAATGCGTTGAAAGGAGGGTACTGAGCCAAAAATTGCTGTATCTCGAGAAGTTCTACTTCCATTGTTTTTCCTGCTTTAAAGCTGATTCAATTATTTTGGATTGAAATGAGGAAATAGTCACTAATCTGAGGCTAACTTATTGGAATTTCTATACTAAACTCTACTCATATTGCGCATATTCCATCAGCAAAAGGAGAGTAGATTGCAAAAATCCGTTCTTATTGCGTTGTCGGGTGCCCTCATTTTGAGTAGTACTGTGCAGGCCTCACAAACAACCCCAGTTCAATACACTTTCTTTAGCGCAGCCATAGGTGGCGGTAAAGTAGACTCTGATAACCTTCCTGGACGTGATGATGTCACGGTAAGCGACTTTAATCTGCAGTGGCTCGTTACTAAACATTATCTAGTTAACTTTCAGTATAAAGGGCGATTCACCCATTTTGATGATGAAAACGACAGGGCGGACTACCTTACTCTGTCCGGCGCTAGGCGGTTTGGCTTAACCGATGATCTCGACCTTGTAGCGGGTATTAAGATCGGTGGCTCTAAAATCAAACTTAGAAACTCGCAAGGCTCGACCGTATTTTCAGAAAAAGATTTTCTGCTAGGGGTATTTGCAGGACTTAATTACAGATTGACCGAAAATTGGGAGTTACGGACAAGCTTGGAATATCTAGACTACGACGTAATTTATGAATCCTCGTTCGAGCTCGGCACGGATTACTACATCTTCGATAACTTTTCTCTTGGTCTGTACGGACGAACCACATGGAACGACGATAGCGACCTTACCCAAGGCGGGGTCGTAGCAAAATTCAGTTTCTAGATACAAAAAAGAGGCTCCTGTTAGGAGCCTCTTCTCATTCTATTGCGCAATTAAAGTACCGCAGCGATACCTTTACATAGCGGGCCCATGTTTTCTTTCGTCATGCCCGCAACGCTGATACGACCAGAGCCTACGATATAGATAGCGAATTCATCTTTAAGACGCGCTACTTGCTCTTTGCTCAGACCAGAGAAAGAGAACATGCCATTTTGGGCTTCGATAAAGCTAAAGTCGTGGGTTACACCTTCCGCTTTTAGCGTCTCAACGAAAAGGGTGCGCATCTCTTGAATGCGATCGCGCATCTCTTTTACTTCTTGTTCCCACTCTTGGCGAAGCGTCGCATCGTTAAGGATGTGGGTGACTACTGCTGAGCCGTGTGCTGGTGGGTTAGAGTAGATAGAGCGGATAATGCCTTTAACTTGAGAGAACGCAGTTTGAGCAACTTCGTTGTTAGCTGCAACTAGAGTAAACGCACCTACGCGCTCATTGTACAGACCGAAATTCTTCGAGAAAGAGCTTGCTACTAGGATCTCAGAGTTTACTTCAGCAAATGCGCGTAGACCCGCAGCATCTTCTTCAACGCCTTTCGCGAAGCCTTGATATGCAAAATCAAATAGAGGAATCAGCTTCTTGTCAGCGGCAAGTTTTGCTAGTTGCTTCCATTCGTCAGCCGTTGGGTCGATACCGGTAGGGTTATGGCAGCAACCGTGAAGAAGAATGATGTCGCCTGCGGATGCTTTTTCAAGATCAGCCAGCATAGCGGCAAAGTCTTTGTTCTTAGTCTCTGCGTTGTAGTAGGTGTACTCGGCAATCTCAACACCCGCGGCAGTGAATACGCCTTTGTGGTTTGCCCAAGTCGGGTTACTGATCCAGATCTTAGCGCTACCTAGGTGACGCTTGATGAATTCAGCGGCTACGCGAAGTGCACCGGTACCACCTGGTGCTTGCGCTGTTTTTGCGCGGCTTGAGGTTACGATCTCGCTATCGGCACCAAATAGCAGTTTTTGTACTGCAAGGCCGTACTCCGCTGTACCTTCAATGGTGAGATAAGATTTAGAGGTTTCCGTTTCCAAAATTGCTTGTTCTGCTTTCTTTACGGTAGCAAGAACTGGGGTAGCGCCTTGTTCGTTTTTGTAGATACCCACGCCAAGATTAATCTTCTCTGCGCGTGCATCTTTTTTAAACTCTTCAGTAAGGCCAAGGATAGGGTCGGCTGGGGCCGCAACTACTTTTTCAAACATGGAAATCGTCCGTGGTTAATAGATGGAAAGAACAAAACTCCTTCCTTTATACATTCATCGCACTTTTAAAACAATACCTATCGATATTCCAATGATTACCGGAAGTTAAGATACAAAAAACCGCCTAGATAGGCGGTTTTCAGTTAACTCTTCTTTTTTAGAAGTTTGCGCTACGTGGTGTACGTGGGAATGGGATAACGTCACGTACGTTGCCCATACCAGTTACGTAAGACACTAGACGCTCGAATCCAAGACCGAAGCCAGCGTGAGGTACTGTGCCGTATTTACGTAGATCGCGATACCAGCTCATGTGCTCAGGGTCGATACCCACTTCACGCATGCGCTCATCTAGGATATCTAGACGCTCTTCACGCTGAGAACCACCGATGATTTCACCGATGCCAGGTGCCAATACGTCCATCGCCGCTACAGTCTTACCGTCATCATTAGCACGCATGTAGAATGCTTTGATATCTTTCGGGTAGTTCTTCACGATTACTGGTGCTTTGAAGTGCTCTTCAGCAAGGTAGCGCTCGTGCTCAGAAGACATGTCGATACCCCACTCAACAGGGAATTCGAACTCACGACCAGAGTCTAGAAGGATCTGGATAGCATCAGTGTAATCAACTTGTGCAAAGTCTGAAGATACGAACTGCTCTAGACGAGTGATCGCTTGCTTGTCGATGCGCTGCGCGAAGAACTCAAGGTCATCACGACACTCTTCAAGTACAGCTTTAAATACGAACTTAAGCATGTCTTCAGATAGCTTAGCCACGTCTTCTAGGTCAGCAAATGCGATCTCAGGTTCAACCATCCAGAACTCCGCTAGGTGGCGGCTGGTGTTTGAGTTTTCTGCACGGAAAGTAGGACCGAAGGTGTATACCTTGCTTAGTGCACACGCATAAGCTTCAGCGTTAAGCTGGCCAGATACCGTTAGGAAGGTCTCTTTACCGAAGAAGTCTTCGTTGTAATCCACATCGCCTTTTTCAGTGCGAGGTAGGTTTTCCATATCTAGAGTAGATACGCGGAACATCTCACCTGCGCCTTCTGCATCAGATGCAGTGATAAGCGGAGCAGATACCCAGAAGAAACCTTGCTCGTGGTAGAAACGGTGGATAGCCTGAGACAGGCAGTTACGTACGCGAGCAACCGCGCCAATAACGTTAGTACGAGGACGCAGGTGCGCAACCTCACGCAAGTACTCGATAGAGTGACGAGTCTTAGCCATAGGGTAGGTTTCTGCGTCTTCAACCCAGCCAACAACCTTAACTTCGGTTGCTGCTAGTTCAAAATCTTGACCCTTAGCAGGAGATTCAACAATCTTACCTGTTACTTCAACAGAGCAGCCGGTGGTCAGCTTAAGTACTTCGTCTTCGTAATTATTAAGATTATTTGGGACCACGGCCTGAATCGGGTCGAAACAAGAGCCGTCATAGATGGCAAGGAAAGAGATTCCAGCTTTGGAATCACGACGTGAACGGATCCAGCCACGAACAGTTACTTCACTGTCAGTTGCTAGTTTGCCGCCAAGTACGTCTTTTACAGGCGCGTAAGTCATTAGATATCAATCTCCAATGGGTGATAGGTCAAAAGACCCTACTAAGAAAATAAGAATTAGATTGAACTTCTCAGTTTACTTAGCAAATCTTTTGCATCAAGTGGAGAGTGACGATTTACAGAGGTTTTTTCAACAAGCGGTGGTTATTCAAGCAAGTTGACGCCCCATAGCATCGATAATCTGCGCCGTTACCCCCCAGATAAAGTGTTTTTGATAGGGGATAGCGAAGATCTTGTGTCGGCTATGTTTAAGCTCAAACTGACTCTCGAAGATGTTTTCTCGGGAAAACAAAAAGCTAGCGGGCACTTCGAAGGCCTCAGCGACCTCGTTGTCATCCAGTTCTATGGAGTAATCGGCATCCACAAAAGCGATAAAGGGAGTCACAGCGAATTTACTGATAGTAGGGAGCGCAGGGAGCTCGCCGATAACCGTGATTTGTTCTTCTTTTAGTCCAACCTCTTCACACGCTTCTCGCACCGCGGTAAAGCTCAGGTCTTTATCGCTCTCTTCATATTTTCCGCCGGGGAAACTTACCTGGCCTGGATGATGTTTGAGGTGTTCGGCTCGCTTAGTGAGAAGAACATGCAGTGAATCGCCTCTGTCGACCAAGGCGATGAGTACAGCAGCAGGTCTTAAACTGTCAGGGTTTACAGGGAGAATGCGCTCGAGACTTTTGCTGTCATAAGCCCTTGTTGGCGAAAAGGTAAAACGATTTAAGAATTGCTCGCGATTCACATCCTATCCCTGTGAAGAAAACTAGTTTTTAATATTGGCAGAATCTTGCCCAGTTTATCCAATGTTTCTTGATATTCATCTTCAGCAACACTGTCTGCCACTAAGCCACCGCCGGCCCATGCATAGATGGAGTCCTGCTGGGTAATAAGGGTGCGGATAGTAATGCTGGTATCCATATTACCGCAGCGACTGATATAACCAATGCTACCGCAATAGACATTTCGTCTGTGCGGCTCAAGCTCTTCAATGATCTGCATTGCACGCACCTTTGGCGCTCCAGTAATAGAACCCCCAGGGAAACAGGCACGAAGCAGGTCATACACATCGTGCTTTTTATCTAGATCACCGGTAATGGTGCTAACTAAGTGATGCACCGCAGGAAAGCTCTCCACATCAAATAGGTTAGGTACCTTAACGCTACCCGGCGCGCAGACGCGACCAATGTCGTTTCTGAGTAAGTCGACGATCATCAGGTTTTCAGCCTGATCCTTAGGCGCTGTTTTAAGGTCACTAATCTGCTCAGCATCCAGCTTAGGGTCTGCAAAGCGAGGGCGTGTGCCCTTGATTGGCTTGGTTTCTACCTTGTCACTATGGCACTGCAAGAAGCGTTCTGGAGAAATGCTGAGTACCGTATACTCGGGCAGTCGAACAAATGCCGAAAACGGTGCGACGTTGGCACTCTCAAGGGTCTTATAGGCGAGCCATTCGTCACCCTCGAACCGTGCATTAAAGCGCTGGGCAAGATTGATTTGATAGCAATCGCCCGAGAGAAGGTACTCTTGCACCTGATTAAACTTTTTTGTGTATTCAGCTTGGGTCATGTTGGCGTGCCAATCTGAGACCAGTCTGAATTGGCCTTTGTTAGATGGTTCTGTGGCAGGGGTTTGAACCTCGCCCACCCAATAGGCTGACTTGAGCTTGTGATCCACAATCAAGCGCTGTGATACAGGCCAAGGGCAAGGTCAGGCGCATGGATATCATGCTCTGCAGTCTCAGGCATATTCTCAATCTGGCGACCTAGGTCGTAGCCAAAATAACCCAACCAACCACCGCAAAACGGCACATCGTCAAGCTCTGGAGAGTAGGGCAGATATTCATGTTGCAGTTCGCGAATTAAGGCAAACGGCTCTTGCGTTGTTTGGCTAACCTGACCATTTATAGATACCTTGCTGGTATCTCCTGTGGTCTCCACTGTGACTATAGGGTTTAGCGCAACAATATCGTAACGACTATTAGGGTGAACGCTATTTGCAGAGCTCAGTAGTATCGCCCACGGCTGATGATGGCAGGTTTCAAATAGGGTATGAGCAAGGTTTTGCTTATAAGTTACGGGAGTAATTTGCGGTTTGTGAACAAACATGAATCAATTTGTACGAATTGTGACAACACCGATATGGTGCGTCTGGTTTGAGAATCGCGACAAGGGTATCATAGTTTGCATAAAAAGTTAGAGCGTTGTGGTTATTGACCCGCGCCATTACAACCACTGGAATCAGACTGTCACTAAAAGGGGCACTACGAATGACTGTTATTCGTAAGCAAGACGTTATCGATAGCGTCGCGGACGCACTTCAATATATCTCCTATTATCACCCTCTAGATTTTGTTCAAGCGCTTGAAAAGGCGTATCACGCAGAGCAAAGCAGCGCAGCTAAGGATGCTATCGCACAGATCCTAATCAACTCGCGCATGTCAGCAGAAGGGCATCGTCCTATCTGCCAAGATACGGGTATCGTTACCTGTTTCGTTAATATCGGTATGGCTGTGCAATGGGACGCCACTGATATGACGGTACAAGAGATGATCGACGAAGGGGTTCGTCGTGCATACACCAACCCGGATAACCCACTGCGTGCATCTATTCTGCTAGACCCTGCAGGTAAACGCACTAATAGTAAAGACAACACCCCATCTGTGGTTCATATCAACATGGTCCCGGGTGACAAGGTAGAGATTCAGATTGCAGCCAAAGGCGGTGGTTCTGAGAACAAGGCCAAGATGGTGATGCTAAACCCATCTGATGACATCGCCGAGTGGGTAGAGAAAACGCTACCAACTATGGGCGCAGGCTGGTGTCCACCGGGCATGCTGGGTATAGCATCGGCGGTACTGCTGAGAAAGCCGCGGTACTGGCAAAAGAGTCTTTGATGGAGTCGGTGGATATCCACGAGCTTAAAGCGCGCGGCGCTGAAACGACTGAAGAGAAGCTTCGTCTTGAGATCTTCGAGCGTGCCAACAAAACGGGTATCGGTGCACAGGGCCTTGGCGGCCTAACCACAGTACTTGATGTTAAAATCAAAACCGCACCTACTCACGCAGCTTCCAAGCCAGTGTGCATGATCCCTAACTGTGCCGCCACGCGTCACGTACACTTCACTCTAGATGGTTCAGGGCCTGCAGATCTGAAAGCGCCTAAGCTTGAAGATTGGCCAGAGATCTCATGGGATGCGGGCGATAAAGCGCGCCGTGTAAACCTAGATGAGGTGACTCAAGCGGATATCGAAACCTGGAAGACAGGTGAAACGTTACTTCTGTCTGGCAAGATGCTGACCGGCCGTGATGCGGCACACAAGCGTATTCAGCAACTGCTTGAGAGCGGAGAAGGCCTGCCAGAAGGTGTGGATTTCAACGGCAAGTTTATCTACTACGTGGGTCCTGTAGATGCGGTTGGCGATGAAGCGGTAGGTCCAGCGGTCCAACGACTTCAACGCGTATGGATAAGTTCACCGACATGATGCTTTCCGAGACCGGTATTGCTGGCATGATAGGTAAAGCGGAGCGCGGTGAGCAGACGGTTGATCTAATTAAGAAGCACAAGTCTGTGTATCTAATGGCAGTAGGCGGCGCGGCTTACCTCGTTTCGAAGGCGATTAAGAGTGCAAGGTAGTTGCATTCGAAGAGCTGGGTATGGAAGCCATCTACGAGTTTGATGTAGAGGATATGCCAGTCACAGTGGCGGTAGACTCAAGCGGTGCCAATGCTCACCAAATTGGTCCTGACACTTGGAAAGTGAATATTGCGCAACTGGATGAAGCGTAACGGTTAAAAGAGCGACACTTGTCGCTCTTTTTCTTTAATTTTCAGTAATATGGGGCTAGTGTAGTAGCAGCTCTATTTCTATCGGACTACAGGGGAAGTTGATGCCGCGTTTTATTCAAATCCTACAAATCATTATTGCAGTACTCATCGGTGGTGTGTTCGCTTATGATCTTATTCTGCAAGGTATTTCTATCTTCGAAGAGAAGTACATTACTATCACGCTAGCGCTAACCGCGCTTCTAGAGTTGGCGCTGTTCGTTATCTACAAGCTGATTGTGGATGATTAAATCTTTGTAATCTTCGCCTCCGACGCGAAATATCGTGATATTTTAGTGGTTGGAGAGAAATATGAAGATAACGAAACACACTAAAGAACTGATCAATCGAGGTCTCGACGCCCATGTAAGAATAGGGGTGACGGGACTTTCGCGCGCAGGTAAGACTGCGTTTATCACCTCATTTGTAAATCAGCTTATCTCAAGCGCTACCGACGATAACCTGCCACTGCTCGATGTTGCCGAGCAAGGGAGGCTGCTCGGTGCAAGGCGTGTTCCTCAAAAAAGCTTATTGACCCCAAGGTTCAACCTTGATGCCAGTATTGAGGCCCTTTCAAGTGAGCCTCCGACATGGCCAGAGCCTACTCGAGATGTGAGCGAAATTCGTTTGGCCATCAAGTATCAGCCTAAAAGTCGTGCACGAAAACTGGTCTCTAGCAGCTCCACTCTTTATTTAGATCTGGTTGATTATCCTGGGGAGTGGCTCCTCGACCTTCCTATGCTAGAGATGGATTACGCTACTTGGTCTGAAAGCCAGATAAGACGGCTTGAGCAGATAGCTTTGCCTGAGGCGAAAGAATGGCTCGGTAGAGTGGTTGATCTTAGCCTGAATCAAGAGCAAGACGACAAGCTTATTAATCAGCTCTCTCGAGAATACACTGAGCTGCTTCAGCTTCTAAAGCAGAAGGGCTATCACCATATTCAGCCGGGACGCTTTGTGCTGCCTGGAGAGCTTGCAGAAGCGCCGGTACTGCTGTTTTTCCCTTATGTGGAGAAGATAAACCCCTTAAAGGCTCGGCTTTGTCGCTGCTGCATAAGCGATATAAAGAGTATCAAAATCAGGTGATTAAGCCTTTTTATAAGCGCTATTTTGCCGAGTTTGACCGTCAAATCGTGCTGGTGGATGTGCTTTCATCGTTAAACCAAGGCTCACACGCTTTTAGTGATATGCAGTTGGCACTGTCTGAGATCATGAAGAGCTTTAGCTATGGTAGTAACTCCATTCTGCGTCGGATCTTCTCGCCACGCACCGATAAGCTGTTGTTCGCTGCAACCAAGGCCGACCATGTAACGCCAGATCAACACAGTAATCTCACTATGCTACTAAGGCACCTAGTGCAGCCGGTGTGGCAGTACGTCTCGTTTGAGAATGTAAAAATGGAGTGTCTGCCGGTGGCCTCGATTGCCGCGACTAACGCCGGCTATGTAGAGAGTAAGGGCAAGGTGCAACCGGCGATAAGTGGCACACTCATCGGTGGTGAGAGAATCACCCTCTATCCGGGTGAGGTGCCAGCCACCTTGCCTAAAGCGGATTTCTGGCAACACTCTGGCTTTGAGTTCAGTAGTTTTCAGCCAAAGCATTATGTGGAGTCACAAGCACTGCCACATATCGCCATGGATAAGGCACTTCAATTCCTACTAAGCGATAAATTGAGGTAGTCATTTGAACCAGTACAAAGAAAAGCAGGTGTTCAGTCAGGGTGAGCCTGATGATCAAGCACCTGATCTCGATAAAAAGCAGACTTTTTCTGAGCAAGAGTTTGTTGTAGAAGCGCCGATGAACCTTGATGATGATCAGGCTCTAGAAACCGATGTAGAGAAAGCACTGAAGCCTAAAAAACGTGGCTGGAAATGGCGAATTCTTCTCAGCGTGTTTTCTGCCTTGTTGGTGTGGCAGTTGATAGACTCCTTTATCAGCGCTTCACAGGTAAAGATTATCTAGCCCTGTCTTGGGTGGCGTTATGCGTTGCGATAAGTAGCGTAGGCTTTATTGCGCTGGCAAGAGAGCTAATCAAGCTTCGCAGGCTCAAAGGGCAAGCGAGATACAAGAAGAGTCTCGAGCGATTGCACAAGATAATGGTCACGGCAGGGCATTGCCGTTTTGTGAGTCCATCAATAAAAGCCTGTTTGATAAAGGCGTTGAAGCGAGTGGACGAGACAAGTTTGTTGAGCGTGTAAACGCTACCCACAGCGATAGGGACGTGTTTAAGCTCTACGAAGATTCAGTGCTTTCGTCGATTGACGCCAGAGTCAGCAGGCTGGTTGCCAAATACTCGTCAGAGGCGGCAGTGATGGTGGCGGTCAGCCCGATTGCTATCGCGGATATGGCGCTGGTGGTGTGGCGAAGTTGCTATGGTCAGTGCCATTTCTAAAGCCTATGGGGTTGAGCTTGGCTATTGGTCTCGCATTAAGCTTCTGCGCTCTATCTTTGTCAATATGGCAGCCGCAGGCGGTAGCGAGTTGGTGCTGGATGCTGGCATGGATTTTCTGTCTATGGACATGACGGCAAAGCTTTCATCACGCGCCGCACAAGGCGTGGGTGTGGGGCTTTTGACTGCTCGTCTGGGTATTAAGGCGGCTGAGCTGGTTCGCCCAATCGAGTTTTCGACGGATAACCGTATCAAGCTGTCGCATATTCGTGATCGAATTTTGGGCAGTGTTAAACAGCGTTTACAACTTTCTATCCCAAAAAAGCACGATAAAGTCTGACTTTAGCGCAATTCTCTTGACGCTTGCGGGCGTATACTTGAAACTGGTGTAAACATAATTAGACACCATAAAGAGATTTACGTGCGCTTAGAAGTACTGTGTGAAGACCGTATCGGTCTGACTCGAGAGTTGCTCGATATCTTAACCGCGCAAAACATAGATTTGCGCGGCATCGAGATTGACCCTGTTGGCATTATCTATCTCAACTTCCCAGAGCTAGAGTTCGAATCTTTTCGTGACATCATGGCGCAAATCCGCCGCATCGATGGCGTTGAAGATGTAAGACGCATTCCTTTTATGCCGGTTGAGCGCAAGAATACTGAGCTAACCGCACTGTTTAATAACCTCTCTGAACCGCTTCTCTCTGTAGGCTCCAATGGCAAGGTAGATATGGCAAACCAGTCTGCCCATAAATTGTTTGCCTCTGAAACCTTGATTGAAACCTCAATAAGTTCGCTGCTGCCAAAGTTTGATTATGAGCAGTGGCGAGAGCACTCTCGTCAGCGCGAGAAGCAGAAGGTGGTAATCCGTGGTATCGATTATCAGCTCGAAGCCGTCCCGGTTTATCTTGATGTTGAGGCTGAGGAGCCAATTCTTGCTTCCATGGTTATTCAACTGCGTCAGGCAAATGGTGACTTTAATGCCAATGAGCAGCTCGCCGACCATAATCCACTTGGTTTTGAGCACTTTGTTGGGGTGTCTAATCGTCATAAAGCATTGATCACACAGGCTAAAAAACTGGCCATGCTTGATCAGCCTTTGCTGATTGAAGGCGATACTGGTACAGGTAAAGAGATGCTAGCCCGCGCTTGTCACGCTCGCTCAAGCCGAGCGACCAAGCCATTCTTGGTCCTCAGCTGCGCCTCTATGCCAGATGATGTGGCAGAGACCGAGCTGTTTGGCCAAGCACCGAGTGCTGGTCAAGAGAAGTCGCCAAAGGGCATCTTTGAAACTGCTGATGGCGGCACGGTATTTTTGGATGAGATCGGTGAGATGTCATCGCTACTGCAAAGCAAGCTGCTTCGCTTCTTACAAGACGGCACCTTTAGACGTGTAGGTGAGGATGAAGAGGTGCATGTTAATGTGCGCGTTATCGCCTCAACCAAACATACATTAGAGCAACTGATTGAGTCTGGCAGTTTTCGTGAAGACCTCTACTTTAGATTGAACGTGCTTAATCTGAAGATCCCACCACTGCGTGAGCGCAGCTCCGATATTGAAGCCCTGCTGGATATGTTTTCTGTGAAATACGCCAGCCAATTAGGTATTGATAAGCCTTCGCTGGCCGATGATGTTTTGCCGGCGCTAGCAAGCTATCCGTGGCCGGGTAATATTCGCGAGTTTGAGAATGCGGTTTTGCGTGCCTTAACTGAGCTCGACGGTGATGAGCTTTGCGCACATCATTTCCACCTGCCAAATCTCGAAAGCTTTGCTGCCCTTGAAGCCAAACTCGACCTTGATGGTTCGCTAGATCAGATCATGAAACGTCATGAATCAGCGGTACTGGATAAGCTCTATCAAGCATTTCCATCGAGTCGTAAACTGGCAAAACGTTTGGAGGTTTCGCATACCTCTATCGCCAATAAGCTTCGCGATTATGGAATAGGGAAGAAGTAGTGCTGTTTGCTGGAAAATCAACAGAAGTGCATGAGGCCGATGAAGAGCTTCCGTTCAATCTTCGCTCAGCAAGAAAAAGCGATGCGGCCATCTTGGCTAACTACTTTGAGCGCAACCGTGAGTTTCTGCAGCCTTGGGACCCTAAGCGTGATGTAAGCTTCTATACCGAGTCCGGATGGCGATACAAGATCCATCACCTGCAAGAGTTGGAGAAGCTAAACCAGAGTCTTTATTTGCTGATTGTGGATAAAGAAGACACCACGGTACAAGGGTGATCTCGTTTAGTAATGTCAGTGGTTATCCATTTCATAACTGCAACCTCGGTTACTCACTGGACAAAGCCCGTGAGGGGCAGGGCGTAATGACCACCGCACTGCCTAAGGCGATCAACTATGTGTTTGAGTCGATGCGAGTGCATAGGATTCAAGCCTCATACATGCCGCATAATCATCGAAGTGAGCAGGTCTTGAACAAGCTCGGCTTTGAGCGAGAAGGATTTGCCAAAAATTATCTTCTGATCAATGGGCAGTGGGAAGACCACGTGTTAACCTCGCTCACAAATCACAACTGGACCCAAGAATAATGACATCATCAGAGCAGCGTCTAGAACAACAGTTAACCATGCTGATGGAGCTGGATCAGCTAAAGAGCGTATTGCGCCGCACGCGAGTAAAGAGTGCAAATGCCCGTGAAGAGAATAGTGCCGAGCACAGCTGGCATGTGGCGACCATGGCTATGTTGACTCAAGAGCACGCCAACAGCGACGTGGACATTTCTAAAGTGCTTAAGATGCTACTTCTGCACGATATTGTTGAGATCGACGCCGGCGATACCTTTGTGTATGACGTTGCCGCGTCGGCTGAACAAGAGCTTAAAGAGCAGCAAGCGGCGGATAGATTGTTTGGTTTACTGCCAGACGGTCAACGTGAAGAACTGCGCGCTATCTGGGAAGAGTTCGAAGCGGCTCAATCTGAGGATGCCAAATTTGCTAAGGCACTAGACAGATTCATTCCTATGCTTTTGAACTATCATAACCATGGACAGAGTTGGGTTGAGCACGGCGTTAAGCGCAGCCAAGTAATTGCGATAAATGGACGTATTGAACAAGGCTCGAAAACCCTTTGGAACAAGGCTCTGCAGATCATTGATGAAGCGGTGCAAAATGGCTGGCTGAAAGACGAATAATATGGCGTATCTATCCTTAGACGAATACTCTAGAAAGTGGATTTTCACTCACAACTCTTTACCTGTACCAGAGCAAGATCTTGCTGAGATCAAGCCGATGACTCAGGCGCGCAGTGCTGAGTTCTGGAAAGAGAACATCAGTAAGCAAAGTCCAGATGCTGAGCGTTTTAGCAGTCAGGATTGGCCGGCGCAATCTCAAGCTTGGGGTGAGCATATCGATTGGATGCAGGCGTGGGAGGCGGATGAAGCCGACATGCCAGAAGGCGTTCTTGAGCATATCGATTGGCAAGACGATGTGACCGTCTACTTTTGTTATGAGAAATACAATGTGGTGCAAACCACATGGAAGATCTTCAAGAAGCACTGGAAAAACTTTCTATTTTTGATGACGGTCCGATCTTAGTTGGTCGAAGACGCAAGCAAGCGCTATGGTTTAAGTCGGATGGGCAAGTGGAGTTAGGTCAGCGCCCATAAGAGAGGGTGCATGTGGCTTGATATTCTGATCACTGTCTTATTGGTGTCACTCGCGGGGTTGGCTATGCTGCCTCGCTGGTTAAGCCATGAAAATCGCTATCTTTCCGAGGTGCTCAAGGCCTCTCCCGATATTCAGACGATACGTTTACGCCACGGCGACACTCACTACCATCTCAAGGGAGAAAACCATAATCCCATCGTAGTATTAGTGCATGGCTTCTCAGTACCCAGCTTTGCATGGGAAGCAAACCAAGAGGCACTGATTGAGAATGGGTTTCAGGTGCTCAGCTTTGATCTCTATGGCAGAGGTTTCTCCGCAAGACCCAGCGTTAAATATTCTCAAACCCTATTTGTTGAACAGCTAAACGACCTGTTACAAGCGCTAAATATTTATAAGCCCGTTCATCTGGTTGGGCTTTCTATGGGCGGCGCCGTAGTCAGTTTCTTTAATAAAACCTATCCAGATAAGGTGGCCAGTACCTGCCTTCTTGCTCCATTTAGCAAGCCTATTCCTATTGGCCCACTCAAGTTGCCTGTGCTCGGTCGCTACCTTGCGTATGTGTTCTATATTCCGAGCATGCTCAAGAATCAGATCAAGGACTTCGTAAAGCCAGAAATGCTCGATTTTTGGCAAGGGCGCTATGAAGAGCAGATGAGCATCAAGGGTTTTCGCAACGCGATCTTTTCTTCAGCCAACTACGCTATTCAAGAAGATCCTCAACCTGCCTTTCACTCCTTTAGTGGCAAGCCTTGTCTATTGCTGTGGGGAAGGGAGGATGAGTTGTTTCCGCTGGAAGAGTCCAAGCTCGTTCGCGAAAGTTTAGGGGATTCACACGAGTTTCAAATAATCGATGAAGCGGGACATGGACTTCAGTTTGAACAAGCGGATATGGTTAATCATGCTCTAATAGAGTTTTTAAAAAAGCATAGCTAACTCGGTGCTGGCATCTGTTACACTCTGCGCTGATTTTTTATTATTAAGACACCATCTATGAGCCAAGAGCAGCCAAACAATCCATTGCACGGAATTACCCTGGAGAAACTCCTTACGCGTCTAGTGGAGCATTACGGCTGGGAAGAGCTGGACTCGCGCATTCAGATCAACTGCTTTTACAATAATCCTTCAATCAAGTCGTCATTGAAATTCTTGCGTCGCACCCAGTGGGCGAGAGACAAGGTAGAGGCGCTATATATTGAAACCTTCCATGGAGATAAGTCATGAGCCTAATGCAGATGACCTTCTTCGAGCGCTTTGAGGCGGATATCCTCTCAGGCAAGAAGACCATCACCATACGCGATGAATCAGAGAAAGATTACCAAGTAGGCACGACCGTACAGGTTTCAACCTACGAAGACGGGCGTTGGTTTTGCGAGCTTAATATCCTTTCAGTCACGCCTATTTTGTTTGATGAGCTTTCTGAGTTTCATGCAGAGCAAGAGAACATGACACTGAGCGAGCTAAAAGCGGTAATTCGAGAAATCTACCCAGATACCGATGAGCTGTATGTGATTTCTTATCAGCTAGCATAATAGATTTCTGAGTACTCGCGTGTATCTGAACGCCTGACTAAGTCATTGATTAAATTGACTTAATCAGGCGTTTTTCTTATTCGATAAACTATTGGTTATGAGGGTTATTCTGTATCCCAGTTATTTTTATTTGTTTTACTACTAGACCGACCGGTTTGTTTTGTGTAATCTTTTTGCATCCCAACCAAGAGGTGAAACAAGTGAATAGCATTACCACATTAGAAATGATGCAGTCGCATCATAAGAAAATGAAAAAGGCTTATAGCCTTAAACCAATGCCGTCAATGGACTCTCGTATTCAGAAATTGACGAGTCTGAGACAGGCTCTGATTGACTACAGCGATCGCATCTGTGAATCGATGAACAAAGATTACGGTCAGCGCAGTACCCAGGATACCTTGATTGCCGATGTTCTACCTTGCATCGCCAATATTGATTACAGCATCGAGAATATTGCCCAGTGGATGGCGCCATCCGTTCGCAGCGCTGGTGCACTGCTTTCCTTGTCAAACGTTGAGGTGGTGTACCAGCCGAAAGGGGTAGTAGGCATAGTCACTCCTTGGAACTTTCCAATTATGCTCTCGGTTGGGCCGCTTATTTCTGCTATCACAGCGGGCAACCGCGCCATGATCAAGATGAGCGAATTCACGCCAAACACGAACAAGGTGTTGAGCGACATGCTGGCGCAGGTCTTTGACAAAGATGAAGTGGTAGTGGTTGAAGGTGAAGCAGGGCTGTCTGCAGAGTTCACATCACTTGCGTTTGATCACCTCTTGTTTACCGGCTCAACTGCAGTGGGACGCCTAGTCATGAAGCAGCGGCACAAAACCTAACGCCATTAACCTTGAATTGGGTGGTAAATCTCCGGTGATCGTGGCCGATGATGTTTCTATGGAGTTAGCGGTTGAGCGCATTATTTACGGTAAGAGCCTTAATAATGGTCAAGTATGTGTGGCTCCGGATTATGTACTCGTACCGCAAGCGAAGAAAGATGACTTTGTTGCTGAGTATAAGCGCCAATACCAGGCTCTGTTCCCGCAGGGTGTGAATTCTGAAAATCTCACATCAGTGGCAAACGAGCGTCAATACAACAGAGTGAGTTCTCTTCTGAATGAAGAGATCACACGTGGTACTCGCATTGAACCTTGTCATGAGCGGAGTATCGATGAGAGCAAGCACCGCTTAGTGACCCACTTGATTGTCGAGCCATGTCTTGATTCTGACATCATGAATGAAGAGATATTCGGACCTCTGCTTCCGGTGATAGGTTATGACGATATCGACGACGCTATCGTGCTTATCAACGACAAGCCACGTCCACTTGCCCTTTATTTGATGTCGTTTGATGAAGAGCTTCAAAAGCGAGTTAAAAACTCCATACATTCTGGCGGTATGTGCATCAATGATTGTGTGTTCCACCTTGCGGTAGATGACGCACCATTTGGTGGTATCGGTGAATCGGGTAAGGGCAACTATCACGGTAAGGAGGGTTTCATTACCTTCTCACACGCGAAAACCGTTATGACCAGTGGTGAAGAACACCAGATCAAACATTTGTTCTCAGCGGAAGATAACGAATTTAAAGCAGCTGTACTCGCGATGCTTGGAAAGTAGTCGATATCTCCCCAATAAAGAGGCAAACATCATGTTAGAACGTTTTTTTGAAAAGACTGTACGAGGCTATTTGCTGGTCACGGGTTTTCTTACCGCTACCGCATTTGCGACGTTTATCGCTCCGGAATGGAGTATGGTGAACCTGTTCTCATACAATGAGCAGATGATGACCAATAAAGAATACCTGCAGGCGACCTATCAACACTGGGGCGTTATGGTGGGCTGTATTGGCGTATTGCTTATGGTTTCGGCTTATGTAAAGCCATTGCGCACATCGACCATGATTTATAGTGGCTTCGAGAAGGCCATATTCGTCGGGCTTTTTATCTACAACGTGTGTGTAAATGAGTATTCCTGGTTCTGGGGATGGAGTGGGGTATTGGCTCTAGATGGCTTCGTTACCCTCTATTCACTGCTGTATCTCTATTATTATTTGACTCGTGATAAGAGCAAAGTCCCAGCACATCTTCGTTAATTAACCCTATTTAATTCAATAATTTAACTTTTAAATCTTAAGCAGTTACATGTCGCTTTGCGGATCCATGTACTAGTAAACTTGAAATTAGAGCTAGACCGACTGGTCTGTCGGTGGTATTGTGACTGCAACCAATCAAGAGGTGACCAAAATGGCAACAACAAACTTTAGCTTTAATCTTAAAACTATCATTCATGCTCATGAAAATGGAATTCAAGATATCCCTGCTTTGTTTGAGCGCATCGGCGCAAAGAAAGTAGTGCTATTTACAGATAAAGGATTAGAGTCGTTGGGTTTTGTTGAGAAGTTTGGCGAGGTATTCGCAGCACAATCTCAGGTAGAGATCGCAGGTGTGTATACCGACATCGAAGCAGACGCTTCATGTGACAACATCAACGCGGCAATCGAGTTTACCCGCAAGGTAGGCGCTGACGGTATTCTATCTATCGGCGGTGGTAGCGTAATCGATGCGTCTAAGGGTGTGAAATACGCAATGCACAAGGGCATTAGCGACATCCGTGAAGTCATCGCTGGTGGCGGTCATATGGAAGTTTGGCCAAATAACCAAGACATTAAGGTTCCTCATATTGCCGTGCCAACCACTGCAGGAACAGGTGCTGAAGCATCACCTATCGCTGTGTTCTTTAACGAGAAAGAGAACATCAAGGCGAGCCTAGTAGTTTCAGGCCTAGAGTCGGATATCGCAGTTCTGGATCCAACACTAACTACGAAACTGCCAGCTGGCCTTACTCGCTCAACGGGTATGGATGCACTGACGCACGCGGTAGAAGCGCTTGTTTCTCCTATGAGCAATGCCTTTACCGACGCTTATGCAATGCAAGCAACCAAGCTAATCATGGCTAATCTGCCTATCGCAATTAACAATCCTGCGAACATTGAGGCGCGTGCAAACCTTCTTCAGGCGAGCACCATGGCTATCTCTGCGTTCTATTCGTCTTTAGGCGGCATTCCAATCCACAACGTTGCCCACGCATTTGGCGCCATCAGCCATATTCCGCACGGCGATGCAAACACAGTGCTAATGCCAGTAGTGATTGAGACACTGCCAGAGTTCTACATCACTAAGGCAGACAAACTGGCTGAGGCTCTATCGGTAGAGCGTACCGGCAGTGAAGAAATGGTGTATGCCCGAGTGGTAAACAAGCTTAAAGAGTTCCAGCTTGAAACTGGCGCAATCACTAACTTTAAGCAGTGGCAGATTGAAGTAGAGCAGAAAGGCCAAATCGTTGAAGCGATCAAGAAGGACATCTGCTTCCAGTTTTACCCAATCGCAGATAACCACATCGATACCATCATCGAAGCGGTTATCTAACCCTTTTCGTTTCCATTATTTAGGGAAGAGTTTGTCAAAGGACTGGCACTTTTTTTAGTGAAGTTAAATGCCTTTAAGGCGCATTGAACGGTTAAAAGAGTTCTTATCATGAAGAAACAAAATCTATTTCTATTGATGGCCGCTGTCGGGATCTTTCCAGTGGCACTGTCATACGGTTTCCTGCCTAGTTTCCTGTTTGGTGTAGAGATGAACAGCGTCGAGGTGGTTAACATTTTCCGCGCCATCATGGGCTTATACACAGCTATGGGCATCTTCTGGTTAATGGCCGCATTTGATTCGAAGCTTACCCAAGCTGGCCTTTATACCTAGTGGCTTTTATGAGTGGTTTGTCGGTGGCTCGAATCGTGAGTATCAATCTTGATGGCATGCCTAATGCCATTTTGCTTGGCTACACAGCCATAGAATTAGCATTGGCCTCTGTCGCTTACCTATTTATCAAGCAAGAGAAAGCTCAACAGCAGCAACAAAACATGATTGCGGAGAAAGCGTAATGAAAAACAGAATCGTTATTAGCCTTGGACTGGTTGCTCCTTTCATCGCATATCCTGCCATTGGTGCGGCGTCTGCTGAGGCAACATCAGAGCAAAGCCAGCCTAATATCCTACTTATTGTAGGTGATGATATCGGCATGGGTGATCTTCAGCCATTTGGCTCAGAGATCAATACCCCAACGCTTAACTCACTGGCGCAAGAGGGGATTCGTTTTAATAACTTCCACGCATCGCCAGTATCTTCGGTAACCCGTGGTCAGCTGTTTACTGGTGCCAACAGCATTGAGGTAGGTCTCGGCTCGTTTGACTACTCCATCTACCACCATCTAAGGGTAAGAAAGGTTATGAGGGCTATCTAACCAAGGATGCAGTAACCATTACTGAGCTTCTTCGTGATAGCGGGTATAACACCTACCATGCTGGCAAGTGGCACCTGTTCTGGCGATGGTCACGGTCATCCACCACAAGATTGGGGCTTTGACCAAACCTTCGGTGTTTACTCGGGTGGTTCTGCGCACTGATGATACCGATATGTATCCATCGGTGAAGGTGGCGCAAAAAGCACTGGCTGAAGGCAAGAAGCCACCACTGACTAAGCAGAAGTTCTTTGAAAACGGTCAGCAGGTTGAGCGTGCTAAAGGTATCTACTCAGACGATCTCTACACAGGTAAGATGATCGAATACATCGAGCAGGGCCGTGCATCAGGTAAGCCATTCTTTGGTTACCTTGCTCTGACCACCGCGCATTTCCCATTGCAGGCACCGTCGGCGCTAATCGATAAATACACTGAAATGTATGAAGAGCTCGGTTATGACGGGCTTAAAAAGCAGCGCTATGAGCAGATGATCGAAGCGGGAGTATATAAAGAAAATACACCTTTCCCTGATGCGAACCCTATCGTTAAGAAATGGGATGACCTAACTGCTGCAGAGAAGAAAACTCAGGCGCGTTTGATGGCAACCTACGCAGCATGATTGAAGCGCAGGACTTCTATATTGGCCGTGTTATCGATTATCTTCGTGAAACCGGTGAGTAGATAATACCCTGATTATCTATATGCCAGATAATGGCCCAGAGGGTGCCGATGCAATGGGGCCACTGGCGAACGATTTGTGGAAAGATTGGACAGAAGATCACTTCGATATGTCAGATGAGGCGATCGGTACTTCTAACTCTAGCCGTCAGCTGGGTATCGAGTGGGCAAACGCAACCACCGGGCCGCTGCAGTGGTGGAAATGGTTTGTCTCTGAGGGCGGCGTTCGTGTTCCTCTGATTGTATCGCCACCAAGTGATACCGGCTTTGATAAGCAAGGGGAGATGTCAAACACCACATTAAGTGTTAAAGATCTGCCGATGACGATTCTTGACTATGCGGGTGTGGCTCATCCAGGTGAAACCTACCGAAACCGCAAGGTTGCAACGCCATCAGGTGTGTCTATGGCCCATTCTTGTCTGGCAAAGCCGATACTGTGCGAGATGACAAGGATTGGTTCGCTTTTGAGCTGTTCGGTAATGGCTTTGTGATTCAAGGGGATTACAAGTTGATGAAGCTAAGAACGGGTATGTACGGTGACGGTGAGTGGCATCTGTATAACATCAAACAGGACCCAGCTGAGTCAGTACCTCTAGAGGATAAGCACCCAGAGATCTTCAACTCTATGATGTCCCTGTACAAAGAGTACAAAGCTGAGCATGGCATTGTAGATGTAGCAGAAGACTGGAACCCGTGGCTAGGGGCCGCTGGCCATACCATGTCACATTAATTAGCGCATCTTAAATTGTTTAAACCCTCTGGTTTTTGACTAGAGGGTTTTGTTTATACAACACTAGACCAACCGGTCTGTTTGTTGTATTCTGTTGATATCGCTAAGGCAATGGATCTATTGAGAAGGAATCTCCAAACCAGGAGACAACAATGACCAACTTATTTGCACCTCAGTTTAACGGCAAGGCCCATACCAAGATGCAGGCACTGGCCAAGCCAATTGGCGCAATATGCAATATCGATTGTAGCTACTGCTATTACCTAGGTAAGAAAGAGCTTCTCAACTACTCAAAAAGTGATGCAGAGGTTATGTCTGGTGAGCGCCTTGAACAGTATATCCAGCAGTATATTGAGGCTCAGAATACCCCTGAGATCATATTCTCTTGGCACGGCGGAGAACCCACGCTACTCGGTGTCGATTACTTCAAGAAAGTGGTAGAACTGCAAAAGAAGTATTGCCCACAGTACTCCACCATTACTAATGATATTCAGACCAACGCAACGCTATTAGATGATGAATGGTGCCAGTTCTTTAAACAGAATGAGTTTGTGGTGGGGGTCAGTATCGATGGCCCGGAGCATATCCATAATCGCTATCGCACCAATAAAGCAGGGCGAGGTACCTTTAAGCAGACGTTCCGTGGTATCCAACTTCTAAAGAAACACCAGGTGAAGTTTGCCACCCTTACTTGCGTCAATGACCTAGTAAGCACAAGTCCACTAGAGGTATATCGTTTTCTTCGTGATGAGATAGCCCCTTCACAGATGCAGTTTATTCCAGTTGTGGACAAGATAGATGCGCCTACTAAGGGCAAATGGCACAGCTACGCAAGCTATCTATTATTCCGGTGAGCACCAAGTCAGTGACGGATTGGAGTGTCACGGCCGAGGAGTGGGGCAACTTTCTGATAAGCGTTTTTAATGAATGGCTTTATAAGGACTTTGGTAAGGTGTTCATCCCATACTTTGATAACTTCTTTGCGGTTTGGGCGGGGCAGGCAAGCAGCATGTGCACCCTTTCTGAAATCTGCGGAAAAGGCTTGGCGATTGAGCCAATGGTGATGTCTACTCATGCGATCACTATGTATATGAGCAGTTCAAGCTGGGTAACTTTCAAACGCAGAGCTTAAAAAAATTGGCGTTTTCTGCGCGTCAGCAAAGCTTTGGGTTTGCTAAGCAAAAATCATTGCCTTCACAGTGCAGAAGATGTGAGTACAAGTTTGCTTGTCATGGGGAGTGCCCTAAAAATCGCATCATTAAGAGTGTGGATGGTGAAGAGGGTCTAAACTATTTATGTTCCGGTTGGCTTAAATTTTTTAAACATATCGACCCTATTGTTAGCCAAATTCTGACTCGCAATAACATCTCACTTGGAGAGCGATAATGTCGACTATTGTGGAAACTTACCTCATCGTAGCCTTGACCATGGCGCTTCTGAGTTTGTGGAAGACATACTCCGGCCCGGCGATTGCGGCGGTAATGTCTTATTCCTATCCTGAAATGTTGCTGTTTAACATGCTACCTGCACTTATCGCAGCCTACGTAGGTTGGAGGCTTGGGCCACTCAATCTAGCTTTACTAAAGCGCAACAAGCCAGTTGTTTTCCGACCTAAGCTGAAGCGTTTTATGCAGCGTTGGAATCGATATGGTCAGGTGGTGATGGCGATACTGGCTCCGGTGCTGGTGGGCATACCCAGCTATACCTTTGTCTCAAAGAGACTTCATCAGAGCGCAGTGAAAACCTTTGGTTTACTCATCCTATCGATATTGTTCTGGAGTGGTGCGGCTTACTTTATATTTTCACTGATGGATGTTGGGCAGTATATCCCAGTCGATACCGTGATACCTCAATCCATCTTAGATAGGATGGAATAATCAAAAAGGCTCATCCATGTGGATGAGCCTTTTTGCTATTGGGTGAGCTTGATGGTCTCTTTCATGCATTGCCCAACAAGGTGCGGTCTTGCTGCATCGCTGCCAGCAAGGTGCTTCCAAGCCACAGTCCATAGATAGTGCGCGCGGCTTCGTAGCCATCTTGCATATGGAAATGGCCCTCTTTAATACCGTGCTCAAAGAACTGGCTCATTCTCTTGATCACCTTCTCAGCGCCGTCATTCATGGCTTTTTGCATCTGATTCGAGGTGCCAGATACTTCACCTGAAAGCTTGGTTACCAGGCATTTTATCTGATAATCGTGAGTAAGCTTTTCACTGCACCAGTAGTCGAAGTATGCCTTGATGCGTTCTTGTGGAGTTTTATCGGTATCGATCAAGTAGCTCTCTAGGGTCTCTAGATGATCTTCAAAGTAATCAGTGAGCAGGGTAGTGCCGAAATCTTCTTTGGATTTGAAATGGTGATAGAAAGAGCCCTTGGTCGCATTTGCTTCATTTAGGATCTTTGTTAAGCCAATACCAGCGAAGCCTTGTTCGCTAATAAGCTCGAAACCAACGTCTAGCAGTTTCTGTCTTAAGTCTTTCATATCAATACCTCAAGTTATTACTGAGGCTAATTGTAAAAGCTAACTATACCGACCGTCCAGTTTGTTTGGAAAAAATGTGACAAACATCTAGACCGGTCGGTTTGTTTGGGTTATATTGAACCTGTCCCATAAATCCAAGCGAGCCAAATCTCGCTACTGAATGTGAGAACCTATGACAATGAACACTTCTATCGTGATTGCCGGAGCAACAGGTCTAGTAGGCCGAGAAACCCTTGAGGCTCTATTGCAAGACGTGAGAGTCGCGCAGGTTATTAGTCTTTCTCGTCGTAAGATAGAAATGGAACATTCTAGATTACAACAATGGATCACGGCTGACTTGAGTAAGCCTAAGGGCCCCCAAATGAATGTGCAACCGTCAGTTGGCATCATTACGTTGGCACTACTTTGAAGAAAGCCGGCAGTAAAGAAAACCTAAGGGCTATCGATGTTGATCTGGTGGTAAACACCGCCACCAAAATGAAGAAAATGGGTGTAGAGCGCCTGTATGTTGTTTCTTGTTTAGGAGCGAACACTAAAGCCATGTCTCACTACTTGCAATGTAAGGGTGAGATGGAAGCGCAGATTGAGGCCCTTGGATTTACTGGGACAACCTTTATGCAACCAGGACCGCTGGCAGGTAACAGAGATGAGCAGCGCACTGACGAGAAACTTCTGCAAGGTGCAATGAAGTTGATTAGCCCACTCATGATTGGAAAACTTAAGAATTATGTACCCATTGAAGCGGAGCTTGTAGCGAAGGCGATCAACAGACTTGTATTTATGAATCAGGAATCTCGAGTCTCACGAGTCACCTCGCAAAAGATGAGAGTGTTGGCAGCCTAATTTACAGGCTCTGTTAACTCATTTTTTTCTCTAAATCAAAACAGACTGGTCGGTATAAATGAAATCCAGAACTCTTTTAACTTTAGCTTTAGCCGCAATGCCTTTAGGTGCGATGGCTGAGGGCTCTATAACGGCATCGAGCGATGCATCTCAATCTAAATGGAGTCACCACAGCTATCAAACTGTCGCTGAAGGGACCCGAACAACTTGGTTTGTCGATTACTACGACCTTGAGCACAAGCGAGACCAACAGGGTAATCACGCTCTAATCATGACCTTCTTGCCTGAGAAGCTTACTAAGAAAAAGGTGCGTACGGCTTTCATTGAAGCTCTGGGGAAGGCGAATCCTTCATTGGATACCAATGATCTCATTATTCGAGGCCTGATTGAGAATCTTTCTATAGCGCTATCTCAAGACGACACAGTGACCATAGTCGAGCGCAACAACAAGATTCAGATCCAACACAACGAAAAGGTGATTTATCAATTCGCGGATGCGGGCGGTCAGAAACAGGCGTTGCTCAACATCTGGTTAGGTGAGAAACCGGTCGATGATTTTCTTGTCCAGGTTTAAGCCAACAGCTTATGCCTTGGCAGCTTTAATAATGTTAATTGCCCCGTTTAGTGTGAGTAGTGAGGAGAGAGTTGTGCAGCCGTTAGACAGTAAAACTCAAAAACAGTTTGTGGATGGGCTTAAGTACGAACTTATGTTTCGAAAGTTAAGTCGCCAAGTGTTCGCGGAGTTTGAACAGAACCCTAGTGGCAAGATGCAAAGTGACAGCATAGCGCTTTTAAATCGAATCGAAGCCCATAACACACGTGTAATGGCGCCTGTGCGAGAGGCTTTTAATGTGGATACCAAGATTGGCTGCGGCGACAAAGTACTCGCTAGCACGGTAACCACAACCTTAAAGGTTATGCCTTCGTTGGGTTTTAAATATCTGGAGGGGAGTGCGCGTCGATTCGTGTCGCAACTTGAAGATATCGCCAAGCTGAGCCCTGAAAAATACCAAGATCAAATGGAATACATGGTCGAGCATGAACGAGCGCTTTATCGTTACTTGGTTCTGTTTAATCGAGGGCGATATCAGGCCGCGGACTCTATCTTCAAGCAGTTCATTAAGCAGTATCAGGTTCATTAACCTAAGTCGGAAAGGGATTTCTCCAAATCATTATATTTTTGAGAGATATTAAACATGAAAAAATTTCCACTTATTGCTCTATTAACTATCCCATTGTTTGGCTGCGGTGTATCCCCGGATCAAGAAGTGCAGCAGACACAACTTCTTAAGGTAGACAGCAATGCAAACCTAGTCGCAAACAATGCCGATGCTGAGCAACTACCCCACGTTTTGACCATAGATCATGCACGACTGGCCGCCAAAGAGGGTGAATACTTAGACGCGAGCCGAGTGGATTTCTATGTAAATAATGAAGTTAATACTATGCTGCTTCAAGAAAACATCATGGCAGGGCTAGACCTTCCTCTTCGCGTGCTGAACTACGCAGAAGAGGGTCAGATAAAACCATGTACACAGATGCTGAGTTTCTTGCTAAGCGACATGGTTGAGCAACCTCGATGCACTGGCAAAATATCAACAGCAGGTTGAGACAATGGTTGAAGATACACCCGAAGCCGAGCCAGCACCAACCGGAGAACTGACCAAGGATTACGGCATTAAATCCCTTACCTCCGATTACGATTTTGAAACCACCATAGCCAAGATTGAGCACGACGTGCTTGCAGAAGGTGACACGGTTTGGTTTATGAACTGGGACTACCAAAAACAGGCTGAAAAGCTAGGTGAAGAGCTACCTAAAGCCACGCTTCTGGTATTTGGTGGCCCGGCTCCGGGTGCTAAAGCCATGACAGATTTTTCAAGCATAGGTCTGGATGCCTTTGGTCAGAAGGTGTTGGTATTTGAGCAAAATGGTGAAGTGCAGATTGCCTATAACGATATCGTCGATTTTGCCGAGCTTCATTATCAAGATGCCGCCATTCCTCACCGAGTCATCAACTACCGTCTAGGCAGTACCCTGAAAGGCGCTATCTTAGACGATTAACAGAATCTGAACCTATCTGTTCTGGATAGGTTCTCACCCCAACAGCCGAAACAATGACTGCCAAAAGTGGGTAGGGGTTAAGTGCGTCTGTTGGATGCTAGGGTCTTGAAGCTCTAGCTAGTACAAGGAGTACGAGTCATATATGGAATTTGTACTAAACAGGCCCGAACTATTTGGGCTTTAACTTTGGATAGAACATGAAAACGAAAATTGTTTCGCTCTCTTCGCTACTACTTATTTCGGTAACGGCTCAGGCTAATGAACAAGAGACGGCGGATGCGACGGTCGAGACCCAAGTAAATTCTTATCACGCTCAAGATGTGCGTAATGTGCAGACCAAGCTTGAGGCAGATTACTTTACTCATGACAACTTTGACGGTTATGCAGTAGGCGGTGAGTTTGGTATTGCTGGCAAGGCTAGTGTAGGTGTGACTTATACGGCTCTTGAATACACTTGGAACGACAGATTAGGACGTGAAAATAGCACCGATAGCGACGCTATTGCGATTACCGGTCAATACAACATCAATGAAAACATAGTGATCGATGCTCTTTGGAATGTGTCTGGCGACTACGACCAACTGACATTCGGCGCTAACTATGTTGCGGATGCGTCATTCGGTGTTTGGAATATCGGTGCCAACTACTCCACGGGTGATTTGAACGACAGCGCAGATTTTGAAGCTGGCGTGCTTATCCCGTTCGGTGACTTCTACTATCGTGGTGATTTCACTTACTTCCTAGACTCTGGCTACGACAGTGAGTTCGAAAACAAACTTGGCTGGACCAATGGTACGTTTGACATCAACGCCTCTTACAACATGTACGAGTTTGATGACTCTTACGTAGGCATCCACTTTGGCTACTTGTTCTAAATCTTTGCTGAGCACTAATCATGAAAAAGTTTAAAAAATCACTGCTAGTGGTTGCAGTAGCGCTGACCGCTCCGGTTCTTTCTGGCTGTGTGGGTAGTAACTTCACGACCAAGAAGTTAATGGAATTTAACATCAAGGTGGTGGACAACCGCTATGCCCGTGGTGGGGTGAATTTCTTGCTGGCGCCAGTGTATGGCTTTACCACCTTAGCCGACTACTTTGTAGTGAACTCCATTGAGTTCTGGACCGGCAAAAACCCTTTTGATGGTACGCCACACATCTTCGATAGCAAGGTAGAAACCTATATTGATATCAATGGCGATCTCGACCCATCTTTGACCGAAGCACCAATCGAACCTATCAGCTACAAGCAGGTAGAAGAGAGTCAACTTCGCTCGACCGATGAGAACACGGTTGAGATGGAAGTGACCTTTGTTGATGGCACCCGCTCAACGTTAGTAGGTGTTAAACAAGGCTCAAACATCACCTTTAGCGTCGATGGCGAGGTGGTTTCAACGACCAGCATCCAGGCGCTAGAATCAGCATTCGTACAGCAGTCGTAAAACAAAAGGGCTTCTCAAAACTGAGAAGCCCTTTGGCTTAGAGTGGGGGCAGATTAGTTAGCCGCAGCTGCCCACGGGTTCCAATCTTCAGCCACCTCTACAATGTTGTGATCCTTCGCATATTGCTGATAGATCTTCATCATAGATTCAAACTTCTCTGGGTATTTATCCTCCAAAGGAACTGTTTCGGCAGGGTTCTCTTTGATGTTATACAGGTGCCACTTACCATCACCGTACATGCCGGTTCTGAGTTTCATTAGCTTAAAGTCGCCTTGAATAACGAATCCATTACCAAATAGCTCGAACGCAAACCAATCTTTTTCGGTGCGAACGGTTTTCGATTCACCCTCTAAGAAAGGCTTCATAGATACGCCCGATGGCACAGATCTTACGGTCTTTATAGGCATTGCCGGGTGTTTCACCTCAGCATAATCCAGCATAGTCATTGGCAGGTCTTTCACGCTTAGGGTAGTGCTAGACATGACGCCCTGTTGATCAAAGTCGCTATCTTGTGGCGGTTTCACAATAAGCGGTACGCGAATACCACCTTCGGCGATAAACCATTTCCACCACTGCAGCGGTCCTGTGGTTGCGTTTGCCACTCTAGGCCAAGTTGACGGCTGGAATTTGCGCGACCGATAGCTTCATCACTCATATCAAAGTGGTCTTCGGTCCAGTTTTTCCAAAGGCTGTTCGCTAGAGGGCCAAAGGCATCAGATCCTTCAGGGCCGTTGTCAGGTAGATACACGATCAGGGTATTTTCTAGCTGACCACTCTCACGCAGATAATCCAGTACGCGGCCAATATAAAAGTCATGTGACTCAACCATAGCCGCATAGGTTGCCATCAAACGGGCTTGGGTTTTCTTCTCAGCATCGCTTAGATCATCCCATTTCTTGGTGAGTGGGTTACCCTCAGGGAAAGGTGTGTCTTCTGGATAGATGCCAGCCTTGATCATGGACTCATAACGCTGTTTCTTCAGGCCTTCCCATCCCAGTTTTTCATACATTGGGATGTATTTATCAATCAATGCAGAAGGAGCCTGCAGCGGGAAATGACCCGTGGTCAAAGCCAGATAACCAAAGAAGGGTTTACCTGATTCACGACCTTGTTCGATGTATTCAATCATCTTGCCGGTATAGAGGTCGTCAGAGAAGATGCCCCGCACGCGGTCGATCTTTTCCCCATTCTCATAGAACTGCTGATAGGTAACCGGCGGTTTTTTACCTTCTTTAAGGGCTTTGTTTGCGACCTTGGTCGATGGATACATATCCGTGTTATCCCAGTGCGCAGAACCGCCCGAATAGACACCGAAGGTTTGCTCAAAGCCCCAATCTTGTGGCGGGAGACCATGCCCGTGGCCAGAGCCAAGGTGCCATTTACCAGAGTGGTAGGTGTTATAGCCATTGTCTCGTAGAAGCTCGGCGACGGTCACGGTGTTGCGTGTCAAATAGCCTTCATAACCCGGCTTGCCTTTCGCGGTGGATAGAAGGAGTAATCGAAGGAGCCGAGGCCTACTTCGATACTGTTCGCACCGGTAAGCATTTGTGCTCGAGTAACAGAGGACACTGGAGAGGCGTGGAAGTTGTTAAAGCGAATGCTCTCTTCTGCAAGATTGCTCAGGGTTGGAGTGTTGATTTCTGAGCCGAAGGGCGCCAAGTCACCTAGGCCGATATCATCACTCACGATAAGCAGGATATTGGGTCTATCGTCGTCGGCGGCCAGAACTAGGTTGGGCACGACCAGACCAAAACAGATGGTTATTTGTATCTTCATTAATAAATCTTCCTTAATTTAACTCTGCTTCAACTATTCAGTTTTTTGTTTTAAAAGCAGCAAGCCAACAACGCCAAATCCGAATTCTAGGATCAGATATAGCCACAACACACCGTTTGGATTTCCATCCACAGCGATACTCAGGATTCGTCCAAACGCCAGACCAAACATAAAGATGATGAGATTGATGATGGCACCCTTGGTATGTTTTGGATTAAAGGCGCCGATTAACCAGTAGAGAGCCGTTGCCAAGTACAAGCCCATTACCGCACGAAAGATATGTGAAACCTCAACGCTGTTTACATCGATATCGAATAAGAACGCAAGTGAAGCCTTCGGGCAAAGCCATAGGAGAGGGCAATGGGGATCAGCCCTGCAGTGGCGAGTAGTAGAAAAATCTTATGTTTATTCACAATACCTCCTTGTTTTAGTTCCAGCGATGCAGTTCAGTATCTTGATACTTTCCATGAACGACTTTTTGCTGGTTGATCTTTAATAGTTGGCTGATCCTCGGGTCCACATGTTGGAAGAAATCGAGCCAACCACTGCACAAATAGTTGAGCCCAGGTTCACCATCTTCAGTGGTCAGAAAACGGTTTTTAGGACACTCGCCATGACAGGCAAAGCGATAGTCACATTCGCGGCACTTTTTAGGCAGCGATTTGTATTTCGCTAAACCAAAATCCGCCTGCTTACGAGACAGGGCAATCTGCCCAAGCTTGGTTTGTGTGATATCGCCAATCTCGAACTCTGGATAGACATAGTGATCGCACGAGTAGACCTTGCCGTTTGGCTCAACCGCAAGTCCCTTACCACAGAGCTCAGACAGGGTGCACATGGTGCTTTGTTCACCCATCCAGATACCGATAAAGTTCTCAAAGTAGGGGATAAATACCTTGCCAAAATCCTTTTGCATCCATTCATCGAAGATGGTTTTAAGAAATACCCCCACTGCTTGGCAGAGACTGACCAGGGCTCCATAGTTTGAGTTACTGGAATGATGGCGTTAGAGCATTACTGGTCCATTGACTGTTCAGTGCCGAATTGCTTTTATCCACCACAGGGATAAATTGGATCTGATTAGGCTTAATCTCATCGCGAAGGAATCGATACACCTTGAGCGGGTGCATAGAGGTGACATCATTTACGCAGGTCAGGGTTGCGAATGTCACACCATGTTTTTTCAGTAGCTTGGCACCGCGATAGGTTTTCTCGAAGGTGCCTCTGCCTGCATGGTTCTTGCGGTAGTGGTTGTGAAGCTCTTCTGGTCCATCAAGCTAAGGCCCACAAAGAAATCATGTTTTTTGAAAAACTGACACCACTTGTCATTGAGTAGTGTGCCATTGGTTTGAAGATCATTGACTATGCGGGAGTGTTTTGGGCTGTATTTAGCTTGCAGCTCAACCACCTTTTCAAAATACTCCAGACCCAGAATAGTGGGCTCTCCACCATGCCAGGTAAATACGATCTCGGGTGTATTTTGCCCTTCGATATACTGCTTTATGTACTCCTCAAGCAGTTCAAACGACATCCTTTTCTCTTCTCGCTTGTCGTAATCTAGAAGCTGCTGTTTTCCTAGGTAGTAGCAATAGGAACAATCGATATTGCACACCGCACCTATAGGTTTAGCGAGTGCCTGAAATTTTGTATGGGCTTTGCCTGATACTGCGGGACTTGAAATTCCATTTACTTATCACTTATACACCGAGTGAAACAAAAAGTTAGAAGTGAGCGGCCCAGCCAATCAAGAAGCCTTGCGAGGCGGTGTTGTAGGCAAAGGTGTCACCGTTGTCGTAATCAACCCAAGTGGATTTGTAGGCGAGGTTGATGTCAGACCAAGAGTTGATGTGATAGCGCACACCGGTTTGCACTGAGCTGGTAAAGTCAGTATCACCGCTAAACCCGATATCGCCATTGAGATAAAAATCCCAGTTTTCGTTAAGCGGAGAGGTTAGGCGAGCGCCAATGAGATAATCGACCCAGTCTTCCTTGATGCCATTTTTTCGGTCGATAATGCCATTTTTACCTCGTAGTGAGGCGTCGATGTCGTTGTCCCACCATCGGATACCCGCCATGTAATCCACAGAGCCGAATCCATATTGGTAGCGCTTGAATGCCTTGGCCTCAAGAACACCTTGTCTGACTTCGACCTTGCCGGTGACCAGATCTAGATTTAGATCAACAAGGTTAGTTTTGCCAGAGAGCTTCATAAAGCTGTAATCGAGGTAGAAACCCCAAGTATTGTTGTATATGGTTTCCCAGTGAAGCATGGCACCCATATCAATGTTGTTCATAATGAACTCTGGGTCCACATCGACACCAGATGACAGCCCTGCTATTTCAGCATCACCGCGAATATTTAGTGCCAGTGCGTAGATTTCGATAGAGTGCTTCCAAGCGGATTCTTGCTCGGTAGATTGTGCCGCAAGGGCAGTTGGAGAGGAGAGCACTGCTAGCGGTAAAGCGGCGCATATTCCTTTTAATAGACGTTTCATAATCTCACTGATCCATGTGTATGAAATGTTTGTAAGGTATTGATTTAAATATTAGTCTTACTTACAAATTGATAACAAATATTTATTTATCCAGATCACAGAATTTCAAACTAAGCGCCTAAAACATCATCACAAAGGATGGAAGTATGAGAAAGACAATCGCTTTACTATTCAGCTCAGTGCTTATTACTGCGTGTAGCGGTGTTCCACAGCAGACACAGCAAGATCTGGATTCAGTCGATAGCAGGGTAGGATTGATTGAAGCGAATGCAAATAAATTGAATCTAGAGCCGGTACTTTCTATCGATCACTCGCGTTTGGGAAGCGAAGCTGAGCAAGATATTGCGGCGAGTCGGGTTGAATTGTTTTTAGATGATAAGCTCAACACTGAGCTACTAAAGCAAAATATAGAAGTGGGCTTAGATCTGCCATTTCGAGTGTTGAATTATTCGGAAGATGGGGTGATAAAGACCCGATACACCAATGCTGAGTTTCTGCAAAAACGCCACGCTCTTGAAAACTCTAGTGCCTTGACCCAATTTGAAAGCAGCGCCCAGCAATTGGTGAGCTCTGTTGCTGATGCTATGCCGATTAGCACGCAGGGGCTAGAAAAGGGCTACGCAATAACGCGAGTGGAATCGGAACTCAACTTTAACGCTACCATTGAAAGCATCAAAACGAATGTACTGGCTCAAGAGGGCACTGAGTGGTTTTTGACCCTTGATTACACTAACAGGCTAAGTCTCAAGGGGAGACCTTACCACCCGCCACTTTATTGGTATTCGGTGCGCCGGGTCCTGGGGCAAAGGCGATGAAAGATTACATGAGTATCGGTCTAGATACCTTTGGACAAAAGGTGCTTGTGTATCAGCAAGGTGAAAAGGTCATTGTTGCTTACAACGACATTGTTGAAATGGCGCGCTTCATTATCAAGATTCAGCACTGCCACATAGAGTGGTCAACAAGATGTTAGGCAAGACCATCTCGAATTCCATCGAGAAATAAGCACGACTAAAACGAGAAAGCCCAGAGGTGAATGCTCTGGGCTTTTTACTGTCATAAGACTGAATTTTACAGCTTTGGAACCGTTGCAAACACAGCGGCTAGCATATCGTGACCAAAGGCTACGCTGCGATCTGGTGACCAACCGTAAAGCTCATCGGCTTGGCTGATGTGGTCTTTAAATGGCATCTCTACCGTGTATGACAGGCACTTAAACTGCTCGCCAACCCAGTTTGAACCAACGGTTAGGTTTGCCTTACCCGGTTCATCCTTGTCGTAACCCACCTCATCTTGGAATTCAGGGGTAATGGTTAGAAGCGCTTGCTTAAAGTGCTCTTCTAGACCTTGAATACGATCATCATAAGATGGGATGCCTTCACTACCGGCAACAAAGTTGTATGGGATAGCTTCATCACCATGGATATCTAGGAACATGTCTACGCCAGTTTCTAGCATGCGCTCGCGCACTAGATAAACTTCAGGGCTACGCTCCATAGATGGAGTCTGCCATTCACGGTTTAGGTTTACACCAATGCCGTTGGTACGCAGGTGACCACGAATACTGCCATCTGGTTCATGTTTGGCACTACGCGGATAACCACTTTGTCTAGCAGCGCACGACCTACTGTGTCGGTTTCATCAAGAAGACGCTGCAGGAAGCCTTCAATAAACCACTCCGCCATGGTCTCGCCTGGGTGCTGACGACCAATCATCCAGATGTTTTTCTTCTCTGGGCTTGGCTCACCTATGGTCAGCAGGCTAATGTCGTTGTTGTCTAAGGTGTGACCTAGGGTTTCTAGCTTACACGCAGGGTGGGTTTGCGCATCGTGCAAAAGGTCCTGATGACGGTCATAAGAGTAAGGTGCAAAGTAGGCGAAGAACATGGAATCATGTTCTGGGATAATATCGAAGGTTAGCGCATTACCATCGAACTTTGCCGGAATGCGGAACCACTCTTCACGGTCGTAAGAGGCGACCACATCATAGTCATTCCAGCCTTCAGGATAAGCAGAGGTAGCCAGCTCACTGATAGTAAAGTGATGTGGCTGTTGTGCTTCGCTTTCTAGGCGAAAGTGAAACCATTGCGCGATATCCGTTTGGTTATCTGCAGGGATGGTCAGTTGAATATCTTGTGGTGAGTCTGCTGAAACAACATGAATGTTGCCGCTCTCGAAGTTACTGAAAATTTTCATTTTTGTTGTTATCTCGTGAGGGAGGTGGGCTAAGGTTAGCACACTTTATTTCTAGCTAACTACCAAAGCGCAATGAGTCTCACTTAAATTGAGATTGAGTGGTGAAAACGTCAGCAAAGATTATGCAAAAATCAGCGAAGTGAGATAGATACCGAGTGCTGCGCAACCTGCGCCGACCAATGCAAGTACGAGTAGATTTACTTTAGGGTTCATACACACCTCCATGTGTGGTTTATCGTCTTGTAAGCAGTGCAAACAAAGCGATTGGAATGGAAAGAAACACGCCTAGGCTCATCAAGGTGCCTAGGGTGTTTAGCCAATATAGGATGATTTGCTCTAACTGAGAAAGATATACAACTCCCAAGCTAAGCAGGATATAGATAGCCAAGCTTAGATATAGTGAGCCCTCTAGTGCGCCTTTAATATCGGTCCATGATGGCAACATATAAAGAGTAACACTTGCTAAGGCGAATAAACTCAACACATCTCCCAAACCTGCCTTTGATAGGTGAGTGATTAAAGTCATCGGATAATTGACCAGTGATTGGGCTTGCAACTTACTGGCTAGGTTTGCAATAAAAGGGTGTTGGCTTCCAAAGTAGAGGCAAGTGGCACCTATCAGTAGAGGTGCAATGGATACCAGAACATGACCAAGCGAACCTAGTACAGTGCGAGGCCGAGTAAAGGCAACGTAACCCATATTCGGGTTTGACCTTGTAGGCATCTGAAACCAACGTACTTGAGTTATTTTAAAACCAAAGGCTTTAGCAATTAGGTAATGGGAAAACTCGTGCAGGGTGACGCCAATAATGCCGGTAAAGAGAAGTAGCCAATGTCTAAACAGGCTGTTGCTAATACACAGGTTTATTGAAGCAATAGCTAAAACTGAGAATAGAAATATCACGCTTTTCTCATCAGTTTGATTGTTGATGTTTAAGGTGAGCAAGTACGCAGCGCAGAGTCGCGTAATCTACTTCTTCGTTTAGAGCCTCATAAAGCGGCTTCAGTTTATTCTCGTTAACGCTGTTAAGTTTATCGGCAGCCTGGCTGATTTTATCTATTATTGCTTGCTCCAAACTGATGACCTGATTGAGTGAAACTTTGCCAACCTCAATACCTGAACCTAGGTGGGATAGCACAGTATTAAGGGCGATTTTTCGCTGTTCGCTTATTTGTGCAGGTGTTAGTCCACTTAGAAGCAGATCTACAGTGTTGGATTCTGTTGCGCTTAGAGTCTTAATCTCTTCTGGCTTTTCCTCCACAACTTCTATTAGTTGTCGCCGTACTTCTCTACCTTGGTTTGACCGAAGCCGGAGATGGTTGCAAGCTGTTCAAGGCTGGTGGGTCTCTGTGTTGCAATCTGTTTTAGGCTGGCATCATGGCAGATGACATAAGCGGGTACATCCTGCTTTTTAGCCAGATCTGCACGCACCTGTTTTAAAGCCTCAAATTGGGCTAAATCCACAGCTGAAAGGCGTCGGTAGCTGAGCTTTTGCTACTTTTCCTACCGCTCGGTTTTCTCGGCTCTCGCATTTGAACGCTTTGTTCGCCACGTAAGATAGCTCTGCAGTTTGGAGTGAGTTTTAGGGTGTTGTATTCCCCTTCAACTCGAAGAAAGTCCATAGCGATCAGCTGTCTAAATACGCCTTTCCATTGTGTCGCGTTAAGGTCTTTACCTATGCCATAGGTGGAAACCTTGTCGTGACCGAATGATAGGATTCGGTCGTCCGATTTACCCAGTAAGACGTTGATAAGGTAGGTTGCTCCAAAGCGCTGGTCACAGCGGTAAACGGTCGAAAGTGCCTTTTGTGCAGCCTGCGTGCCATCCCAAGTTTTTGGAGGAGAGATGCAGTTGTCACAGTTACCGCAAGGTTCTTGTTCCTCACCAAAATAGGAGAGCAGATTTTGACGGCGACAGCTGATGGACTCACAGAAACTAAGCAGGGCATTTAGCTTTTGTACCTGAATGTGTTTGTAGGCTTCGCTACCTTCAGAGTTCGCCACCATTTGGCGCTGCAACACCACATCTTGCATGCCGTAAGCCATCCACGCGTTGGACGCTTCACCATCACGTCCTGCACGGCCCGTTTCTTGGTAATAGGATTCAATGCTTTTAGGTAGGCTTAGGTGTGCCACAAAACGAACATCTGGCTTATCGATACCCATACCAAAGGCCACGGTGGCGACAATAATAATGCCATCTTCTCGAAGAAATCTCTGTTGGTTGGTGTTTCTAAGCTCAGATGACATACCAGCATGGTATGGCAGTGCAGTGCGGCCTTGGTCATTCAGCCATTTCGCGGTTTCTTCAACTTTCTTGCGAGACAGGCAATAAACGATACCTGCATCCTCTGCATGGTGGCTAGATATAAACTGCCACAGGTCCTTCTTTGCATTGGACATTTCACCCACATGATAGCGAATGTTGGGCCTATCAAAACTGTGTACAAATATGCGTGCTTGCTCAAGACCAAGCTGTGAAATGATTTCTTCTTTCGTACGCTGATCGGCAGTAGCGGTTAGCGCAATACGCGGGGTAGATGGAAAGCGTTGCTGCAGCACAGAAAGTTGTTGGTATTCAGGCCTAAAATCATGCCCCCACTGACTCACGCAGTGCGCTTCATCGATAGCAAAAAGAGATATCTGGCATTGAGCGAGCAGATTTAAGATTCGCTCCATCATCAGTCTCTCTGGAGCGACATATAAAAGCTGAAGCTCGCCCTGCAGTAGCATGTCCTCTATCTGCATCTGCTCATACTGATCTTGAGTTGAGTTCAAGTAAGCTGCTGACACGCCCGCTTGTTGCAGTGTATCCACCTGATCTTTCATCAAGGCTATCAATGGAGAGACTACAATGCCCACGCCAGGTCGAACAATCGCAGGGATCTGATAGCAAAGGGATTTACCGCCGCCGGTTGGCATCAGGGTTAGCACATCTTGTCCAGCAACTAGGCTGTCGATGATCTCTTTCTGTTGATGACGAAAATCGTCGTAACCAAAGACTGTATTTAGAACGTTGAGCGGGGTAGGTGACACTGGGATTCCAATTGCGATTTTCGTAATTGGGTAGAGTGTAATGGATCTAGCAAAGAATCATAGCGCTGTTGTTGATGCTCGCGATACGGGTGCAAAAAAGTGAAAAATTGAGATAGCGATTAGGAGTTCACGCTAGAGGAGAATTCTTGTTCGTAATTCGAGCTAAAAGTAAGCATTCATAGATGGTGTAAATAGGTGTGTGAAATTGTAAGTGATATGCATCACGTTTCCAGTGAAACGTTTGCGTTTGCATGGTGAATAGTGTGATTTGGGTGCGTACACTGGCGCCGTTCTTATCCAAGGTCGGATGAATGATTGAAAGAAGTTATATCTGCATAAGATAGGACGCACTTATTCAGATACGAAAAACTACTGTAAGGCTCAATCAAATAGAGTCTATCAATAAGGCACCTTGACACCATGAAACTACTTAAAACATCTGCGGCTCTGTTAGTAAGTGCGGCGCTTCTAGCTGGTTGTAACAGCGACTCATCAGACTCAGAAACCCAAATGGGCGACGTGAAGCTTGCAACCTTCAACTTGTCGTTTGACCGTGACACCCTAGAGGGATTGAACGCAGAGCTAAATGTCGAGCCTGCGCGCCAAAACGTGCTAGTAGCAGCATACTTAAATGAAGAGCTGACTGATGAGTCAGAGATTGAGCTTGCTGAGCATATTATTCAGATCCGAAACGTTGCTGCGATCATTCAGACTCAACGTCCGAACGTTATCATGATGGCTGAATTCAATAACGATGGTACTGGCGAAGATCTTTCTCATCTTGAGGCTTTCCAGAAAAACTATCTTTCTGTCGCTCAAAGCTCTGAGGGTGCCGGTGGCGCACCAAACCTTGAGCCTATCGAGTTCCCATTTGCAGAGTCTTATGCGACGAATACAGGTTTGGTATCGGGTCTTGACCTAGACCGTGACGGCTCTGATGGTACTCAACTACCAGGCGATGCATGGGGCTTTGGTTTCTATCATGGTCAATACGCATTTGCTCTGATGTCTCAATATAAAATTGATACTGCTAATACGCGTACTTTCCAAGAATTCAAATGGAAAGACCTAAATAACGCAAGTATCCCAACAGTGACTTTGTGTGATGAGCCTATTCCGGCTGAGCTTAGCTGTGGTGAAAACTGGTATACCGCTGAGCAATGGGAACAAGTGCGTCTTTCTTCTAAAAACCATGTTGACGCACCTATTCTGGTACCAAACTCTGAAGGCGAGCTAGAAACTGTTCACCTGCTTATGTCACACCCTACACCGCCTGTATTTGATGCCGGTCGCAACCAAGCAATGAATGCCGCTGAAGTAGAGTTTTGGAATCACTACATTCAAGATGCTGAATTTATCTATGATGATAACGGTGTAACCGGTGGTCTGGATGAAGGCAATCACTTTTTGATTATGGGTGATCTGAACCTAGAACGTTGGGATGGTGACGGTATCCCAGAGGCGATGGAAGAGCTGCACAACAATCCGCTTGTAAACCAAGAAGTAGCAAATGGTAGCCTGTACCAACCAGTTCTGGTGCTCTAGAGCATGCCACTGACAGTAATAGCACACACCCATATCCAGAGCGTATTACCTCTCTATTCGGTTTGGCTGTGGACTATGCAATGCCTTCAGCAACTCTAAACGTAACTGACTCAGGTGTATATTGGTCAGCTACCGGCGAAGCTGGACGCCTTCTATTTAATGACGAACGTGTTGGCGACTATGGTGATGGCAAAGATATCTCATCTGATCACCGCATGGTTTGGATTGAAGCTAAGCTTTAATTGAAAATGCCCCAAGCCAAAGGCTTGGGGCATTTGTTCTATCGCGATGTCGATTAGAAAAGAGCCAGATACTGTCCGTATCCTTGAGACTCTAGGTCTTCTTTGGCAATAAACTTAAGCGATGCTGAGTTAATACAATATCTCAATCCAGTGGGTGCTGGACCATCATTAAACACATGTCCTAAGTGAGAGTCACCGAAGCGACTGCGTACCTCGATTCTTGTATAGAACAACTTGTTGTCCTTGTGCTCAGTGATGAACTTGTCATTAATAGGCTTGGTGAAGCTTGGCCAGCCCGTACCAGATTTGTATTTGTCTGTTGAGCTAAACAGTGGCTCTCCGGAGACGATATCTACATAGATACCCGCTTTCTTGTTATCCCAATACTTGTTCTTGAACGGGCGCTCCGTACCATCCTCTTGGGTAACATAGTATTGAAGCTCGGTGAGCATAGCTTTTATTTTGTCTTCAGATGGCTTTTTATAATCGCTCATCTGAATATCCTTGTTCTGCTCAATCATTGAAACAAGGGTGATGCCGTTTTCATCTCTATCTTTGCCAAAGATGGTATCAAGATATCGATCTCGACCACTACCATGACGATAGTACTTGTAGCGAATAGGGTTACGTTTGTAATAATCCTGATGGTAATCTTCGGCTACATAGAACTCTGTGTATTCAATAAGCTCTGTTTTCAGTGGTTTTTTGAATACGCCCAAGGCTTCAATATCTTGCATGAAGTCTGAAGCAATCTGCTTCTGTTCTGCGTTGTGATAGAACACAGCAGGGCGATAATGTGGACCACGGTCGACAAACGAGCCTTGTCATCGGTTGGGTCGATATGGCGGAAGAATTGGTCCAGCACCTCTACATAGGTCACTTTTTCAGGGTCGTAGGTAACCTGAATAGTCTCTATATGGCTGGTTTTTCCAGACGCAACCTGTTTGTAGGTTGGGTTTTCCTCTGTACCACCGGCATAGCCAGAAACCACATCAATAACCCCTGGAAGTTTTTCAAGATCAGATTCAGTACACCAGAAACAACCACCGGCTAGGGTTGCAATCTGAGTATCACCTGAGTGTGGCATGCCTTTCGAATCGGCATTAGATGCAGTGGAAACCATCCATGCAAGGGGCGATGTAATGCCAAGGACAATCAGTAGTTTTGAGAAGCGTTTCATACCTGACCTCTACTTTGTGTGACTTTAGATGCATTGGTGTATATGACAGATTCTTGTAACAAAAACTTTCATTAAATGTTTAGTTTTTAATACTTTGTAATGCAATTAGGAGATCAGGGAGGGGCACTGGTCGTGCTGGAAATAAAAAACCGGAGCCTTAGCTCCGGTTTTGGGGTTAGATAAGGTGAAGCCCTGCAGGCAGTGAATCACCAAAGGCTTTAGCTGCTTGTTCTTGTTTGAGGCTGCTGGCATCGTGCAGGATCTCTTTCCAAGACTCAGGTATTTTGCTTTTAGAGAGTTTGTCTGCAATCTTGTCACGGAGTTCGTCTGAAACATCGATAGAGCGATCGCCCGTTTTTGAAGCCATCAGCACGGCGGCAAAGCCCGCCATGGTTTGCTTGCTCCAATCAAGCTCCAAGATAGACGTGAGCCATTCTTCTACTTGAGTGGATGGGATGACATTATGCTGACTGCCGTACAGAGGTCTACGACTGGCAAGACGGGCCAGTGCCCACCAGTGGGCATCTTTGTAGCTGTCAAAGTTGATGGCTTTGGTTAAAAACCAAGTTCCTAGCAGTACTTTGTCATCATAATGAAGGTGCTCTAGAGAAGCAGACAGGCGAACCATGGCCTCATAGCCGTTTTGGTGCGCGGTTTCCGCAGACTTTGGATTCTTCAGCATTCCAGGGTGTAGGTACTTGGCAATATCGGCCAAGATCTCTTCTTGCTGCTCTTGGTTTAGGCCGCCACTGATACGACGCCAAAAGATCCACCAATCACTCCAAGACTGCTGACTCTTAAACTGAATACCCTGCTGGTACAAAGGCCATACTTGGTCCATGCGCCAGCCATCGACTGCGTCACCAAAGCCTGGACGCAATGAGTAACCCGCCAATCGAAGCCAGTTTTTTCGTGCTGATCAGAACGGCGGCGACGTTTACGCCCTAAGGCAAAGGTATCGAATAGTGCGCGAGAGGTGGCAAGGTCCAGTTTTCGCGCTTGCCAAGAGACTTCTCGAGCTGTTTGCTAAGAAGCTTAATAGCCTTAGCATCGGTTTGCTTTTTGTTGCCACTGTATAGAGAAGAAATAAGCTCACAGGCGTCTTTAACCTTTGGTGATAGCTCTTTGGTCTCATGACGTTTGCCGTGGCGCACTTCAAATTCAACCTGCCAACGCTGGTCGTCATCTATGCTGACACACTCGAGTTTAAGCGTGCCCACCTCGGTTAATCGACAGCTGAGTTGAACCTCTTGCTTGCGCTTTTGGTTCTGTGCTAGTTCGGTTTCATCATCACTGTTTAGAGAAGCCACATAAGGTGGTAGCGGCAGCATCTGCTCTTCATCGATAGGATGCAGAGAACCGTTTTGCGGCTTGTTGCCATCGTTTAGTTGATCGACCGTGGTAGTCAGAAGGTTAAAGCGCACCGGCTGATCTAGGGTCAAAGCGAAGCGCCGCCCGGTTAGACGAACCTCTTGCTCTTCTTCTGCACCTTTTTGTAAAAGACACAAGGCTTGCGATTTGTTGCCCTTACCTTGTAGATGCAGGAAGTAGGAGCGGGGACTACCACCACCAATTTTCAGTTGAGCACCACGCCTTGCCTTACTGTAGGCAACCGCGCCATAGGCGACCGCATAGTCAGGGTGTGGATTATCTAAAAGGGTGATCTCCTCACCGCGCCACTCTTGCATAACCTCAACCAAGCGCTGCTTGATGAGATCACTATTGAAGGCGCCGCCGTTGACCAAAAGCGCCACCGGAATGGCGTTGCCATCCTCTTTTAGTGCGTCTTGGCAAGAGCTTCTGTGCTGGGCAAGAAACTGGGCGATATGCTTAGTTACTGCAGGGTCTGACACATATGGCAGACCAAACTCAACCATGGCGCTGCGCTTGGAGTCGGGTAGCACATCGATGCCGGTTTTAGGGAAGAACCCTTCCAAACCAACCTGACGCACTTGATCCTTACTTAGATGTACACTGCGCGAACCACCAATTAGGCGTGAGCCACCGCCAAGCAGGGTTACCTTACCTTGTTCTGGGGCATCCTTTGATAGTAATGATTCTTTGACGCGCCTGGTTTGCTGGATGAGTTTACTAAGTGCACCGGCTTTCATCGGCTTGTTGCCGTTGAGTTCACGCTCACTCATATGTGCCAGTGCAAGGTCGATATTGTCACCGCCAAGCATCAGGTGTTCACCAACCCCGATACGGCTAAGTGATAGATCACCGTGATCGTAGCTCGCTTGGATCAAGCTAAGGTCAGTGGTACCGCCGCCCACATCACAGATAAGCATCAGAGGGAGATCAGAGAGATCTTGGTCTAGATGTCGCCCATACCAGTCATAGCAGGCGGCTTGCGGCTCTTCTAGAAGAAGTACTTCACCAAGACCAGCAAGCTGCGCGGCTTTCAGGGTCAGATTGCGCGCCGTCTCATCAAAAGAAGCGGGTACTGTGACTACGACTTCTTGATCTTCCAATCGGTTAATCGGGTTTCTATGGTTCCAGCTTTGTCTGATGTGATTTAGATAACTGGCACTGGCGATAAGCGGAGAGACTTTCTCTACATCTTCACCGCCGGTCCATGGCAGGATGTCGCCTTCACGATCTACCTGCTGGTGGGAAAGCCAGCTCTTAGCACTTGAGACCTGACGGCCCTCAACACTAGTGCCCAGTTCTCTAGCCCATTCACCGATAATTGGATTTGCTAGATCGCCTTCGACTCTTTGGTGTTCCCAAGGAAGTTGCAGACTCTGCGCATCAAACTGGTTGGGCGCAGCATGGAAGCGAAAAGAGGGCAGTTGTGGACGTCGTGCTACCTCGCCCTGACCAATAAGCTGATCGATATGAAACAGTTCTACCTTTGAGTCGGCAAGGGGAGAGGTGTTCTCGCAGAAAGCGACAACCGTGTTGGTGGTACCAAGGTCAATACCGACCAAGTAGCGAGCTTTTTGGTTGGAGGCCATTTTGTTCCTGATATTTCTAAAGAAAAGCACCGCGGTGCGGTGCTTTAAAGTGTAGCTTAAGCTTCGTCGCGCACGTCGAACTCGACATGCCATTTCTGGCCATTGTCTTTAGCGATGGCTTCTAGGTATAGAGTACCTAGCTCAGTTACGCGAGCGGCTAGGGTAACCGCAACTACGTCACCGACTTGGCGGCCGTCTGTAGCATCAAGGGTTACATGGATCTCTGGTAATTCCTCAAGCTCATCTTCACGCCAGTAATCTAGGTGAGTGCCTGCGATGTCATCACGACGGGTGGTTGAGCCGTAGAATTGGAAGTGAACTGGTTGACCGATAATAAGGCCAAACTCTTTGTCGGTAACTTCAACTGAAGAGCCTTCTTCCATACCAAATGGAGCCACACATAGCGCTTCCATTGGAGGAGCCATACCAGGGATAGCTGGCATCGCGCTCTCGATACCCACGTAGTAGCTTGATGCGATACCGCCGCGGATACGAACGCCTTTACCTTGGCGAACGTGGCCGTAATAAGCTGCGCCAGATGCCACTGCTAGGTCAAGGTCAGAACCTTCTAACAGTTTTGCAGACTCAGCATCAGCATCGTTTAGCCAAAGGTTGATCACCTCAATCAGGCGCTCAGAAAGGGCTTCTGCTTTTAGTACACCACCGTTAAATAGCACAGCGGTTGGCTTAACAAAGTCTGGTTTCTCTTGTTGGCCAAACATGCCGCCAAACACGTTCTGTAGAATCAGATTGTTTTGCAAGGAAGGCCGCGATATGACGAGTAATGCCTGCATCTTGCGCGTATGGCAGACCCATTTGAGTCAGTGCGCCGCGAGATTTTGAACTGGGTGCTCGTCGATATCAACCACAGGGAAGAAACCGTCTACTAGGGTCTCTTTTACTTCTTGTTTGGTTAGCTCAGTCTTAAGTGTGCTGCCTAGCAGTTTAGAACCGCGACTTGGTACTACGATTGGCACAGATTCAAGCTCTTGGTCTTTAAGAAGGGCTTCTTTAGCGTCACGACACGCGTGGGTAATGGCTTGGATTTGCCAAGGCTGAAGATCTTTACCTTCTTGAGCTAGTTTCATCTTCAGACGATAGGCTAGAGCAAGGTCCATGTTGTCACCGCCAAGCAAGATATGCTCACCAACCGCAACACGGTCTAGAGTCAGGTTACCTTCCTCTTCGGTTACAGCAACTAGTGAAAGGTCGGTTGTACCACCGCCTACATCCACAACTAATACTACATCGCCAACGCTTAGCTGGTTACGCCAGTCATCGCCGGTTTTTTCAATCCAGTTATAAAGTGCCGCTTGAGGCTCTTCTAGAAGAGTTAAATGTTCGATGCCAAGATTGCGCGCTGCCTCTGCAGTTAGATCACGTGCCGCGGGGTCAAATGACGCAGGCACTGTGATGGTCACATCTTGTGAGGTTAGAGGATGCTCAGGGTTTGCGTGATCCCAAGCATTCTTTAGGTGTTGAAGATAAAGCTCAGTCGCGCGTAGTGGTGAAACCTTAGCGATTTCCTCTGGGCTACCTGCTGGCAGGAAGGCCTCACGGCGGTTAACCGCTGAGTGGCATAGCCATGATTTTGCACTTGCTACCAAGCGAAGAGGGGTCTTGCTACCTAGTTTGCGCGCTACCGCGCCCACAAGGGCTTCTGGTGAGGTTGTCCAAGGCAGGCTACGAGAGCCTTCACCCATTTCATGTTCACTTGCTTGATAGATGAATGAGCCAGTTGATTTAGGCTTTCTACTTGACCAGGCGCGGTCAACTGAGGGATCGGCATGATCTCAACAGAGGCATCTTCAAGGTGTTTTTCAGTGTATGAAAGAACGCTGTGTGTGGTACCAAGGTCGATACCAAGAATGTACTTTGCAGACTCGCTCATTACAGCTCAACCTCCGCAGGGGCAATGATCTTAGCGTCGTAGTTTTCAGCAAGCTTAGGCAGGGTGATGTTTTCTACCTTCCAACCTTTGTGAATAAGGGTGCCGTTAAATGGCGCATTGCCAGTTACGTTGCCCACTAGGCGGATTTGCTGTGCATCGAAGCCTTCAGGATAGTGACCTGAGTTTCTTCTTCTTCGGTGCGAACTGGGGCAAGGGTTAAGTACTCATCCAGTACTTTCTTACCACCACCGTGGATAACGCGAGCAGCTGCGCCCACTTCTTCGTCACTGAATGCACTGACGTCTTCATTTAGGAAATCGATAAGGCGAGCTTCTTGCTGCATCAGAGATAGCAGTTGCAGTGCGCTGTCGGTAGAAGCCGTTTTCAGTTTCGATTCAACCTCAACAACCTTCTCTACGACTTTCTCAACTTCGACAACTTTCTCTACTTCAACGATTTTCTCAACCGGCTTTTCAACCTCAACGATCTTCTCTACTGGTTTTTCTACGATTTTCTCGACGGTTTTTGGTTTTCTAGCAATCGCGATGGCAAGAAGGGCAACGCTCGAAACGGCAAGGCCAGCGTGAAGCATGTCGATAGTTTGTGGTACCGATGATAGGTCGATAATCATGATGAATTCTCATTAAACATAGTTACTAGGGGTAATGTGTGGGCTGCATAGATAAAATTCAAGAAAAATTCTGACAAAATCATTTGCTTGGGTTAACAAAGCCCATTCGGTTAAACTGTATATCAGTCATAGAGTTAAGATTAATCAAGTTGCATGAATTTTAATCGAGTGGTCTGTTTTGACCTTGAAATGTGCTGTTGGAATGTCGATGGAAAGGGCACGACCGGCGAAATTATAGAGATTGGTTTGGCGGAGATTGATCTCGCTAAACAAGAAATCGTCAAACGCGCCCAATATTATGTGAAGCCGGAAAAAGACGAGGTCTCTCTTTTTTGTACTGAGTTGACCGGAATTACGCCTCGAAAGATAGAAAAACAGGGGCGACCTCTAGATTCTGTCATTAAGTCCATGATCAAGAATTTCGGTGGTGCGAACAAGATCTACGCTAGTTGGGGGCGTGATGACCTGATTTTTCAGGCCGAGTGTGAGGCGAAGGGAATAGACTTTCCGTTCGTAGAGTTTCTTAACCTAGCGACCATCTACCGCATCCAACATCGACTGAAAGACAAGCGTATCGGTCATAAAGCGGCGCAAGAAGCGCTAGAGATAGAGTGGGAAGGGCGCCAGCATTCTGGTTATACCGACGCCTATAATCTGGCAAAACTTGCGTTAAAAATGCTGTAGTTATTTGCCTGAGCTTCAAGCTTGGCGCGAATAAACTCGTTGTGGTCGAGGTAGATAAGCTCAGCCACTTTGCGAATCACAGACTCTTCAATTGGGTCTAGCACACCGTCTGCAAAGGCGATAACCCACATACTTTTGATCAATTCAAAACGCTCTGATTGAGCGAGGTCTCGAAGTTGTGAGGTGAAGTCATACAGGGATGCAGACTGATCTGACTTATCGCGTGCCTGTTTAAGCATGAGTTTGGCTTCTTCGGCGGTGAACCCTAGCAGGTTTTGTAACATCTTTTGTTCGGCTTGGATCTCTTCTTCAGATAGAGTGTGGTCGGCCTTTGAAACTTCACAAAGAAGAGCCGCCATAGCGAGCTTTGGTTCGGATTTCGCTTGGCTAGAAAGGTCTTCTCCTTCAAGTAGCTCTTTAAACAGTGATTGGATCTTATTAAACATCTATTTCGGACTCCAAATAATAATACCTCTTATATGGAGTATGACCGCCATCTGAGTCAATGACTCAATTTAATTTTATGGGGATGCAATATTGGAAATCTTAGGTATCACATTATCGCAGGATGTGCTTGCGGCTATGGGATTGATTTTCTTGGGCTCTTTCGTACAAACCGCAATCGGTTTTGGATTAGCTATTGTTGCCGCTCCCTTGCTATTTCAGATCTCTGTGGATTATGTCCCAGCGCCCATCTGTCTAGTGGCGCTGTTTATCTCCCTAATTAACTCTTATAAGCACAGAAGTGATATCTCTATTGGAGGCCTTAAGCTTGCTTTGTACGGGCGCATACCTGGCTCTGTCGTGGGTGGTTGGCTGCTTTTGTATGTTTCGGCATCCTTGCTATCACTGACGCTGGGTATCTTCGTATTGATTGCAGTGCTTATAAGTGTGCTTCCGTTTCGCTTAGAGCCGACCCCGAGTCGCATGTTTGGAGCAGGCTTGCTGTCTGGTTTTATGGGTACTAGTTCAAGTATCGGCGGCCCGCCTATGGCGCTTTTGCTTCAACACCAAGATGCCAACGCACTACGCGGAAATCTTTCCGCCTTCTTTGTGTTCAGTTCGATTATCTCGCTCATCGTGCAGGTAGCGGTAGGGGTGATGTCTTACAAGCACCTAGTGATGACCTTACCGTTAATCCCTGCAGCTCTATTAGGTTATTGGCTTGCGATAAAAGCGGTGCCATATCTGTCAAAGGTATGGATGCGACGCGGAGCTTTGACCTGTGTTTAGCCAGTGGAGTGACCGCAATCTGGCAAAGTGTCCATTTTTAAAGCGTTTAATCGTAATTTGTCGTCAAATGCCCTACGCACTGTGATATCTAAGTCTATAATTCTTTTGAATATTTAGATGTAGCCGAATCCTTTGGCTCAACGTTTCTAAAGAAAGGATTTCATGCAAAAATTTAAGCCAACTCTGCTCAGTTTATCTGTTCTCTCCGCGCTTTCTCCAAGCGTATTTGCAGAAGAAACGACAGAAGCAGAGTCTCAAGAGCCTCTCTACGAGCACGTCATTGAAGAGCAGACTTGGGGTCTTGCCGGCGTGGTTCGTAGCGCCAGTGTTCCTTATGTAAATGCTCTCGAACTTGACGATTCGGAGAGGGTAAACACCTTTATCCCTATGCTCTATTTCGAGAACGAACACGTCTATGTAAAAGGGCTAATGGGGGGTGTTTACCTTTATAACCCAGAAGATAGCGACTGGAATGTGTCCGCACTTGGGCGACTTCGTTTTGTCGACATTCCAGCTGAGATACAAAATGAATTCGGTGCCGACGCTTTTGATTTTGGTTTAAGGGGGAGTATCAATACTCGGACGAATGGTTTGCGTATTCTGAGCTTATGACCGAAAAAGACGGTAATTGGCATATCAATTTTGGTACCGAAGGTGAGTATTTTGTTGGTGACTTTCAGATCCAACCGCATGCCTCTCTGCGTTATAAGAGTGAAGACTTCAACACTCAATACTATGGGTTGAATGCCGAAAAAGTAGATGCGGGTGTGGATGCTTTTGTGGGGGTGCGTGCCAGCTACCACGTTGTCTCTAACCTTTACCTTCTCGGTGCAGCCAATGTCCAGATACTGGATAACGCGGCTTATGATGCAGCGGTCATCGACAACCGTGTTCAAACGGAATATTACCTGGGTTTTGGTTTCTTTAATGACAAAGACAAACCACGTAAAACCGAGCTAAGCAATAAACGCTACTTCAGAATTTCACACGGTTGGGGCACACCATCGAACCTAGGGGATATCCTAGCTGGCGACATTGAAGACGATCCATACAACAGTCAGATCACTACACTTTTCTATGGTCATCCTTTGACTGATGAGTTGTTTGGCTTACCTTTGGATATCTATCTAACCCCGGGCTTTGGTTGGCACTGGAGCCACGAAAACCAAGCTTCAAGTCAAGAATATATCCTAGCTATCAAAGCTTATTACACCATATCTTGGCCGTTTGACTGGCGCTTGGGTGTAGCAGAGGGTATGTCTTATACATCGAAGATCAATTCACTGGAGAAAGAAGAATTTGATAGAAAGGCTATGAGCCAAACAACTTCTTGAACTATCTCGACTTCTCGATAGATGTAAACCTAGGTTCCATGTTTAACGCTCGCTCTATGGACGGCGTATGGCTTGGCTATGCTATCCACCACCGCTCTGCAATCTTTGAAAAGTCCTCGCAATATGGACGAATCAAGGGTGGTTCGAACTACAACACGATAACCTTGACAGTAGACTTCTAAAAGCAAGGATGAGCCTACGGGCTTGTCTGGCATCAACTGGCAAGTTTTTATTTGCTAGGTATGTAAACTCCGAAAGCCCGTCATTAGATGGGCTTTTCTTTTATGGGGTTTTTATGGCTATCGCATATTCTTATCGTCGCTTCAGTTCCAAAGCACAGGAACAGGGTGATTCAATCCGCAGACAAACCGAACTGGCTGAGCAGTATTGCTTGGAGCATCAACTCGACCTTAGTACTCAGACCTATGAGGATTTGGGTGTAAGTGCATGGACTGGTAGTAACGCGCATGAAGATGCAGGGTTGGGGCAGTTTCTTCTGGCTTGTCAGCAAGGCAAGATCCCTAGCGGTAGTGTTCTGCTGGTGGAAAGTTTAGACCGATTGAGTCGAGATAAAATTAAAAAAGCAATGCTCCAATTGATGGGTATCACTGACCATGTTGACGTCGTTACCTTGATAGATAACCGCCGTTATACATCCGAGATGGATCTTTCTGACTTCATTATTGCTGGTGCTACTATGCAACGGGCTAATGAGGAAAGTGAGGTTAAATCAAAGCGCTTGAGTGCTGTCTGGGAAGCGAAACGCAGAGACCCAAAGAACTCAAAGAAGACTCGAAAATGCCATTCTGGGTTGATGTAACTGACGATAACATGGACTTTGAAATTAACGACAAGGTTGAGATTGTAAGGCAGGTCTTTGAATTAAGTGCCAAAGGTTTAGGTGCAATGAAAGTAGCTAAACACATCAATGCACAGGGCTACAAAACAGCGAGAGGCAAGATCTGGAGTCATTCAAATATCTCTGTGCTTCTTAAAAATCGTAATGTCCTAGGTGAGTACCAGCCTTGCAAGGTAATTGATAGAAAGGTTGTCCCTCAAGGCGCTCCTGTTACTGATTACTACCCCCAAGTTATTACTCCTGAGCTATTCCATAAAGTGCAACTGAGTATCGCAGAAAGGCTCGTAATGTTCGTATGGGAAGCACTAGCTCACACAGAAATCTGATTAGGCACAATGGGCGCTGTATGTGTGGTGGTGAGCTTCACATTACTTCCAAGAGGTATGGTGTGCCTTACTTTCAATGTCAAAGCAGGGCTAGTTCTAAGTGTCCTCATGGGTTGTTTAGGTACGATGTCTTTTTGCAGTTTGTTCGAGAGCAAATTATTAGACCTATGTACTTTAATGCGTGGGCGACTGATCAAGGGTCTGAACTTGAGTCAAAGAAAGATGCTCTTGAAGTTCAGAGAATAGCTGAACAAAAGCAACTGGATAGTCTATTGGCTCTCGATGTCAGTAACCCTAGTATCACTGCCAAAATTGGAGTGTTTGCTCAAAAAGTTTCTGTTTTAGATGAGCAAATTGACGAAGTCGAATAGCAGATCGCTAAGGCCAAATTGAGCGGTTCAAAACTTCATAGCACTCAGACCATGCTTCAGCTTATTGATATAGCTGGTGAAAGCGATTCTACGGATAGCAGATTTCAGCTCGTGTTGAGTTGAGCCGTATGCTTAGTCACTTTGAGTTTGAGCTTGGTGGAATAGGGCGGAGGTCACTGATTACGGTTAAGCACTTTGATAAGCAAAAGCAGCAACATTCAAAGCAGAGATTTGTTAGCGAGAAGACGCCAAGCAGGGCGATAACCCGTTTTAGAAAAGAAGGAAAACGAAAAGGAGTATGGCACCTGAGAGGGTTTCAATTGAAGTAAGTATTGGCACAAATTGGTTATCATTTATCAGGGTTATTGGAATAGATTTGCCTCAGTTTGATTGGAGGTGAGTTTTATGAAGAAAATTTTACTAACAACAGTTACCGCTGGACTTATTGGCTGCGGTGGAGGTGGTGGTGAATCGAAACCAGTACCAACCCCTGTAGACCCAGCGCCTGAGCCACCTATTGAGACTCCTCAAGATGAGGTGCAAATACCTTTTGGTGAAGAACCAGGGGATGGAGTATATTTTATTCCATTTGGTGAAGTACCTATCCCATTCAATGTAGAACCTTTTGAAGTACCTGAAGGTGAAGAACCTGAGTACATGAAGAGAGTTCAACTACCTCAGATGTCCCAAGTACCTAATGATAATCCTGCATGTGATGGCTATGAATTTGTGTGTGCTGAACTTCTTAATGTTACTTTCTTTTTTAACACAAGAGGGCGAGCATATGTGCACCCCGTTTATGACTACAATACAACAGAAGAGCACACAGCTTATTTAAAAGAGAACCATGAGAGTTTATCAGTATCTACTTGGAGGCCAGATGAGCTCCACGGGCAGTTTTATGGCGATTATGATCACTCTGTTGGGATTTACTGGGATAATTGGTTAAGAGATGAAATACCAACTACAAGTCATGACCTACTGGGCGTACATTCAATCGTAGACCCTGAGATACAATCTGGAAACCTTAGTTACTATGTTGCGAAGAAATCTCCAAGTACTGCATGGTGTAGTCCTATGGGTGGCTGTACTGAGTCTACTTATGAGATTAAACGTGAGCTTCATTATGATGAGTATTCAAATACTGCAAGTGTAACTACAGATTTAGCCAAAGATATTGGTCTGTATGACTATAAGCCAGATACATCAGTAGTATTGATCAAGGACGTTCCAGGAAAGGCAACAGGTACTAGATTTAATGCGCACATGGATGATTATGTTGGTGTTATTCTGGGAAGAGGAATGGGTGCTTATCATGAGTTATCTGTTGTAACTTACTCAGAAATCAACAATACAACAGAGTTCTCTCCATTAGAGCCGTAGTTCCTTAAAGCTTACTCCCTGTTAGTAGTGTAGCGATTAAGGGACTATGTGAAGATGTGATGTTGTCTCCTCCTATTGTTTTCTTAGTAGTAGTAAATATCAGATTTTAGCCCCAGAGTTTTGCTTTTGGGGCTTTGTTTTTATTTGTTGCAGGCTGATTTAAATGGAGGGAATTACATATAGTGGCGCTTAAAGGTAAGTCTTATTGGTAGGTTTGATTAGAATCCGTTTGTTTAATTAATTCTCGGATTTTGAAATGAAGAAAGTAGTTATTTTTGCTCTTGGATTAGCTTTGATTGGTTGTGGTGGAGGTGGTGATTCAGGCACTGCTCCAACTCCTGAACAACCCTCTGAAGCATTTATTCTTGACCAAACTAAACTAGATTCTGGAAAACTATCATGAAAAAATATTCTTAGCCACTGCACTCGTATCATCTTTCGCTTCAGCTGAGCTTATTAAGTTTGACTCAGGTGAGATCCTCACTGCTGATGCTTTGAACCATAACTTTCAACAGTTGAAAGAGTCTGAACACTTGGGAAGCTTCACCAAGCAAGGTGAGTGCATGCTCATCCCTAACAATGAGAATAGTATAATTGGGACAACCTATACAGTTTCAGAAACACACAAATACACTCGCATACATTCTATTTCACCAGAATATGATGGTGATACTCATAGAATGACAATGTCCACTACTGCATTCCATGTAACTGATTCTACATCAGGTAGATCATCTAATGTTAAGATTCACGGCTATGATGCTGTAGCTGTAATTGCAATGGATGGTGACGAATGGGCTGATGGTACGTTCTCCATTAAGATAGGTGAATATGGGTATGTTTATGCGTCCCTGCGTAAAGAAGACTTGCCAGATAACATGTGTCAGGTGATTTCAAGAAAGATCATGACATGATGATACAAGCTATCACTGACTGTACTTCTATTGAACAGTTGTAATTTCACCCATAGCTCAATCTTTGAGTGGGTCATGTGAGACCTTGACAGTGTTTCTCCTTATAGTTGAGAACTCCAACGGGGAGCGCGCACTACTTCACGTATCTTTGGGCAAAGGCTGAGGTAATCCCCAGCCCTTGTTTCTTAAAAATTATGTGAATGGCGTTAGTATGTTTAACAGCATGATCGTCAGGCCAATCATTCGAACTAGGACGGATTTGTCTACTTCAAACTGAACAGAGAGATTCAATTTCATATAGTTTCCTTCTCAGAATTTAGGTTATGTCCAATGGTGTACTGAACGTTTAACAATAGTGTCAGGCCTGACTGTTTTGTTGGTATCTATTATATTCCAGTAACTGAACGACAAGTGAAAAATGCTTTAAAAATTAATGATTAATTTGATTTAGCGTCAGAGTTTGTAGTGTGATTAATAGTTCGAGCTTACCTGATTTACGCTAAACAGATTTGAGCCTCATGGTACTGGGGTTTAAGTGATTTTTAACCTATGTCGTAAAATGTATATTGAACAGTTTGGTTTTGCTTAGTATCTGCGCATTATTTAAATGTGTGGATTTTAAAATGAAGAAACTAGTATTAGCTGCATTGGCAGTATCTATTGTGGGCTGTGGTGGCGGTGATTCAAAACCTACTCCTCCGCCTGTAGAGCCAACTCCACCTCCTGCACCTGAGATAGTTACAATTGATCACCAATCTGTAAGGCAAGCAGTTAACGACACAATCACTCGATTAGAAGACTCTAACCCAGACTAAAACTTACAATCTCCATTGTGTTATTAGTGCAGGAGTGAGTGGGCTATACACAGAATTACACGTAGTTAGACTTGAGCCTCAAGGGTGCTTGCCTTTGGGGCTTTCTCGTATCTATGGAAAGGGGAAACGCTATTTAGGTAGTTCCTAGGGGCAGATTCTAAGTGGAATTTCACATCTGGGCACTTTGGGCACTTGGGCACCTGTAAAGGGTTGAACTTGGAAAGCCTTGCTATATAAGGGCTGAGAGCTAGGGCATGAAGTGCCCATTACTTTTAAGGTTGGGCATCTCTTTGGGCACTTCCAAGTGGAACGGTTCTTCTGTTCGTTCTCTCGTTCACTAAGTGCATAACAACTGCATAAATCTAGCTGAAAAATAACCATTTGTTTTACTGGGTTATTGGTGTCTCTGTGTGAAATCTGAAGATGAATTAGATGCCGAGTTGGTATTGGTTATCGTAACTCACGAACTATTTAACATAATAGCGATTATCCGCCCTAGATTAACTCTGATTAGCTGCGCTATTGATCGTAAGTTATTGATTTTATTTAGATGAGTTTTGCTGTCTGACAGGGCTAAAACAGTGAATAAATACCAAGCTTTTTCAATTGAATAAAACGGCGATTTGTGTGAATAAATCCCTGCAATTAGTCTTAGCCTCTACAAGCAGTTAGCTGGGCATTATCCCTAGTATCAAACCTTGAACACAGTAGTAGGGTCACACTTTTGCTTCTCGTAGCATCATTAGTATGAGAGCTAAAGAAAAGTGGTTCATAGCGTCACAATTTATCGATTCCTTCGTAATATCTTATAGATGCTAAGTTTCTGATTCGTAGAGGAAACCCTATCCAGTCACAGAAATGGCTCTGATGTTATACAGATAGAGAGACAAGAAAAGTGGTGTATAGAGGTCACATTCTTCCCTTTCCCCCGTTACATAAATAGAGGCTTTAGAAAAGCTGCTTTTTATTTCCCCATCCAAACACTTTTGAACACTGACGAGGCCAATGCTTCGGAATAGTTACTGGATACATTTTTACATTTTAAAAAAGGAGTGCTTATGAGAGAGCTATCCCTCAAACAAATAGATGATGCCTTTTGGTCTGGCTACATCTATCAAAATGAACGAGACCTATTAATCGAACAATTGAAACATAAACAACTGTCCAACAAGCAATCTGAATGGATGCGCAAGGCTAAGTGGCGTATTCAAAATCAGAAAGTAATCAACGATCCATACAAACAAGCAAAGAAATTCACTGTAACCGCAAATGACCTAATGGAGGCGATATGCGAATAGCTTTAACAAAGTCCAATGCAGAAATGCTTGGCAAACTGGCAACGGCAAGGGGCTTGAGTCCTAGCAAAGTTGTTAATGATTTATTTAAACAAATACTTGAAACCAACTCGAAAGAGTTATTTGAAACCCCATCAACGCGAGGTGCTAATGCTACGAAATCTACGACAACAACTGGATGAATCAAGAGATGCTTTTATTAAGGAAGTTAGGCAGTTTGGGCATGACGATGACGCAGTTTCAGATTATGTAGCTGATAGATTCGCGTGGGTATCTACGGAATCGAGCTATATCGATACTAAGACATTTGAGTTCATCAGAGAAAGCCAGCTTAAAGATTTGATCGCTCCCGCTTGTATTCAAGTTACCGCTGACTCATTGGTTAAATCGCTCAAAGAAAGAATGTACACAAGTGACGGCTTCATTGATTTCTGGGCTACTGAATATCGCCTGATAAAGAGCTAGTTTGGCAAGATGTAGCTCATCGCAGATTCTTGAACAGCTATAAACCAATGGTGATTGAGCCTTTAATTGCTACCACCGAAGAAAATCAGATGATTGATGATTTCTTTGAGTGCTTGGTAGCTGATGAGGAGGAGCGTTACGAACTGCAACAATGGATTGCCCAAGCAGTGTTAAAGCCTGAATCACCAAATAGGTTTGCTTGTTTGTTATTTGGCAAGAGTAACGGTACGGGTAAAGGTGTTATCCAACAGTTATTGATTGACCAGATGCGCGATTACTTTAAGCCGAATGACAGTGGTACTTGGGTTAAAGGCAACTTTCATGATGGCGTTATTGGCAAACGATTACTGATTCTAGATGAGCTTTATGCCGATGGTAAATCGCTAAATGACAAGCTGAAAACCATGATATCTGAGGATGAGTTTGAAGTTCAGCCAAGGGTAAAAGCTGGATTAAGATGAAAAATTTTCTGAACATCATCGCTTCGAGTAACGAGCCTAATCCTCTGTACATAGACCAAAGTGACAGACGTTGGTTTGCTATCAAAACTGAGCTACCTAATGAAAATGAATCGAAAGATCATGCTGATAACCAAGAATACACTCGTAAAGTTTCAGAGTTCGCTGAGTGGGCTAGAACTGAACAAGGTATTCGAGTTATCCGCCACTTCCTAACAGGCATCATTTTGGATGATTGGGATACTCGAAAGCCACCAATGACCCAAGCTAAACAATCACTGTTAGATACCTCGGTTAGTATCGCTGAGGATATTGCACTGAATATGGACTTTGCTTCACCGATTGTTAGGCGCAAGGATGTTTTTAATAGTGATGAGTTCAAATACCAAAGCATAGGTGTGGGTAAACAGGAGCAGATCTTGGCAAGTGTTGGTTGTCAGCGGGTACAGGGCGATAAAGTTCAAATTCAAGGCTTGGGGAGACAACGTGATTTTTGGATTACTCCTATAGGTCTAGAACTAGGAATAAAACCTGACATGACTGGTTCGCAGATTAGCGAGCTAATCAAACCTCATGTACCTGATTTCATGGAGACAGTATTCACGTGACTATAGAGCAATGGGCACTTGGGCATCATGGGCATTTGGGCACTTCGATTTGTGCTGACATTGCCATAGATGCGATTGATGCATTTATGGATGAATACGAAGACGAATTACAAGAGGTAGGGCGAGAGTCCTGCCTTGTGCTTAGGGGCTCACAAGAGCGCCCTGAGTGGCGATTTGATGGTAGAACAGAGCCACTGTATCGATGGGTGAGTGCAGCCACCAGCAACGGTTTGCAAGCTGATACTGTTGTCAGGCATAAGTGTGATAACCCATTTTGTTTTAACCCAGTACATTTACAGCAAGGCACTAGAGCTGAAAATAACGCAGACCGCAGAGGATGCACATACAGATAACTGCTCTCATTTAGGGAGTGTTTTAAATTACCAATGCTCGCGTAAGCGGCTTACTAACGCCGTGAGGCAGGAGTATTTATATGCAAAATCTAGAGATTCTAGAAAAGAACCGATCCCGATTCATCAAAGTTGTAAAAGAACTCGCAATTGAGTTCGGTGTTACAGCTGAAACTATGGCAAGCCTATTGAGCGCTAGTCTTGAAGACTTCCAAGTAATAGATGATTTCCCCAATTACGAAAAACACAAAGTCACTGGTGTAATCCGTAACCGCAATACCCGTCGTATCCTAAAACCTAACCAGAACGGACAGGTAGGTTTGTTCAATGGCTCTGTGCGCAAGTTCGTGAAGCAATCTCAACAATTGAACGGAGGTTGCTAATGAGTAATGTTGAAATCGCACAGTACATCATCGACCAAATCAAATTAGGCACTGAAAAAGACGAATCTTGAGGAGTTGATTGTTCTTTTATTGGCGGATGATTTCGAGAAACTGGATTGGGTTAGTGCTTCAGAGATCGTACTCAAAGAGCAAGGTGTCTACGATGGACAGGAATAGTAAAGGTCACTTTCAGAAAGGCCACCAGCTAGGCGGTAGACCTAAAGGTTCAAGAAATCGATTCACTTTGGCGATGATGGATGAACTGATGCATGGTGAAGATGGGCAACTAGACTTCCACCCCATGCTCGAAGCCAAAAAGCTATATCATGCAACTGATGACGATCGAATCAGGGTCGCGCTTCTAAAAGAAATGCTCTCGTTTGGTAATGACAAGCAGTTCACTGAACCAGAGCAACCTGAGGTTGAAGAAATCAGTGACGATGTAATGAAAGAGGTTTATGAGGCTCTCAAGGAAAGGTTTGGTTAACGCGCTAAGTGTACGCTTATTATGCGATTGAGCCGTTATTTTGTGGGTCTATTAACAAGTAGAGCACGGTTTATCTGCAGTTCGACTTCTAACAACAAGGCCTAGCATCTGCTAGGCTTTTTACTTTCTATCTCAGTAATATCTTAGCGAGCGGGGTTTTCCCAATCCCCCAAGTAAACAAGACAGCTATCATTATAGTCCCACTCCAAACCAGCATATCTTTGGCAAAGAATTCGAGCCTAACATACCAGCCAGGTTGTTCATGTAGATGGTGAACAGCAGGTGGCTTACGTATATGCCGAGGGTCATTTTGGCGAGTTTAAATACTATCGGATGGTTGCCTAGATTTGGCTTAGCTAATAAATAGAAGAAGAAACCTAGCGCCCAGATTGGGGTGGCGAATAGGAAATCGTTTAATCTGAAGTCCATCCCGTAGCCTGATAGTAGGTAGGCTTCAGCAAGGTGGCATAGAGCACCGACTGCCATCATGATAAATGCAGCCTTAGCCGAGATCTTGATGTTGTTTTCACGAATCCAGCCACCTAAGCAGATCATAATAAGGCTAAGGAAAGGACCATTTCGGGTTAAGAACGGCGCTTCAAGATCTGTCAGTACGGCGTAGCTTCCAGCTAGTACACCATAAAGAAACAGAACTATAGATAGTGGAATAAGCGCCTTTTCTAGGCCAAGCTTTAGCATGATGGCTATGATCAATATGCCGATTATTAGCGACATCAAATACCACAAGTGAACCAATCCGCCTTCAAGAAATGAATTGAGAGGGGTTTGCATCAGAAAGCCCCAGTACCTATCTCGCTCAGCTAGATAACCATCACTCATTAGGGTTGCTAGATTAAACGGCGCTGCAAGATAGATAAGACTCCATACCACCCAGATCAGCAGTATTGGCTTGCAGTAGGTAATGGCTGTGTTAATCGGATCAGCTTTGAGCTTGGGCTGAATCAAGAACCCAGTTAGCAGAAAGAAGAAAGGTACAGCAAAGCGACACAGCTGATTGATAATATGTCCAAACCAGGCCTCACCGCCCAATAGTGGGTACGTGACAAATAGTTGGCAGTGTATGGTGATCACCGCAAAGATGGCGATGACGCGGCCGAGCTCGAAGCTGGCAATCTTGTTCGTAGACATAAGTTAGATAAATAAATGAAACCGCCGAAACAGTATCAGCCTTAGTGGTTACTGGAATATCTAGCGGATCATGTTTTTACTTATTGAAACGAATGCATATCTTGTTTGGTGCATTTTTGAACTAATCTTGTTTAAAACCAACTTCTTATCTATTGCTTAGGATCACAGTTGTGCCAGTTATGCTACAATCGCGCCGCTAAAAATTAATTAACCGTTCGGAACCGTTTTGACCCAAGCTCAATCTCCAAAAAAGCCAATACCGCACAATCTCTTAAAGCTGCAATCAAAGACTGTATGCAGAAGGACCGCTTTCGTCTGAGTAAGCGTATTCAAGGCGCTAGCAGAATTAAGAACGAGGAATCTCGCTCTGTTGTGTTTGATGAAATTGCCTTAGATATCGCATCTTCGATGATGACGGTGGCGCAGCGTCAGCAGAATGTGCCTCATATCGAGTACCCAGAGATACTGCCGGTAAGCCAAAAGCGTGATGATATCGCAAAGGCGATCCTTGAGAATCAGGTAGTGATAGTTGCGGGTGAGACGGGTTCGGGTAAAACCACACAGCTTCCAAAGATCTGCGCTGAGATTGGTCGTGGTAAATTCGGTGTGATCGGTCATACCAGCCGCGTCGTCTTGCAGCGCGCTCGGTGGCATCGCGTATTGCAGAAGAGATGCAGACCCAGCTTGGGGAGTACGTAGGTTATAAGGTTCGCTTTAACGATAAGGTAAGCGAAAACACTCAGATCAAACTGATGACCGACGGTATTCTGCTGGCTGAGATCCAGCATGATAGGTTCCTTAATCAGTACGACACCATCATTATCGATGAGGCGCACGAGCGCAGTCTAAATATCGACTTTATTCTGGGTTATCTAAAGAACGTACTGCCGAAGCGTCCCGATCTAAAGGTTATTATTACGTCGGCAACCATCGACCCAGAGCGTTTTTCAAAGCACTTTAGTGATGCGCCAATTATCGAAGTTTCCGGTCGTACCTATCCGGTGGACACCCGCTATCGTCCGCTTTCTGGCGAAGATGATGTAGATAGAGACCAGTTGCAAGGTATCTTTGATGCGGTAGATGAGCTTTGCGATGAAGGACTAGGTGACATCCTTATCTTTATGAACGGTGAGCGAGAGATCCGCGATACCGCCGATGCACTAAGTAAGCGTGGCTTGAAAGAAACTGAGATAGTGCCTCTGTATGCGAGACTTCTGCCGGTGAGCAAAACCGCATCTTCCAGCCTCATACTGGCGTCGAATTGTTCTTGCCACCAACGTTGCTGAGACTTCACTGACCGTGCCGGGCATTCGTTATGTTATCGACCAGGTACCGCACGTATCAGTCGATACTCTTATCGTACTAAAGTTCAGCGCCTGCCGATTGAGCCAATTTCTCAAGCCAGTGCGAATCAGCGTAAGTCGATGCGGTCGTGTGGCCGAAGGTATCTGTATTCGCCTCTATTCGGAGGAGGATTTTGAAAGCCGCTCAGAGTTTACTGACCCTGAGATCCTGCGTACTAACCTAGCGTCGGTAATTCTGCAGATGACGGCTCTAGGCCTTGGTGATATCGAAGCGTTCCCATTTGTTGAGAAGCCGGATCGTCGTAATATTCAAGATGGTGTGCGTCTACTTGAAGAGCTAGGCGCGATTAATAGTGATGCTAAAGACCCTCGTAAGCGACTGACAGGTATCGGTCGTAAGCTAGCACGTCTGCCTATCGATCCACGCCTTGCACGTATGGTGATTGAAGCCCCGCGTCTAGGTTGTGTTAAAGAGATCATGATTATTGCCTCGGCGCTGTCTATCCAAGACCCGCGTGAGAGGCCGTCTGACAAGCAGCAATCATCCGATGACAAGCATCGCCGTTTCTTTGACAAAGAGTCGGACTTCATCACCTTTGTAAACCTGTGGAATTATGTTCAGAAACAACAAAAAGAGCTGTCGAGCAACCAGTTCCGCAAGCAATGTAAGCAAGATTACCTTAACTACTTGCGCGTACGTGAATGGCAGGACCTTTACTTCCAACTGCATGAAGCCATCAGAGAGATGGACATTAAACTGAATCAGCAGGAAGGGGATTATCAGTCTATCCATTCGGCGCTTCTGAGCGGAATGCTGTCGCACGTGGGTGTAAAAGACCAAGAGAAGAGCGAGTACCAAGGTGCTCGCAATGCGCGTTTCCATATTTTCCCAGCTTCTGGTCAGTTTAAGAAGCAGCCGAAGTGGATTGTTTCAGCGGAACTGGTTGAAACCTCAAAGCTTTGGGGGCGTATCGTAGCTAAGATCCAACCTGAATGGATCGAGCCTTTAGCGAAACACCTTATCAAGCGAAGCTACAGCGAGCCGCACTGGTCGAAAAAGCAGGCTGCAGTTCAAGCGTATGAGAAGGTAACCCTATATGGCATTCCTATCGTACCTAAGCGCTTAGTGAACTACATCGCTATTGATCCTACTCTTTGTCGTGAGCTCTTTATTCGCAGTGCTATGGTAGAAGGTGACTGGGAAACACGTCATGTGTTCTTTAAGCAAAATCGCAAGCTTCTGCGTGAGGTAGAAGAGCTAGAGCATAAGTCTCGTCGCCGCGATATCTTGGTGGATGATGATGAGCTGTTTAACTTTTATGATCAGCGCGTTTCAACGGATGCGGTATCTGGTCGTCATTTCGATACTTGGTGGAACAAAGAGCGCAAAGCGAATCCTGAGCTTCTGAACTTTGAAAAGTCGATGCTGTTTAAGGGCGATGCGTCCCATATCACTGATCTCGACTATCCAAACTTCTGGCATCAAGAGAACCTTAAGCTGAAGCTAAGCTACCAATTTGAGCCAGGAGAAAACAGTGACGGTGTCACGGTTCACATTCCGATCCCAGTTCTAAATCAGGTTACCCCACAAGGCTTTGATTGGCAGATCCCAGGTTTGCGTCATGAGCTGGTGGTGAGCCTTATTAAGTCACTACCTAAGACGCTTCGTCGTAATTTTGTGCCAGCGCCAAACTACGCCGATGCGTTTCTTGCTAGGGTAACCCCGCTAGAAGCGCCACTGCTGGATAGCCTTGAGAAAGAACTTCGCCGTATGACGGGTGTTGAAGTATTGCGTGAAGACTGGAAGCTTGAACAAGTACCGGAACACTTGAAGGTAACCTATCGCGCGGTAGATCATCGCAATCGCAAGTTAAAAGAGAGCCAAGATCTGTATGAGCTAAAAGAGCAGCTCAAAGAGAAGGTACAGCAGACCCTGTCTAAAGTGGCCGATGATGATATCGAGCAGCAAGACCTGCGTACTTGGAGCTTTGGTGAGATCCCTCGTGTGTATCAGCAAAAACGTGGCGGCTACCAGGTGAAAGCCTTCCCTGCGATTGTTGATGCTAAGCAAAGTGTAGAGATCAAGCTATTCGAGACCGAGTATGAGCAGCAGCAAGCGATGCAAGCGGGTCAGCGCCGATTGATTTTGCTTAACGTGCCATCACCAATTAAGTATCTACATCAGAACCTGCCGAATAAATCTAAGCTTGGCCTTTATTTCAACCCATACGGCAAGGTGCTTGATCTTATCGACGACTGCATTGCTTGTGGTGTGGATAAACTGATTGAAGAGCAGGGCGGTTTGGTTTGGGAGCCAGAAAAATTTGAGGCTCTTAAAGAGCACGTTCGCGCCGAACTTGGTGACACAGTAGTGGAGATCGCCAAGCAGGTTGAAACCATATTGACTACCGCTTTTAGCATCAATAAGAAGCTGAAAGGGCGTGTGGATCTGAGCATGGCGTTTGCTCTTTCTGATATTAAGGCTCAGTTGGAAGCGCTTATCTATCGCGGCTTTGCCACAGATTGTGGTTGGAAGCGCTTGCCGGATATCCTTCGTTATATGAAGGCTATCGAGCGCCGTATGGAGAAGCTGCCGATCGATCCGAACAAGGATAGAATTCAGCTTCTTAAGATAGAAGCGGTGACCAAAGAGTATCAAGAGCTCAAGAACAAGATCCCGAAAGGTGCAGTGGTGCCTGAAGCGTGAAAGAGATCCACTGGATGCTGCAAGAGCTTCGCGTAAGCTTCTTTGCACAGCAACTGGGTACTCCTTATCCGGTTTCAGATAAACGCGTACGAAATGCCATCGAAAATTGCTAAACCCTGACAACAAATTGTTAGGCAGAGAGCGTTTTATGGTGCATAATTTCGAAGAATAACAATCAATACAGGAAGTTAGAATGAAACTGGTAAAACACGCATTAGCTATCGGTCTGATCGCTGCATCTTCATCTGCAATGGCCGATTCATGGCTGTATGCGGGTGGCTCTGTAGGTTCATCTTCATTCGAAGGCGATAACACCTCTACTTTTGGTTTCCACGTGGGTACCGGCATCCTGCCAATCATTGGCATCGAAGCGGGTTACTGGAACCATGGTAAGTTTGAGTTTGAAGGTGAAGACTACGACTTTGATTCATTTTACGCGGCTATTAAGCCAAGTGTGGACCTAGGTCCTGTTCATCTTTACGGTCGTCTTGGTGCTCACACATACTCTGGTAATGTTGGCACAAACTACCAAGGTAAAGATGATGGCGTTGATTTGATGTACGGTGTCGGTGCGGAGTACTTCGTTATCGATATGCTGTCTGTAGGTGTGGGCTATCAGAACTTTGAGTTCGATAAGACTAACATCGACTCTTGGACGCTAAACGCAACCTTCCATTTCCTATAATAGGAAATCAGAATTTCAAAACCGCCTCTAGAGGCGGTTTTTTGTGCCCGAAATCTAGGTAACAGTATGCTGTTTAACCATTGTTTGACTAAGTCATAGTCAAAGCCCAAAACATGCTTGATACTGAATAAGTATGACAAATGATTCAGGTAAGCTATTGATTTGAATGAAAGTTATATGCATAAGAACCCAATTTCATAAATTATGTGACTAAGATCAATATTCCGTATGTGCATAGTATAAGCTGTGTGTATGGAACGCTATTCTTTATAACGGATGGCGTGAGAACGTTGTTTTAAGAGGATTTATGAAATATCGAATCAAACGTAGATGGTGGGAGCGCCTTCTGTTCAAAGAAGTGTATTGGGATACCGAGACAGATAAAAAGCATAGAGTCCTGCGCTTCGGCGATTGATGGTAGCGAGACCAGAGCTCTCTCTTTTCACAATTTATCTCTGGGATCGAATTAAGAGTAGCTTAGGCTACTCTTTTTTGTATCTAATTAATAATAGGCACTTTAAAAGTGCAGGTTATAATATTTCTATTGCGAATAAATTGATACTGGTATTTATTATTTGAATTATATTGGATATTAATTTAGCAGAGACTAAATATAGTTATTTAACTGGGATTATCTAGATAAGCTGTTGAATTATAGTGGTTTTATTGATTCATGCATATATCAAATCTATTATTTTGATTGTGCTGTCTAATTGACATTAAAGTGACATTATTAAATGGAACGATGTGAATTCTCTTATGTCTCAGGAAAATAGACCAGCCAATATATAGAGATAATATGTTTAGTCGAACTCTACTATTTGTTTCATTAGTACCGTCAGTTGCATTTGCGGACGCCATGCAAATCCCAACCGAGCCTTCAGATGAGGGTGACAAGTTTATGGTTAGTGCAACCAATCAATACGTTACCAAAGCGGGATACGACGTATTAAAGCGTGGCGGTAATGCGGTAGATGCCATGGTTGCAATGCAAATGGTTATGACAGTGGTAGAACCGGACATGACGGGTTTAGGTGGAGGCAGTTTTGCCCTCTACTATGACAACCAAACCAAAGACTTCACTGCCTTTGATGGCAGGGATAGGCTCCGATGTCAGCGACGCCAACTATGTTTTTGGGTGAGGATGGTAAAGCTATCAGTCGCAACCAGATATTAGGTCCTAAATCGGTCGCAATCCCAGGTACCTTGAAACTTCTCTATACCACCCATCAAAAGCACGGCTCATTACCTTGGAAGAGTCTGATAGCGCCAGCGATTCAGTACGCGAAACAGGGCTATGCGATGAATAGCTATACCTTTGACATCTTGGTAAGAGAAAGCCAACGTTTGGTTGAAGACCCTGAAATAAAACAGCTTTATTGGCAGGATAATCAAGTCAAGCCCGCTGGCACCTTGATGACTAACCCTAAGCTTGCACGAACCCTAGAGGAAGTGGCAGAGCAGGGAGACAGCTATATGTATCAGGGGGATTTAGCAAAACGTATAGTAGAAACAGTGAATGAGAGGCTAGGCGACAATCCGCATAAACTGAGCGTGGAAGATTTTGCTAGCTATCAGATAGTAGAGCGAAAAGCCGTTCAATCTGATTACCATAATCACAAGGTCGTCTCTTTTGGATACCCAGCCTCTGGTGGCGTTTTGGTTTCACAAGCTCTAACAATGCTCGAAGGTCATGATCTTTCTCAATATCCAATAACTGATGCAGAGCCTTGGCGTCTGATGGTTGAGTCGATGAGACTCGCCAAAGCGGATCGCATTGCTTATGCCGGGGACCCGAGTTTTATTGCCGACCCGACAGCAAAATTGCTAGATGAAACCTATCTTAAACAGCGAGCGGCTTTGATCCCTGCACGCGGTATCAATCAAGACGTATTTGCCGGTGATATCTATGAAACTGCGCCTGCGATTGATGAGAGTTTCGAGAGTCAAGATACCGGGCATATCTCGATAGTAGACAGTGAAGGCAATGCCATTGCAATGACCAGCACGGTGGGGACCGGGATGGGCTCTGGTGTTATGGTTGATGGCCTGCTATTAAATGCGCAAATGGCGAATTTTTCATACACGCCGATTCGAAATGGAAAGAAAGTACCCAACGCCATAGAGGCGGGTAAGAGGCCTCGCTCCGCGATTACTCCAACCATGTTGATGGACCCTGAGGGGGATCTCAAGCTTGTGCTTGGCAGTCCGGGCAGTTCTCAAATCCCAGGTTATGTGTTGAAGACAATTGTAGGCGTGGTGGATTGGAATCTATCGGCACAGCAGGCAATCGATCTTCCTAATATCCAATACGGTATCAAGATAGACAGAACTAAGTCGAAGAACCCAAAAGGGCTTCTGGTCGAGAAGCGAACCTACGCAGAACTGCTGGTACCGGATTTTATGAAGATGGGGTATCCGGTTGAGGTGATTCCGGTAGTAAGCGGGATAAATGCAATCGAAATCGAAGATGGCAAATTAAAAGGGGCGAGCGATAGACGACGCGCTTCCACTTCGATGGGGGAATAGTAAAAAGGCTTGGTGTTTACCAAGCCTTTTTCAATTAGAGATAACGCTCTGTTAGATGCTTTTTGAAGTGCTCGGCATTGAGCGCTTCACCAGTGGCTTGAGTGACCAATTCATTGGTGCCAAGCAAACTGCCTTTGCTCCATATTTTCTGCTCTAGCCAGTTGAAGATAGGGCTAAGATCACCTGATTCAATGGCTTGTCCGATATTCAGGTCTTTTGCCATACTCGCTTTGAACTGAGCGGCGTACATAGCGCCCAGTGTGTAGCTAGGGAAGTAACCAAATGCGCCATCTGTCCAGTGGATGTCTTGCATACAACCGTTGGTGAAGTTCCCTTTGGTCGATAGACCGAGGTATGCCTGCATCTTGGCATCCCAGATCTCAGGTAGGTCTTTATAGTTGATATCACCGTTGATAAGGTCACGTTCTATCTCATAACGTAGAATCACGTGTGCAGGATAGGTGAGTTCATCGGCATCCACACGGATAAAGTCACGTTTAACCTGAGTGTAGATACGGCTTAGGTTTTGTGGCTCGAAGATCTTTGAATCGTGCTGTGCAAAGTGTTTGTTTGCTAGCTTGCTAAGGTGCGCGATGAATTCGTCACTGCGACCCAGTTGCATCTCAAAGAATAGAGATTGTGATTCGTGGATCCCCATAGAGCGGGCTTCACCAGCGGGTAAGCCAGTGATGGACTTTGGCAGGCCTTGTTCATAGCGAGCATGACCGGTTTCATGAACAATTCCCATTAGGCTTTGCACGAATTCTTGTTCGTTATACCTAGTCGTTAGACGAACGTCTTGCGGTACACCACCGCAGAATGGATGTACGCTTTCATCCAGACGGCCATGGTTAAAATCGAACTGCAACAGCTTCATGACCTCAAGGCCTAGGGCTTTTTGGCTCTCGGTAGAGTATGTGCCTGTTGGCAATAAGATAGACTGCGAACTCTGCTTTTCTATCGCCTTATCGATAAGATCCGGAAGCCAGGTTTTCACCTCATCAAAGAGCTTTGTCAGCTCAGCTTGATTAACCCCAGGCTCGTAGATATCCAGCATGGCATCGTATGGGGTACTACCTAGAATGTCGGCGCGGATCTGTGCCTCTTCAATACTGAGCTCAACCACTGGCTTCCAGTTCTTAACAAAACCGTCCCAGTCGTTTTCGCCACGTTGGGTTCTCCATGCGTGCTCACACTTCGAACCTGCCAGAGACTTAGCTTCCACTAGTTTTGCAGGTAGCACATTAGAGAGTTGCCAGCTGCGTTTCATCTCACGAAGCTGAGATTGTTGGTCTGTGTCTAACTGCTCAGATTCGGCCTTATCGAACCAGTCTTCGAGTTGAGATTCTGTTTTCAATCCATGGATATGAACGGAGAGTTCAGCCATTGCCTTTGAGCGAGAGTCATTACCGCCGGCTGGCATCATAGCCGCAGCGTCCCAACCACATATGGCGGCAAGGTGATTAAAATTGGCAATCTTTTGGAAGTGCTGATTTAGATTGTCGAATGCAGACATAATTCTTCCTTGAAGTGGGTAAGGTGGTTTAGACTAGCAAAATTCTGCTGTGAACACAGCAATATCAATGAGTTGCCCATGTTATCCAATCTGCCCGCTTTTATCATCGCCATGTCTTTGCTCACTATCACACCGGGCTTGGATACCTTATTGGTGATACGAAATACCACCCGTGGCGGTTTAAGAGATGGTTTTGTGACAAGCTAGGTATCTGTTTAGGGCTTTATGTACATGCTACCTGGTCAGCCATTGGTGTGGCAGCCATTATCAGCCAAACGCCAGCACTGTTTGCTGGCTTAAAAACGGTCGGCGCTCTCTATCTCGTTTATCTCGGCGCATCAGGTTGCGTTCTTTGAAACGTGGCGGTGGATTGGTGCCCACCGAGGTCTCTCTTAATCAAGTAAGCCAGTTGCAGTCTTTAAAAGAGGGCTTCTTGTCCAATGTGCTCAATCCCAAGACCGCCATTTTCTATCTGGCGTTTCTGCCACAATTTATCAACCAAGAGCACTCTATTTGGCTTCAGTCTATGCTTTTGGCCTCTATCCACTTTATGCTGGCGATGGTGTGGCAATGTGCGTTAGCCATGGGGCTGGAAAAAGCCAAGAACTGGCTTGCCAGCAACAAGGTTAACTTTCGTTTGCAACTGGCAACCAGTTTGATGCTGTTAGGATTGGGTCTGCAACTGATTGTTAGCGTTTATGCGGGTAGTTGATACTGACGTACTCTGGCTCTTCGATACCCATCTCTTGGTTTAATACACGCGTAAGGGCGAAGTAGTAGTTCACCAGAAGGTTAGCGAAGCGAGGTAGGGTTTCTGGTACCTTCTTACCATGCTTTTCTACTAGCACTAGTTGCCTTACTACCTTTTTAGACAGGCTTCGACATTGATGTAAAGTGATCACAGGCCCAGTACCGCGAGGTAGTACGAAGCGCTTAGCATCATCTTCTACTTGAGAGCGGAAGTGATGATACTCTTGGGTAAGAGTTTGAATGTCTTCTTCAAAGATACCGTTCTTGCCGCGAATAGAACCATTAAGATGAAAGATCTTTGGTTGTAGGGATTCTAGTGAGGCACGAATCTCTTGGTTCTCGATATTGGAAAGTGCTAGCCCGGTTAAGGTGCAGAGCTCATCCGTTAAGATCTCGAAGTCGCACAGGGGACTTTCTTCGAAGATAAATGGGTAGGCAAGCTCATCAATATTGCCGCTAAATTTCATTTTTGTTCCTTGGCATTTTGGCGTACAGCAGGCGATAAACTGGTTAATCTATCAGCAACCTAAGTTTTCTTATTCCATTGTCAATTGACACTGCACAAAGCGGATGCTTCAATTCCACTCCGTAACAGGTTGTAATTGTACAGGTTTATATGATGAAACGCTTGGGATTGCTAGTAGTTGGTTTTTTCTCACCCTTGGTATGGCACATTACCCGCTAACGGTGCAGGATGCCAGTGGCACGCCTGTGGTTATTAAGGCTAAGCCTGCGCGCATCTCATCAAAAACTCTGTTTAGCGATGAAGTGCTAAAAGAACTTGTTGATGATCAGCGTCTTACCTCAGTTACCGCTCTCGCCGATAACGAAAACTTCTCAAATGTCGTTGATCAGTATCCGACCTCTATACCGCGCATGGATATGAACGTCGAAGCCATATTGGCCAATAAACCCGATATCTTGTTTGCCGCAAACTGGAGTGAACCGAATAAGGTGGCTCAGCTTCGCGCTGCTGGGGTTAATGTGTTTATCCTTCCAACGCCTTATACCTTGGACGAAATTGAAGACCTAATCGAGCTGGTGGGTGATATCGTTGGCGAAGAAGATAAGGCTGAGATGGTGGTAATGGAGATGCAGCGCAAACTTCAGCAATCTTTGGTGCCAAACAGCAATGAATATACGGTGATCGACTACAACAGCTGGGGAAGTTCGAGCACCAAGCATTCCACTTGGCAACTAATCCTAGATGAAGCGGGCTTTAAAAACGCCACTGAGTCATTTCAAGCAGACAAATACGGTCAGACACCGCTTTCGAAAGAGATGCTGATTGCACTGGATCCCGATGTGATGTTTCTTCCATCTTGGGTATACGGTGAGGTGGATGCGGCTGAGAAATTTCGCGATCAAGTAATTGATGACCCAGCGCTTCAGAATCTAAAAGCGATACAACAGGGGAACGTGTTCCAGATGCCAGAGGCACTGCGCGGTACTTATAGCCAACATATCGTTGACTCTATCCTTTATGTAAACCACGCTGTATTGGGTGAGGCCGCCCCTTAATGGTTAGCCATGCCAGTCAACGCCTAACCTTATTTCTCAGTTTCTTAACGCTTCTAGTGTGCGTGTTTTTAGCACTGACACTAGGCGCGGTTTCTATCTCTTTTACAGAGCTTGCTCACTTCTTTTATCTATTTGTCACCAGCGGCAGTGAGTTTGCCAGAGAGCAGTATCCAACCCTGCACGCGATCGTGCTTCAAATACGCCTTCCGCGTGTTATTGCGGCGGTAACGGCTGGGGCGCCTTGGCTATCGCAGGCGTCTGCACCCAGGGTCTGTTCCGTAACCCACTTGCGAGCCAGATATCCTTGGGGTGAGTGCAGGGAGTAGTTTCGGCGCGGTGCTCGCAATAAGCTTTGGCTATTCCTTAGCTAGCCCACTGGCGACGCCTTTAGCGGCGTGCGCGGGAGCACTTGTGAGTGCCGGTTTTGTCTATTTCTTAGCGCGTAAAAGTCATAGCGGTCAGACTCTTTATCTTATTTTGGCAGGGTTAGCGTTGTCATCGCTTCTTGGTGGCATGACTATGGGGATACTGCTGTTTGCCAAGCAATACGAGATTAATCAGTTTGTTTTCTGGACCATGGGCGGTTTGGAAGGGCGCATGTGGCAACATGTTTTGTGGCCAATCCCCGCGGTTGTGCTGGTGGCTCTGTTTGCCTTTTCTAAGTCTCATTGGCTCAATCAACTGGCTTTAGGTAACGAGGCCGCACACGGACTGGGACTGAATGTAAGCCGGGCTAGGTTAATGATATTAGTCTCGGCAACCCTGCTGACGGCCATGTCCATTGCTATCGCAGGACCGATTGGTTTTATCGGACTTATGATCCCACATCTAGTTAGGCTATTGTTTGGCGCAAATCACAAGACGCTTCTACCAATCAGTGCGCTGTTTGGCGCGATTTTGTTGCTGGTTTCAGACCTTGCTGGGCGATACCTGATTGCCCCTTATGAGATAAAAGCAGGTGTGATTATCTCAGTCATAGGGGGATCTACTTTGTGGCTCTGATTGTGCGTGTGCAGCAACAAGGAAAGTTGTTATGAGTGGATTATCTTTAAGTCAGGTGAGCTTTGAGCGCGGTAATCATCGCATCTTGCAAGATATTAATCTTGAGGTGGGCAAGGGGCAGCTACTTGGTATTATCGGGCCAAATGGGGCGGGGAAATCGACTCTGATTAAGCTGCTAGGTGGCTATCATCAACCAAGTCTGGGTCAGTGCACGCTAGATGGTAATCCTTTACAGAATATAAAGGGCGAACAAAGGGCAAAAAGAATTGCTTATCTTCCTCAATCTAGCCAGGTGGAGTTTCCCTATTCAGTGAGCGAGGTGGTAAGCCTAGGTCTCCAAAATAGTGCGCTCTCGCGTTCGCAAAAGATAAAATCAATAAACCAGTATCTTGCCAAGCTAGATATAGAGCACCTAGCTCAGCGTCAGATAAATAGCCTCTCTGGAGGTGAGCAGCAACTGGTGCACATTGCCCGCATCCTTGCCCAGCAAACGGACATCATTTTGTTGGATGAGCCTTGTTCTAGCCTAGATATCGGTCATGAAGCGCAGTTGATGAATCTGCTGCATGGATATGCCACACGTGGAAAGTCGATTGTTGTTGCTCTGCATAACCTTAATACTGCTGCCGAGTTCTGCGATAAGATCTTACTGATGGATAAGGGTAATGTGATTGCCTTTGGTAAACCATCTGAGGTATTAGTAGAAGAGCACCTGCATCGTCTTTATCCGCATAACGTTGCAATAACCTATAATCCGCAAACGGGAAACCCGAATATCTTACCCATCAAAAGTAGGCGGCGAACATGGATGATTCAGTAGCTATCGCGCTGAGATGGTTAAAGGAAATTTTAGATAGCGAGAATATTGAATATCAAATAGTGGGCGGCCTCGCGGCTAATATACATGGTGGCCGTCGAGAAGTTGCTGATATTGACCTATATATTCGAAACTCAGATATAGAGAAAATACTGCCAAAGCTTTCTCCCTTTATATCAAAAACCTTGGATCACTACATCGGTCACGGTTGGGATCTTGAGTATCTGCAGCTTATCTATCAATCGCAAAAGATTGAGATAGGGTTATCTGATAGAACTAAGATCCAGTCCAGTATCGATGGGGCATGGCATGAACTCGTGATTGATTATTCGTGCTCTGTAACTGGCTCATACAAAGGCGTAGAAGTACCGGTAATTCCAATAGCCAATTTAATGGAGTATAAAAGGCACCTTGCGAGAGAGGTTGATCTAATCGATATTCAAGAGTTAGAGAGTAAATAAAGAAAAAGGCTAGAGAATCTCTAGCCTTTTCTATTAGTTAGTAATGATCTTACCATCCATAGGCTTCAACTTATCAAAGAAGAGCTTGGTTTCAGCAATCACTACCTGACGAAGTGCAATCAAACCAATAAGGTTAGGTACTGCCATCAGGCCGTTCACGATATCTGCGATTAGCCAGATCATATCCAGTTGCAGATATGCACCAGAGAAGACTAGGGCAATGAACACCATCTTATATGGCAGGATAGCCTGGTACCGAATAGATACACTACGCAGCGCTCACCATAGTAGTTCCAACCAAGGATAGTGGTAAAGGCGAAGAACAGCAGGCCAACCGAGACTAAGATAGGGCCTAGGGTTGCCGCGTTTAGACCAACAGCAAAGGCGTGTGTGGTCATCATGGCTCCGGCAAATCGCTCTGCCACGCACCTGTGATGATAAGAGCAAGACCTGTCATGGTGCAGATGATGATGGTATCGAAGAAGGTACCTGTCATCGAGATAAGACCTTGGCGGGCTGCTGAATCGGTCTTAGCCGCTGCCGCTGCCATAGGAGCACTACCTAGACCTGATTCGTTTGAGAATACACCACGAGCGATACCCGACTGGATCGCTAGCATAACGCTTGCACCAAAGAAACCGCCGGTTGCTGCTGTTGGGGTGAAGGCCGATACTACTACCAGCTCGATTGCACCTAAGATCTCACTGCTGTTGTTTACTAAGATACCTAAACAAGAGACAACGTAGATCACCGCCATAGTCGGCACTACCTTACCTGCCACGCGAGAGATAGACTTGATGCCACCTAGGGTAACGGCTGCCACAAGCAGAGTTAGAATGATGCCAGCAATAGTGCGGTCTGCACCAAGAGTAACCTCAGAAGCATCCAAGATAGCATTTACCTGTGGGAAAGTACCGATACCGAATAGGGCAACACCTAGCGCGAATACCGCAAATAGGGTCGCTAAAAGTGGTGATTTAACCCCATCTCGCAGGTAGTACATAGGACCGCCTAGCATGCCACCTTTGTCATCTGTGGTGCGGTACTTTACCGCTAGAAGACACTCGGCATATTTGGTCGCCATTCCGAATAGAGCTGCAAGCCACATCCAGAATAGGGCACCTGGGCCACCGAGTTTGATAGCGGTAGCAACACCCACGATATTACCCGTACCTATGGTTGCCGATAGGGCCGTGCACAGTGCAGCAAAGCTTGAAACGTCACCTTGCTTGCCATTTGTGTCGGATTTGCTAAATACCATCTTTAGCGCGGTAGGAAGGTGTTTAAACTGGATTAGCCCAAGGCTGAAAGTGAAGTAGACACCTGTACCCACCAGTAAGATCAATAGCGGTGGACCCCAGACAAAGCTGTCTATGGTTTGTAGAAAAGAATAAAATGTAGATTGTGAATTTGGCATGGTTTCCCCTTAAAAAACAACATAAGGAGAAGAGTGAACACGAGGTCCAGTTAGGCTGGTATTAAGGAATATGACTTAATACAGTTTGGCTGCAATTATTTTTCGTTTTCCACTCCTCTGTCCTTTTTGCCTGAGAGTTTCACCCAATATGGGCTTGCTCCTTCGGCGGTCGCTTTCTACAACAAAGTAGTGCGACTCTCTCCAGAGATTCCTCCAACTGCAGTCCTCACTTGTCGAAACAAGAACCTGAAAGATTTACTTCTTCGGTAGGCCTTCGGCCTTCTCCAGCAGTCTTCATCGGAACTAGCGTTTCCGCTAGGCGTGTAAGTAATTTACTTACAGGAAGGTAAGTTATCACAAAGGAATTCGAAAACAAGGGGATAAATTGGTTTATTTATTACAAAATTAGGTGTTCGGAATTAATTGTTGATAAAATCCACAAAAGTGTAAAACAACTCCGCTAAGCTCAAAAAATGGATGGGATTTTATAAACTTACCTCAAGCTTTGACGTAATATTGATAAAAGGATTACGCAAAGGGGATAATATGACCCGTCTATTTGCCATAGCTGTACTTGTTGCTATCGCTTTCCTATTTATCAGATACAATACCAACGAGAAACTGCAACGTTGGGTCATTATTGCGCTCTGTGTAGGCATTGCAGGATACGCTGTCTCTCTAATGGTATTTGAATTAATTCGATGAGGAAGAAGTCTTGGGAACCGAACAATCACTGACCGTGACAAAAATAAAATATGCTGTTGCGGGCCTAGTGGTGGGAGCATCTATTGCGATCTACTTTACCCACGCTCATTTCGACTCTTCGTCTAAAGTACAGCTTGCACAGCAAGCTCAGTTGCAGTCAGACTCCGAAGCGCTCCAACAGCAAAAACAGCAGCTGCAAACACAATTGGCGGAAAGCAACAGCAAGCCACTCAAGCTAGCTCAGATCTAACTGTTCAGCTGGAGGAAACCCAAGCCAAACTCGCAAAAAGTGAAGCCCAGGTTAAAACCCTGAAACAGCAAGCTGCGTCCGATTCCCAGAAGCTGAAAGAAACGCACGCGCAAGAGCTGGAAGTAAAACAGCAACAGCTAGTCGCGCTTCAGGAAAAATCGGATAAACAAAATGAGGTATTGGAGCAATCCAAGACCTTCTTCCAAAAACAGCTGACCCTTCAGCAAGAGCTGACCAAGCTCAATGAAGAGCGCGCTAAGATCATCCCTCTTTTAAATAAGGCTGTGGATGAGTGTCAGATATTCCTAGAAGGGAAGAGCTGGGATGCTAAGTCGGATGCCTGCGATCGCAAAGAGAAAGCGTCCACTAAGTTGAAACAAATCGATGATCAGATAGATGCTAAGCAGAGCAAGATAGTGGCGATTGACTCCACTAGCGAAGCCATTGGCTTGCAAAAGCGTATCGATTAAGTGAATTCAACAAAGCCTTGAGCTTTCAGTGCCTTACCTCTAGCATAGACTTTTCGTCTTTTTTAAACGCTATGTATTCAACATGACTCTCGATGTTTGGCTCTCCCTTTTTGTAATCTGTCTCCTTGGCGCTATGTCGCCTGGACCTAGTCTGGCTATGGTGACTAAGCACACCTTGGCTGGCGGTCGTGGCAACGGACTTGCTACTTCATGGGCGCACGCCCTTGGTATAGGTTTCTATGCCTTCATTACCGTCACTGGTCTTGCGGTACTTCTGCATAAATCTGAATTCCTGTTTGTGATGATCTCCCTCGCTGGCGCAGCTTATCTTGGCTATCTGGGTTGGAAGTCTCTGAATTCTCGCGGCGGTATCGCTGAAAAGCTCAAAACTGGTGAGGCAGTGGGTCCTTTGACTGCGGCCAAAGAGGGATTAATGATCTCTCTTCTAAGTCCTAAGATTGCGCTGTTCTTTATCGCGTTGTTTAGCCAGTTTGTCGCGGTAGGCGAGAGTGTGTCAGCTAAAATGGTGGTTGTGGCAACCCCGCTTTTGGTCGATGGCATCTGGTACAGCATCATTACCTTCTTGCTCTCATCGCCTATCTTGTTAGAAAGACTGCGCGCTCGAGGCAAGCTTATCGATCAGATTTCTGGCGTGGTCTTGATCCTATTGGCAGTTAGAGTGGTTTGGCAAAATGTCGGATATTTCCAAGGTTAGAATCGCAACCCCGAGTGATGCAGAAGCGTTGCTTCCACTATGGCTGGATTTATATCGCTTCCACATCGCAGAGCTTGGCGGGAAACTAAACAGGGCTGAGGTTGAAACTCAGCTTAACAATTATCTTAGCCATCCCGAGTGCCTGCACTTCTTAGCCCAAAGAAATGATGAGGTGGTTGGTTTTGTGGCTGGGGAGTTATTGCGTTTTAGTTCGCCTCTGAAGCCTCTAGCTATATTGGCTCAATCGATCACTGGTATGTGGCAATGGATGCTCGAAAGCTAGGTATAGGTCGGGCGCTCTTAGAGAAGATCGAACTGGCCTTTGTGGGTTTGGGCGCGCAAAAGGTGCAAGTAGAAGTGTGGGACTTCAATAAAAATGCGCTCAAATCCTACCAAAAGCAAGGGTATCGAGCGCATATACAGGTACTTGAAAAGACGCTTTAAGCGTTTAGCACATACTTCTCAATAGCGATGCCAACACCAGAGTTGTTGTTGGTATCGGTCACCACATTAGACAGTGCTTTGGTCACGTCGTCAGCGTTTTCCATCGCAACGCCAAGGCCTGCGTATTTCAGCATTTCATGGTCGTTGCCTGCATCACCAATACACATCACCTCAGATTGGGCAATGCTAGGTGATCGGCCAGTGCCTTCACACCAGAGCCTTTGTTACCTTCTGGATTGTTAAACTCCAAGAAGAAAGGTGCACTGCGCACTATGCTGTACTCCTCAGAAAGTTCAGCAGGCAAAGACGCAACGATAGGCTCAATGATTTCAGCTGGGTCAACCAACATGGTTTTCACCATAGGGTGATCATCAGATAGGTCATCAAAGCTCATAAAGGTCAGATCTAGGCCGTTAATATTGGCTTCATGCTGGGTGTATTTACTGTCTTTCTCAGCAATTAGTCCATGCTCGACACTGAAACCGTGGAAGTTACAGTTGTGCTGTTTGGCGAGTTTTGCAATACGCTTAGCGTCCTTACCTGTGGTTAGGATTTCACGAATCACTTCGCCTGTGCCTAGGTTCATTACCTTGGCGGCGTTAAAGCAAAGCACAAAGTCTTTGTCTGTGTTCATCTCCAGCTCAGCCAGGTAGTTTTTCATGCCTTCATATGGACGCCCAGAAGCAAGTACGACAGTGACGCCTTGAGCACGTGCATCTTGGATGGCTTTTTTGTTACGTTCAGAGATGATTTTGTCGCTATTAAGAAGGGTGCCATCCATGTCGATGGCAATCAGTTTGTACATCTTTAACTGCTCTTAGTTGGCAAACATCTTAGCTAGGTCTTGAGGCTCAACCTCTTTACCTTCTAGCTGTGCATTCCAGTTGGTACCAACCAATACGCCATCTTCAGATAGGGTGATCAGCCAATCTTCAACAAAGATATCTAGAGGGATTTCTAGCACTTCAAAATCAGACCACTCTTCAACATTATGAGCCGCCGCATCTTCGTGGTTAGACCAAAATGGCATCACTTCGCTTTCTTCAAATTCTGTAGAGTCTACAGCTAGCCAACCATCTTCATTTTTCAGGCCCCAAACCAGTTTGGTTTTTGTGCATTCATCAACAAAAAGCTCTAGGTTCAGTTCTAGGTTGTCGGTTAATTGACTCATGGTGTTTTCCTCGGAAATAATTTTCCACAGTGTAGCACTTCATAACCCTATGAAGTAGCAATAAAAAAAGCCGGGAACTTGTCCCGGCTGCGTAGGGTCTGTTGACCTTTTGAGTTCGTCTTTTGTAGCGAGTTATTTAGGAAGACTGGTGAATATGGTCCACTCTTTAATAAAGTCGCCTTTAAAGCCGACTACCGTGGCCTCAACGCGCCTATCTAGCGCCTCTTCGGTTGGGTCGTCTTCTTGACTGCTATCTTCTTCACCAAAGCCTATGATTCTGATGCGGTTGGGCTCAACACCGAAACCAACCAACTGATCTTGAACCACGATGGCGCGGTTGCGGGACAGTTCCTTGTTATACTCATTTGCACCTGGTGAACTGGCGAAGCCCTGCAGTTCAACTGAGGTTTCAGGGTATTCTTTCAAGAACTCAGCCATACCCTCAATCTGGCTACCAAATACTGGGTTTACCTCGGTAGAGTCATTTTGGAATAGGATCTTTAGAGTCTGCTGCTGTGCAACCTCGTAATATTCCTCACAACCATCGTTACTTACCTCTGCGCCTTTTGGTGTGTTTGGACATTTGTCCCTAGCGTTGATAACACCGTCGCTGTCAAAGTCACGAAGATCAGCTTGTTGATCAGGAAGTGGGGTTGCAATGTACTCTTCGGTATCGTTGGCACAGCCCACGACTAGTAAGCTGACGAATGAGGCTAAAACTAATTTTTTCATGATTAGTACTCCACAGCCGTGTTCCACTCTTCGGGAACGTCAACTAACAGGGATTCAAGCAAGGTGCCGGTAGCGTTAAGTACGCGGAATTTTGCGTATTGCTCAGCGTATAGCGCGTCTACATAGCCTTTACGAGATTCGAATAACTCATTCTCTGTATTAAGAAGGTCGAGTAGGGTACGACGTCCAATCTTGTACTGCTTATCGTAGGCCACAACGGTCTCGGAGGCAGCATCTACGTGGTCGGCTAGAAACTCTTTCTCTTGCAGAGTCAGATCCAATGCACTCCATGATAGACGTAGTCCTTCTTCTACAGTTCGGAAGGCGCGATCACGCAAATCTTTTGCTTTATTCATCTGATAAGCGGCGCGGTCTTTATTCGCTGAATCTACACCACCGTTAAATAGGTTATAGCGCATTCGCAAAGTAGCGTTCATTTCATCACGGCGGCCGGCAACCCCTTCGGCGTCGTCGAAGTAGTCGTAACCCGCTCGATAGTAAACGTAGGAAGATTAGGACTGTTGGATTGCTTGTATTGGAACTTAGCCGCATCCACGTCTACTTGAGCGGTCTTGATAACTGGGTGCCTTTCAATCGCCAGTTCAATCGCCTCGGTTATAGTGAGTGGAATAGCGGTGGCGTCAGCTCTAGGAAATACCAAGCCTTGCGGTGACTGCCCGACCAATCGCGTGAATTGCGTATGGGTATCAAAGAGGTTGTTCTGCGCCGCTAGCAAATTACCGTGGGCTTTCGCAATACGCGCTTGCACCTGTGATAAGTCCGCTGTGGAACCGACACCGGATTCGGTACGCTTCTTGATGTCTTGATAGATCTCTTTGTGAGTCGCTAGGTTGCTCTCAGATAACGCCAAGATTTCGTAGGCTTTCAGTGCATCCAGATATACCTTAGCCACTTCCAAAGCTTTGTCTGATGCATCACTTAACACCTTGTAGCGAAGTGATTCTGCTTCAGCAGCTGTTCGGTCCATATTGTTAAGAGTGCCAGATCCATCCCAGATCAGTTGAGTTAGCTTGATGGACGCATCTATGGCGGTGTAATCATCGTCTCTATCACTGACATCTGCTTGGTAGTTTTCCCAGCCCACACCAGCGGTAAGGTCTAGCTTTGGATAGTACTCACGCACCGCAGCTTTGTTATCGTAAACGTACGACATGAAATCGTTGTATGAGGCTTTGACTTCGGGGTTGGTTTTGAGGGTGTGCGAAATAGCTTGTTCGAGCGATTGAGCTGACACGGCATGGGACAGCATAGTCGCTAGAGCAAGCGCACTTAGCTTGATTCCTTTCAAGGTCGACTCCTGTAATCCTTTACATTTGACCTAAATGTTGCGGTAAGAACCGTTGCAACACACTTATTGCGAGTTAAGTTGATAATAGTTTTGATCTTTTTATTTTACAACTCAAAAACATATGCAACAGGTTAAATAATATGTTGTACGGTTGATATGAATCCTTAAAATGGAGGTATCAGTAAAACAGTACTAAATTTATACAGTGCGCCGGAGTTGAAGCCTTAAGGATGAAGGCAAATTCAACCTCTGATAAATAGGCGCCATAAGGAGAAAACATGGATGGTATCTCGTTCGCACAAGACGTTGTGTTTGGTGATGCATGGATCATCGTTAACGCCAACGGCGACCTCATAATAAATCCTCAGAACTATACCCCTCAGCCCGGTGATGTTGTCCTCTCTGTTGGTGAGGGTGAATTGGTAAATCCTAGCCCACAAGAGATCGCATCAGAGATCAGCGTATCTGTGGTCGAAGCCGATGGTTCGATCAACTCGGTTGATGTATCTGACAGGGTACAGGAGGCGGTCGATATAAATGACCAAGATGGTGATGAGCCGCAGTCAGAGGATAGAGACGAGGCTCTAGCTTAACAGCATCTACTGCAGTTCAGCGTGATGGGGCCGAAACTATCGCCCAAACGGCGTTTGATACTGAAGGTTTAAACGGTGCTCCCTTAACCCCAGCGCAAGAAACAATAGTTGAGCAGTTTATCTTCGAAACGGTTGCACTTATCAATAGCATCCCAGAAGCTAGCGATGACGCCTTTGAAACCAGTGAAGACGCAAAACTCTTTGGCTCAGTTCCAATCGCGACCGATAGCGACGGTGAAGTAGTCCGTTATCAGCTTTCAAGCGGCGTAGACACAGGCGAACTTATCTTTAGAAACGATGGGTCGTTTGATTTTGACCCAAGCGGTCAGTTCGATGAACTGGCGCCAGGTGAGAGCGAAGAGATCACCTTTGAATATGTCGCTGTTGATGATCAGGGTGATGCTAGCGAGCCGAAAACCATAACTATAGTGGTGACGGGCGAGAACGATGCTCCGACTGCTGTTGATGACAGCTATCAGACTCAAGAATATCAACCTGTCCTGATTGACCCACTAGCGAATGATTTTGACGTAGATGGCGATGAGATCTTTATCGTTTCTATCAGCGTGCTTGAAGATCAGGGCGTGGTGTATCAAGACGAAGGCGGTCAATACTACTTCCAACCTGCTGAGGGCTTCAGCGGTGAAGCGACCATTAGCTACACGATGCAAGACGAGCTTGGCCTTCAAGACAGTGCAGAGATTAAGGTTTCAGTTGAAGAGATAAATGAGGCACCAGAGATCACCGTTACTCCTCTGACTGTTACTGAGGGCGAGGCGTCGGTTGGAGACCCTGTTGCTGACTACGAAACCTATGACGAAGAAGGTGATGAGCTAGAGGTCGATTTTACTCCCGGCACCAACGACGACAGATTTTATGAGTTAGTAGATGGACAAGTAGTTCTGACTCAACCTGGCGTTGATTGGGTGAATGCGGGTAACGTGCTGCCACCTGTTGATTTGACCGTCAAGGAGGTAAATAGTGACCTCAGTGGCAGTGACAACGGAACTCCTACTGTAAATCTGGAAAACGACGCACCGACCATAGAAATTACACCTCTGACTGTTTTTGAGAACCAAACAGATGAGGGTGATGCAGTTGCAGCCTATGTTACTTCTGATGAAGAAAACGATGAGGTTATTGTCAGCTTTGCTCCAGGCTCGAATACTGATGGATATTATGCGCTAGAAGACGGCAAGGTTGTGCTTACTTCAAAAGGTGCCGAGTTTGTTAACGCTGGCAACGCATTACCACTTATCGCTCTGGTAGTAACTGAAACCAAAGCTGGTGGTCTCTCTGGAAGCGATGATGGCACGCCAACGGTAGTTGAAGCAAACGACCCACCTGAGATCACAGTCGTTGCTGGTATGGTTACAGAAGATGCTACTAATGAGGGTGATGAGGTAGCGACCTATACCATCAATGATGAAGATGAAGACCAACTAGAGGTCGACTTTACTCCGGGCACGAATGACGATGGATTTTACGAGCTCGTAAATGGCAAGGTCGTACTTACCGAAAAGGGTGCGAACTGGGTAAATGCAGGCAATGAACTTCCGCCGGTAGATCTAACCGTTCGTGAGGTGGGTTCTGAGGGTCTTACCGATTCTGCGAGCGATACTCCGACAGTGAATACTGTAAACGACAAACCTGTCCTAACCGTCACTGACACCAACGACTTTATTGAAAACCAAGCGTCTGAAAACGATGTGGTCGCTAAGTATGAAACCTACGATGAAGACGGTGATGAGGTAACAGTAACTCTATCTGATGAAACCTATTACAAGCTTGATGATGACGGTAATGTGCTCCTTACTGAAGAGGGTGCAGATCTAGTTAACTCTGGCCAAGAACTACCTCCGTTTACGCTAACTCCAAATGATGGAACGGTTGATGGTGATGCAGAAACGGTTGATCCATCTGTTACTGAAGTGAATGATAAGCCTGTTCTGACCGTTACTGAAACCAATGACTTTATTGAGAATCAAGCGTCTGAAAACGATGTGGTCGCTAAATACGAAACCTACGATCAAGACGGTGATGAAGTCACTGTAACCCTATCAGATGAGACTTACTACAAGCTAGATGACGATGGCAATGTACTGCTTACTGAAGCAGGCGCAGACTTGGTTAATTCAGGGCAAGAACTGCCACCATTTACCTTAACGCCAAATGATGGAACCGTTGATGGCGATGCTGAGACGGTTGACCCGTCAGTTACCGAGGTTAATGACGCCCCAGAATTTATTTCTGGTAGTGACATTGCTGGTGGTCCAGTAAACGATGACTCGTATGACTTTGGCTCAGTTGTTGAAGCACAACTGCTGGCACTGTAGTTGGGCAAGTTGAAGCCTTTGATGAAGATAACGATACGCTCGAGTATTTGTTCTCAAACGGAACGGACACAGACGACATCTTCACTATAGATACAGAAACCGGTGAGATTTCTCTTAACGTCGATGTTGATGATGACCAGTTGGGACTTTATCAGTGTGAGGTGATTGTTAGAGATCCTAGTGGTAGGGAAGATAGTGCGCTTATCACTATTGACTTAATAAACGTTGACGATCCGACAGCGACTGAATCTGACACGAACCAAACCAATGAAGACACCACGCTGACGGTAGATGCTGCGAACGGCGTATTGAGTAACGACAGCGATGTGG
>BBSB01000005.1:0-227307 GCA_000830455.1 Vibrio sp. JCM 19236
GGCGCTCATCGTGAGCGCCTTCGAAACTTGTATTAGCTTGGATTATACGTCGTAAGTTGTTGACGCAGTATCGCCGCCTGTACCAGTCCAGTTAGTGTGGAAGAACTCACCACGTGGACGGTCTAGACGCTCATAAGTGTGAGCACCGAAGTAGTCACGCTGAGCTTGAAGTAGGTTCGCCGGTAGACGAGCAGTAGTGTAACCATCTAGGAACGACAGAGCCGAGATAGTACAAGGCATTGGGATGCCAACCTCAAGAGACTTAGCAGACACTTTACGCCATGCAGCAAGGCAGCTAGTTAGGATGTTCTTGAAGTAGTCATCAGAACCTAGGAACGCTAGCGCTGGATCCGCTTCGTATGCATCACGGATGTTGCCTAGGAACGCAGAGCGGATGATACAACCGCCACGCCACATTAGTGCTACGTTACCGTAGTTTAGGTCCCAGCCGTTCTCATTCGACGCTTCGCGCATTAGCATGAAGCCTTGAGCGTAAGAGATGATCTTAGACGCCAGTAGTGCTTGACGCAGTGCATCAACCCACTCTTGCTTGTCACCTTCAACTGGAGTGATGGTCTTACCAAATAGCTTCTCAGCTTCAACACGTTGCTCTTTAAGAGCAGACAGGCAGCGAGAGAATACAGACTCAGAGATAAGAGTCAGTGGAATACCTAGTCTAGTGCGTTGATACCCGTCCACTTACCAGTACCTTTCTGGCCTGCTGTGTCTAGGATTTTCTCAACTAGCGCTTCACCGTCTTCATCTTTGTAACCAAGGATGTCAGCCGTGATCTCTACAAGGTAGCTGTCTAGCTCAGTCTTGTTCCAGTCAGCGAATACCGCCTGCATTTCATCGTTAGACATGCCTAAGCCGTCTTTCATGACTGATACGCTTCTGTGATCAGCTGCATGTCACCGTATTCGATGCCATTGTGAACCATCTTAACGAAGTGGCCTGCACCATCGTTACCAACCCAGTCACAGCAAGGCTCGCCAGCGTCAGTTTTTGCTGAGATTGCTTGGAAGATTGGCTTAACTGCTGGCCATGCTTCTGCAGAACCGCCAGGCATGATAGAAGGACCGAAACGAGCGCCCTCTTCACCACCAGATACACCAGCACCGATGAAGTGGATGCCTTTCTCTTTAAGAGCAGCAACGCGACGGTTAGTGTCTGGGTAGTTAGTGTTACCACCATCGATGATGATGTCGCCTTTGTCTAGTAGAGGTACTAGAGCTTCGATGAACTTGTCTACAACCTCACCAGCGCGAACCATTAGCATCACTTTACGTGGCGCTTCTAGCTTCTCAACTAGCTCTTCTAGAGAGTAAGCACCGATGATGTTAGTGCCTTTCGCAGGGCCTTGCAGGAACTCATCAACTTTCGCTGCAGTACGGTTGTGTGCAACAACAGTAAAACCGTTGTCATTCATATTCAGGATAAGGTTTTGACCCATTACTGCTAGGCCAATAACACCGATATCACCTTTCATCAAATTTCTCCGTTTATTTGTTAGCGTCAGCGATTAAGCAATTTTTGCCGCTGCGTCAGAGTCTAGATACCACTCAGTCTCACCCACTGTAGATTTGATCTTAGCGGCTGGATACGGCAGGTCTGCTGCCGGAGTAGTTTGAATTTCGTGAACGATCTCTACCTTACCAGCGCCAAGCACTAGGTAGCTGATGCGTTTTGCTGCTTCCAAAACCTTAGCGGTCTTAGAAACACGTAGCTGACCAGATTCTGGGTGCGGTGCAACCACAGATAGGTTCTGATCGCTATAGTCAGTTTGACCAGGGAATAGCGAAGCAGTGTGACCGTCAGCGCCAACGCCTAGCAGGATCCAATCGAATACTGGAGTGCCGTTTTCGGTTGGGATCACATCTGCCATCTCTTTAGCAAAGCGCTCTGCTTCGCCTTGAGGGTCGTTTTCACCAAGGATGCGGTGAATGTTTTCAGCAGGAAGGTCTACCTTGCTAAATAGAAGCGCGTTCGCTTCACCATAGTTGCTCTCTGCATCATCAGGCGCCACACAACGTTCATCACCCCACCAGAAGTGAAGGTTTTTCCAGTTGATTGCAGTTGCATATTTTTCGCTGGCTAGATGCTTAAACAGCATCTTAGGCGTGCTACCACCTGATAGAGAGATATGAACAGGACGCCCCTGCTCGCTGTACGCTTGCATGTCTTGTGCTAGCGCTTCTACTACTGCATCTGCAGAGTCAAAAATCTTTGAGTTGATCATAGTTCGCAATAATCTGTGTCAGTTAGGTTCTTACAAGGGAAGCGCCACTCACGACCATCTTTTGACAGCAGGTCATGTGACTCTTTCGGTCCCCAAGTGCCGCATGCATAGCCGAATAGTGCTTGAGGGTCGTTCTTGAAGTCCAAGATTGGTTGAACGTACTCCCAACATGCTTCTACAGCATCGCTTCGAGCGAACAAGGTTGCATCACCTTTAAGTGCATCAAGAAGTAAACGCTCATAGGCGGTCAGCATTTGAGACTCTTGTAGGTTCTTGTAGTGGAAGTCCATCTTCACTTCTTTAGAGTGGAAGCCTGCACCCGGCTTTTTCAGACCAAAGCTCATTTGGATACCTTCATCCGGTTGAATACGGATGATCAGCTTGTTCTCTGGTGCATCTTGACCAAACACTGGGTGCGGCGTTGGTTTGAAGTGGATAACCACCTCAGTCACACGCGTAGGAAGACGCTTACCAGTACGCACATAGAAAGGCACACCATTCCAACGACTGTTGTTGATAAATGCTTTAAGACCGATATAGGTCTCGGTGCGAGAATCATCCGCAACGCCAGGCTCTTGACGGTAGCCCAATAGGTGCTGACCACGTACATCTGATTCAGTGTACTGACCAAGAACTAGGTTGTTCTTTAGATCGTTCTCATCAAGAGGCTTAAGTGAGCGCATCACCTTAACCACTTCATCACGGATAGAATCCGCGTTGATGCGAGGTGGAGACTCAATCGCTACCAGAGCTAGAACCTGTAGAAGGTGGTTTTGGAACATATCACGTACAGCACCTGAGCCGTCGTAGTAGCCACCGCGCTCTTCAACACCTAGGAACTCAGCACCTGTGATCTCAACATACTCGATGTAGTTGCGGTTCCACAGTGGTTCAAACATGGTGTTTGAGAAACGGAAAACAAGCAGGTTCTGTACCGTCTCTTTACCTAGGTAATGGTCGATGCGGTAGATCTGATGCTCTTTGAAGTGCTCGTGGATCTTAATGTCCAGCTCACGCGCTGAAGCAAGATCATAGCCAAATGGCTTCTCAACGATAAGACGCTTCCAGCCATCTTCTTCACTGTTCAAGCCATGTGCTGCAAGGCTTGCAGGAATAACACTGTATAGGCTTGGTGGCGTAGCAAGTAGAAAAGGTGGTTGTTCTGCTCAAAACCGTACTGTTCGTTGATTTGAGCTAAACGGGCAGCAAGCTTCTGATAATCATCAGTATCTGATGTATTGATAGCTTGATAATGAAGATGGTTCATGAACTTCTCCAGAATTTCTGGTTTAGTATCTTCCATCTCAGTTAGGGACTTGCGTAACTTGTCTCGATAAGAGTCATCTGAATACTCAGTACGACTCACACCCAAAATAGCAAACGACTCTGGGAGTTGACCGTTCTCGTACAAGTGATACAAAGCAGGGATCAGCTTGCGATAAGTCAGATCGCCAGATGCTCCAAAAATGACGATGCTGCTTTTATCAGGTATTGCCATCACATTTCCTTAAGCGACTTTTTCTATCCAGTCTGCAGGGTATGGGGATTGACCCTACAGCTCAAAAACTGTGTTGCGACAAAGAGTATATACCCTATTGCGCGCTTGCCTCATATCAGACCATTGGACCGATGGGCAAAAAAATCTCCGCCTATTGCGAGAATGATAAAACCCTAGAGTTAACAAGGCTATGTGACCCAGTTAACGCTTTGGAACCACATAGTCTACTGCTTTCGATAATAGTTACCACCTTTATTTCCAAACCATGACAATCGTTTGCTTTAAATGAAACCAATTAGAAAACAGCAGATACAAAAAAGGCCGGGAAACCCCGACCTTGATTGATTAAAGAGTAGTCACTACTGCTTCAACTGGTAGACGCGATTTAGGTGCGCCGTGGTTGTAGTCCTCACCCTCTAGGTGATAACCAAGAGCAAGTGCGAAGTCACACACATAGCCATCTAGTTCATCTTTGAAGATTTCACCGATTAGCTCAGGGTCAACACCTTCCATCGGAGTAGAATCGATGCCTAGGCGTGCTAGTGTGTGTAGGGTGTTACCAAGTGCGATATAAGTTTGTGCTTTAGTCCACTGACCGTTGAAGCCATCTTGGTTAGTTTGAGCTTCAGCGAAACCAAACGCACCGTTTAGCATGTTGTCGTACATCTCTGCTGGTAGGTGACCAGAAGAAACCTCAACATCAACCACTTTACGATAGTCATCTTTAGTGAACTTAGGGTTGTGTGCAAAAAGAATAGTGTGCGACGCTTCTTTTGCATGTGGTTGGTTGAACTGGTGCATGTTTGCGAAAGAATCGTGGAAACGTTGTTTCGCTTCGTCGCTCTCAAGAACGATGAACTTCCATGGTTGAGAGTTGATAGATGATGCCGATAGACGGATCGCCTCTTTAATCACTTCCATATCTTCTGCCGAGATGCGCTTGTTCGAATCGTATTTTTTAGCAGTGTAACGTTTTGTTAGATCTTTAATGATTTGATGAGACACGACGCCCCTCCCATGTTTTGTTTGATACGTCTTGCGGTTGCTTAGTTAGCAACGATGTTTTGTTGGGGAGGAGATTACGGATTTCTTGATAAGAGAAAAAGGAATGAATCGCCCAATCATTTTGGACGATATATTCCATAATAGGCTGTTTTAGCTAGTCACTCTCGGCATCAATCTCAAACTCATATAGGTCTGGATTGTAGTAAACCGTTGAAAATTCAAACACTTGATTATCATTCACATAGTTTAGTGAATGGTTAACCAAGATCGGTTGATGTTCATTTACACCCAAAATCTGGCTTATTTTTCGATTTGGTAAAATAGGTTTGAGGTTTTGTTTAGTTCGAGTCAGTTCTACCTGATGATTTCTAAAGTATTCGAACTTAGAGCCCAGCATGTCTTTCTCGGTCATATGAGGCAAAGAGTGCTGTGCAATATAAAATTCTTCGTAAGAGACCACCTGCTCATCTAAAAGGCGGCAACGCGCGCAGAAGGTAACTGCCTCCCCTTCCGCTATCGCTAGCTTGTCGGCAATTTCTAGATTTGCTGGTCGAACATCAAACTCTAATAGTTGAGAGCTCGCTTTAGCGCCAGAGCCTTGGGTCGCTTCTGTTAAACCAGAAAGCTGCGCGAAGTTATGCTTAAGCTTTCTGTAAGCAACAAAGGTTCCACGCCCTTTTTCAGAGACGGTATATCCCATCTCAGCCAGCTGAGCTAACGCTTTACGCACGGTCACTCGGCTAACACCCAGACTTTCTACCAACTGACTTTCTGATGGCAGTTTAGAACCTGCAGCAAGTTCGCCCTTGTCGATACGGGCCTGCAACAGTTGAGTGATTTGGATATAGAGTGGTGTCGCGGTTTGAAGTACGTCCTGCATATTAACCTCGATAATCTGCTTTTAGAGGTTTCACCACCGAATCTAGCCTTCAATCTTGAGAGCAAGGCACAGCTGAAGCAATCGTCCCAACTCTCCTTTTGGCCACTCAGCTTTGTTTTCAAACCAAAGCAGGTATTCCTCTGGTAGGTCAATAAGCACCCTACCCGCGTATTTTCCAAATGGCATCTTCATGCTTGCCAGTTTTATAAGGTTTTCTTTTTCTAACATTCTGAAATTAAATCAATCACTCTATAAATTGATGTTACATTTAAATTATTGATTTGCGTACTTTAAGGATAAAATTTGCGGTCGGTATTACTCGCTTTAACCTTTCTTTTTGGCCTGTCCTCTACTCCTAGCTTTGCACAGGACAGTGAAGAGAAGTGCCTGAGTAAACCGAGTGACGACAGAGCCTTAAATAAAGCTTACCACTATCTGAATACGAAGTTTTGCCAACCGCTGTTTGGTTCGATAATTTCTTCGTGGATGAACGAATTACCGAAAATGCCCGAGCAGGAACCAGTGTACGATGGAAAAACGACTTCACCTACTTCGAGATTGACGGTTTCAAATACGATACTAAGCTAGACGCCAAGTTTAACCTGCCTAGGGTAAACCAACGCATCAAGCTAGTCATTGATCAGACGGTGAAGACGACCTGTTCGACCTCTTTCCCCGCAGTGCTGAAGAGCTCGAAAGCAGTATAGGTGTTCGCTACGACTGGATTCGAAAAGGCTACAGTAGCTTTAACTTCAAGGCGACCTTTAGACCAAGCATCGAGGCAAGATATCAGTTCACCTACCCGCTCACCATCAATAATACCCTGCGTATTACGCAAAAAGTGTATCAAAAAAGAAGATTACCGGTGAATCCACACAGTTTGACCTCGACTTCGCATTGAACAAAAACTTCCTGCTACGTTGGACTTCTTTTGCTGAATACAACTGGGACTATGACGATAGAGATGGCGTTTGGGATATGGGCACAGGCTTTACCCTCTACCAGTACTTGTCCAAGACCCAAGCAATGAATTATGTTGTCAGTACCACAGCAACAGATGACCCTGGGCTTTTCATCAACAATACCCTCATCGGCATGACCTATCGCCATAACATCCTATTCAGCTGGCTCTATTACGAGATTACTCCAGAGTACAACTGGTATCGTGACTACAAAGAAGACTTTATCGAAGAAGCCAGCATACGTTTTCGTTTAGAGATCCTGTTCAACAACTTCTAGACCAATGCGACGATTAACCCCACTAGCACAAGCAACACCCCTAATCCGCGCACCAGATACCACTTTTCATTGAGAAGCCATATCCCCAAGAACAATCCAAATACGATACTCACCTGCCGCAGCGCGACAATATAACTGACGTTATCCACCAGTGTCATGGAATATAAAACAATGCCATAGGTAAGTCCCATCATAATTCCAGCTATGGATGATCGCTTCCAGTATTTAGTGGCTTGATTAAGTTCGTGTTTATTTCTACTAATTAATAGCCAAATAAATATTACTGTAGAAGTGCCTAGAAACTGCAGACCTAAATAAAAAATCGCAATGTGTTTATCTGTTAAGCCAGTGGTTTGATGTTGAAGCCAATGCAGCGCCTCATTATCCACAATAGAGTAGACCGTCGTCCCTAACGCAGCTACAAACGCCCAAAGTACTCCTATATTGGCATAGGCGCGCAGTCGAATCTCGCTCACTCGCCTCAGGGGCACCAACAGGCACCCTAACGTGAGTACCAAGAATCCCACCCAAGCATTTGCAGTCAATACTTGTCCGATAAAGAGGGTACCTAACCCAACCATAAGCACTGGCAGTGCACGAATGATGGGATACATCATGCCCACATCACCCTGCTGATAGGCCTTGATAACACACACCAAGTAAACGGCTTGCCCGAGGCAACTCAGCAGCAACAGCCACCAAAAGTCTATGCCTACATTGTTAAATCCAACAACGGTGAAGCACCAGTACAGATAAGGTGAAAGAAGTAAGAAAGGTGTAAATGAAGCGCCGAGGGCAAATGAATAGCCCGAGCCCGAACTGGATTTGCCCAACACATTCCAACCTGCATGTAGCAAGGCTGAAAAGACAACCAAAGAAATGGCAAAAATACTCAAGATGTTCCCTCACCCAAGAATATTAAACACTCAACTAATATCAAACTAATGGGCTGTATAAATATACGCAAGCGCGCAATTCTATATTTCAATTATGAACATACTATTAAACCTACCTTTTTTATACTTAACTTCGTTCCATATAATAAATACAAAAAAGCCACCTCAAACGAGGTGGCTTTATAAAACTATTGGTTTAGCTGAATAGCTTATTCCCAATCTAGGATAACTTTGCCAGACTGACCGCTACGCATTACGTCGAAACCTTCTTGGAAGTCATCAACCTTGTAGTGGTGAGTAATGATTGGCGAGATATCTAGGCCAGATTGGATCAAAGATGCCATCTTGTACCAAGTCTCGAACATCTCACGACCGTAGATCCCCTTGATAACCAAGCCTTTAAAGATTACTTGGTTCCAATCGATACCCATGTCTGATGGTGGAATACCTAGAAGTGCAAGGCGACCACCGTGGTTCATGGTTTCTAGCATGGTATTGAATGCAGACTTAACACCTGACATTTCAAGACCTACATCGAAGCCTTCAGTCATACCTAGCTCAGCCATTACATCTTTTAGGTCTTCTTTCGCTACGTTAACCGCGCGAGTTACACCCATTTGACGAGCAAGATCTAGGCGGTATTCGTTCACATCAGTGATAACAACGTGACGAGCACCTACGTGCTTAGCTACCGCTGCCGCCATGATACCGATTGGGCCAGCACCTGTGATCAGTACGTCTTCACCCACTAGGTCGAAAGACAGTGCAGTGTGTACCGCGTTACCGAACGGGTCAAAGATAGAGGCTAGCTCATCTGAGATGCCTTCAGGGATCTTAAATGCGTTAAACGCTGGGATCACTAGGTACTCAGAGAAAGAACCAGTGCGGTTAACACCTACACCGATAGTGTTACGGCAAAGGTGCGTACGACCACCACGACAGTTACGGCAGTGACCACATGTGATATGACCTTCGCCAGATACGCGATCGCCAATCTCAAAGCCACGTACTTCTTGACCGATTGCAACCACTTCACCCACGTACTCGTGGCCTACAACCATAGGTACAGATGGTGTTTTGTGACCATTCGTCCCAGTTGTAGATATGAACGTCAGTGCCACAGATAGCGGTCTTCTTGATCTTGATAAGGATATCGTTATGACCCATTTCAGGCATATCGACTTCGTTCATCCAGATGCCTTCTTCAGGCTTCAGTTTAGATAGAGCTTTGATTTTCATTATTTGATCAGTCCCATGTCACGACCTACTTCGATGAATGCATCGATTGCACGGTCTAGTTGTTCACGAGAATGCGCTGCAGACATTTGCGTACGGATACGAGCTTGGCCTTTCGGTACTACTGGGAAAGAGAAGCCGATTACGTAGATGCCTTTTGCTAGCGCGCGCTCAGCAAATTCAGCTGCAACCTTAGCATCACCCAGCATAATTGATGATAGCGTGGTCAGCACCGCCCATGGTGAAACCAGCCGCTTCCATACGAGTACGGAAGTGTGCAGAGTTTTCCCAAAGCTTGGCACGAAGATCACCACTTTGCTGTAGAAGATCTAGAACCTTTAGAGATGCAGAAACGATTGCTGGAGCAACAGAGTTAGAGAATAGGTATGGACGAGAACGCTGACGTAGCCAGTCGATCACTTCTTTCTTACCTGAAGTGTAACCGCCTGAAGCGCCACCCATAGCTTTACCTAGTGTACCTGTGATGATGTCGATGCGATCCATTACGTTGTGGTAATCGTGTGTACCTGCACCAGTTTCGCCCATGAAGCCAACTGCGTGAGAGTCATCAACCATTACTAGCGCGTCGTACTTGTCAGCAAGGTCACAGATAGCTGGAAGGTTTGCAACAACGCCGTCCATTGAGAACACGCCGTCAGTAACGATTAGCTTGTGGCGAGCACCAGCTTCAGTTGCTGCGATAAGTTGCTCTTCAAGTTGCGCCATGTCGTTGTTCGCATAGCGGAAACGCATTGCTTTACACAGACGAACGCCATCGATGATAGAAGCGTGGTTCAATGCATCAGAGATGATCGCGTCTTCTTTACCAAGGATGGTTTCGAAAAGACCTGCGTTCGCATCGAAGCAAGAGGTGTAAAGGATGGTGTCTTCCATACCTAGGAAGTTAGAAAGCTTTTGCTCAAGCTCTTTGTGGATGTCTTGAGTACCGCAGATAAAGCGTACAGAAGCCATACCGAAACCGTATTGGTCCATACCTTCTTGAGCTGCTTTGATTAGCTCTGGGTGGTTAGCAAGACCTAAGTAGTTGTTTGCACAGAAGTTTAGAACATCTTCGCCAGTTGAGATTGAAACAGAAGCTTGTTGTTGTGAGGTGATAACACGCTCAGACTTATACAAACCTTCAGCTTTACATCTTCGATTTGTTGTTGGATTTGGTTATAAAACGCAGAAGACATGATTCTATGATCCTTGTGTCAACGAGATTGTAAGGGGGATTCCAAACCGGAGAAACGCTCCAATTCAGTCCAAAATCTTTTCCTGATTTACAGTGTAAAGAGATTCTAGTTGAAAGCAGTTGGGAGTATAATGCCTCAATGGAAAATCATTTGTGAATCACAGGCACATATAATGAAAACCACCCAGCTTCTCGCTCTGTTGCCCGACCTCGCCACCTATACCCTAGTGGTGCAACAGGGAAATTTTACTAATGCTGCCAATAGCTTAGCTATGACGCCCTCCGCGGTTTCCAAGACCATAACACGACTAGAAAAAGCGCTGGCCGTAAAGTTAATTGAGCGCTCTACCCGCAATCTTCGCATCACAGAAGAGGGAGAAAAGGTGTATGAGCAAGCAATCCAGATGCTAAATGCGGCAGAACAAGCGGTTGAACTCTCCTCTCAGAGTCATACAGAAGCAAAAGGCAGTATTTTGGTATCAGCGCCAGAAGCTTTGCTTAGTATCGTGCTTCAACCTCTAATTATAGATTTTCTAAAGAAGTACCCTGATATCCAAATTAAAGCGCGCGCCATCGACGGCTCAGTAGATATCCAAAAACAAGGTATCGATGTTGCGTTTAGACTCTCAGAGCAACCAGACGAGCATTTAGTACTAAAAGAACTCGGTGAAACGCATCTGCTGCTGTGTGCTTCTAAGCCTTATTTGATGAAACACGGCAAGCCAGATCAACCTTCCGATCTTCTCCACCACAACTGCCTCTACTTAGCCGAAACGGAACACGACAACGTGTGGACCTTTCACAAAGAAGATAAGTCGCAGTCGGTGACGGTATCTGGGCGATACGCAGTAAACCAAGCACAATTACGTTTCGAGGGTGTAAAGAATCACCTTGGCATTGGTCTATTTCATGACTTTGTGGTGGAAAACGCTCTAGAACATGGCGAGGTTGTACAGGTACTGGAAGACTGGACCATTACCAGCAGTTACCACGCAATATCTTGATGCAGTATGCGCAAACGAAATATATGCCGGGTCGCTTACGCCTATTTATCGACTATATCAGTGATGCACTTTTGCCCCACTCTGCCTAACCTTGGTGTCAGATCAAACAAATATGGGTTTAGAGGAGTACTCTAAATCACATCGCGAAGTAACACTCGCTGAACTATACCTAAAACAATAAAAATCATCGGAGATAACCATGATTCAATTTCCAGAACATTTTCACTGGGGTGGCGCTATCGCGGCCAACCAAGTTGAAGGCTCTCACCTTACTGACGGCAAAGGTCTCTCTACCGCCGATATGCTTCCGAATGGTATTCTCAGCCCACACCAAACTCGTGAAGAGCGTACACCGGGTATTAAAGACCTCGCTATCGACTTCTACAATCGTTATCCAGAAGATATCGCCCTATTCAAAGAGATGGGCTTTACCTGCCTACGTTTATCAATTGCATGGACGCGCATCTACCAACGGAGATGACGAAGCACCAAACGAACAAGGCCTTGCCTACTACGAGCGTATCTTCGACGAACTAGCCAAACATGACATGGTGCCTTTTGTGACATTGTCACACTATGAAATGCCGTATCATTTGGTGGAAAAGTATAATGGATGGAGCGATCGTCGCGTTATTGCCTATTTTGAAAAATACGCACGTACCGTGTTTGAACGCTTTGGTTCTAAGGTGAAGCTGTGGCTTACCTTTAATGAAATCAACATGTCCCTGCACGCGCCATTCACTGGTGTCGGTCTGCAAGAAGATGCGACCAAGCAAGAGATCTATCAGGCTATTCACCACCAGCTTGTAGCAAACGCTAAAGCGGTAAACCTGTGTCATGAAATCATCCTGATGCCAAGATAGGTAACATGCTACTGGGTGCTCTGAACTACGCCTACACATGCCATCCAGACGATGTGCTAGCTGCCATGCATGAAAACAACCAGTGGCTATTCTTTGGTGATGTGCAAACACGCGGTAAGTACCCAGGCTATATGCTGCGTTACTTCCGTGAAAACAGCATCGAAATCAAGATGCTTCCTGACGACCTAGACATCATCGCCTCTGCCAGCGTCGACTTTATCTCGTTTAGTTATTATGCCAGTGGTTGTGCGTCGGCTGATCCCATGCAAAAAGAGGTGGGTAATATCGTCGACAGTGTGCCAAACCCGCATCTAGAGAAGAGTGAATGGGGCTGGCTTATCGACGAAAGGCTACGTATCCTGCTTAACTTCCTATGGGACAGATACCAAAAGCCTCTGTTTATTGTAGAGAATGGCCTAGGTGCGAAAGATACAGTAGAAAACGGTGAGATCTTTGATGATTACCGCATCTCATATCTTAACGATCACCTAGTTCAAGCTCATCAACCATCTTAGACGGCGTTGATCTGATGGGCTTTACCTCGTGGGGTCCTATCGACCTGGTCGCGAACTCTACAGCTGAAATGAGTAAGCGTTATGGCTATATCTATGTAGATCGAGACGATGAAGGCAAAGGTGAACTTACCCGCATCAAGAAGAAAAGTTTCTTCTGGTACCAAGACGTAATCGCTAGTCGCGGTGCTAGCCTGAAGACCAAATAGCAAAAAGGGACGCTCAATGCGTCCCTCAGTTAATCTATGGCGTCGACTTCAACCGAATACTTCCAAACCACCTTTCCGTCATCTTCCAACTCATAGCTGGCGCCATCGCTATTCTTTTTCAGAATAAATGCTGGCATGGTTATGCTTTCTTCATCCCTGCATGCCATAGTCGCACTGAGGGTTAAGGTGTTTTGCACATAATGATTCAAGGTCGCGATGTAGGTACAGCCCTCTAATTCTGTGCTTGCTACCCTACCATCATCTTGCAACTCAAAAGCTGGAAATGTCATCTCTTTGCCCTGCTCTGTCACGTGGGCTTTGACTTGATACAAGGTATTTGCCTGAGCAGTTCCTGCCAACAGGACTAGAGCAAGGTATTTACGCATGGTTATTTGGTTTGATTAAAGATCTGCTCAGTCTCAAGCGAGGTCATATTACGGATCTGCTTCCATACATAGTAGAAAGTACCAGCATCATCAGAATGCTTGGGATAGCGATCACCGGATAGCTATACAGGGTCAGCTTACCCAACTCTTCATTGAAAGCCACAGTACCTGCAGGGCTAGTCACTATGTAGGTCGCTAGGATGTAGTTCATCACAGATGAGAATGCGAAAGTACTGGCAAACAGATAATTAGAGTTCATCAGGCACTTTTGAAACGCGCGCTCATTGCCTGATTCCTTAAGGTGCTTTTCAATCAGTGGCATGTTAAGCACAGTGCCGTTGAAGATAAGCTTTTGCATCAGTGGTGTGCGGGTAAAGGTCGAGCCCAAAACCACTAGACCAATCAGGCCAGGGATCAAAGCTTCTTTTAGTGCCAGCCAGCGAGTATCCAACTCAAGCAGACCGATACCACCGGTCAACAACACGCTCACAAAGCCAAGAGCTGAGATGTAGTTAAACTTCTTATTGCGGATCAGCTCCATACCACCATAAGCCACTGGGAATGCAAGGGCAATGATCAAAGCCCAAACTGTGCCTAGGTGCTCTTCCCCACTGAATTTCATCAGGATGAAGGAAGGAAGAATTACGTTAAAAATAATCTCGAATAGTGGGTTCGAGGTTTTACCTGTGGTGTTGCTCATATTTAATCGTTCTGTCTCACTCAAACTGACGTGGATTGTTCCTTGTCAGCGCTCAGATGTAAAGCCTTCGTATGTATGAAGGTGTAATAAGCTAGAGTCGGGTCAATATCTACTCCCTTAATTATACGACAAAGGGACGCCTTGGCGTCCCTCTCAATTGTTCTGTTTTGGTGATTATTCTTGAGTTGGCAGTAGATCAAGCCAATCAATGCTGTCCAAATCTTCTTCAAGATATAGCTCTGGAACATCAAGCTCTAGGTCAAACTCTTGAAGGTTTAGTTCTGCATCTGACATCTTACTTTCCTGTTGTACGTCTTTTGTCTGACGCCATTTAACTTGTGTTAGATGAAAGAAGCATGTCTTCCCGGTGACAATATTATGACCGATGACACTACACTAACTGGCGCAAAGCCCATCTAAGATTTGCTGGCTATTACCCTGATATACGCGATATCCTCTAAATAAGAGAGATGATGCCCATCTCGGATGTTCTGAATAAACTGAGGGTTTCCTTTATTCGCTTCGTCTTGCATAAAGTCCACCAGCGACTGAAGCCGAGAGACTATTGCGTTCGTCAGCAACTCCCTATGTTCCCGCTCTACACCATAGCTATCACAAAAACATTTAGCACGAGCAATCTGCTCATCTATATTTCCCAGCCGGTCGCTTGGATCAATTTTAAAGGGTGCCCAGCAATAGACGGAGTAAGCCAGATCCAGATGCGTGGCGCAGGGTGCGCTGTATCAAAATCGAATACGCCAACGACTATATTCCCTTGAAGCGCAACATTGTATGGTGTGAAATCGCCGTGGCATATCACCTCTGCAGGCTCTCTGGTTTGCAGCATCCAATTACAAGATTTCAGCTCATCCACTAAAGGCTCAGAAGCATCATGGATTGTCCGGAGTAGCTTTGCCGCACTCTCAATTGCTTGAATACTTGCCACGTTGCCAACAAGCGGATAATTATAGGTGTCTCCTTCAACAAAACTCAGGTACTCAGCGTTTTGATCAGTGCCCAAAACCCTAGGAACGCCGTCTATTTGTTGCTGTTCAAACGCTTTGAGAAGCTTATGGACACTCGAAGACCATGGGTTCAATGGTCTCTTTACCGCATCCCCAGTTTTAAATATCGACCCTTTACGACCACCGCTGAGCTCCTGCATCTAATTCAACTCCACTCGATACAGCGGATTTGCCTGACTTTCAACGAAGTATTGCCAAACGTGCTTAAACACTGCATGTTGATTAGGAAATGGGGCTAGCTCTAACGCCTCTTGCAAAGAACACCAGCGATACTCTGTATGTTCTTCATTAAGAATCACAGCCTGATTATCAGGGCACAGCACCACAAACACAGGAATAAGCTGAATAACGTTCACTTCTGCCTCAAAGAATTTCTCCAGAAACTGTGCATTGTAGAGATCGCTCACCTCGATCTGGGTTTCTTCAAGAAACTCTCGAACTATCGCCTCCGAGCCCGTCTCACCCGCCTCTATCGAGCCTGCTACGTGACACCAAAAACCGCCCTTAACGCGCTTCATCAATAGCATCTTTGTCTCGCCATCTATCTTAGACAAAGCGACACCTGAGACTATCGAGGTATTTACTGGAATCATCCCTACTCCTAGAAAAAAGCCTGAACCATGAGTTCAGGCTTAAAAATTTAATTGTTACTTTCGTGAAGTATCGGTTCTATCATTTCATCGAACTTCTCATTACCACGCAGTGACTCAAGGTCTGGCTCGTCAACCATCAACTCTCGCATTGAAGCACTGGACTCAATCGCCTGCTGAAGATCATAAATAGCTTGGTTTTCAACGCCCAATCTTGCATAAGCACATGCTCGTTGATACAGGGCGTGGGCGTTCTTGTCATCTACTTCAAGTACGCGGTTACAGATACTCATAGCCCAGTGGTATTCACGCATCTCCATGGCGGCATCCGCTTTGTGTGCCAGTGCTTCAAGGTCACCTGGACGAATCTTAAGGATCTCATCATAGGTCGTGATCTTCTGCTCTGGTGTTGGTGCATTTTGTGCGCGCATCCAAAGGTTATGCACCTCATTGATTATCTCAATCTCACGATTGTTCTCTGTAATAATTCGAGTCTTACGTCTTAGATCTCGCTCTAGAACTAAGAACTTCTTCTCATAGTCTTTAGTGATCTTATCAAGACGGCGGTCTGCCATCTCTTTGGTGTTCTGCTTAATATCTTTAATGGATTGCCAACCGAGTACCGCAATCAGTGACGCAACTGCCGCAATAAAATAAAAGAAATAGTTAATGGTAATGTTGGCGTAGTTAAGAGACTTGTCTGCGACTTCCAACTCACGGTCCGTGATCTCTATGGTCAGGCGACGCTCCAAATCCTGCTGATCGTGTCTCAGTGCTTTTAGCTCATCGAGGATATAGCGCTCCACTAACGGTCTGTCGAGGATCGGTGTTTCGGAGTGTTTTGGTTGCTCTTCAGCGAAAACAGAAAAAGATAAGCTCAAAAGTATGATGCTTAGGCTGAATAATTTGGACATGACAGGCCTTCAATCATGGAGAAAACGTTTGCTAAATTCTATGTGTAATCAGAGGTAAAAACCAACTAGAATCAAGTCAATATTCGTTAAATTTTTCAAGAGGCTCAATATGTTAATGACAACAACACCCAGTGTAGAGGGTTCAAGCATACTTCAGTATCACGGTGTGGTCGCAGGAGAAGCGGTTTTGGGTGCGAATGTTTTCAAAGACATGTTTGCTGGTATTCGTGATTTCGTCGGGGGTCGCTCCGGTACTTATGAAAAAGAGCTAGAAAAGGCACGCGAATACGCCCTGCAAGAGCTACAAAACAAAGCCTTGGAATTAGGCGCTAACGCAGTTGTGGGAATCGATATCGACTATGAAGTGCTGGGTAAAGACAATGGTATGCTGATGGTTTCAGCAAGCGGCACCGCAGTCACAATTCGCTAGAAAGCCTTCTTTATATCCTCAATGACTCTCTTGAATAGAGGGTCATTTTTGTATCGGTTGTGATAGGTCATCTCTAAAGAGATAGGCTTGGTTTCAAATGGCAAATCAAACGACACCATGCCCAACTGCTTGGCAAACGACACCAAACTACTGGTGGTAACCGTTACTGAGTTAGTTCTATTAGCAGCAATGATCGCATTTGTCGTACCGTTTGCTGTTGACCCCACCTCCCGCCTGCCCAGTTTACCGAACAGCTCAACGATACTCTGATTGTGTCTACGTATATTCACTAAGATGTGCGTGGCGTCCATATACTCCTCATAGCTAAACGATGACTTGCTGTTGTGCACCCCAACTAAGGTTTCTATGAATGCCGGTTCGTAATTGAACGCCTGCTCTTTTAAAGAAAAATAATCGACAGCAATATCGACCAAACCAGCTCTTAAGTCCGCATAGATCTGCTCCTCATAGGCTGGCGACTCTTTTAGATTAATGTTCGGGACATCGCCCAAAAGGAAAAAGGCGTTCTCTGAAGCATAAACAGTTAAACATTGCTTTGGAGCCAGTGATGCTTGTATCGCATCTATATGCTTCGAGACCTTTTCATACAGAGATGTCGCATCGGCTGTTGCACTGATACTGCGGCCACTTCGAACGAAAAGCGGATAGCCAAGGGAGGTCTCGAGCTTCTTGATCGATGCGGTGACTGCCGGCTGAGTAACATCTAATAGATCGGCTGCACTCGATAGCGATCCCTGCTCATACGCGGCTTTAAAGGTTTGCAAAAGCTTCAGGTCCATTAGTGCTCCCTTTTCTAATGTCACTTTAAGCTTAGTGCTGTTTTTCAATAAGTTAACTTAATTTAGCTTGAGTTTGTGGAGTTAGTTATCGAACGGTAGAGGCGCTATAGTGACGGCTCCATCATAAACATCTCGGTCAGTATGATATTCCATGTAACCACTACCATCTTGGTACTTTGGTTCAAACACTTGACCATCGAAATAGAAACGCTGATCAAAAGTAAAAATAAGCCCTACGGTCTATGCTCAGAATCCCTGTTCCAGTGAGTAACAGTGCCAATTCTCTCACCAGCCACATCGATAAGCTCAAGGTTCATGTTAGTTGTCGCCACAACAATACCATTCTTAGTAAACTCTCCAAGACCTTGCTCATCCTCGTTATAATAAAGGACACCCTCTTCTTCACCTTCAATCGGAATATCAAAATCAGGGTCTACTGGGATCGGGTTTTCAATAGAAGGCGGTGTGTTCGGGCTTTGTAAATCAATAGTGTCATCACAGCCTACTAAGGCAAAGGTAGCAAACAATGGCAGTAGATATTTCATAGCAACTCTCTGGATTAATGAGTAAAAGAACAATCCATGTAAGGGAAGCAAACGCTCATTGCCTCGATTGGTTGCTATCTTATCCAACCCAGCCCATCGAATTAATGGTGTTTTTTATACGAAACATAAAAGTTTCTTCGGTATTACTTAGACAAAAGGCGCCTACTCCCAATAGAAATCAAGTATAAGCGACTGTAAACAGTACATATTTAGGGTTTCTCAACCTAATCCTGCTACTATAAGGGCGTTCGAAGGAAGGTAATATCAGATGGAACAATCAAAGCGCTCAGAAGCACGGCAGGAACTCGGCCCCTTTCAGTTCTTCACTCTTATCCTCTCAGTCTACGTACTGTGCGCCCTATTTGTTGAGAACGCATTTGTCCTTCCAGCAGACGTTAAAGACCTGCTAAGGACTATCGATACCCTAGTGTGCATGGTGTTTCTTACCGATTTTGGTATTCGTTTTTATAACGCCGAAAGCAAACTCAAGTTCATGAAATGGGGATGGATCGATCTGTTGTCTAGTATTCCTTTGGTGGACGCCCTCAGGTATGGTCGCTTTGTTCACCTGTTTCGTTTCATGCGTATGCTCCGCGCCATACGCTCTTCTAAGATCATCCTCTACTACCTGTTCCGCAATCGGCGGGAAGGCACCTTTAGTATCGTTGCCAGTATTTCAGTACTGTTAGTGATATTCGGCGCCATAGGCATATTGCAGTTCGAACGTGGCGTAGCTGAATCCAACATACAATCGGCTGGAGATGCACTTTGGTGGGCGTTTGTGACCATCACCACGGTAGGATACGGGGATTACTACCCTGTTACTACCGAAGGGCGCATGGTCGCCAGTGTTTTAATGACTGCAGGTGTAGGCCTGTTCGGTACCTTTACTGGCTTTGTAGCCACCTGGTTTATGAGTGAAGAAGATAACCAAGACCTAGCGGCGGAACATGAAGAATTAAAAGCAGAGCTACAAGAGGTCAAAGCACTACTCGTAGAGATACGTGACAAGCAAGGTAAAGGTCAGTAATGATCACCTGGAAACAATCCCTGCCTGGCTTTGAATGGCTCATCCATCAGGTTTGGTATCTTGAAATTGGTGACAATGACACCATCGAGACTCAGCCTTATCTGATCCCTAATCCAAGGGCTCACCTGCTAATCACTCCCCATGAACAAGCCTATGCGTATCGTGCCTCAGATGAACTGTTTTCAGGTAATGGATCTCACCTTCTTTCTATAAGCGACAAACTCCTACTTCTTGAAGATCACCCTCCTTTAAAGCGCATTGGCATCACCTTCAAGCCTCACACTGCTAACCATTTAAACGGTAATGAATCCTTGCAGCTAAATCAGTGTGCGTGGTCTATTGCACTTGAAGAGTTGTTCCCAATATCATTTAGAGCAAGCTTACTCAAACTGAACTCAAAACAAGATATAACCCAAGCTATCAAAGCCCATCTTGATTCACTTAATATTGTCCCTCCGAGCAACAAACCCTTTGTTTTAGTAGACAAAGCGATACAACTAGTTGAGAGCCAACACATCGTAGAGGTTGAAGAGCTTGCCAATGCATGCGCTTGCTCTCGCCGCACTCTGGAACGAGCCTTTAAACAGCAAGTAGGACTCAGCATAAAATCCTACTTGCAGATGATGCGACTCGAGCAAATGGTTTTGGATCTTCATTCGACAGAAAAAGAAGTCGATTGGGCAGATTTTCACAGCAATACGGTTTTAGCGACCAATCGCACTTGATTCGAACCCTAAAGCAACTCGTTAATAAAACGCCTTCCGGATATCTAAAGAAACGTGACCTCACCATAGACATCTATGGCGACTTTGAGGACTAATCTGTCGCGTTTATTCAATATTAGGCTAACAACTTTGGCTAAACTGCAGAGCAAATAACGAGGTAACCATGTCATATACAGAACTAAAACAAGGCAAAGCAGTAAGCATCAAAGACAACCTGAGCATTGCCCTTATCAAGCAAGAAGATCTTAAAGACATCATCGCTATGTTTGACGATGAACGCGTAAACAAATATCTCTTCTTTGCGCCTGCCGATGAGTCCCTTTATCAGGCTTTTTTCAGTCCTATAATCGAGAATACAGAGCAATCACTAGCAGATAATAAATGGCCAGATAACCCAACCTTTGTGTTACGCAATGAGCAAGGCGAATACATGGGCATGTGCGCCCTCACCCAAGTTATGTTTCATCAAGGAAACTACGAAGTGGGTTATCAGCTTCCATTTAAGGCGTGGGGAAAAGGTATCGCCACCCAAGTATGTGAAATACTAACTGAGCTCGGTTTTAGCGAGCTTGGAGCACATAAGATCTGCGCTGATTGTTATGCTGGAAATGTTGGCTCATACAAAACACTACAGAAATGTGGCTATCGCCAAGAAGGCCGCATGACTAACTATTACAAGTTGGAAACAGGCTTTGACGACAAGCTCTATTACGGCATCACCAAAGCACAATTTGATGCCCTATAAAACAAAACGGTCACAGCAAATGTGACCGTTTTTTCTTGTATCTAGTTCAGAAGCTATTGTTCACACGCACCAGATGCAGCTCCAAACATCTGTTTTGCCTCTTTTGTCAGCACATAGTCGGTAAACCCGTTAGTCGCTGTAATTCTAAGCTCGTACTCTTGCCCGCCCTTTTGCTTGGCGTAGTTAAGCAAGGTTTTGCAGTCCATTCTGAACAGCTGTGACGAATAACCTTCGCCCTCACCGGTTAGATTCTCAATCGCCCCTAAAGTGGAAAATGGATATTCTTTGTCATTATTGGTCACTACCATGGTGAGCATTCCGCGAACGTCCTCACGCATGACCTTCACATCAACCACGTTGCCATCACGAACTGAAATACGTTGCAGTGATATAGAGGCAGCTAATTCATCAGACTTGGGTTCAATCATAATGGGACTGTCTGGGTTAGCGGTGAAATGAGTGGTCACCTCGTTATCAAAACCCGAAGTATTGGTGGTGACAGTAAACGCACCAGAACCAGCGTCCGTCTTACCTTCACCCTCAGGCTTTGAATCCGTTCCTGAAGCACAACCTGCAAGTGCTAAGACCGTAAGTGCCAGTAATTTCTTCATTTCCTTATCCTTGTGGTATTTCGTTTTCTTCCTTTTAAACCCTTATCCGAGCGACTGTTAAAACAGAGCAAAAATAACGGTAAGTCACTGAAATATAGCTTAGTTCTGTTTAGTCAGAAATGAAATATAACCCTAGTTAAGCGAGCGTTTTTCTCAACCCGATACGGCTGTGTCCCTTTGGAAAGCCTTCAAAACGAGTGAATTCTTCAAAACCGACAGATTGATAAAACTTTGGCGCTTGCCAACTTTGTGTCCAAAGCCATAAACCCGTTACACCTTGCTCGCGGGCATACTCCTCAACCTTGGCCATAAGCTGTTTACCAAGACCTGTACCACGACAGCTGTCATCCACCCAAAGCTCACTAATGTAGATCCAGTCCCACAGCAGATCGGCAGTCAAAGCCCCGACCAACTGCTCATCACGATAGACCATCCAATTAAGACGTGTTTTTTTGTACTCGGGCGCATTGTTTTGCTTGCCGTGCAGTTCCAATCCATTGCTCAAGATATCTTGGTCACTCTCTTGAATCGGTCCCTCTGAAAAACGTATTTCTGTCATTGCGCGTCGCCTTTTTACTTATCTTCGACGCTAGTATCGACATAAGTGATTGATAGTCAAATCAACATTTGTAAGGTGGCTTTTTTCACCCTTAAAAGTGACTAGTGGCACGTCTAAAAACCATTCAATTAATAACCACTTTTAGTTGCGATTACACCGTTTCTTGCCTACATAATAAGGGTCTCGGGAAAAAGGATACTGTGATGTTAGGGAAACCTATTATCGGGTGTGCTACCGCATTATTGCTTCTCGGCCAAAGCGCATTTGCCGAGGATGGTAGCGAAGTAACCCTAACCGTAAGTGACGTTATAGAAAAGCGTGGAGTGCTCTCCCCAAAAGGGACTTGGTCTCTGGAAACCTCTCTCAGCTTTACCCAAAACTCATCCAACCGCGTATCGGTTGTGGGCTACACTGTGCTTCCAACCCTGATCATAGGACGTATTGAAGTCAGTGACGCGGACTATGTCACCGCAACGCTGGGCCTCACCGCAAGGCTAGGCCTTACCAACGCAACTGAATTTGAACTGCGCCTTCCTTATGTGTATCGAAACAACCAGACCACTGTCAGACCGATACAAGATGGCTCCGGTGATAACGACATCATTAATCGTTCAAACAGTGGCGGTGATATTGGCGATCTTGAACTCGGTTTGAGGCATCAGTTTAACTTTGACACAACACCCTACTGGATTGGCGGAATACGCCTAAAAACCCGTACAGGACGTTCTCCCTACGATATCGACATCGATGAAACCACAAACACCTTAGAAGAAGTCTCTACAGGCTCAGGATTCTGGAGTCTTGAGCCGAGTCTTACCATGCTATACCCATCTGATCCGGCCGTGCTTTTTGCCAACATCAGTTACATCTACAACATAAAAGACAAAGTAGACGTTAATGGACAAGACGTACAAGTGGACCTTGGGGATACCATCTCCATTGGCGGCGGCATGGGCTTTGCGGTAAATCCAGACCTCTCTTTCTCTTTAGGCGTAACCCATAAGACGATTCTGAAAAGCAAGGTCGATGGACGTGAATCGGACGATGCCAAGTTGCTACATCTAGACTCACTCAATGTTGGGGTAAACCTAAGATTGAATCAGCGCTCTTCTTTAAATGTAAGCGCACAGGCGGGTTTGACGGAAGACTCTCCAGACTTCCAGTTAACGGTTAGAGTCCCATATTATTTCTAACTATTGTCCGTGATTTAGCAGGGCATCTTTCAGACGAAGGTCCGCTTGGATCTGCTTGTTAATGCTGTCCACTCTCGCATCAATATCCACTATGGTATTAATACCTATCACACTGTTATCTACAGTATTTTGAATAATATTAATCACGCTCGAGTCAACAATTCCAGGGGTAGCGCTTCGGGCGAAGGCGGGTTTTCAATCACATTCCCGTCACCCACTTGAACTACATTAACCAGATTAGCAGGAACAGGCTCGTTGCCCACAGATGCCCCGCCAGTTGAAGTAAGTGTGCCGTTTTTAAAAACCAAATTGGCAATGGTGGTACGGTAAATATTCTCGCCATTCACAGCAGCGGCAATGCTAATCCCGATATCCACAATATAGTCTCCTCCAATCTGAAAACCGCCACGCATGCTAGATAATGTTTGGTTGTCCACCACCTGACTCTCAGGCAGAGATATTTCGTCAGCATGCAGGAAACTAACAGGAAGAATACAAAGGGCAAATGCGACGATGAGTTTTCTAGCCATGGTAGGAACTCCTAGTAGTCTCCAGCATTCGGTAACGTAATGCTATACACGCCGAGAGAGTCACGATTAACGCCTGTCTCTAGCGGTGAGGCCTGATAAATTGAAAAGTTCTCGTCCGTGATAAATCCTGCTCGTCCTACTGTCGCTTCATTGCGAACTAGCAACACAAGCCCTTGATAATATTCTTGAAATACCTCTATAGGTAATACCAAGGTGCCTCTCGATGGGTCACCCAAGATTACGTTGTTATTATTGATTCCTCGAATTACTACAAAATGCATATATCCATCGAAGTTAACCAAGGTTATCCCCGGCACTCCCGTTTTGCGCATTTTCTCAAGGCTGAGTTTGAATCCGTCGGCATTCAAACCGACCGATTGTAGATAATGCTTCATATCCAACAAGGAAAAGCCCTGTTGACTAATAAGTTCTTTGTCACCATTCGCATACATGGCATCAAAGATTTTCTGTTCTTTGGAGGGTCTGTCGTAGTGAAACTCCAGTAAAGTCGCCAATGCGGCTGAACCACAACTAAAATCATATTGCTGACGATAAACGTCACCAAAAAGCATCTCTTTATAGCTTTTTACCGGCACAGAATAATTGGCTCTGTGTGGCAAAAACTCAATAGCGAAGGCTGATGCTGACATTGCCAGCATCAACCTGCTACTCCATACCTTACCTTCTTCATAACTCTACTTTAAAGTCAGGTTGACGACGGTTGAGTTCTGTATCAGTACGTTATTCCCAGTATTTTGAATAACATTCGAAATACCAGAACTGTCCGCGAACGCACCTGACGACAGTACGTTATTGCCATTCACTGTATTGATTGCTGAATTTCCTGAGCTGAATCCATCGATATCTGAAGCAAGGCTCGTGTAGTCAAGCTCTATATGTTGACCACCACGAGACTGTTGCATCTCATCGACCGAAACTAACTCATCAGGCAAAGCTATATCATCAGCATAAACAGTGCTAGCGAATACCAAACTGATAGTACACAGTGCCAATCGCATCGTACTCTCCTAACAACTTAGTCGGTTAGAACGCTGGCGTTGGTTGTCACGTTTTGTTGGATCAAATTGTTTGCTCCAGCAGATTGTGCAACTGAGGTAATACCTGCTGCACCACCAAGACCGCCGAGGTTATTAGTGCTGTTTAGGTTCATAGCACCACCGCCACCAGGGCGACGCAAGAACCCACCGCTACCAGCATTCGACACATTATTTGCTGCTACAAAGCCCATTTGGTTCGAGTTAGCAATTACTACGTCTGCATCCATTGTGATGTTGTTTGTAGTATTAGTAGTTGTGCTGCTATCGTTGAAACTGTCTTTGTAGCTAATACTAGAATCCGTATTGAAACTGTCTTTCGCGTCGTTTCTAGTTACAGTGCTGTTATCAGATTTATCCGTTGTACTGTTGTCAGAGTTATCATTCTGGCTACGAGTTAAACTTGAATCTGATTCGTCATTGAAGCTGTCTTTAGCATTTTGACTAGAGTCACTTTTATTAACTGTACTGTTATCAGATTTATCCGTTGTGCTGTTGTCAGAGTTATCATTCTGACTACGAGTTAGGCTTGAATCTGATTCGTCGTTGAAACTGTCTTTTGCACTTTGACTAGAGTCACTCTTGTTGACAGTACTGTTATCAGACTTATCCACCATACTATTGTCAGATTTATCGTTAAAGCTATCCTTCGCTGTGTTGCTAGCATCGTTTTTAGTCACGGTGCTGTTGTCAGATTTATCGTTGTAGCTATCAGTATGATTGGCACTATCTTCCCATTGATTGTTGCCATTACCATCATCGACATAATTATCTACATGAATGTCATCAGATGCGCCGTGGTGTTTATAACCACCTCTATCTGCCAATGCATTACCACCAAACAACATTGCAGCTAGAGCGATAGCTAAACTTGTCTTGTTCAGAGTCATAATATGTACTCCAGGTTCCTAACTTTTACGATTTAGAAAATTACAAAAACTAACCTTCCACTCCTGCCAACCTTGCAAGAGCAATTCGATTATAGGTAGGGAACTTTTCTTTATGTACGCCGTTCCAGGCACATACTGTCACACAAGATTCACAGTACAGAAAAATCCAATTAAAACAAAATATTACAAGTGAATTTAGAGAAGTTGCTTGGAGTATGAAATAGCCCTAGATGAAAGGCTGAGGAAGTCTTATGGGAGGAAATTTATCTAGTCCCTAAGGGTTAGTTATCGCTAGTTGTTACAGCGGTTTTCAGCAAAAAATCAGCACCTTGCTACCAACAAGTATGAAAATAGTCTTAATTTTTGTTTTTCATTCTCATACTTTCACTCAGTATTTACCCTCTTTTGCTGGCACTTAGCTAAGGCCAGAAGCCCATGTAGATAGAAGGTTTGCACTATAATTGATACATGGAAATTAATGCAGTGGTTCAGTTTAGTTGCGAAGATTTAGTTGTATCGTGTTATCCACTAAACGAAGAATATTATGGAAACTCGACACCTTCTTATCCTTGCGGAAAAGAGTCTACAAACAAGCTTGATAGAGCGTCAGGTATCAGCCCTTTCTAACACGGAGGTACATAGGTTCCTGCCTGTGGAGGCCGTGTTCAAAAGCCACAACTTCATCGCCGATCTTGTACTCATTGATTACGACTACCTCAATGACATGGAGCGTAAATTCCTCGTTCCTGACTTTGATATGCTTGGGTGGCCCCTTCTCATTCACAATGTTCCGGAAGAACACTTCAATGAAAAGCTTTTGCGCTGGAAGGTCCTTAAAGGACTACTGCTTCGAAACGCCCAAATTAAACACATCAACGAGAGCATACAGTACATATTTGGCGGTGGTCTTTGGCTTCCTAGGCCCTATATGGAAAAACTGTTAAACAGCTATCGTTCATCTGAGCTTCCAGTTAGTCACAGCAACTGCGAGCTGACCTTTAGGGAAAGACAGATCCTCGAGCTCCTTGCTTACGGTATCTCTAATCAGCAAATTGCGACTAAATTATTCCTGTCCGAGAGCACAGTTAAAAGCCATATCTATAAGCTATACAAGAAGTTAGATGTTCACTCACGCCATGACGCCATCAAGTACGCTCGCCGTGGTAACGGACTCACCATCTAGGCCCCGCTTCACATTTTTTAATCAAACCGCGCGAATGACTAACAATTATTTGTGCAGAAACCTTCCTCGACTCGCAATGTAGAAGATTAGATATACACTCACTTAATAGATTTCTAATTTGTGCTTGGAAAGGATGTCAGCCGATGAAAAAAATCCTGTTAGCCGCTCCACTTATGATGCTATCTCTTCTACTTCAATTGCCGCCGAAAATGCCACCTTCTCTCACTTCTATGGTGGTGTAAAACTCGGTTCTTCAAACTTTGGTGACCTTGGCTCTGCAGTTACAGATGTAACAGGAGTAGATGATACCGTCTTCTCTTGGTCACTGTTTGCAGGTATCCAAGCCTATGAATGGTTAGCCTTAGAAATTGGTTACCACGATCTAGGTGAAGCCGATCTTAAAGATGTTTCAGGTAGTTATGATGCCAAGGCTCTAACCTTTACTGCAAAAGCCTCCTACGAAGTCGCCGAAAAGGTCTCTATTTTTGGCAAACTCGGCACCCAAGCATACGAATGGGATGCAAATGGTGAAGGCGTCTTCGAAGACGACGATGGTTGGACCCCACATTTAGGCGCAGGTGTTGAATACCAGTTCCACCCAAACTGGTCAGGAGCCTTTGAATACACCTGGTACAACGATATCGGTGGCCCCGACATCAACTTCTTTGGTATCTCCGCCATGTATCATTGGAGATAAGTTAGCAATCAGAGCGCTAGATTCTAGCGCTCTGATTTTTTATGAATCTATGACCGTATCTCAGCATCACAAAACTAAAATTCAGTTACAAGACCTCATTCCATTTATACACTCACTTGTTATTCTCCAGTAGATAAGTAATACAAAAAGACTGTGGATTATGATTAAAAGCATATTTCTACTTTGTGTAGTTATAACGATAAATGGATGCGCTTCGGGGTATGAGCCAGACAATTTTGATGGCGGCTATAGCGAAACAAGGTTAGACGAAAACGTTTTTTTAGTAACGTTTAGAGGGAACTCTTCTACCCCAAGAACACAAACAGAAGATTTTGCGCTGTTAAGAAGTGCTGAGCTAACTCTGGACAATGGGTTTAACTATTTTTCCGTAGTTAAATCCAATCAGGATACAAAGCACAGTAGTTATACAACTCCTTTAGTAGCTAATACCAATGCTTATGGAGTCACTACCTTTACTGGTGGTCAAACCTACTATTCTACTTCTCCGACAACGTCGCTAACTATAGTTTGCTTTGTGTCTAAACCAAGTCAGTTCGCATATAACGCTAACTTTATAGTTGAAAGTGTAAAAGACAAATACGAAATTGAAGACCTTGCACCCACACCTCCACGGGACTATTACGACGAATGGGATTAGGTCATAACTGCAATACAATTACAGCGCATCCAAGTAGATGCGCTATACATCACCTTCTGGCTTCACCTGACCGAAGCAATCTCTCTCCCATCCTCAAGCACCTCACCCTCTTCTGCCCCATCTAACATCTCACCAAGTGGAGATTGAGGGGTGATCACAACCACCTTGCCTTCATCGAGTTTGATACCGCCACAAACCGGCAAAAACCAGCAGGTCATCTTGGTATCAAGTGTCACTAGTGCACCTAAAACTATCTCATCTTCAGGCTCAAACTCTTTTAGTGGCAGCGCCTTGATGCAATTTATCATCATGTCGCAATCGGCAACTCGCTGTGACTGACCATGCGCAAGATAGGCAGCCTCTAGTCCAACAGTGTCGTACTGAGTCTCGGCTACGCTCTGTTCATGGGTCGCATCATCGTGAGCACTGTCAGCAGCTGCAAGTGCATTTTGACGTTGTGTGGTAAGGATTTCGAGAAGCTCTGAGCGAAGTTGTTCTTTGTAAGTCATGCGAGTGATAAGCGATGGAAAAACATTATGTTATCTAACTCTAGCTCTGGATGCGAATTTACCAAAGATGCTTGAAAAGCACTCAGCAACTGATTATTCTAGCGCCAACATTTCCCAAGGAGACTGCGCCACGATGAACAACTAATGCCTGTTATCAAACTTTCACATTTTATTTGATACACAGGGTTAGTAGGCGTAGCTTCTCGACCTTATACAACTTATATCCCGGAACTTCGGACACATGTGTCCGTTACTTCGCTATGCCTAGCTGCCCCTGCACAACAGGAGGTAACTATGCCTGCACTTCATGCACACAATATCAGCTATCAATTCGCGAGTGGTGAAACCTTATTTGAGGGTATCTCGTGCTCTCTGCACGCGCGTAAAACCGGCTTAGTCGGTCGCAACGGAACCGGAAAGTCGATTTTAGGATCAATTCTAATTGGAGAACTAGCACCTACGATAGGCAGTGTCACAACCGACGCCACAATTGCCAGCTACAAGCAGATGCAATCCGAACTCATCGAGGGCGATCTCAGTATCGCTGAGTTTCTACAAATAAATGAGATTCTAGAAGCAATCAGCATGATTGAATCTGGTGATTGCGACCCTAAATGGTTCGATATCATTGGAGATGATTGGGATATTCAAGCTAGGTTACATGAAGAGCTTAAGCAGCAAGGCTTACCAGAAGACTTGCACCTTAAGTGTAAATATCTAAGCGGTGGTGAGCTCTCAAGACTGCAGCTTTGGGTCTTGTTTAATAAAAATCCCGATATCCTTCTCCTAGACGAGCCTTCGAACCATCTAGATAGCAGCGCTAAAGCTTGGCTGATAGACAAGATTAATCACTTCGAAGGCAAAATCTTGTTGATCAGCCACGACAGAGAATTACTGAGACAGATGGAGCCAATTTGGGAGCTCTCTAGCCTAGGACTGATTCAATATGGAGGGAACTTTGACTTCTTTACAAAGCAAAAATCTCTGCAAACGGTCGCAGTCGAAAAACAGCTCAAAAACTTAACCAATCAACAAGCCCAACTCGAAAGACAAGCCCAAAGAAACAGGGAAAAAGCACAGCAACGACAATCCCAAGGCAATAAAATTAGAGCTCGTGGCGGACAACCAAAGATCCTACTAAATGCTATGCGCAGCGGCGCTGAATCTTCGGCTGCAAACCGAGTTAAGAATGAAAACAGCCGCCGTGCTCTACTCTCCCAAGAAAAACTAAATCTTACGACAAGACACGAGGAATTAAAGGCTCAAAAATTACATATAGACAGTATTACTCAGGTTAATAAATGCCTGATTCAAATCAGTGAGGGGCGATTGCCTTTCGGTACCACCGAACCAATCAACCTAACCTTAGATAGCACAAGTAAACTCCACCTTAGCGGCAACAATGGAAGTGGCAAATCAACACTATTAAACGTACTGTTGGGAAAACAAAAACTGCGGTCGGGAGAGCTGAGGCTTAACACCTCGGTTTATTATTTAGATCAACACTTCAGCTTGTTGATACCTAATAAATCTCTAGTGCAAAACCTCACCGGGTTATGCACTGGGATGCAACAAGAAGATGCCAGAACCTTGTTAGCAGGAATTGGATTTAGAAGAGAGTCGGTGCATCGAGTGGTCAGCGAATTAAGTGGCGGAGAAAAGATGAAACTGGCTGTCCTGATAGTTAGCCACCAGCTGTGCAACCCCTATTACTATTGGATGAGCCGACAACCATTTAGATCTAGATTCAAAACTGTTGTTAGCTTCGGTACTTAAAAGCTACCGAGGTGCCTTTATCTTGATAAGCCATGATGCTGAATTTGTGGCTGATGTGGGCGTCACCCACACACTTCAACTTTCTAACAGTTAAAAAAAGCCCCGGTTCACTTTCGGGGCTGTCTCAAACGTCCAACAAAATTAAGAAATGAGACTAAGGGATTTACAAGTAAATCCACCAGGTTACAAAAACTTAAAACAGCTTTTAGGCTCAGGCGTAGATTAAACCCGAACATAAGGATTTCATACTCGCTTATGATGGATCAAATCCATCATAATTGTTTTTATACTCTTTATAACTCGACGCTATGCACCTATAGATTCACTTATGATGGAGAAGATCCGACAAAAGCGATTAATTGAACTTCATGGGTTAAGTTAATTTAAGCGCATGAATGCGTGCGCCCATCTTTCCAAAACAATTATCGCTAAGCTACTTTCTGGTTTGCTTATGCTCTCATCAAACTCTGTCTTAAGTGCAGAGTTTGTGGTTGTTGGCGTCCCCAAAAACCTTGAACAAAACCTTCAAGCGCACCTTGCTCCACTGGAAAGCGTTGCAGCGAATGACATTAAATCCAACCAAGTTCAGACTCTAATAAACTCAGCCATGATGCCTTTTGGTTACTATCATTCCGCCTCTAAAATCACCGCCAAAAGCACCAGTAAACTCACCTTAGAAATCACTAAAGGCGAACGAGTCAGAATCGCTCACACAGACATAGTGATCAGTGGGTCGGCCACAACAGATCCTGAGTTTAATAAGCTAATCAAACAGCGCTCACTAGCGGAAGGCGAAGGACTGGATCACCAAGCCTATGAAGACTTCAAAAGTCGACTACACAACCTGTCTAATCAAAGAGGTTATCTAGATGCCAAGATTACAAAAAGCCGTCTTGAGGTCGCGCCGAGTGACAACAGTGCCAATGTGATAATCCATTTTGATAGTGGTCCAAGATACAAGTTTGGCGAAGTTAGCTTTGTTAATAGCCCTATTGATGAAAAGCGCATGCACTCTCTCGAGACGTTCGATAAAGGAAGTTATCTTGATAGTAAACAACTTGGTGAATTTCATTCCAAGCTACTTGAAACCAACTGGTTCAAGGGTGTTGTTATTACCCCTAGACAAGATCAGGCTAATTCCGATCTTGAAGTGCCAATTGAGGTGATAGTTGAGCCTAAAGCAAAGAAGATCGTAGAGGTCGGTGGCGGATATGCCACGGATATTGGCCTGCGAGCTTCACTTAATTGGAGCCAACCTTGGTACAACAGCCACGGGCATAGCTTTGATGCCAAAGTAAAGCTCTCCAAACCAGAACAGGCGCTATCGTTGGGATACACCATCCTACAGAAAACGTGTTGGACGAATACTATGGGGTTCAGTTTGAAACAACGCATGTAGACTATCGCGACACCCAAAGTCTGGCGAATAACCTTACTTTTGAACGCCACTGGAAACTTGGTGAAGAATGGCAAACGACTGTTTATCTGCGCTACCTTAATGAAAAGTATCAGCAAGCCTCGGACGAGGATCACTCTAAGCTTCTAATGCCCGGAATTGCGTTCTCTATGCTGGAACAAAGCGAGCATTGGCATGATATTGAACAGAAGCACTTTTACTCTTTGGAATACTCTGATACCCAGCTGTTCTCTGATGCGCAGATATTAAGGTTACGTGGCAATACTGCCTTTTCATGGTCAATTACAGATTCGCAAAAATTCCACTTTCGCTCGAACATAGGCATGAATATCACGGACTCTCTGAGCGAAGTGCCGTCATCGTTGCGTTTCTTTGCAGGTGGAGATGGCAGTGTTCGAGGATACGGCTACGAAGCAATATCTCCAAAAAATGAAGCTGGTGAATTGACCGGCGGACGCTACCTATTTACCGCCGGATTCGAGTATCAATATAGGATCTTGGAGCCTTTTGGCTGGGTGCATTTTTCGATGTTGGTGATGCCTTCGATAAAGAGTTCGATGCCAAGCGTGGCACTGGAGTAAGCCTTGTATGGAAGTCCAAGTATGTGCCTGTCAAACTTGACCTAGCCTATGCCTTGATGAGCCAGCAAAAGATGAGTTTCGTATTCACTTTTCCATTGGCACACAGTTCTAGCCATATTGGTGCTCAGTTTGTCGCCACTTACATCCTTTACTAAACTCTGCGCAACAAAACCTTCGGCGGTTGTATCGATTTTGCGGTCCGATGAAAGTACGCCCTACCACGGTAAGGAACTGACTTATGGCCAACATCATTATTTGCGCAGATGGCACCTGGAATCGCCCCGAAAAAGACATTAAAAAAGATACTCCTACCAATGTACTTAGGCTTGCCCGAGCCATCACACCCGAAAAAGGTGAGATAACACAGCACGTTTTCTATGACTGGGGAATTGGTTCCTATCATGACAATATGTCTGCCGGCATCACAGGCGCTGGCCTGCACAAAAACATAAAAGATGGATATCGATACCTAGTTCAGAACTATAACCAAAACGACAATATCTACTTGTTCGGGTTTAGTCGTGGTGCCTACACGGTTCGAGCATTGTGTGGACTTATCAACAATTGCGGTATCTTAAAACGCAAAGATGCGAATCGTATTGAGCAAGCTTGGAGCATGTATAAGAGCGAAGAGATTGCCGATGCCCCCAAAGGAGACAACGCCCTTGCTTTTAAGCAAAGTACAGCCACACCAGCAATCAGGTTCATTTTGTAGGAGTCTGGGATACGGTGGGCGCTCTGGGCATCCCTTTTAGTTTCTTAGGATTCTTCGACAGGAAAGATGAGTTTTACGACACTAAAATGGCTCTAACATCACTATCGCTCGCCACGCCCTTGCAATAGATGAAAAGCGTGTGGATTTTGAGCCAACCATTTGGAAACCCCGTTCAGGAACGGACCTCAAACAGGTTTGGTTTAGTGGCGTTCATTGTGACGTTGGCGGTTCCTATGCTCCCGATAAAGGTAGCAAGTTGATGGCCTCAAATACTCCCCTATCTTGGATGATGAAAGAGGCTCAAGCACATGGTTTAATTTTAGATGCTCATCTTATAAGGCAACTCAAGCAAGCCGATTCTGCCACCGAACTAGCTGAACTTCACGAATCGAGAAACCATATCTATCGTGCCAAGAAAGCCAAAGCCAGAAACCTCTCCGCAAATGGTAAAACCTTACTGATTCATCCTAGCGTCAGAGCGCGTTACCTAGCGGATTCAAGTTACCGCCCTGAGAAACTCGTAGACTTCGTCAATAAAAAAGGCTGGGATGGTTATGTGGGCGAATAGCTCTTTATTGATTTGGGGTAGCATAAAAACTCTTACCCACTCTACTGAGATCATTAACCTTTGGTTATCTATAGAGTAACCAACATTAGGCTATAGGTTATCGCTGTCCTCACCGACAATATGCACAACCAAGCATTGCAAGCTATCTAATTTACATGGATAGCTTTGCTCAATATTTCTCTGCTAAATGATAGGGTTGGTCATCATGATGAAAAAACAAATTCGCGCTCTTATTCTCAGCTTATTTTTTATGGCTACCGCAGTACATGCAAACAATGATCTAAACACTCTGAGTGAAACATACGATGCAAAAGCTCGCTATGAAATGAGTGAAAATGATGTGAAAAGTTTTGTTTATCAGTGGTTTGCTGCATTTGATCATCAACGTGAATCTGGTTACTTCGTTAATCGCATTGCACTGCCAATTAAGATGCAATATCCAGATACCACACCGATCACCTCGGTTGAGGACTTCCTCGCTTGGTATCAAGGTGTAACTGACAACATCATTTGGAATAGCCACAGCATCACCAGTATGGACGTTCAAGGTAACCAAAAGTCAGGCTGGACTGTTTCTTACGTTGTGAACTGGAAAGCTAAATCCAAGGCCAACGAAAACTTCGATGTTATGGTGAAGCAAGAACTTAAAGTGATTCGCATAGGTGATGCACTAAAGTTAGCCGAACTGAACGCGAGCATAGTTAATTAAGCTGAGTTTCAAGTCTATTAGCTCTCCGAGTAGCCAAGAGTTTTCACGATTAAGGAAACCTTGGTTACTCTCAGATTTGAAGTTGTTTTTAAAAGTCACAGCAGCCTGCTTTTAGGATTTATCACTTACAAACTCGCAGGCATCCTCATACAACTGGCATAGTAACTCGTTGTAGCAGGCCAATCAGAAAACACGCCTATCACACCTACATCTTCAGCCAGTACATGCAGCAACTCTAATTGATCACCCTCATTATTGATAACGTCAGTGATGGTTCGGTAGTACCAACCGCCGCCGTCCTTTAAAGGGCCTGAGCGCTCTAGTGTCCACGCAATCAGATCTAAGCCTGCTGCTTTAGCCATTTTTGCATAGATTGAGGGAACGATATTATTGGCTTTATCTAAAGTCACTAGCATCCACAGTGGCGGAGCGACAACCTTAATGCCGCTGTCTGCCAATTGCTCCATTGATGGATTCCAAGTTTCTGGCTGATCGTATTTGAAGTTTGGGTCGCTAAATCGTCCCTCCAAATAGACCGCCTGCTCTCCGAAATCTGGATGATGTTCGACCAGTATTCAACGTCAGATAAATTAAATGACTGCGGCCACATATCACCAGGATCCACACCTGCCTCGACATATTCATCAATCAACTTCTTGGCATAGTCTTGCTGGGTAAATCCTTTGTATGGCATAGATACTTGCGGCGACTTCAACTCTGGAATCATTTTTGTGCCAAGTTTTTGAAACAGAGCGATGCTCTCAGCGTGAGTCATCAAAGTGCCATTGGAGGCGTTTAGATCAGTCCGCCAATTCGGCGTTCCATCCATAAAATCTTCAACACTGGTTGCTTGCCAATTGGCTCCATCCATCTTGCCTTGCAGGGTTTTAAACTCCGCCAAGGTAATGTCACTGGTACAGCACTTGGCTTGTGCTCGCGTTCCTTTTTCTGGATCAGCGGGCATGAATGGCTCCGAGCATTTACTCGCAAGCTCTGTTGCTAGGATATTGGTGGTTGTGTGCAAGTCACATTGCGAGTGACGACAAACTAGCTCTTTATCGGCTGTAAGGTGACGTCGCACTCTAGCATCCCCGCCCCCATTCTTGCGGCGGCAATATAAGACTCTCTAGTATGCTCTGGATACTGAAGTGGCGCGCCACGGTGGCCAATGGAAAAGTCAGTACGATAAAATGGGCCATCAGCACACTGCTCGAGCGCCGTCTTGAGAGCGCCCTCATCCATATCATCAATCAAGAAATATGGACGTGTACCTAGCTGAATGTTTGGGGCTCCACCTTCCGCTACAGGAACCACAACAGGCACCTCTATGACGCGTTTATCAAAGTAATTGTAAACCAGACTTAGCGTTAGAAGGCCTAAGAGGAAGGCAATAAAAGAAGGTTTCATATAAAGTAAGACTCAATACAGATTGACGCTAAATCGTTATTAATTAAGCGGAGTTCAAGGCTATGAACAAATGATAGAACACGCTAACGCCCTTCGAGGTCTTCCATTTACTTCACCTCTTTTAGCCCTAAAAGGAATGCCGCCAGTATCAAGCAACTCCCCGAAACCTTATCTAAACTATTTCGCATGCTGGGAACGGCCTTTTGGCTTATCCATACTGCAAACTTTCCATAGCAACACAAAAACAACCCATCCATGAGTAGGTAGGTGCTACTCAATACGCCAAATTGGAGTAGCAAGTTTCCCTCTGTATTGATGAACTGTGGAAACAGTGCCGCAAAAAAGATTACGGCTTTTGGGTTAGCAGCGGATGTAATAAAGCCTTGCCAATAAAGAGATGTTTTAGACTTCTGCGCCCCTTTGCCAAGTGCACTTTTGCCGCGACTGAATATCTGACTAAGTCCCAAGTAGACAAGATAGGCTACACCGCCCGATTTCACGACAGTAAAAAACTCTTGCGAGTTGGCTATAACGCTGACAAGGCCTACCGAGGCTATAATCATCTGGATAAAATTCGCCGTCAGATCACCGGCGGCAGTATAGAGTGAACGATTAAAACCATTCCCCATACTATTTGAAAGCATAAGGATCTGACTGGGACCTGGGGTACTCATTAATACTAAGACTGTTGCTACATAAGCCAGCCAGATTGTCATGTCCATACATGCTCCCCTTACAATTTCTGTTTTAGCTTCGTCATTTAAACAATCAGAAACGTTCAACGAGTTCCGAAATAGGCATTTTTGATGACTGTAGAAAGTGTAGTTTGAGCTCAAAGCAAGGTAAGAAATAAGCTCACCCAACTTAATCAAAGCAGATTATCCAAAGACTAACTCTGCACTGAGCCTAAGACATAACGTGCCCCTTCTCCTAAAGAATCCAACACCCAAAATTATTCGATTTACGCATAATCTAGTATGAATATAAGTCGTTTCATTTCTATTTCTTCAATGGGTATTCTCTCTCTCGAACAGTTGAGCTACTTACATTCACTAGCTTGGCTATTCAAAACACTCGTAACCGAAATACTCAGATGTTCGAGTTAGCGGGCGGTTCAAGGATTTGAACAATCAATGCCTTTTTGTAGTGATTGGACTCTATCACTCATCGCCTTTGATTCTTGGAAGTGTTCTAAAACTCGGAACGGACCACAACAGCAGGCGAATTAATGAAATTGAAGCTTAAAAGGTCAACCACATGAAACTGCACACTATTGCTACCGCAATTACCGCTACATTACTTTCAACGTCAGTGCTTGCAAAAGTCTATGAAGCCGACGTACCGCAATCAATCATCACCCCAGATAGCGTAGAGTCTATTTATGTTGGTGACCTAGAATATAAAGACGGTGTTCCTACTCAAGAAACCATTCAAAAAGCTGAAGACTTTGCCGATGTAGCAACCGCTTTCCGTGTATTCAAATCAGGTATTCCAGTTGCGTCGATTCAAGGCCTACTAACAGGACACGAAAGAATCGGCATTGAACCAAACCGCACTATCGGTATTTCTGACAACCTACTTAACGCCCACTCTATTTGGCTAACAGCGAATACCACTACCCCTTATGTTACCGGTGAGATTGACGTTAAAAACGGTCCTGTAGTGCTAAACATAGGTACGCCGCTGCTTGGTCTACTTGATGATGCTGCGTTCAAATTTGTTGGCAACATAGGTGTAACTAACCCAGAAGATCAGGGTAAAGGTGGTAAATACTTTATCTACCACACTAGCTACAAAGGTGAACTACCTGAAGGCTACATCCACATTGAAACCAAGGGTTATCAGCACTGGTTACTTGCTCGTGTAATCACAACCCCGGACAACCTAGATAAAGATGTTCAGGCTCTGAAAGATACCATTACGCTACACCCATACGGTGAGAAGCCAAACACTAACTTTATCAACATGACAGATGTGAAATACAACACTGTTCATGCGATGAATCATGAGTTTTACGACGAGATCAATACCTTGATTCAGTACGAGCCAACTGAGGTATTTGACCCAGAATGGCTATCTATGGCTCAAGCTATCGGTATCGAGAAAGGCAAAGAGTTTAACCCAGATGAGCGTATGCAACGCATCCTTGAGGAAGCGGCTAAGATTGCGACTGCGGATATCCGCTCTGCATATCATGATCCTAACAAGACTCGTCCTCGCTGGGATGATCGCAACTACTTCACTCCGCTGGTTGATGGTCACGAGTTTAAGAATAAGAACGGCGTTATTCACGAAGAGAACCGCGCTATCTTCCACTTCATGGCAACAGGTATTACGCCAGCAATGAAGACAACTACCGCCGGTCGTGGTTCTGACTACCTAGTTGGCGCTCGTGATATCAATGGTGACTCACTAGATGGCAATAAGACCTATAAGGTAATCATTCCATCAATGAAGATTGCTGAGAAGTTCTGGTCATTCATGATTTATGACAACCAGACCCGTTCAATGCTAGAGACTGAGCAACGTAAAGCTGGCGTAGACGGCCTACAAAAAGGTCTGCGAGTAAACGAAGATGGTACAACAACCATCTACTTCTCAGCAGAAGCGCCAAAGGGTTGGGAAAACAACTGGGTTCAGACACGCGAAGACAAAGGCTTCAACATCTTGTTCCGTACCTACTCTCCGACTCAGGAATGGCTAGATGACGACCCACGTGCTCGTATCACAGACTTCATTCCAGTAGACCCAGAGACTGAGTTCAAGTAAGTCTGCTCACTTAGGAAAATGCCCCGACACTGTTCGGGGCATTTGTTTATTAAAGTTCGAACTCACCGGTCATCTTTCTAAAGATGCTATCGGGAAGTTTATTCCAGCTACTGTAATTCGGATTCTTGGTTCGAACCTCATCTCCACTTTGCCACTCGGTATCACCTTGTTCATTATGAGAAACACTCCAGAACAGCTGCTCCTTTTCACTGAGTAGGTATGCTTCAACCTGCTTTGCAAACTCTTCACTATGCACGAACAAACCAAACTCAATGTTCAGGAAGTCCGATCTTGGGTCAAAGTTTGATGAGCCAATAAAGGTCAGTTTGTTATCTATGATCAGCGTCTTATTGTGATAGTAGGTATCAACATGGAAATAATGATCCTTGTTTTTAGCGGTATCACGATACTCATAGATTTTGACCCCTTTGTTTAACAAAGTCTGCCTGTGCTTCTCATAGTAAGCTGGGATAAAACCTGAGTCATTGGAGGCTGAAGAGTTAGTCAGCAGTGTCACATCACTGCCCTGCTCTCTAAGCTTATTTATCACATGAAACTCGCCGTCATGTGGCACAACATAAGGTGTTGAGATGATCACCTCGTTCGCCTTTGAAAGTTCATTCTCTACTGTTTGCTCCGCTCGGGTTCTAAAGTACGGCTTGTTGTCGTTCAGCTTCTCTGTCGAATCGAACACAGGCGTTGCCTCGGTATGGATAAACTCTGGCTCAGCTAACTGCGCAACCTTGCGCTCCACACGCTTTACGATATCAGAGTCATCTAGTTTTGCTTTTTGAGCGCCTTATCAAACGCACCCTCTTTAGACTTTACCAAGTCTTGCATTGGAACTAGATGTTCGCTGCTCCAAAGAGACTCATAGTTCTGATGGAATGCTTCAATTACTTCACCTTTAAACAGCACATCCATGTCAAAGAAGTTAGCCTGTTTGCTATAGCCAAAGTAGTCATCACCTATGTTACGGCCGCCCAAAATCATGTATTGATGATCGACATTGAAGTACTTCTCATGCAGCCGATTATCTAGGTCTTTCTGGTTTGATAGAAAATCTCCAGCACGCCCTATCCAGCCCATTTTTCGCGAATTAAACGGGTTAAAGATCTTCACCTCGATATTTTCATGGGTGCTGATTTCCGATAACCATTTGTCATTGAATACAAGCAGATCATCCAAGGTTAGGCGTACGTGAACCCCACGATCAGCCGCTTGCTTGAGTTCGTTAAACAGCATCAGACCTAATGTGTCCTTTTCCCAAGAAAAGTAGGTCATATCGACACTGGCTTTTGCGTTGCGTACCAATTGAACACGGCGCGCAATAGCCTCATTTGAGTCTGGAATTAGGTATACATCAGCTTGATAGTCTTGGCTTTGCCAGTCGGATTCAAAACCAGCTTCAACTTCCGGATATGGTTGGGCACAACCGGCTAGGGCAATAGCCGCCAATAAGGCGCAAAAACCCTTAAAATTAGTCATTTTCATCTTAATTATCTCGAGACAAAAAAGGCCAGTTTCCTGGCTGATTATTAAGAGTTGCTATCCATGTAGTGAAGAAGAAGCTCTAGGTCATTTAGACCATGCAGTCTTCCGTTGCGAAGTTGGGGATCGATACCAGGGTTATGGTTAAGGTCCCAATCCGACTGCATCAGCATATTGCCGTCAGAGTCGATAACTAGTGCGTCATCGGATGCTTGCTCATAGCGATAGCCATCAAACAGCTCTTGGCTAAACCACATGCGAGACATCTTGTTCATCAATGCGCGATCGTTAGAACCTGGGAATGACTTTGTGCCATCTAGTTTATAAGCCTTGTTAAATACAAATGGCAGTTCTGAGCCATTACATGCACCGCTGATACAGCTGATGGTTTTCAGCAGGTCGCCCACATCCAAATCGCGCTCTTGACCTTTAGTGTTGTAAGTCCAAACGTTAGTCCAAGGCGAATAGTCAAAGCGATACAAGGTTGCTTGCTGAGCGCTGTTGCGCACCTTCTGGTGTGCAGGACCGGTAAACAACATATCGTTAAGGATGGTTCTAAACTGCCCCATGTTGGCGATAGCACCGCCTAGGTCTGTTTCGTCGTTACGGTAGTAATCAGTCAGGCCTAGAAGTTCGCTGTTTGTCTTTAGGTTACTAAGGCCAAAGAGTAGCTGGTTTACTGCCTCGTAAGCACTTAGAGATAGACCTGCATTGTCCTCACTAGCTATTGCTTCTAGCTTCTCGGGAGATGCCAATAACCCATTAACTTCAGACTCCAGTTTTCCACGCATTGCATCATCAGCAAACACCTTGGCCATTGCCATCGCCCATGCTTCTGGGTCATTGCTATCCGCTAGTTCCGGCTCTGTTTCCAACACCAGATTCAAAACCGTAGGGATAAGGAATGTCAGGCTTGGCGTCATCGCAAAGGTATTTGAGTCTTTCTTGTTTGAGCCGATTACTGTTGGTACGACAAAATCTGTAGAAACAGGCTGTGGTGCACCGCTAGTGCACTGACCTAGAAACGTTTTATAGCATTCAAGGTATGGGGCAAATGGCATAAATTCAGCCATAGGCGTATTGTCGGTATTGGTGATGTAGCTCAGCTTACTCATCAGATAGTCAGTCACATCACCAAGATCAATATCCGAAGTAACCTCTTCTGTCTCGCCTTCATCTGGCAGCAGAGCAAGGACACCTGTCAGGTTTCGTAATACCCAGTTTTCTATCTTTGTAAGTGGGCTTAAGATCTCACGCTGCTTATCCATAATCACTGACAAATCATCATCAGCCGTCAGGTCGCCGAGCTCTAGGTCATCAAACGAGCTTTACGCACGTTGTAACTTGGATATTCAAAGCCCATCGGGTTACTTTGCATGATAGCTTTATTGAAGAAGTTGCCACCCAACTCATCAGTCGACATCTGATGCTGCAGAATACCTATAGACATAGCACCCGCGCCCTGACCCATAACAGTCACGTTGTCAGGGTTACCACCAAAGCTCGCGATGTTGTTTTGTACCCACTCCAGTGCAGTTTTCTGATCGCCTAGACCATAGTTACCACCTTCAGTGGTGCTCTTAACCAAACGCGTACCAAGCAGACCAAGACGATAATTAAAGGTCACCACAATCACTGGCTCATTACTGTCACCACTCTGAGCTACAACCATGTCACCGTGGATCAAAGGCTCAGAACCTGCACCATACTCAAAGTCACCACCATGAATGAACACATACACAGGTAAATCGGCACCTTCCGCAGTCTCAGCTGGACGCCAGATGTTTAGGTTCAAACACTCTTCTAGCTGTTCTTGAGTAGTGGCTTTTAGTTGAGGACAGCTGCGCCAAATTCCGTGGCATCAACAGTCTCAGCAAGCTCTAGAGGCTCACTGTGCTTAAAACGGGTTACTTCAGCAAAATCGATGCCTTTGAAAGAGTCCACCCAAGCAAGCTTCTCATTACCCTCAAGGTCTGTAATAACCAAAGACTCTTTGGTCGCTTTAATGATCGAATCACCTACTTCATAGTCCTGAACAATCGGGTTGTCAGGCTGAAGTGGCTCTGGCTTAAATGGAACGGTTGTCTCTGAATCTGTATCGCAAGCAGCGAGTGTGCTAGTAACAAAAAGAGCGAGTAGTGAACGGCGTAATAAAGTCATTGGTATATCCAGTAGTCGTTTGGTGGTATCACCAAATAGGCTGTAGACAGCATCAAACTCGCCATTCCTTTGACTCATTGTCCTGCTTTTATGTGTCTGATGAACTCAATATGGGGGTATTGTATGGGGGCATCTGGCTATCTTTTAATCGCCTATGATGGATGCCACCCTACATAAAATGTTTAGAAGCGATAACCGAGGTTTAGAGTGAACGATTCACGCGTTTCGCCTTTGTTATATAAGAAACTAAGGTTGTAGTTCTTACCTATCTGCTTGTTAAAGCCGGTCAAGAATGCCCACTCGTTTAGCTCAACACCGATGTCATAATCAAACTCGATATCACCGGTTTTAACTGTGCCCTGCATGCGAGAGTCCAAACCTTGATACTCAGCGCCTACGAACAGCTGAGTACGGTAGTCCACCAACTGATAACCCAGCATTGGCTGTACAGTGATGATGCCATCACCCCAATCGTCCAGACCCTTCATGCGAGTCTGAGAATAGGTACCAGTCACAGAAGCGAAGAACTCTTTGTAACCCACAGATAAAGTCGTACCTACACCACGAAGGTCATATTCAAGATGAAGCGGTACGTTCAGACCGCCACGATTACATAGTGCAGCCACGCTTTCACACAGTTGGTTGCCAAGGCCAGGCATCTTGTCATTAAGCTTGTCGCGGATGGTCTCACCCGCACCGCCTGTGTAGGCCGCATCAACCATCGCATCTACATTGATCTTGCCGAAGTAACCAAACACGTTCCAAAATGGCAGTATGTTACATCACCGCGAAGTGTCAGGCTCTCTGCCGTCACCACACCTACCGAATCTTCTGGGTCGAACAGATCATTCAGGCGTACGCCAGCAATGGTGAAGTCGTTGAACGGGATGTTCATATCTTGGTTTCGATACGCCACGGACACACCAAATGGTAGAGGTAGGTCGATACCCTGACGGCGCACCATGTCACCCATCAATGGGAAAACACGGTCAAGCTTCACGCTCTCTTCACGCATACGTGGATCTGAAACCTCTTGAAGTAGATCTTCATCGAGGATCTGTACACCAGCATCATCTTCATAAACGGCAACAGGCACCACGCTACTTACTAGATGAAGAGGCTTCTTTTTCACCTGACCTGTAATTTCAGTCTGCTTCTTTGCAATAACGAGCTTGCCCGAATCTAAGCGTTGAAACTCGATAACCTGCTTATAGTCCTCAACGCGATATTTGTCGTGAGTGAACGGCTTCTGATTAGAGATGATCATTCGCTTTGGCTCAAAGTCCTCAATCTCGATCTCTACACTCAGAAAACGAAAGTAAGCAATGTCTTGTGGCAAACCATATTTTGAATACTTAAAGCTGATGCTTACATCGCCATTTTCTTTTTCTATGGCTCTTACTGAAGAAGCATCAAAGCTCTCCGCATAGTTACGCAGACGATATTCAGTGCGCGTGAATGACTCGATCTCGTCGATAATATTTTCGTGTTCATCAAGATCATCTGGGTTGTATTTGATGCGAAGATCAATATTGCCTTTTTCATCGGTATTCTTTACCAAAAAACTGATGAATCGCGCACGTCATCACCGATTTGGATCATACGATGAGCATGCTCTACAAGGTGATCACCTTGGGTCAACGAGCTCATAGCAAGCTTAGGTAGGTCTTTGTCGATACCATACTTATCAAAAAGCTGCTTCCCCTTGCGCTCTGCCTGAGCGTAATTTGTTTCTACTTCTGTTTCAGCAAAGCTTAGAGGTGTTGCAAGGAGTGCTCCAATTAGAACTGGAAGAACTCGCATCTGTTTAACGGCATGGTTCGCGTTATTAAAAAACATGTCATTTCCCACTCACAAAGCCCCAAAGCTATGGCGCTCATGCAGATAATTTTGATTCGACGCCCTGTCGGAATCGATAGTGAACTTTTAAAAAAGCCTGCAGAGTTTTCAGCTCTGCTTAGCAAGTGGGAGGAAGTTTAAAGATGGGATCAAAAATTCAAACAATCGCTTAAGGAGGATGAAACCCTCACTTAAATAACTTGAGATAACCATATGAATTTACAAATAAAAAAGGCAGCCCCCTATGGCTGCCACCTAAAAATTGGGCAGGGAAAAAGCCCCGTCCTGCCCAAACTAGGAAAAACTTTAAAATTATTGGAACGCAAACTCACCATTTTCGGTAAATAACTTTTGCTTTAGGGCCGAATCAACCGAGCACTTACCTGCACCCGCGATGGTGAAATAGAGGAAGATAGAGAACAAACACCATTGATACTCAAGGCCACCCTGTAGAGAGTTAAGACCAGCAGAAAAACCGCCAAGCGTAATGATGGCTACAGTCATACACACCAATAGACCAAGAGAAGCCAAACGAGTCACAAGCCCCAGCATGAGAGCAATACCACCCAAGAACTCGGTGTAAGCCGCTAGATACGCACCCAAGAGCGGAAACGGAATAGAGTTAGCCTCCAGAAATGGAACCAGAGCCGTTGGGTTCATCACCTTGCCAAAGCCGTGATAGGCCATGATAAAGCCGAACATCAAACGAAAGATAAGCTCTAATTTGCCATTTTCAGACGTAGCCAATAGCATTGAAATGTATTTTGAATAGTTAGACATGATATACCTCGAAGTTAGAAAAAGTACTCTAGGCCAAGAACGTGGGTGTCCTCGATGGTGTTACTGTCGCCACCGTTTGAGAAACGCCCTTCAGACAGAACTAACAGGCTGCTAGTCAGGAAATACTGCACGCCGTAGCCGACAAATCGCTCGTTTTCCGCTCCCCAATTGCCATAAACCTGCGCGTAATGAAGAATAAATTTAAGGTCGCTGCTGTAGGTGTACTCGCCCACCACGTCATAGGTGTAGTCGTTTAGTCCAGTGGCTTTACCGTGGTTATTCAGGTCAGACTTAGCAACCGTGCCACCGATGTACCATGCACCATAGCGATAGTTCATGCCGATGTTGTGGGTAGCATCGCCTTTGTCTTTGTAGAGCTCGCCCATAGCTCCGTACAGGCCTGCATCGTGGTAGCTATAACCAATGCCAAATCCATCCCCGTAAAACGGTGATGCGCCGTATGAAATCGTAAAAGCCGAGCCATCTGTGGTAAAAGCATCATCGCCATAGTCGAAACTGCGCTCTGAGTCAGACAGCTGAGTTGAAACCACAAAGGTCCAGTCTTGAATTTGGTTTTTATAAAGAAGCGTATCGCTGTTACGCCAAGTCGCTTGGCCTGCGGCTACATCCTGAAAGCAAGATAGGCTTGTTTAAGGATTGGCATATGAGCATAAGTCGCGCCCCAATCCTTGCCGTACCACATCTTACCCAGCACATCATGCTCGACACCTACATACTCATATCGCTTACGCAGCTTACCGTTTTTAATGTCTGTGCCTTCTTTCAGGTTAAGAAAGTTAAGGTCATATTCCATACGACCAAAGATATTCCAGCGCTCGCCAACCGGTACACCAGCGGTTAGGTTTGCACGTACCTTGGCCTCTATTGGGCGCCCTTCTTTTGAGCCCTCAACCAAGGTTCCACCATTGGTTTGATAAGCCCCAACTAAGCCGTTTAAAGCAAAGTAATCCTGAATTTCAAGCGCACACAACTGGCTCGCAGGGAGCAAAAGTCCCAATGCAAGAGTCTTCTTCATCGTTTTACCTATTTGGAGATTTTTACAACTTTAAGAGGCTGGCACCTCTTACAAAAAATCTTTACTAGTTGCTTTCAAGCATGCGTATTAAGGCGCGCTTCAAAGCCAGTTCGTCATCTATGCCTAAGCTTGAAAGCCACTCTTGCTGAGTAGCTGTGACTATCTGGTTACCACTAGCATGAACCTCACGCCCTTTGGCGCTTAGTTTGATAAGTTTTACTTTGAGGTTAGTTGGATGAGGGATGAATTCGACCAGGTCGCGCTTATGCATGTTATCCACTAGGCGCTTAACGGTGCTTCGCTCTTTCATCAGTTTGTCGGCGAGGGCTTGCTGCGGCAATTCTTGATAAAAGCTCAAGATTTCCAATGCCTTTTGCATTTCGGTAGTAATGTCGTGCTGCTCAAGTAACTGCTCTTGGGCTTCATTTCGGAAGCGTCGATACACGACCCCCATCAAAAAGAAAATCGATTCATTCAGTAGCGGAGTAGCGCTCTGATCAGACTCAAACTCGTTCGATTTCATGGGATTACCTTACAGTTAAACTATTACCTCAAAAGTAGTAACACGAATGGTAGGGATATTATGTTGTAGCTACAACATAAATTATAAGGCCATTTATATTGCGTATCACTTAGTCACCATTGATACCTGAGGAAAAAAGTAGAATTAGTTTTGTATTTAAGACCTCGAAGAAATGCAAAAAGCCCTCTAGTGAGGGCTTAAGCGGTTCGTTTAAACAGGTCAGCAAACAGCTTACCCAGCATCAGAACAATAACTAGATACACCACCATCATCAGTGGTGTGGTGATTGAATAGCTTGGTGTGAGGCTCAAAGCACTAGCAGTCAGTACCACCAGCATATTCACACCGAGAATCCGCTGCATTATCAAGGCGGGTGTATTAAATACCTTCCACACTACAACGACATTAATGAAGTAAAATACGGCCAACTCCCAAAGTTCAGTCATCATGGGCATAACAAATACGTACTCTGTGATGTACACAGCGCCAAATCCTAGAACACCCCAGAACGCTTGCTTTAATGCTGCCGCAGCATCGTTGGGAGCATGGCTGATAGGTTTGCCGCTAGCATAGGGAAAATATAGCCGCCTGGTACCGGCAGGTAGATCCACAAGGCAACGGCAGCCAAGAACATGGAAACGCCCTGCACTACTCGCCACATTCGAGCGTCAAACTCTGCCAGTTTATTCTTCTCCGGCCAACTCTGATGCATGTCCAAATAACTAGAAAATTTATCAGAGATCAGCGCAGTGTCTGGTTGATGTTTATCGAAGCTAAGAAGCCTCTCGTAAAGCTCAGCATACGAGGCTCTATCGCTCTCTACATCCACATCCTTTAGGTGATGAGTAATTAGCTTAAGCTCTTGCAGTCGCAACTGCCAAAGTTCCTTGTGTTCTTTAAGCTCGAAACTGCCTGTTAGAGGCAAATCTAAGATTTGCTCAGCTTTACCTAGCTTGGCTTCAACACCCTTAAGGTCTCCCTTGCCATTTAATTTCTCAAACAGTGCATCTTGTACTCCATCGATGAGCTGATAGAACACCTTCTCGGTATTCATCGGCCATAACAGCCTGAACACATAGCTGAACACCAACACGCCCAATAGCGTCTCTTGGAATCTCAGCACAGCGAAGTGGAAGGTCATTTCACTGTCGAAACTGCCCATGCAGGAGACAATGGCGCACACCACAAATCCAATGCTGAAGATATAGCCATGCTTCTCATTACTCGACATATACACTCAGCGCCATAAACAGCGTAAAGAAAAAGATGAACAGAAATCTCTGCTGAGAAAACATGGCTATCAAAAAGAAGGCGTAGGTGGTTCCCAGCAAGGTTCCTAAAATCCTGTTCTTACCCTTTTGTATGGAGTGTGCAAAGCTCTCGTTAACCGCCATTACTACAACCGCGATAGCCGCCCAGTAAGGCTTTTCCCAGCCAAACCACAATGCTAGACATATAGATATTGTGATAGACAGGCCGACCTTGATCGCCTCTTTCGTGGTTAAACTCAACATAACCAAGCCTACTTAACGATCTGAATAGATGCAGTCATGCCAACGCGCAGCTGAAGGTCTTCAGGAACATCAGTAAGCTTGATCTTCACTGGAATACGCTGCGCCAGACGAATCCATTGGAAATTCGGGTTTACGTTAGGTAGAAGGTCATTACCTGTGCTTCCATCAGACTTTGCAATGCCGTAACCAATGCTTTTTATCTCACCGGCTAGGGTCATTCTATGGTCCATAAGCAAGGTCACGAACGCCTTGTCTTCCGGATTTACACCTACAAGGTCTGTTTCCTTGAAATAGCCCTCAATCCAAAAGCTGCTTTCATCGATAAGCGCAACCACAGGGCATTTGCCACAACTTGAGAACCCACACGCAGGTTCAAATTAGTAATGTAGCCGTCAGTAGGTGCATATACCTTGGTGTATTTCAGATTTAGCTTTGCCTCTTCAACATTCGCCTTGGCTAAATCAAGGTTCGCCGCAGCTGACTCAACCTCATTGGTCAGATTATTCAATGTCAGTGTTGGCACTGCACCATGCATACGTTTTTCAAGTTCAGACGTGCGTTGTAAGTTGTTGCGCGCCTTAGAGAGCAAAGCTTGCGCTTGACCCTGTGTTGCCACAGCTTTGTGGTAAGCCGCAGAATAGATAGCAGGATCAATCTCAAACAAGAGATCACCCTTCTCTACTCGTGAGTTATCGTCTACGTACACCTCGGTCACTTGTCCAGTCACCCTTGGCGTTATAGAAACAATATAAGCGCTCACTTGGCCATCTCGTGTCCAAGGTGAGTCAGAGTAAGTTTCGTAATAATTGAAGATCACTGCGCCAGCGCCCACCACAAGTAGCAGAGTGATAAAATAACGTTTAATCACAATAAGTTACCTCAGAAAATTGGTATAAATTGGCCGATGACGCCAGTTAAGATCACTATCAAGCACAGTTCAGCCAGTGCCGGATGAGCAATATATTTATGTAGCCCCAAACGGCTAGACACACTTCCAAGCACTAAAGTAAGCGCATAGGCAATTGCGACAACTAATAAAAGAGGAGGGAAATATATTTCTCCCCAAATTAATTCATGTGGCACTGAATTCATTATCTATATCTCAATAGTTTCAACAGGGCACAGTCTATCTATATAAGACAGATTCTTACAATCACGTTTGTAGGATGAAATCCACCCATCTAATTTTTTATAATTACAAATATAATAACTTTAGTTAATCGCTAACTAAGTAGAGTTATTTTGAAAATAATTAAACTTTTTTAAAATCCAACCAAACCACTATAAATCAGACACTTACACTAAAACTCACAACCTATAAGCATCTAAACACCCCATTTGAGGATTTGATCCATCAACCGAGATTACTTACTGCACTCGAATATTCATATTATTCATCCCGTAGCGAAAATGACGCTCACAAATTACAACGAGATAAATAATCTCTCCTCTTTTATATAAACAACTTAATTAATAGTACGAGTAAATTGGTTATGGACCTTATTTCTAATCTTTTTGAAATGGCACCTTTTATTGCACTATTTATTACCCTTTCTCTAGGTTACATGGTGGGTAAAATCACTATTGGCCGCTTCGTTCTTGGCGGTGTAGCCGGTACGCTTTTGATGGGTGTAATAATTGGTCAATTCGGTGTGAACATTGACCCAGGTGTTAAAAGCATCTTCTTCGCCCTGTTCATCTACGCAGTAGGTTATCAAGGCGGTGCTAAATTCTTTAAAGCACTGAACTTCAGAACCATCAATATCCTGCTTTCTGCAGTGGTAATGACTGTGTCTGGTCTGCTTTGTGTGTTGGCAGCAGCTATATGTTCGATCTTGACCGTGGTACAGCGGCAGGTCTAGCGGCTGGTGGTCTAACTCAGTCTGCAATTATCGGTACTGCAGGTGATGCAATCGCTCGCCTAGGTGTATCGGAAGAAGCACAGCACATAATGCAAACCAACGTAGCGGTAGGTTACGCGGTAACATACATCTTTGGTTCTCTAGGTCCAATCCTAATGGTGACTTGGGTATTCCCAACACTAATGAAGTGGGACATCCGCGCTGAAGCAATCAAGCTTGAAAACGAAAGCTCTGACGGTAAACACGAGTTGGCACCTGGCGAATTTAATGCCCTAACCTCTCTTGTGACTCGTGCTTATAGCATCACAAAAGACAGCTCTATCAATGGCAAAACCATTGGTCAGCTCAACCAGAACTCTCTACAAGCTTGCATCGAGTTGGCTGAGCGTGACGGTAAACCACTTGAGCTAGACAAGTTCACTGCCCTTCGTGAAGGCGACTTAATCATCATCACTGGCCGCCGTAATGCCGTGCATGAGATCCAACAGCAAAACATTGGTGCAGAGGTTTCTCTACCTGAAAACTACGAAATCATTGAAGAGAACCGTCAGCTTATCGCAGACAACCACTCAATCATTGGCAAATCAGTTCGTCAGATCAAAGAAGAGACTAACAAAGATACCTATCGCGGCGTTTACGTAACCGAGTACATCCGTGAAGGCGCACCAATCAAGGTAACTCCGGATCTTATCGTTAAGAAAAACGACGTTATCCAACTAACGGGTACTGCTGAAGACATCAACCGCGTTGAGAACAACATAGGTAAACGCCTAGGTTCTGCAACCATCACGGACTTCATCATCTTTGGTCTAGGTATGGTAGCTGGCTTCTTGATTGGTCTTATTAACTTCAAGATTGCGGGTATCCCAGTAACCATCGGCTCTGGCGCAGGCTGTCTGGTATCAGGCCTGGTTGTTGGTTGGCTACGCAGCAAGAACCCACATGTGGCTCAGTTCCCTGAGGGTGCAGCAAACTTTATCCGTGACTTTGGTCTAGCAGCATTCGTGGGCATCGTAGGTCTTCAGGCTGGCCCTCAAGCAGTTGAGACCATCAAAGAACACGGCATGACTCTACTGTTCTTGGGTATGGCTGTAACCATCATCCCGCAGATCATTTCGTTCTTCTTCTCTTACTTTGTATTGAGAATCAAGAACCCAGTCGAGGCCCTAGGTTGTGTAACTGGCGGACGTAGCGCAAACCCTGCATTCGCAGCACTGATGGAAAAAACTGGCAACGCAACTCCAGTGTTCTCATTCACAGTGACCTACGCAGTAGCAAACGTACTGCTCACCCTTTGGGGCCCAATCATCGTTGGCGTCATCACTCTTAACGCTGGCATGTAACAACGAACAAATAGTCGCCTCACCCAGGTGAGGCGCTCATCAGTTTAAAACTAAATAATTGGTAAATATTATGACTACTTCAATCGACTTTTCTAAATACGCTGACCTAAGCCCATTTGAGCTAAAAGACAAACTAATCGAAGTTGCACAAACTGTGCCTGACCGCGCTCTACTTGACGCTGGCCGTGGTAACCCTAACTTCCTAGCAACGCTTCCACGTAAAGCATTCATCCGCCTTGGTGAGTTTGCTGTAAACGAAGCAGAGCGTAACTACTCTTACCTAGATGCTGGCTTCGGCGGTATCCCTGATGGTGTTGGCATTGTTGAGCGTTTCGATACATTCGCAGCTGACAACAAAACAGACAAAGGTGTTCAGTTCCTTGAGAAGTCTCTAAGCTATGCAAAAGACCGTCTAGGCATCGAAAAGCAAGCTTTCCTAAACGAGCTAGTAAACGCGTACCTTGCATGTAACTACCCTGTACCACCACGCATGCTGACCAACATCGAATCTGTTGTAAAACAGTACATTGCAGAAGAGATGTACGGCCCAATGCCAATGACTACAGACTTCGATCTGTTCGCTACTGAAGGTGGCACTGCGTCTATGACCTACAGCTTCCAGACTATGTTCCACAACAGTCTATTGAAGAAAGGTGACAAGGTTGCACTTATCACTCCAATCTTCACTCCATACCTAGAAATCCCTGAGCTTTCTGAGTACGAACTGGAGATCGTTGAGCTTCGTCTAGACGAGACAACTTGGCAGCTACCTATGTCAGAGATTGAAAAACTGGCTGACACAGACATCAAACTGCTTTGCGTAGTTAACCCAGCAAACCCAGCTTCTGTTAAGTTCTCTGATGAGACTCTAGATAACCTAACAAACTTTGTGAACGAGCAGCGTAGTGACCTATTCATCATCACAGATGACGTATACGGCACATTTGCAGATGATTTTGTATCTCTATTCGCAAAACTGCCATACAACACTCTATGTGTTTACTCGTTCTCTAAATACTTCGGTGCGACTGGCTGGCGTCTAGGTACCATTGCAATCCAACACAACAACGTGTTCGACGATGCAATGCGTGCAAAAACTGAAGAAGAGCAACTCCTACTGGACGATCGTTACAAAACATTGACTCCAGAACCACGCGAAATCAAGTTCATCGACCGTATCGTTGCTGACAGCCGTAGCGTTGCTCTAAACCACACTGCTGGTCTATCTCTGCCTCAACAAGTTCAGATGGCTCTGTTCTCTCTAAACTGCCTAATGGACTCTGAAGAGAACTACAAAGCAGCATGTAAACGCATCATCCGCGATCGCTACAGAACTCTATACAGCAACATGGGTGTTGCAGTTGAAGAGAACAAAGACCGCGTTGACTACTACACACTTCTAGAGCTAGACACTCTAGGCGGCAAGCTATACGGCGAAGAGTTCGTACAGTGGTTCAAAGAGAACCAAAAAGGCAAATTCTTCCTATTCCGCCTAGCTCAAGAAACCGGTGTGATCCTTCTACCAGGTAACGGCTTCGACGTAGTACACGCTTCTGTTCGTGTGTCTCTAGCTAACCTTACTCACCACGAGTATGAGCTAATCGGCCGCGCTACTCGCAAAGTGCTAGACGAGTACTTCGCTGAGTTCCAAGGCTAAGCCTCTGAATTTGAAATAGCAGTATCCAAGCCTCGGTATACCGAGGCTTGTTTTTTCAAAAGGAGGAGAAACCAATGAGCACATTCTCATTTAACGCAACTATCTCATTTGCTATCGCGATTGCGGTTCTATTTCTAGGCCTAGCAATCCTAAAGCGAGTCAATTTGCTGGCTAAATACCACATTCCAGCGCCGATTATCGGTGGAATCGTCGTAACTCTGCTGACAACAGCCTGTCACCTACACGGCATTGACCTTGTATTTGATCTGCCGTTAAAGACGACCTTGATGTTGATGTTCTTTGCCAGTGTTGGCTACTCAGCCAATCTAGCACTGCTTCGACATGGTGGTAAGGCTCTGTTCGCATTCTTGTTTTGCGCCACGCTATTCATCGTGTTTCAAGACGTGGTCGGTCTTGCTTTAGCTAAGGTGCTTAACCTTGACCCTATGCTCGGCTTGCTCGCTGGCTCCATCACTTTGTCTGGTGGACATGGTACTGGTGCTGCCTGGGCATCCATCTTTGCGGAACAGTTCCACATCGATGACGCATTAGAGATAGCCATGGCGTGTGCCACTTTTGGTTTGGTTGTGGGCGGGATCTTCGGTGGTCCTCTTGGGAAAAAGCTGATTCAGAACAACGAGCTGGCCTCGTTTGATGAAACTGAGCACAGCAAGTACATCCCAAAACAGCAGCGCCATGGTCAAACCAAAGGTATATCACCTGCGAAATGGCTAACGTCAGGAGCACTGCTACTTGTTAGTTCTCTATGTGCACAGCAGCTACATCAACTGCTCAGTAGCTACGAGCTGTTTAAGTTTGTTCCTAATTTTGTGTATGCCATTGCCCTTGGGGTAATTGTTGGAAATATCTCTGGGATTCAAAAGGCTTTGGACAAATCCCGCAGTGAATTAAACCAGGTCGGTAACCTAACCCTAGGACTGTTCCTGTCGATGGCTCTAATGGAGCTCAAACTGTGGAATCTGCTCGATCTAGCCCTACCGCTTCTAGCGATCTTAATGGCTCAGATTCTGTTCACCCTACTGTTTGTCTACTGGGTGACCTTCAGAGTCATGGGGCGAAGTTACGATGCCGCAGTAATGTCAGCAGGCCATGTGGGTTTCGGAATGGGCGCGACACCAACGGCGATGATGAATCTTAATGCCATCACCTCGCACTACGGCCCATCGACACAGGCCTATTTTGTGGTGCCGTTAGTTGGCGCATTTTTATCGACATAGTGAATCTGGCGATCATCCAAACCTATATCGCCCTACTGAATTAACCCAAAAATTTAAAATGAGAAACAATTATGGACGGAATAATTTCAATCCAATCGCATGTTGTATACGGACATGCAGGAAACAGCTCTGCCGTATTTCCAATCCAAAGAATGGGCATTGAAGCCTGGCCAATCCACACGGTGCAATACTCGAACCACACCCAATACGATGAAGGGTGGACTGGGCAAAAATTCTGCGCCGAAGAGATTCGTAACCTCACCAAGGGCCTAGATAACATTGGCAAGCTGAAAGACTGCCAAGCGGTTATCTCTGGCTACTTAGGCAGCGCTGAACAGTGTCAAGCCGTGGCAGATACAGTAAACCAAGTGAAAGAGTCTAACCACAGAGCCTTTTACGTGTGTGATCCTGTGATGGGCGACCCAGAAAAAGGCTGCATTGTGCCTGAGGGTGTAACAGAAGAGCTGACCAAAACACTGATGCCTATGGCCGATGTGATCGTGCCTAACCAGTTCGAGCTTGCTCAGTTCACCGGTGTAGAGATCCACTCTCTTTACGATGCAGTAACCGCATGTAAAAAGGCCCTAGAGCTAGGCCCAAGACTGGTATTGGTTAAACATCTGCATTCGTTAGCCGAGGGGACCTTTACCGCTATGTTAGCCACCCCAAAGGCATGCTACCTAGTGCAGCGACCTGAGCTGGATTTTGAAAAAGCACCTGTAGGTGTAGGCGATCTGATCACCGCTATCTTTACCGCGTGCATCACTAAGCAGATGTCGCCAGTGGCGGCTTTCCGTCATACCAACAACGCCGTATATGGCGTGCTTGAGGTGACCCAAGACCAAGATACATGGGAGTTGCAAACCATTGCAGGTCAATATGAGTTTATTGAACCTACCCATGACTTCGAACCAAAGAAAATCGCTTAACCCAATAAGGCAGTGATCAGAGCCTAGCTCTGGTCGCCTGAATTGGATGGGTTTCATCCTACTAAAGCGATTAATCAACTATACGCATAAGCCGTAAACTTCCCAGCACTTAATCAACCGCTTTCGAGGATAAGAAAGCACAGCGTCACCGGCACAGAGGGTGGCAATGACAGAGGAAAATCATGAAATCTCTTAAAACCACTCTGGCAGTCGTTTCACTCTCACTTTTGGTGACCGCCTGCTCGACACCGCACAAGCTAGACAAGCGGGTTGACGCGCACAATTACACCCAAGTCACTCTGCCTATGGAGTCTTCAACACAAGAAGCAGAGCCTCTACGCACTTGGCTTGGAGAGGATATCTCTTACCTTTACTCAGAAGACAATCACACTACCCCAATCCGTGTGAATGGCGACCAACTCAATGTTTTGGTGCTATCTGGTGGTGGCGCTAAAGGTTCATTTGGCGCAGGTGTTATCAAGGGTTTACATGATTCAAACACATTGCCTGACTACTCCATCATCACTGGCGTGAGTGCCGGCGCTCTACTTGCTCCATTTGTATTTGTTGGTGGCGAAGAGATCGACCGTCTAGAAGAAGTCATGCTGGGTCTTAACGACAAGATGATTCTTGGTAAACGTAACTTTCTCAACACCATCTTTAAAGACGCCTTTACCGACGGAGAAGACCTTTTCTCTTTCATAGAACAAACCTACAGCGATGAAATGATTGAACAGGTTGCTCAGCAACATCGCAACGGTCGTCGCCTGCTAATTGGTACTACCCACTTTGATTCTGAGCAAATGGTGGTGTGGAACCTAGGTGAAATTGCAGCAAGCGAGAATCCAGACAAAGCTCGACTTTTCCATCAGGTATTGGTGGCCAGCGCTTCTATTCCTGGTGTATTTCCACCGCAGTTTATCGATGTTGAGCTAAACGGCCAGCCTCTAGAAGAGATGCATGTGGACGGTGGCCTATCTGCTCAAATGTTCCTTCAGGCAAGCAACATCGACTTCAAGAAGATCAACCAGGCACTTGGTCTTGAAAAATCACCAAAGATTCAGGTTATCCGCAATGGCGTTCTAAAGATGCCTTATCAACAAGTGAAAGACAAAGGCATGGACCTACTTACGCAGAGCGTGAAGTCACTGACCTTGCAACAAACCCGTGGCGACCTGTATCGCATGATGTATTTCAGTGAGGTCCAAGACCTCGAACTCGAGTTTACCTATATCGACGATAGGTTTACTCCCCAAGCACAATCAAAGCAGATGTTTGACAGCACTTATATGAAGGCCCTCTACAACTATGGCTACAACAAGGCGACCAAGCATCAACTTTGGACCACAGACGTTCCCTATTAATAAGGTACCCCCAATGAAAAAATCACTTATTGCACTGAGCCTTTTGGCTGTAACTTCTTCTGCTTTTGCAGCTCACACACCGAGCAAAGAGGTTCAGCAACTTGACCAAAACATGGCTCAACTTGAGACTGTTACTGACGCAGAAATGCTAGTAAACATCGACACAGACCCTAACTTTGAGCAAGTTGAAGTATCAGGCATTATCGTAGCGGCTCACCATGAAATGTATATCTCTCGCCATCTTGCTAAAGAAATGAAACTTGAGAAAGTTCGCAAGTTTTTTGTTTATGACATGCACGATCTAGACACTCTGAGCACTAAAATCGCAGAACGCATCGATGCCGATCAACCGGACTACTTCTCTGTAGATTTGTACAAAAATTACATCGGTGATTCAGGCGTATACCACTACGTTGCCCGTGTATACGAGTACAAATAAGCATATAATTTTTAAAGAAAAATGTTAGCTCGCTGTTCATCAGCGAGCTTTTTGTCTATTACTTAATGAGGCCAAAGGAATGCCCAAGTTTTAAGAATCACACAAGGCAAGCACCCTCTATGAATTTTAGCTTTGAACAACTTCTCGCTTTCGTGACCGTTTATAACGAACGCTCTTTCAGCAAAGCAGCAGTTAAACTCAACAAACACAGAACCACCATAGGCCAGGTGGTAACAAACCTTGAAGACCAGTTAGCCGTTTCATTGTTTGAGCGCATCGGTCGCTCAGTGGAGCCAACCGAAGATGGCGAACTTCTTTATCACTATGCCAAACAGACCATTGAGCAGGCTCGCACCTTCGATAAGGTAGCACTTAGCCTCTCTTATGGCGGTCTAGAAAATATCACTATCGCCTACTCAAGCGTAATACCTCACAAGGCACTATCTGACATCAGGCTTCAACTGGCCAAAGATTTTCCTATGATGCGGGTAAACTTTATCGTTAGGAATAAGAGCCAAATCAAACAAGGATTACAAAGTGGTGAGATACACTTTGGCTTAGTAAACGTGCATGACAGCCGTGCTATACACAGCCTAGATGCCACCTTCCTTGGACACCTCGAATTCTTAGCCTTTGTGCAAAAAGGCGGAGTGCTATCCAAACTCAAGTCAGACAAAGCCATCGCCACTCTCAGTCGTGAAAGGCAGTTCGTACTTCGCTCTCTAGTAGAGGAAGGCATAAGAGATAAGGTTGTATTAAGCTCAGAACATGAAGAAGTTGACCAACTAGCTCTGATCATCAAGATGGTCGGTTTGGGACTTGGATGGACGTTGCTACCAAAAAGTATCGTAAGGTCTAAACACGTTAGTGAAGATGTCGAAATCTTGAAAGTCGATCAAATGATAGAAGGCTTCAAATTTGGTATGGCGCTATGGTGTCCTCACTCTAAACAGATAAGTGACATCAAGAAGACGATATTGAAAGCAGTACACACCTTCATTGATGAATCAGCTGCCGCAGCCGCTGCAGCGGCTACATAATACAACTGTCGTGTCCCTAAACTAACTATCCTTTTTTAACACTTTGAAGCCAAGGACACGGCTCTCATCTTTTTAAACGACTGATACCTTCAGTCGTTTATTTTTCTGACACACCAAAGAACTGCTCTGGCTCTTTCTCTTTGCCATTATCAATCACATAGCTAAGCTCTTTTGCCAGTTTTGGGTTCATTTTATTTAGACGAACCAAGTCCTCTTCAGCCATGGTTTCATTACCCATCTGCACATACAAAACCCCTCGGTACATGTAGGGTTCTGATAGCTTCGGGTTAATTTCGATGGCTTTGTTGTAATGAAAAAGCGCCGTGTTGTAATGAATCTCACCCTGCTTTCTCAAAACGTAAGCAAGATTGTTATGTGCTTCCGCCCAGTCCTTGTCTCGTTTCAAGGCGTCTCTAAACTTGCGCTCCGCCTCACGAAACTCATTGTCACGCATTAGTTCTACGCCTTGATTGTAGAGCTTTTCAGACTTGGTCAAGCTGCTAAAACTTGAAGCAGAACCTGCGGCATATACACCTACAGACAGAATGGTTAGAAGAGAAAATAAGAATAGCCTTTGCATAAACCGCTCCATGTTTCAGTGATTCCATGAAGGTCTACGTAGACTTCGGTAAAGGTGTTCATTTATAGAAAGGGAAGTCGCTTTTCAAGCAAGCAATTTGTGCTCTGCAGGACTTTCTAACTTGGGGGGATGAATGAAATCAAAAACCAAAAAGCAATGCCGTATTACCAAGCATTGCTTTATGAAATTAACGTCATGGTCGCTCCTGACCTTGAAATAGTATTAGTGAGTCGCGTGATCTTTATGCTTGAGATGAAAATCTGGTAGCGAATCTACAGGTACAGACCAGCCTATTGCACCTGGTAGGTCATCGTGATTAGGGTCGATGATTTGAGCTGTGTTATCTACACGCTCTACTTTCTTGTGCTTTTTAAAAGTGAAGTTTGGTAACGAATCAGCACCAGCCGTTAGTCCAATACCGGCTTCAGGTAGAGCGGTCTGCTCGTTTGCGGTTTGGCTAGTGTCACGAGCGAAAGTAGAAGTGCTCATTACAGCTGCAACAATAAAGGTAAGTGCGGTTTTGTTTTTAAGCGACATGGTCGTCTCCGGTTTGTTCAAAATACGCGCACATCTTAATGTTCAAACCGAAACTCAATAACTCACTTTAGACTGATCTCATCCGTCAAAACGAAAAAGGGTGAGCACCATGCTCACCCTTTCACGCTAAACCAATTCAGTGGGAGGTTGACCCTCTTTTTGCTCCCTAAAATCAGCGCTCCGGAGATCTAGGGTTTGACTGTGTAACTCATAAGCGTCGTAGCGACATTCTCCAATTTCATGTCTTGGACAGACTCCAATGCCGTTGCGAGAGACGAATTCACTGTAACAAGATGGGCAAACTTTCATAGTTCCTCCTTAAGATGTTCACAGCACAGTCAGTGCTAAAAATAGACTCTAACCCTCCTTTTCAACCTTATACTTAACTTACGCTAACGCGATATGGTGACAGTAATATGACTACCACTTTGTGGGTATACGGGTAAGTTTGATGCTAAGATCATATTAGAAAGTTTCTTATACAAACCCAGCGTCACCTTAGCTAAATAAGTACCTGATATAAATAAGAAATAAGTGAATTGCAACAACAAGAATATTTGAGCATTTTTGCTACGTTTGAACCCATATGGAGGTGAAGATAAAATGGACGAATCAGTGTAAACAAGAGCCTCGACAGGCGTTGTACTTGTTCCTAATCAACCTGCTTTGACACTTAGGAGGTAGGAATGAAAAAGTTTAAGAACATACTTTACGTCAGCCACGGACTGAAGAGCCACAGTGACTCAATAGGACAGGCATTAAGACTGTCTCACAACAATGATGCTCCCGTTCAGGGTTTGTTGTTTTGCCCATCACTGCCATCCAATCTCTCCGAATATCAGGCCAGTTACGAAAACTCTTTGGTCCATTCCGTTAATCAACAGATACAAGAAAGCCGTGCAGTACATGACATCAACGAGGAATCCGTACCCTTCCCTCTTGATGTGGTATGCGGTGAAAACCCAGCCGTAGATGTTATTCAGGCCGTTCAAAATGCCTCACATGATTTGGTAATCAAAGACGCCGAGCCTATCGATGGAAAAGGTTTCAAAGCCATCGACATGACCTTACTCCGTAAGTGCCCCTCTGCGGTATGGTTAAACAGACTCACTCATCAACCTACGAGTAAACGCCGAATCGCCGTAGCAGTCGACCCTATGATCACCGATGATGAGCACAAAGCTCTAAGCCTTCGCCTTCTTGAACTCTCAAGCTCAATCGCACACAGTTGTGGCAGTCGTTTGCACCTACTCTCCTGTTGGGAGCATCAACTAGAGCGATATCTGCAAGACCATGCTTGGATCAAGATAGAAGATGGTGAGTTGGACAAAGAAATTAAAGCCGCCAAACAGACACACCGAGAGGCGTTAGATCATCTCTCACCGAATCAGGGGTCTCTGGCGACATCGTTGTACATCACCTTCACGGAGAACCGGATGAGCTGATACCTGACTGGGTAGACGAGCACGAGATTGATGTTTTGGTGATGGGTACACTGGCTCGTACCGGTATCCCGGGAATCGTTATTGGCAATACGGCTGAGAACATAGTCCAAGCCGTTAGTTGCTCTCTAGTAGCTCTTAAACCACCGGGGTTTGTCTCACCTGTTCGCTAGAGATAGCGCTTTGAAAACCAGGCGCGTCTAATTATCGTACTTTCTAGCGGCACAAGAAGAGGAGCTCTTACTATGCTCCTCTTTTAATTGATTGACCGCAATTCAACTTACTTTTTTCGTACCCAGATTCCTAATTTGAAGACCAAATTAGATAAAACATTGCCTCCTTGGTACTTATGCTCATTAAATCTTCGTATTTTCAAACTTATTACGACGATTTGGCATAAAACCTGCCGTTCCTATACAGTTTGTTCTACAATCTGCGACCGTACTTTTGGTTATGCTTTACGTGGTCGTAGCCGCTTGATTTAGGAACGCAACAATGTCATTTTCATCTCAAAACTTTTCTCCAGAAATTGTGAGAGCACTGTCCGAGTGCGGCTACGAAAAGCTTACTCCTGTTCAGCAGAAGGCAATCCCACTCGCTCGCAAAGGATACGATATCTTAGCGAACGCTCAAACAGGGACAGGCAAAACCGCTGCATTCGCTCTGCCGATTATTCAGCAACTATTAGACAAGAATAAAGCTAATAACCATTTTCAAACGCGAGCATTGATTCTTGCGCCAACTCGTGAATTGGCGGCGCAGATAGCGCAAAGCATTGAAGATTATATCAAGTACACATCATTAAGTGTTTCTGCCATCTATGGTGGCGTGAAAATATCGTCTCAGATTCAACAGCTGAAGAACGGTGTCGACATTTTAGTTGCAACACCAGGTCGCTTAATAGAGCACCTAGACGAGAAAAGTGTTTCCCTACAGAACCTTGAATTCTTGGTTTTCGATGAAGCCGACCGTATGTTAGACATGGGCTTTATTTCATCTATTGAAACCATTATGTCTGGTGTTTCAACAAAGCCACAGACTATGCTGTTCTCGGCAACGTTCTCTCCGCAAATGAACAAACTAGCGGCCGAAATGTTGAGCCAACCGAAAAGAGTATCCGTGACTCAAGAAAACGCGACGGCAGACACTGTCGCACATGTTGTCTATCCGGTGGACCAAGAAAGAAAGAATGAAATGCTATCTGAACTTATTGGTCGCAAGAATTGGAAACAGGTATTGGTCTTTGTGAACTACAAAGAAACGGCCAACATGTTATTGAAAGAACTCAAACTGGACGGTATTAAAGCAGTGCTATGTCACGGTGATAGAGCACAGAGTGCTCGCCGTAGAGCGCTCAGCGAGTTTAAAGAAGGCAAGGCACGTGTGATGATTGCAACCGATGTAGCTGCGCGCGGTTTAGATATTAAAGGTCTTCCACACGTAGTGAATTTCGATATGCCATTTTTGGCTGAGGATTATGTTCACCGCATTGGACGAACAGGTCGAGCTGGCCAAAAAGGACACGCTGTATCTTTTGTCAGCCGTGAAGAAGAACTGACGTTACAACAAGTAGAGTCGTTGATCGGTCACACGATTCGACGCGTAGAGCAAGCAGGGTACGAGCCCAAAAACCGTGATGCCCTATTGCGGAAAATGCACAGTAAGCCAGCCTTTAAAAACCGTAAAACCCGCACAAACAACCCTTCTGATGCCAGTCAGGGTTCTGCTGAGAGAAGCGCTCGAATACGTAACATGGTAAGAAATAAAGCGGCAAGCAGTAAGAAGTAAGCGAATCAACGCACTCTAAGCGCCGATAATGCAAATCAATCGGCTTTTAGAGTGTGTTGTCCAGCGAGCTCTCTTTCTACTCTCGCTTTATTTCCAACCTTCAAATTCCAGATTCGCTCAAAGTGCCAAGAAAGCGCAGTGGTTTACCCAACCGTGAACTTTTTACTCAAATCCACTTATCCATATTTTTAACAAGACTCTCAGTTGTTCCTGTTCGTCCGCACTTAGTGGTGAACACACGCTGTCAACCTTATCGAAAACTTTCTTATTCCATAGTCAATAAGCTCAGTTCAACCAATACGCTACGCCTATTCTCTTAACTGTGATATCTATAGATGAACCCTTTATCACTTAACTTATCTAGTCGGTGTGTCATAGCACCAGAAGTGAGATTACGCCTTTTCAGTCAACCTCTAAAGGTTGAGTGGTTTTAGTCGAAAAAAGTTCACCTCGTACGCAAGTGTCCCTAATCAAGTTACCTTATTGCCGGCAAGCATCTGCTACTAATTTCTATGCGTATAATGTTTAATAGCCACACAATTGCTCATAACATGCTGATTTAAATGATCTGGATAATCATAATACTCATAGTCGCGACAGTCGTTTTCCTACCGAGTTTGTGGGTCAAGCACGTAATGGAAAAGTACAGACAGCCGGCAGATCGCTACCGCAATAAGGGAAGCGGCAGTGAGCTTGCTCGGCACCTGCTTGACAGCTTCGGCTTGGACAACATCAAGGTAGAGGAGACCTCTGCTGGTGATCACTATGATCCGGCCGACAAGGCTGTGCGTCTGTCACCAGACAACTACTCTGGCTACTCACTGACTGCATTGACTGTGGCTGCTCATGAAGTGGGACATGCCATTCAGGATTCACGTTCAGAGCCTTGTTTCTGGCGAGACAAAAACTCGTGAAGACTGCGATAGTCGGCGAGCGCATTGCAGGAATGATGCTAGTGGCTGCTCCGATCCTCCTAGTGTTAACCCGAGTTCCACAGGCTGGAGCGCTCACCATGTTGATCGGTGTTGTTTCAATGGCACTGAGTACTTTAGTACACCTGTTGACACTACCCGTGGAGTTCGATGCCAGCTATGGTAAAGCATTACCAATCCTAGAGAAAGGTGGCTACCTGCATGATGGTGACCTAAAGCATGCGGAAAAAATTCTCAAGGCAGCGGCTCTAACCTATGTCGCGGCTTCGCTAACCAGCTTATTAAACTTGGGAAGGTGGATTGCGGTGCTTCGTCGTTAATGGCTGCTTAAGTTCAGAGGTTTAGTAAACGAATCACCTATCCCTGCTCCAACTACTTTTCTTTTCGCCAAATCTTGTAACCGGTCTGCTTCATAGCAAGGCCCAAAATGTGTGCTGCCACGGGCGCGGTTAAGAACACAAATAGAATAGTACCTAGCACTCGTGAAATAACACTGATTTCAGGAATGGCGAATGCTAGTGCTAGGAGCAGTAAGCTCAACCCGACCGTGCCAGCCTTGGTGGCACTGTGCATTCGGGTATAAAGGTCTGGCATTCTCACTATGCCTACACTGGCTATAACCACGAAAAAGGAGCCGAGTAGCAAAAGCAGCATAATCAGAAAGTCCATCACTCCTCCCCCGCATCTTTAATTTTTGCGATGTAGCGAGCAAAAGCTATTGTGCCTAAGAAAGCGACCAGCCCCAGTGTAATAGCGATATCCAGCAAAGCTTTTTGCCCGCTGTACAAGGTGTATAGGCGATAAAGCCAATAGTAATAAAGGAGATGAGGTCTAACGCTACTACCTGTCTGCCAGCGTTGGACCCTTCATTAGCCTGATCAGAGCCAGCAACAAGCTCACAAACAATGCCGTCGCACTAATCGAAATGACCACCATCAAGTACTCACTCACGGGTCACCTCCAATATCCTTCTCTCCAATCCGTTTTTTATTTCGTCAATCACTGCCTGATGATCTGGAGCAAACATGGCGTGCACAACAAGGTGCGTTCTGTCGTCTGTGACATCCAAGCTCAAGCTACCAGGAGTTAGAGAGACCATATTGGCAAGAAGCGCTATCTCAAGATCGCTCGAGACGTCCAAAGGCACATAGATAATGTCGGGGTCACTTAAATGTGTCGGGGTCAGTACATCCCAAGCTACTCTGAGGACAGAAATAGCCATCTCATATACGAAGAACCCAATGAGCCCTATAATCCCTGCAAGGCGTTTGAAGTAACTGGATTTCAATCCAAACGGCTGACTGAGCCTTAGTGCAAAGAACCCTACCAGAAATCCCAGAGCGAAGTTTCCGATGTTGTAACTGCCGTTAAGAAGCATCCAGGCAACGGCTAGGAACAGGTTTAATAAGAAATAAATCATGTCACCCTCCCTAACACCGCTTCCACATATTGAGTTGGGTTTAACAGTTGTTCAGCGGCCAGCACTGCAAATTGATAAAAAGGTTCGGCCCCCAAGCCAATGATCAAACTGATCAAAGTAAAGCTAGTGATTGGAATCAGATATAAAGCGTTAGTTGTTTTATCCAAAGTTTTAGGCTCAATAGCGTCAGGGTTCGCCTTCCAAAACGCCTCACTCCAGATCTTAGTCATAGAGAATACAGTCAATAAACCAACCAGTAAGGCAACACCAGCAAGCAGGAAGTATTCGGTTTGAATACTGGCTTTAACTACTAAAAACTTACCCCAAAAACCGGACAGGGGCGGAAACCCTGCCAGTGAAAATGCCGGTACCAAGAACATAAAGGCAAGATACGGCATGGCTTTATAAGCCCCGCCTAACTTCTCTAATTGGCTAGAGCCGTATCGTTTCTCTAGATAGCCTCCAATCAAAAACAGGTTCGCCTTCACTATGATGTGATGGATGACATAGAAGATAGCGCCGGCGATTGCGAGTGGCGTAAAGATGGCTAGGCCCATGATCATATAGCCGATCTGGCTAATGATATGAAACGAGAGGATCTTTTTGATGTCGTACTGACTGGCCGCGCCCAATACCCCAGTTAACATGGTCAAGCCTGCAATCCATATCAGAAGCGGCTGCCAACCACTGACATCGAGAGGGAAAATCAAGGTAAACACCTAATAAGGGCATAAACACCCACCTTGGTCAGCAGGGCGGCAAACAAAGCCACTACTCCGCTGGGCAATGTATGGTAGGAAGCAGGTAGCCACGCAAACAGAGGAAATAATGCAGATTTGATGGCAAATGCAAACAGCAATAACACGCCAAGCACCGCTTGAGTATCTTTAGGTATCAGCACTGCTTTCACATGAAGATCTGCCATATTCAGCGTACCCGATGCCCCATACACCAAACCGATAGCGAGCAAGAATACCAAGGTAGAAATCAGGTTCAGTACCACATACTTAACCGCGCCATCTATTTGTACTTTTGAGGCATCCAGTACCATCAAGCCAAAAGAGGCTATCAGCATTACCTCAAACCAGACGTAGAGGTTGAACAAATCCCCAGTCAGGAACGCGCCGTAGACACCAGCAAGCAAGACGTGAAATAGCACGTGATAGAGGGTGTAAGAGCGTTTCTCTTTCAAATCAGCCATAGCGTAGATGACGATGCCCAATCCTATGATAGCGGTGATCATCACCATGGCAGCTGATGTATTATCGGCAATAAATACTATGCCAAAGGGAGCCATCCATTGCCCAAAGGCAACAACTTGTGGCCGAGTGCTGAAATATCTGAGAGCAAAAGCCCTGCAACTCCAAATAAAACGATAGCCCCACCAACACTCACCCACTCCACTGCCCTAGCCTTGCGACGTAGAAAGAACGCCAACACAGCTATGCCAAGTGAAACAACGACAGGTAGGGTGAGAAGCACTGAGGTCATTTATCCTCCTCAGACGCTTTCATCTCATCAACATCCGCAGAGCCCGTTTCTACATTGGCCCGATACAGAAGCATGAGTGCGAATATCAACAGGCCAAAACCAATCACTATCGCAGTGAGTATCAAGGCTTGTGGCAAGGGGTTTGCTGCGCCTTCTGCGGGTAAAGAGCTTCCCAATTCAATCAGAGGTGGATTACCCGGGGTTAGTCGCCCAGCAGTGAAAATAGCGAGATTGATTGCACTGCTGATTAAGATCAGACCATAAAGCATTCGAAGCACATGCCTTTCTAGCATCAGGTAGATACCAATAGCAACGAACACACCGACCACCAAACTCCATAACACTTCCATCAGTCCAACCCCTCATTCAAATGAAGCAGCATCCCCATTACCCCGCCAATAATCGCGAGGTAAATCCCCACATCAAAGAGCAAAGGTGTCCCTAGTGGCAGAATGTCTTTCCACCACAATCCCGTTAAGAAAGGCAGATTAAATACAAAAGCTAATGCACCTGCAGTAAGGCTGAGCAGAACACCAAACATGGCAATACTAAACGGAGCATGATTTATCCTGTTTCGCACATATCGAGGGGACTCGGCAAACATCAATAGAGAGAGACCAATCACTGCAATCAAGGCTCCGATAAACCCGCCACCGGGTGCATTGTGCCCTCTCAGAAGTAGATAGAATGAGAAGACAAGCATAAGCGCCGCAACGATATGAGAAGTGGTAGCGAAGATCAGCGAGTGGATACGGCTCGGCTTTTGCTTCTTAGATTTAAGCAAACTCACGGCAGACAAGCCGGCTATCACTACGACTATCACCTCACCTAGGGTATCTATGGCTCGAAAGTCCACCAAAATAACGTTCACCACATTTCGACCATGACCACCCGGTACACTGTTCTCGGCAAAGAAGTCAGCAAGCTCTGTATCCAGCGGAGTTGAAGTTATGGTGATCAGGATAGCGGTGATGGAAAAACCTATTACCCCAGCCACGACCATATGAAATGCGCGCCTGCCAAGGCTATGTTTTGGAACTGAACCCAGTGTTGGCAGGTGTTTCAACACCAAGACCACAAAGATAACCATCAGGTCTCCACCAAGAGCAAGGTTTTGGCAACGTCTGGTGCGCTGTAGAGCATAAATACCAAGGTCGTCATAAAGCCCACTACACCAAGAGCGGCTACTGAAAGTAATCTATAGGTGGAAATAGCACACAAAAGTGCAGCGCCAATTAAGATTGCCGCTAAGCCATATTCATACAAAGCAACTTGCTTGAGACCAAGAGACAGATGGTTGAAAACAGATAGAGGCTGGCTAGCCAGCAGTACTGCCAACACGCTAAAGAACCCGAGTACATAGAGACTTAGACGCTTTTGTTGCAACAGTCGAGTTTGCCACTTGGCTATCGCAAGCATGCCCTCAAGCAGAGCGTCAAACACCTTGTTGGCATCTGGAAAAGAGATGGCTTCGAACCTCTTGCTGAATGCCGTCATTGCTAGAAATAAAACGATGCCCAGCAGCGTGGTAATGACACTCAATAGAAGTGGCAGATTGAAGCCTTGCCACAATTTAATGAGCTCAGGTGTCATTGCGGGACTTATTGCCAGTGAACTCGGCTAATCAAATGAGTATTAACCCAATTAAGGCCATACAGCGGAAGCAATAAACTTGCGAAGGCCAAAAGAATTGGCGGCAACCACAAACCTATGTCTCTTTCAACCGGTTTGCTAACAACTCTTTCGGCCGGTTTTTGCAAGAAAGGCTTAATGACCAGAGCGAGCGCCAATGCCACCATAATCGCGTTGACCAAAAGCAGTAGCATGACTATCCACAAGCCGGACTCCAACCCTGCTTTGTACATGTACTCCTTGCTAAGAAATCCCATCATGGGCGGTACACCCGATTTTGAAAGTGCGGCTATGCCAGCGGCAACCAAGCTCAGAACGAGCAAAGACTTCAATCCACCCAGTATTCGGATATCTCGCGTGCCTGTCGCCTTATCGATATTACCAACCACCATGAACAGAGACGCCTTATAGAAGGAGTGCGCCACGATAAACAGCATCGCTGCTGCAATGGCAAGCTCCGTTCCTAGACCGAGAAGCAAGGTGAGTTTACCCAAGGCCACATTAGTACTGTATGCCAACATCAGCTTGAGATCAGTCTGTTTGAGAGCAACCAAGGCGCACCATAGCGCGGTAACTCCCCCGAAAAGCATCAGAGTGACAACCCAAACCTCAGTGCCACTATAGATGGGCGACACCCTCGCTAACAGGTAGATACCTGCCTTAACCATGGTTGCAGAGTGAAGATAGGCACTGACCGGAGTCGGCGCTGCCATTGCGTTTGGTAACCAAAAGTGGAATGGAAATTGCGCTGATTTAGTAAACGCACCGAGAAGTATCAGTGCAAGTGAAGGCATAAACAGCGAATGATCTTGGAAACCAGACGCCCTCTCAACAATCTCGCTCAGCTCATAGCTTTGCGCCATCTGTCCAAGCATGATGAGCCAGCTAGCAAGGCCAGCCCGCCGGAGCCGGTCACTATCAACGACTGCAGTGCATTTTTCTAGACTTTGGATTCTCGTGATTGAAGCCAATCAAGAGATAGGAGGTAATGGTGGTTAACTCCCATAACACAAACAGAAGCAGGATATTGTCACTAAGCACCACGCCAAGCATGGCAAGCATAAACAGAGTTAGATAGAGGTGGAACGAGAAACGAGACTTGGTGCCTTTCATATAGGACCAAGCATAGGTTTGGATTAAAACACCCACGCCACTGATGAGGACTGCGAACAGAAAAGATAAACCATCGAGGTTAAAAGTGAGGTTAATACCTAGGCTAGGAACCCAATCGTGCGTCCATCGGCTCCCCAGAGGTTGATACTCAAGCCCCAAGAAAATGAGGATGAGTAAAGGGAGCAATGCAAATACTAATAAACTAGGCTGACGACCACCTTCATACAGCGACTGATTACCTTGTGCCATCGGTTCCTTGAGATAGAAACTGTACTAAACCAGTAGGTGCAATACCGCACAAAATACACCCAGAGCGCATTCTTACGCATCAAGGCGTGGAAAAGTTTACCCCTAAAGTATTATTTGCTGTAAACGCTAACTTCTATCAGGTTTCTATCTGGATCGAGAAAATAGACCGATTGGATTGGACCGATCGCGCCTGAGCGCATTACTGGCCCTTCGTTGATCTCAACATTCTGTACTGTGAGATGTTTTACTATCTCATCCATACTCCAACTCGAAATCAAACAGACGTCCCCTGAACCCACACCTGCCTTATTTCTAGGCTCTTGCCCTAAAGTTTGCAAGTTGATCTTCTGGTTACCAAAGCGCAATGCCCTGCGACCATTGGTCATAGTGATGGCTTCCATTTGAAGAACGCGAGTATAAAACTCCACTGAAGCATCGATATCGGAAACGGTAAGAACGATGTGGTCAATATGGCTTATCAAAACAAACCCTCTCAAATAAAGTCGAAAAACTCAGCCTCACATTAACGCGTCTAAATTACAATAATCTCTGTCTAATCAGTTAATTAGAGTGAGATAGACGTCAAGATAACACTGACTCTAAGTAATACCTTTCGAGTCTCTTAATATCACCACTGCAAAGAATTGGCATCGCACCTTTAAGCAACTCAAGAGGCAATTCCACCATTGGATACGTTCTAAGATCTCGATTGACTCATCGTCAAAGCGCTTCTTCACCATATGGTTGTTTCCCACCACCACAGAATAAGGCTCAACATCCTTAGTAATCACAGAGCGCGCGCCAATAACCGCGCCATCGCCTATACGCACTCCTGCATGATCATAGCCTCAGAACCCACCCAGACATCATTGCCAATCACGGTATCACCGGCACGTTTGAAGCCACTTTTCACGCCATCACCAAACTCTGAAGAATCGAAAGGAAAAGTAGAAATCCAATCGATGCGATGACCTTGGTTGCCCGCCATCATGAAGGTCGCACCGGATGCAATGGAGACAAACTTGCCAATGCGCAACTTATCCACTTCACCAAAAACACCGCTGCTCCATTCATCTTGAGTTACACCGTCACCTAACAAGTAACGAACGGCATGTTCTTCAAAGCTTTTATCGTGATAAAACCGGAGTAATAGCTGTGATCTCCAATCTCAATATTAGGGTTAACGACTTGCTCCTTAAGATTTTGCCCCGCTAACCAAGTTTCAAACTGCTTCATGTTTCTGTTCTCTTTACTCAACTTGCTTGCAGTATAGATAGCCCCTATTCTTTCCAGAAGTATCAAATTAGTACAACAGAATTACCATATGGAAATAAAGTGGTTAAGCTATGTCCGCTGTATATCGCCTTGTGTGAGGAAAAAAGCATCGCAAAAGCGGCAAATAAACTCAGCTGCTCAAATGCGCATGCCAGCAGACAACTGAAACAGCTCGAGGACATACTTAAGGTTCAACTGATACAAAGAACCACACGTCAGTTCAACCTCACCTATGACGGTTTGGCTTTCTATCAGAAAGTGAAAGCCTCTATTTCGAGGCAGAATCCATAGATGCGCAGTTTGACTCACAGCAGGAAATTAAAGGAAGATTAAGAGTGGCGGCGTCGGCCTCTTTCGGTGCTTTTATGCTTTCCAAACCGCTAGCGAGCTTTAAGCGACAATATCCTGAGATAGAACTTGAGGTGATGTTTACCGAAAAGCCTTTAGAGTTGATTGAAAACGGCTTTGATATCGCATTCTACCTGACCGAACTTCCGCCAGAAGGCTATATTGGCAGACGAATAAGAGCCTTAAAATGTAAGCCGTATGTATCAGTGAACTATCCAAATTTAGAAGTGATCAATCATCCTAGGGAGCTGATCAATCACCGCCACATCTTATACCAAAATAGCGAGTTCACTTTAGACCAATGGATGTTTCAACATATAGAAAACAGTGACAGGGTTGAGGTGTGCTTTGAGAACTCAATCAGCGTTAATCTGGTGAGTGCTATGGTGGACGCTCTTGTTGAGGGGTGTGGTATCGCTATGCTTGACAAGTTTGCCCTCAGCCAGCTCAGTAAAGAGCAAAAGAGTGACATAATCGAGCTGCTTCCAGATTGGGAAACAGACTCCATCTTGCCACTCTATATGCTTTATCCGAAGAGGGAACACCTAGCCCCTAGGACTCGGTTATTCGTCGAACACTTCAAACAAGTGCTTAGGAGTTAAACGCCCTGCTCTACCCGTTTATCGAACTCTGATATACGCGCTGCGAACGAGGTTTTATCTTCTTCAGAGATTGAGCTAGCCATTGGCAGGTCAGCTTTCATTGGGTCAACCGCGCGGTTACGCACCAATACCTCAAAATGCAAGTGAGGACCAGTAGAGCGTCCTGTATTCCCAGAAAGAGCAATCTTTTGTCCGCGCTCAACATAGTCGCCGCGCTTAACTAGGAACTTATGCAGGTGCAGATATCGGGTGGTATACACACTGTTGTGTTCAATAACCAAGTACTTACCCGCAAATGGGTGATTGCGCACCGCCACTACTCGGCCATCACCGGTTGAGTACACTGGCGCTCCCGTAGGCGTAGCAAAGTCAGTACCATTGTGTGGGGATACACGACCCGTTACTGGGTGCACACGTCTTGGATTAAATGGTGAGGTGATACGTCGATATTGTGGATCGATAGGATAGCGATTAAATGCGCGCTCTAGGCTATTACCTTCTCGGTCATAAAAGCGACCATCATCGGCAAGAAATGCCGATACTTCACCGCGTCTGAGTTTAAATGAAATGCCTTGGATCTCTGTGTTACCTGTTGGGTGATCGCCCAAGTATTGCTTCTTCACCAGCACATCAAATTTATCACCTGCTCGCAATTCACGGGCGAAGTTCACTTTGTCATAAAGCACTCGAGTAATGTTAGCGATTTGGTTAGAGTTCAAACCCAGTTTATAAGCAGACATAGAGAAACTGCCCTCAACCGTGCCTGAATACAGGGTTTCGCGCCACTCGCCCGGTTCTTCAATAAACTCGTAAATAAACTCCCCACCCTCAACTTGAGTGTAGGTAGCGCGCTCAACTAGGCTGATGTGATAGGTAAGCTTTTCTATCTGTTTACTGTCTGGGTCAATAACGAACTCTAGATGATCTCCAGGCTTGATGGTATCCAGTTGAAGCGGAACCTCATCGGCTGCCAAAACCTCTTGCATATTGCTATATGGAAGTTCCCATGCAGAAAAGATATCGCTGAGTGTGTCTCCGACTTTAACGAAATAGTGAACCCGTATAGGTTGAGGCTCAACCTCCTGCAAAACAGGTGCAGGAGTAACAAGGATTTCAATTTCTTCGGCTTCTTTCGCTGGGCTAGGAATCAAAAAGGCAAGTAAGAAGGCGACTACAGCGATTGCCAAGGCGATAAATTTAAAGTGTTTCATGGAAAAGATGTTGCGCTACAAGAGAAATGATATGTTATAACATTGCGAGATATTTAAACACCCTCAATATGAATCTGAGAGCCTAATGCATGCACCCGAACTTGGGCAATGACATTACCTCTCATTCGCGTCAATATTGTGTAACTTTTTATTTTGGATCAATTTTCACATGGAAAAACTCAACAAGGTTCTACTGGTTGCAGGTACTCACGGCAATGAACTCTCTGGTATCTATCTGCAAAAACTCATCAAAGACAACCTATACCCAGCGGATAGAAGCAGCTTTTCCACCAGTTGCATATTGGGCAATCCAGAGGCGGTAAAAAGAAACGTACGTTTTGTTGAGTCAGACCTAAATCGCGAGTTTGGTGAAACTGGCTCAGATACTTTAGAGGGCAAACGCGCTCAAACGCTGAAGCAGCAGCACGCTAGCACTAAAAATCAGCTCATCATCGACCTTCACAATACCACCAGCAATATGGGGGCAACTCTGATCCTGCTCTCTAGCTCAGATTTCCACAACAAGATGGGGGCCTATGTTAAACAGCGTATGCCGGAAGCCAACATCTTGTTCGAGGACCGAAAAGAGTGGAAGCAGCAGCCTTACCTTTGCTCAATGGGAGATCATGGAATCATGATTGAAGTGGGCGCTCAGGCGCACGGCTCACTCAAATTCGAAACCTTAGAGCTGATGAAGAAGATGCTAACCGCTGTATTGGATTTTGTAGAAACTCAGAATCTCAATAAACTGGAAACCCTGGCGGCCTACGACGCCTTTTTCTATACCGAAGAAGTCGCGATCCCACTAGATCATGACGAAATGCGTGCGGCCATGGTGCACCCTACCATTTGTGGGCGTGACTTCGAGCCGATTAAACAGGGCGAACCTCTGCTTGCTGCCTTCTCTGGCTACGATGTGTATTGGGAAAAGAAACAGGATATCTACCCGCACTTTATCAATGAAGCACCTACAGCTCAGCAAATATTGCTATGGCTTTGGCGGAGAAAAGCGCGTCTTGGCTGACAAGTAAAACACCTAAAGAAAGCCACTTTAATTACCTAAGTGGCTTCCAGCTTTTTTCGCGAGCCTGTAACTCAATAACTATTTGGACAGATAGTCTTAATAAAGAAACAATCACATTTTCTAATGTGTAGATGTCCCCACTAGAGAGACTCCTTCCTAAGAAAAGTCTTTGATAAAACCGCTATTAACAATCCTAATAGTTGGTATAGCGAATCCCAAAGGTATCTTTCCGTATATTGGTCACTGATAATCGGAGGTCGCCTATGTTGATTCACCCTACCCAATTCACCTATCAAAACTACCCCAGTGTCTATCCACTTCTCGAGTCCATCGAATTTATGTGGTTCGTCATTATCGTCACCCTTGCAATTGCAATTTGGGTGATTGCCAAGTTATGGCATATACACTCGATTCCAAAGCATCTCGCCAAAGAGAGAGGCTTAGCTCAAGCAAAATTGGTCTTTTGGCTCTGCCTGCTTGGACTGGTGTTCAAGCCGCTATGGATTCTTGCGGTAATCGCAATCGTCACTGATTGGGACAAGGTCCAATACTGGATAAAAGGGACTCGATAATGAAAGAAATAATGCTGCCGTATTTACTTATCGCTTGGCTTTTATTCAAATTTAATGTCCTAAAACCGACGGCGAGAAATTACTTTATCACCACCACAATCGGAGTACTGCTTGCCGTGGCCCTCTTTCTGGGTCATCGATTCTATTCCCCCATCGATTTAACCAATTCGACCACGGTTAAAGCCCCTCACGCAGTCTCTCTCCTGCTTTTGGTCAGCATATGGACAAGATCTACGTTGAACATAATCAGGAAGTAAGCAAAGGCGACGTTCTCTACACCCTAAAAGATGACAAAATAACTGCTGCAATCACTGAGGTTCAATCCGGTCTAAAAGAGGTCAACCGGACTATAGAAGCCAAACAAGTGCAACTCTCTCAGGCAAAGAGAGACCTAAATCGAAATGAATCCTTGGCGGCACATGTCAGTGTAAAAGAGCTCGAAAATGCACAAGACAAGGTAGACGTGCTAGATGCTGAGATGAAGGTATTGCAGGCCAAACATGACGGCCTCTTGGCTAAAAAAGCTAGCCTAGAGTTTGACCTTTCCCGCCTAACGGTTCGCGCACCGTTTGATGGCATGGTGACTCACGTCTATGTTGCTGATGGTACTCGTGTTGGCTCTATGCATTTGTGGGATATCAATAAAAAGTTTGTAGAGATGCGTATTCCCGATCAAGCCTTTGCCAATATTGAGCCGGGTCAGTTTAGTGAGTTCTATATCGATGCTTTCCCTGGGCAAATATTTCGCTCGCGTGTTCACAGCGTAGTTAAAGCAACGGGAGAAGCCCAGGGTAACTTGCTGCCTAGAGAGCAGGCCGTGTCCAATCATATACAGAGAGGCTCAGCGCCTGTGGGCAGAACCGTCATATTAGAAGTCGATGAACACACAATGTCTATGATTCCTATCGGGGCTACTGGCTCGGCATGGATAAGTGCCAAAAACCTCATCGACTACTGGGCTTTCTCGATATTATTGGCGGGGCGACACTTCGGTTAACATCTGCCAAGTCGTTCCTATCAGCACTATAAAAATCGTTTAATCCATGGGCCCAATTATTGGGCCTTTTTTTGGTTCTCGATGTTACATCGTAGGGCAGATTACTTTGTCTAAAACAAAACACCATCGCACTTGGCGATGGTGTTTATCAGTATTTTACAGTGCTAAAAGCGGTAGTCTAATTCAACACCGACAAAGTGATTGTCATTATCATAACGCCCTTGCATAGCGCCTCGGTTTATCTCAGGAGAACCATAATCAACGTAACTGTAATACATGTTGATATTGGTTGATTTACTCCATTGGTAGCGACCACCAAGGCTATACCTTACTTGCTTATCAACAGGCAGGTCTGGCGATTGAAGTGTCGGATCATCAAAGGGAGAGCTCACATAGCCGACTCCCATATCCAGAGCCATCTTAGGACTGAGGGCAAATTTAGCCCCTAGTGAAGCAAACCAAGTATCTTCAAATCCACGTGCTTGGAAATCTCAGTTTCATTAAGGTGAATCGATGTTTGCTCATTCACACTCCAGAACTCTTGCCCAAAACTCCAGACAATGGCAATAGGCTCGTTGACTTGGTGATACGCAGAAAATTCAAGTTTTGCCGCATTTACTAACCCTACCCGACTATCGATTTGTCGGTTGAAAATAGTGAGATCTCCGGTCAGTTCATGCTCCATTTTTGAACGAAATGTCACTCCGAACCTATGCTCGGGAGATAAAAGATAGGTAGCTCCTAGATTGTATCCAAGAGCATAGGATACGGATTCAATACTGGCTGTTTGGGAAAGAAAGCGTTGCTCAAATGTCGCCCTGTCCATTTGAACCCCTGCCCCTAAACTGAATTTCTCGCTGATTTTGTAACTCAGAGATGGATTAATCTGCATCACACTCAGTTGCAAGTCGTTGACGCTTAACCTTCCTGCATAATCATTACCATAATCCAAGCCACTTCCACCGGTTGCGACTATAGCTAACCCTATTCGAGAGCGTTCGCTGATTGGAGCCACGGCATACACCGAACCATAGGGCTGTGCTCCTCCCGCATTGTCGCTACTTAATGAAGGATGGCGATGATCTTGATATTCGATACTCAAAGCCATCATCGCCATATTGATGGCAATATGCACGTCCTCTAAATAAGACATGGCTGCGGGATTGGAGTAGGCTGTGGAAGCCCCTTCGGACAATATGGCGGAGCCAGCTCCAGCCGTTCCTACATTGAGTTGGCTCATTTCAGGAACAAGGGTAGCGGCAGAGTGGCTCTTAAGGGTGATCAATGCGAGAGCCAATGCGCTGTATTTATAGTTAACTGATATCATCTTTTTTCCGACTGTAGATTTGCAAAACGCTTCCAACTGGAAGCGCTTATTCATTACAACTTGTGCACCTGCGGCATCTGGTATTCATTGTTCAAGACCGCAGCGGTTGGTTCATACAAGCGGATATGTAGATAGAAATCATCCTCAGGAGCGGGAAGCCAGTTACATTGCTCATCCGCTGGCTTGGTGTGTTGGATACAGATTGGCAGTGTCCCATCAGGAGCATATTTGAGCTCCTCTTTACGGTTGGTGGATATCGAGTATCTGTCTATCTCGTTTTCCACCATGAAAAGGTTATCTGCGTCATACATTGTCAGTGACCAAAACGCTTCAGCGGGTGCATCTGCTGGCATCGTCATGCGGTATTGGTTTCCACCGTTAAGTTGCTTCCCTTTGCTGTCCGTATAGCGATTTGGATAAAGCGCTCGCTCAGGAACATTAAGGCCTGCGGCACGTAAGTTGATGCTGGCACGGCTAAGGTAGTCGTTGCCATACTGACCGCCTTCAAACATCATCGACCAACCGTTATTGGTAGTACCGACACTGCGCCCAGCATACTGAATGATCGATTGACCGGATTTTAATGCGCGCATCAGACCACGTTTTTGCGCTTGTGACAGTTTGTTTTCATCAAAAGGTTCGTCTCCCCCTATACCGATATACTCAAACTGATCCACCATAGATAGCGCCTCAGGTAGCGGATTTTTTCGCAGTTCACGGTCAATCAAAGCAAACCAATCCAACCCTTTCGGTCTAGTCATCGGCGGGATGCGTCCATCGGCTTTGGTAAGCTCAACCGGTCCATGTTTTTGTCCTAGCTCTTTCAATGGGTAAGAGATAAAACGGTCATGAACCGCAATAGCGGCCTTTTGGTCTTTTGGACCAAAAACACCAGTACGATGAATTAACCAAACCATTGGCGTTCGCGAGCGCACGACATGGTCAATCCCCTCTGGCACTTCCCCTTGCCAATCATGATTAACTAGCAAAACCTTGCTTCCCTCTGTTCCGGTGTTTCCGGCATAGAGATCGGTGATTGAATCGGAATAGGCATCGAGCAGCTGAACAATATAGTAGCGCTCACCTGTCGGTGGGATATCGATCACCATTGGTCCTGCAAGGTCCAAATCATAATGGGCTTGAGAATACATGGTGTCGTTGTTTACGGTAGGCACGATACGGTCTTGGGGCCCAGACAGTTGTCTGGTTTTGCCCATTTCATTTATCGGTGCCATGGCATTGTCCATCGGCGTAGAAACCGACGTAGAGGTCTCTCTCACCGCTGCGACTGTCAAAGGCCCAGCTCCGTATATAACGGCTTGCAGGCCTAAATGGTAAGCGAGCTCTTCTTCTGGTGAGGGGGTAATCTCGGCGTGTACGGGCATATTGCAGCCCATGAATAGGGATAACGCGAGGTAAGACTTTTTCATAATGGAGCCTTGGTTTAGTTGTGTAGGAGCAACCAAGGATAGGGGGTTCAGTAAAAGCGAAGAATCTATGTATTCATATAGTGTTTATTAATAAATTTAATACTCAGGTTGATTGTTGCGCCCAAGCTCTTTTATAAGAGCGAAACTTACTGGTTTGACAGCTTTATGACTCATTTCAGATTGAATTCACCGACTCGTATTAAAATCCTTAATAAATACTATCAAGCAACCCGTTGCGCTTTTTCTCTATATTGAGCCAAACCCTATATCTTCACGCTGGGAAAAGAGTTTTCCTTAGCTTCAAATTAAAGAGACCTTCACAATGAAAAAGCGATTATTATCCCTTGCTATAACCGGTGTCATCATCTGCGGTCCTGCCTTAGCAGAGAGTCAAATCTCACAGACCGTGCCTTTGCAAATGGCTAGCCAAACCACTCAAGATAAAGACCAACAAGAGTTAGCTCAATTAGCGTATGAGTACGCTTACAGCATCGATGAGGCCTATAAATACTTCTACACCACAGTAGTTGAGGCTGACTATCCACTAAACCAATTTCAAAACATCAGAAAGCTTGCGGATGATACCTACACAGCCCACCCATCCATCAACAATGACACGCTTCATTTAATGGGTTGGATGGACCTTGCCGCTGAGCCGGTCATTATCACCATTCCTGATCATGATGAGGGTCGCTACTGGCTATTCCATACCATGAACATGCAGCACTTTACTGATTCTGCCTTCGGCTCTCCTGATCGTGGCTCGAAAGGCGGTATGTTTATGTATGCGGTCGAAGGTTGGGAGGGTGAAATACCGGAAAGCGTTGATAAGGTTATCTATGTTGAACATCCGTTAGTGAAAATGATGGGACGCATCATGGATCTTGGCGGTGATGACTCTGTGCAAGCACAAAAGCTCATGGATCAGTGGAACATCAGAACCTGTCTGAATTCCTTGGTACTAAAGGTCCTCAGCCGATAAAGCGAAACTACCCTGCCCCTAAGAATACCAACTGGGTAGAGAGAACCAACTTTGTTCTTGCCGAAGGCACTATGCGTAATCATGATTCGGCTCTTCTGGCGCAGTTCGAAGCGGTGAAACTTGGTTACCCTGCTGATGTGAAGCTCAGTAAGCAGGAACTGGATTTGATAAAAGCAGGCGAGCAAAGCGGTCTAGAGCGCATTAAAAATGCAGGTTTTGATGACTCGAGAGATGTCCTAGGCACTCGTGCTCAGATGACTAAGGTACCTAGCTTTCAACATGCATACGGCACCTTGATGGGTCAATGGGGCTTGCCAGCAGAACACACTATGTATGCCGGTGATTTCTTCGATGCCGACGGTGAGCCATTAGATGGAAGCAAATACGATTACGTCGTGACCTTTGAGGCGCCTGAGATTAATAAAGGGGGCTTTTGGTCTTACACAGCCTATAGCGCAAAAACTAGGTTGATGGAATTTAATGAAATGAACCGTCATTCGAGAGGCGATAGAACACTTCAACCTAATCCAGATGGCTCTTACACCATCTATATGAGTTCAGATACTGAAGGTCAAGAAGATAACCCGAACTTCTTACCTATCCCAAACCATGCTTGGTATTCCATTCTTAGAATGTATACCCCTGGAGAAGATGTACGCACCGACAAATGGAAAGCCACGCCATTTACTAAAGTTAAAAAGTCATAACCTTCAGGCACATAGCGGGCTACTTAGCCCGCTCTTACATCTAAGATTCTTACGATAGAAACACGAACTTATGACAACAACTTCGATGCCTGATCATGAAGCCAGAGCGTTAAAGGATCATGTCGGTTTCTCTGGTGTGAAAACAGTGCCAACGGCCTGTAGTGTGCTTCTTGGGGCAATTCAGAAGGCAGGTTAATGTATCGAAACCGTTTATCGAGTTTGGGAAGTAAGTGCTTGGATACCAGACCTATATTGTCACTGTGCTCAACTAAATTAAGCATGACCATCACGTCACTAGTACGAACGCTCACTTTCTTGTTCAGGTGAATTTTTCGAAAGATCTGTTCACTGCGGGAGTTTCCAGAGTCGCCATACACCAAATTCACGCATAGCGGGAAGTTAAGAACCTCAGCAAGGGTCTCACCCTGTAGCGGATGTTCTCTTCGCATAACCAATACAAACTCGTCATTACCAATGTCCTTTTGCATGATGTTTTTGTTGGTTTCCATTGGCAAGGCGCTAAATCCCCAGCACTTATTTTTAAGTTCTATATCTCTTAGTGCATCAAAGCCCCAATGATAACAATCTACGGTGACATCAGGCGCTTTGCTAGATAGTAAATGGACCAGCGGCGCTGCGATAGTCGACATAAGTGGTGGCGAGAAGATCAGTGTAACCTCACCAGAAACCTGACTGATATCCCATGTTTCTTTGTCTAGATACAAAGCATCAATAGTGTCGAGGATCGCAGGCAGGCCTTGTAAGATTTGCTGGCAACGAACCGTCGGCTCTAGTTTGTTTTTATCTCTCACAAACAGCGGGTCATTAAACTGATCTCTCAATTTCCGCAGCATCACACTTATGGTTGGCTGACTGACATGCAACCGCCTGGCGGCTGTGGTTGTCTGCTTTTCTTCACTTAATACGACCAGAAGCCGCAGTAAATTAAGGTCTTTTGTCATTTCCACCACCTAGTACTATCAATTGAATAAATAGTATACCCTTTAAAGTCACCCTCTTTATTAAAAATATTAATAAAGAGTATTAACCCTCAACTCACTGGATTCTTTTACTATCTCTGTGCTTATTTTCGGAGATTACCTCATGAACCACCCAAACAAATTAGTCAAAAATGCACTGGCCCTTGCTATAGCAGCCTCTCCATTTCCTGCATTTGCCGATGCCCCTAATATTGTCACCATCATGCTGGATGACGTTGCTCCAATGGATATTTCCGCTTATCACAGAGCTGGGCGCCATTAAGACTCCTAATATCGATCGGATAGCTCAATCGGGAGTGATGGTAAGCGACTATTATGCTCAATCAAGCTCAACCGCTGGCCGCTCTGCCTTCATTACAGGTCAGTACCCTTTTCGCACTGGATTAACTTCCGTTGGTCAGCCAGGCTCAAAATTGGGAATGCGACAAGAGATCCCTACCCTAGCGGCGCTGCTCAAAGAGAAAGGGTATGCCACAGTGCATGTTGGAAAGTCTCATTTGGGTGACAACAACTCGCACCTACCTACCGTAAATGGATTCGATGAATACTACGGGTTTCTTTACCATCTGAATGTAATGGAGATGCCTGAGCAACCCGAGTTTCCGAAAGACCCTAACTTCATTGGCATCCCAAGGAATGTCATCTATTCGGTTGCTACTGATAGTTATGATGACAGCGTTGACCCACGATTTGGCGTTGTAGGCAAACAGAAAATCACCGACAAAGGTACGCTTGGTAAAGAGCGTATGAAAACCATCGACGAAGAGTTTCTAAACTTTGCCACCGATTGGTTGGATGCACACGAGAAGCACAATGATGACCAACCCTACTTCATGTGGTTTAACCCATCTCGTATGCACACCATTACACACGTTGATGACAAATATGCAGGGGCAAGCCAAACCTCTGTTTACTACGATGCCCTGATGGAGCTTGATGATCAGGTAGGGATGTTACTCGATAAGCTCGAGGACTTAGGTGAGCTAGACAATACCATTATCATGTTTACTTCAGATAATGGCGTTAATGCTGACCACTGGCCCGATGCGGGCGCTGCTTCTTTCCGAGGACAAAAAGGAACAACTTGGGACGGAGGTTTCCGTGTTCCTATGCTAGTCAGCTGGCCAGAAAAACTCCCTAAAGGAGCTTATGTTGATGGCTTAATGTCGGCTGAAGATTGGTTGCCAACCTTAATGGCTGCAGCTGGCGAACCCAACATCAAAAAGCAGCTACTGGAAGGCAAATCCATCGACGGCGTTAAGCGAATCGCACACCTTGATGGCTATAACCAACTTGGGATGTTGGCAGATGGAAAAGAGAGCAACAGGCACGAATTCTTCTTCTACAACGAGAGCGATTTAAATGCGGTTCGAGTGAACGAATGGAAAGTGCACTTAAAAACCAAAACAACATGGACGGAGCCGGCGAAAGAGTGGCCATTTGGCGTCTTAGTCAACATCAAGGCTGATCCGTATGAGCGCTCTCCTGATACTCATGGTTGGTACCACTGGATGAAACAGAAATCTTGGGTTCTTCCATATTTCTATAAAACCATTGGTAAATATCAAAAATCCCTCGTCGATTACCCACCTATCCAAAAAGGCACGGGCGTGGGAATGGGCAACGATACCATCCGACTGACCCCACCTGACATTCACCATGCCAACCCAAAAGGATGGTGAATCCTCCATGGAAAGGAATAAATGCGACTCTGAACAAATAGCGAGTAAGAAAATGACTCAAACCATTCCATTTAGCCTCACATTGAAACCGGTCGGTTCTAACTGCAACCTCGATTGTAGCTATTGTTACTACCTAAGCTCAGACACATCCTGCGGCCAACCAATGAGCCTAGCGACACTGGAAGCTAGTATAGAAAACCATATTCTCTCGCAGCCCAAACACTCACCAGTGGTCGACTTTATTTGGCATGGTGGTGAACCTCTGTTGCGAGGAAGAGAGTTTTACCAAAGCGCTTTTGCTCTACAAAAGAAATGGGCCAATGACAAAACCCTAGTTAATACCTTCCAAACCAACGGCACTCTCATCAATCACCAATGGGCTAAATTTTTCAAACAGCATAACGCCATGGTTGGCATAAGCATCGATGGCCCAAATATCTTTAATGATATTAGCCGGATAGATAAAACTGGCCACTCTAGCTTCGAGAAAACAGTTCGCGGAATTTCATTGTTGAAAGCATATGAGGTGAACTTCAATACTCTCACTGTAGTCAATAATCGAACCTATCAGCACGGTAGGGATATCTATCGTTTTCTCAAACAAACAGGCAGTACCTATCTGCAGTTTCAGCCATGTCTAGACCATGAACTGGACAGACGCTCAGACTACGACTGGTCTCTCAATGGCCTGCAGTGGGAAATTCTTATGTGATGTGTTTGATATGTGGTGTAAGCATGATATCGGTAAAATCCACGTACAGTTTTTGAAAACTGCCTAATGATATTAATGGGCCACCCAAGCCAAATGTGTCACCACAGTGAGAGTTGTGGTCAGCAACTTATGCTTGAGAAAGATGGATCCGTTTACCATTGCGATCATTACCACTACGACGACTGTAAAATAGGTAATGCAACTCAAGACTCGCTACAAAATATGGTTTCGGGTAAGCAACAACAAGAGTTTACCCAGCTGAAGAAAAATCTCAGTTTGGACTGCCAAGAATGTGATTTCTTGCCACTTTGCAACGGCGGTTGCCCGAAATATCGAGATAACGATAGCTCCAAGACCAATCTGTTATGCGAGGGATATAAGCTGTTTTTTAATTACGCACTACCTAGACTACTCAAAATGGTTAACGCAATGAGTAATGGCTATTCAGCACAATTCTACAAAATGTTTTAGAGGTGAGTTTATGGTGAATCAGACTAATCGTTGGACTTGATCACCTGAAGCGCAGCAACAAACTCCAGATTCCTTCGACTAACCGGGATACTTTCACCGTTATTCAGAATCAATTCACCTTGCCTTCCCTTTCGAACGAAAGATTTTGTCACGTCGTTTGCGACCCAATAGGATCTGTGTGGTTGATAACCCATGCTCTCACCCATCTCACTAATCGCATCACTTAGGTTGTAGAGAATAAGGGACTTTCCCTTTGGTGTGACGACCAATAGATAGTGCAACTCTGATTTCAGATAAATGGGCCTGTCTTGGATACTTTCTGGTAGCAAATTCATAAATGGCCAGTCTAAAAAGGCAGAAGTAGGTTCAAGACTGGTATTCGCTTTAGTGTTCTGTCTTTCAAAAGACTCATTTTCACTGATATTTTGGATAGCTCGACTCTGGAGGGTTTGAAGCCTTAGCCCTTGCACCCAAGGAGAGTTGATTGCTAGCCAACAGATAACAGCCGGAGGAGCAACGTTTGCCAGCTCGTTTATCCAAGCGGTCAACAGGTTATCTGTAAACTCCTCTCCCATAAAACGGTGTCTAGCCACTGTGCTACTGGAGAGAAAAATAGTGCCCCAGAGGCACCGGAAATGAACAGTTTTAACCAAGGGTTGAGGGATTCGAACTTTGCCAATCGAGACAGAGCTAGGTGGCAAATTAATATCGTGGCCATTGGTCCTAGGGTCTGAAGTTGCCATTGAACGATACTCAGTCCAAGCCCCCCAAGCACTATCTGGAGAAGGTACGATAAAGGCGAACAGAAAACCAAGTAATGAGGCAATAGCAAAGAAGTACTTTGATGGAGATACATCTCCAATATCAATCTGCCCTTTCATGTAAAACCTTGCCTATTGGTGCATTAGCGGTGACATCAGCTGATCTAGCGAAAGATCCTTTTCAGTATGACACACATACCGATAACAAAAGGAGTAACTGAAAATGATCAGGAAAATCACCACACTAATCTTAGTGAGCTTAATAACGCATATCACTTCAGCAAACGAAGCTGGAAATTGGTTTGTTCGTCCCTTCGTTGGCTACAGCTTTATGTCAGATCCCAGCGCGAATAGTGAAGGAATCGGCGGTGCTAATGGGCCTTTGCAGGTAGAACTTGATAATGGTTTTAACGCAGGTCTTGGAATCGGATATCACTTCACTCGCAACTGGGCCGCGGAGATGGCATGGGAATATCGTAGCAATGACAGCAAGGTCACCACTGCGGACGGCCAGAGCTATAACGATGGTAACTACGCGTCCAACCTATTCTTTGCAAACGGTATCTATTTCTTCGATACGAAAAGCACTTGGAAACCCTATCTAGGAGCAGGTTTAATTTGGGCGCAAGAGATCGATATTGACTTGGAAAGCGCCGGACAAGAGCAATCATTTACAACCGATGGAGATATTGGTTATCAGCTTTTTGCGGGAGTAAACTACTCATTTGCACCGAACTGGTCACTTCAAGGCGAACTCAGATATGGCGCAGTCACTGGTTGGATCTAGTGGGTGAAGGCAACGACGGTGTTATCAGCAACATTGACTACGAAACCACAACCGTTCAGCTTGGTGTTGTTTATTACTTCTGACATCGATTGGTTCAAACAAGAAAAGTGCCAAATGAAGTTTGGCACTTTTCATGCTTCAGCGGAATAGATCAAATAGCTCTAGTTCAGCTCCTCAAGATACACAACAATATCACTCTTACCCTCTGCGCGCGCTTTACCCAGCGGTGTATTGCCATCGAGCCCTTTTAAGGACAGGTCACCGCCGTTTTTGATAAGCAGTTTCAGTGCAGGTAGGTTATCCGCCCATACCGCATCGTGCAGTGGAGTGTAGCCGTTTCTTGGCCCTACTGCGTTCACATCAAAACCTGCGTCAATCAAGAGCTGAACGATCTCAAGGTTTTGCTGGAACATAGCAGCGTGTAGTGCCGTACCACCATAGGAGTCACGAGCGTCTGGATCAGGGTTATTTGCCAGTAACTCTACCACTTTTGCTTGGTTGCCATTGTATGCAGCCAAATGGAGCTCATCGCTGCTCATTGCTTTAAAGGCGAGGCTAATGACGCAATGACGAGTAGAGATAAAGTGACGACCTTTTTCATAGTAAACAACCTAGAAGCCCGAGAATTAGGCATTCATACTAACCTGCACACATATGCATGGTAGTAGCCATTGGGTAACGCTTAAGATAACTTCAGGTTAATGATATTAAGGTCTGTTGACCCTAGTCCTTGAGCCAATCAACAGCATCGTCATAGCTATGGAACGATTTCATCTCGCCACTGATAAACCATCCGCCAACCTTAGATGCCATTTCCTGCCAGTTTTTATCACCAAAGATAGCCACCTTCTCAATCTCAAAGCCGAGTTTCATTCCTAATCGAAAATCATCCCAAGCTGCTCTGAGCTCCCATCCAGAAAACTCAGACACGTCCACCAGCATCTTGATATGTTTGGGGTCAACACCTTGTAAGGCAGACTCCAATACCGGTGCCATTGCTTGGTAGTCTTCATGTAAGCTTACCCGTGGCTTTAAACACCAACACAAATTCAGACTCTACTCGCTCTACCCCAAGGGAGATCCCGTGTCGTTTTACAGTCATAGTGCTTTCCTCAAGTAGCCTTGAACTACTTTTAGCTTAGGGGATCGACTGCAATTAAATTGAGAGCCAGTTATCAGATTTTGCTGTTATTAAAATCAGATTGAAATACGCGTTGAGACTTACTACCAGTAAAGCTTATTCCTTCATAAAATTGATGAGCTTCGGTTCGTTTTTCATTGCAGCGCACGCGAAAAATGCCTTTATGTTGCTCGCAAGCATACCGTACCAGAGCCTTGCCTAATCCTAGCCCTCGAACATTCGGTTTCACGACCAAACCTCCAATTTCATAGAAACTTGGCGAGGCTAACCGATTGGCACGAAAGATATGGATCCAGCCTACAAGCTCACCTTGATATTCACACACGTAAACTTGGTCAACACTCGACTCAATCAGAGTATGGAGCTTTTCAGTCGCCTCAACTTCTGTGAGAGCGTCATACCAAGGTGCTTTGATACGCGGTTGATCTCCACGGCATCGGTTAGAACCGCAGCCCTTATTTTGTGCACTCGATTACTTCCTTTTTCGAGCAATGAGCAAACCATGATTGCTTGCGCCCAACAAGCTTGGCTCTTTGCAAGTTTGAAGATGGTATTCAAGCCACGCTTGATATTGAGACGGAGTAAAGTCATTCACGCCAGCGGAGAGGTAACGAGAGAAACCGTCGGTTGCGGCATGCTCTAACAGTTCGAAATCACTGTCAGTGACTAACGTTTCTATTTCCTCAGGTGTGGCAAAATACCCTACCCTGAAAAACCGAGGCCAGTCTGGATGAGAGACAGTGCCATAACGATGCAGCTCTTCTAGCACTCGAGCAGAAATGAGATTTGGGAACTTTTGCGCGAACATACCCGCAACAAAGAAGCGGGAAATATAAGCCACGGCCAGCACTCCACCAGGCTTGAGTATTCGCTTAGCCTCAGCCATCACTTGCTCACGTTCAGATTTCTGCTTTAGGTGATATAGAGGTCCTAATACAACGCAGATATCTTGCGAATTGGACTCGATGAAAGGCACCTCGCAAGCATTGCCGACATGGATATCAAGTTCAAGACCCAGCATCTGCGCCTTGTCTCTCATTATCTTGATTTGTTGAGGCACCAGCTCCACCGCTGTGACTGTATGACCATCATCGGCAAAGGTCAGTGAGTAGCGACCGGTTGCGGCTCCTAACTCGCACACGCGTTTCGGTGTCTGCAAGTACGGAGCCAAAAGGTGCATAGTGGTATCGAATTCCAGCTGAGCGATATATTGCCTTGTTAATCTGGCATCTTCGTCCCCGTCAGCATACTGCGCGATCAGTTCTTCCAATCTTCTATCCCCGTTTAGATTTCCTTACTAAAGATAATTTACGTTGTAAGATCAATTATTTACAGAAGAACCTTGAGTGAATGTGCTCCACATCAAACTAGACAGCAGGCAGGCTAAAGCGCTGCTGATATTCACTGTCTGACGCTCTAGTTTCCAAGTGGCTATGATGAAGCATGAGTATGGACTGGACTATTTTCACCCCAACTCCCAAGGAGCCAGACTCTGAGTCTGCTTGAACTCGGTTACTGAAGGTAAAGTCTATGTCTCCAGCTTTTACTTCGGCTACACACCTGATCTCTGAGTTATTAGGGCTGTGCCTGATGGCGTTTTCGAATAGATTCAACACCAAGCGTTCCAATAACCCTTTATCGCCCACGGTTTGTAGTGGTTCAGTCACCTCAAGGCTCAAAGTGAGACCTTTACGATCGAGCTGAGTTTTCACCATTTCTGCGCACTCTTTCAGCATCGGTGCAAGCTCAACTATTTTGAACTCATAACTTGGCAATGTGGTCTCTTTTTTAGCTTGATTGAGCAGTGATTGAAGCTGCTCGGATAGCTTTACACAATTTCGAAAGGCGACATCGATCAGTGGATCAGACTTAGGATTTTGCAGCTGCCATGTTTCAAGATAACCCAACACGCTTGAAAGGGGCGTTTTCAGGTCATGACTTAGTTGAAGTAGGCTCTGTCTTTGATGTGAGGACTGATACTCGAGGTGCAAAAACTGCTGCTGAATATGCTTTGCCATCTCATGATAGGAATTAGCAATGGGCACCAACTCCGGCACTTGATGAACAAAATTAGGGTCTAACCGAAACTCATGCTCTGCCTGACTTTTTAGTTCTTCTGTGACTCGTTCAATTGGACTGAGCAGGTTCTTTCTCACCAAAAGATAGGTACCGATAGCAAAGCTCAAAATGGACAACAGCACTAGGCCGGCAAGGGCAACATAGGGAGTATCCACCTCAGCATCGGCTATTTCGCCGTGGCGCGTACTTCCTATCACCACATACAAATATCCCATGATGTTGTCACCCTCTCTTAATGCCGAGACTGAAAACACCTTCTTGTCGTCTGGATTCCGAGGGTCATCCCCCAAGATAGGAAAAGGCTCACCTGCTAGGTAACGGGTTATTGGGGCGACATCGACACTCGGCTGCAACTTTTCACCCTCAGGAGACGCATGGGTGGTGATATTGCCATTGGCATCGAGAAAATAGATCTCAAAGTCTGGGCCAAGCAGCATCAAGGTATGGAAAATAGATTTTAAAGCAACGGGGTTATAGTCCGCCCCAATCATTAAGGGATTATCTTCTCGCATGTGTGTGGCGAGATCTTTATGCAGATTTTGTTTGGTGCGAAGCTCAATGGTTTGTTTCTGCCAGTTATAGGTTACGGCAATCAGGCAACCGCTAAGCAAAACCAAAGAGTGGTAAAGACTAATAATCTTGATTTAAAGCTCATCTAACTCCTTGGCTCTTATATTCTGGGTTGAAACTTATACCCTACGCCCCACACAGTTTGGATGAAGTGATGACTGGAATCCTTAACGCTCAATTTGCTTCTTAAACGATTGATGGTGCTACACACGGTGTGATGGTATCCCGCATGGTCCGTGTTCCACACATGGTCTAAAAGCTCATCCTTGCTGTACACTCGACCCGGTTTAGTGGCGAGAAACTTGAGCAGCGTAAACTCTGTGGCAGTAAGGGTTACGTCCTTATCATGAAGCGAGACCTGATGTAGCTCAGGGTCGATGGTTAACTCACCAAAACTGAGAGAGTTGGGTGTTGATATGGTTTCTTTCGAAGGACACGCTTGGCTTGCACGGCGCAGAATATTTCGCACCCTAGCCTGAAACTCTAAAACACTAAACGGTTTGGTGATGTAGTCGTCAACGCCCGCTTCTAGCCCTTCCACCTTGTCCATTTCACCGTCCCTTGCGGTCAACATAAGAACCGGTGTCCAATTGTTTTGTTTTCGAAGCTGGTAGCAAATATCTAAGCCGTCCCCATCGGGAAGTCCCCTATCCAACACCAAGAGATCAAACTCCTTCTCATCGACAAGTTCAGAAGCTGCTTGAAATGATGGTGTGGTATGGACATTTTGTCCTTGGAACTTAAGGTGCATCTCTACCAACTGCGCTAAGTCATGATCATCTTCTACCAATAAGATATTGGCGCTCGAGTTGTCTAATCCCATGATCCATCCTGCTATTTTCACCACAACTAGAGATGACCGCAGCAGGGAGGGATTAATTTCACTCGGTTCGAGTAATGGTGACTCGAGCTCCTGGGTTTAGAAACCTATGGGTGGCATCCAGCGCTGAGCTAGCCAGACCATCATCACTACTAATAACACCTGAGTGGAAGGTCACCACATCATCGTCATTGCGGTCAGCGTTAAAGCCTTCGCCACCAGCAGCAGGACCGGGAATGGTCGAGGCCAACTCATCGTTAAGCTCAGTACCTGCATCCCACACGTTCATGTTCATCTGGAAACTCTCGCCCACTTCCATGTCCTTGAGTGACAGACCCGTTTCCCCCACAAAAGCGTCGTTAGTGTTGACTAGCATAGAAGCAATAGACAGATAACCCTCTTCGTCTACATCCACAGAGATAGTGACTTCATCGCTGTTTCCCGGAAGCAATAACCCATTGCCCGCTATACCTTGGATAACGTTCTCGTCACTTTGCGAGAAAGCAATCAGCTCGGCGTTACTTCCCTCTTCTGCCAATTGCTCTAAAGCAACAGAAGCGCTTTGTCCCACTTCAAATAACATAAAGTCGCTATTGTGAGTCAAGACCGCCAGCGGAGACATGCTGATTCGGAGTCAGGTTGGTTACAGAAACCGTGTAGCTTTGAGTGGTACTGTTGGTGGCATTGTTATCATCGTCGTCATCAGGACAACCTGCGAGCAGACCAACAGATGCGGCAACTAATAAGATACGGTATTTCATAATTGCCTCCCTACTTCACAACAACTTTGATGGTGGCAACCGGATTCAACCAGCGATGAACACTGCTATCTAAATCACTCTTACCACCCGCGCCATCGGCATCACCTAAGGTTCCGGGATGCACATGCACCATGCATTAGAGATAGCCGTTTCAACACCGGTCGCGCTTGTTCCGAAGGTGATAAATGGAGGGTTTGGCATATTGGCAGCAATCTCATCATTGGCTCGGTACCTGCGTCATAGCCGTTCAGGGATGCTCTGTAAGTACCAGCCTCAGACGGGATTTTCCAGCTATCTAGTCCAACAAAACCGTCATTAGTTGGCAATAGCATGGCGCCCAAAGACAAGTAGCCAAGATCACCACTGTCCATATTAAAAGTAATGCTATCCCCTGGGTCTAGAAAACCGCCAGCAGGATTTTCCACGACTACACCACCGGCATTACCGATTACGCCAGAGAGCCCAGCAATCGCGCCCTCTTCTGCCATAGACTTGAGCTCGTCACTGGCTGCGGTGCCGGTTCTAAACATAAACAGTTCCGAGTTATGCGCCGCCACAATCAAGGGAGTGAAATAGATACCTTTGGTCGCATTGGTGATGGTAATTTCGAGCTCTGCCGCCTGAGCACTGCCCATAGCTAGAGCAACAGATGAGATGAGAAGTCCAAGTTGGGTACGTTTTTTCATTGTGAGTCCATCCTTTTTGATTGTTGAGCGCGTGATTGCGTTCATGTCTTAAGGATGACGGGGAGATCTATCAATAAGCTCCGCGAATTCTCACAAATGTCTCACAAGTTTTTCTCTAAACTAAATACACCAAGCCAGATTTGGAAGTAATGAAATGTTGGAGTTAAGACCAAACTGTGAATGCTGCGATAAAGACCTACCTGCAGACTCTTTGGAAGCCATGATTTGCACCTATGAATGCACCTTTTGTGTCACCTGTGTGGAGGACATTCTGAGTAATGTCTGCCCAAATTGTGGTGGCGGGTTTACCCAGCGACCTATCAGGCCAAGTATTGAAAGGCGTCCAAATCTAAGCACAGAGCACCAACCTCCATCAACCAAGCGCATACATACCAAGTACACAGAGGCAGAACTAAAAGCGTTCGCCAGTCTTCATAAACACATAGCTCTCAAAGATAGATAATCACTACCACGTAAAGAGGCGCTATACTTTGCGGTTCTTCTCGCATTCATCGTTTGAGTTTCAATGGCATCACTAAAAAAGACATCACCCTCATTGGTGGGATCGGACAAATGTCCACCACCCTTCTTGGCACCGGCCTATTTATGGTTCCTGCTATTGCCGCCAATATTGCTGGCAAAGACCTTCTTTGGGCTTGGTGGATGCTGATCATCGCTGTATGCCCTATTGCAATGACGTTTGCCGCCTTGGGCAAGCGTTTCCCAAATGCCGGTGGCGCCTCCTATTTTGTGAAGCAGGCATTTAGTTCTCGTTTAGAAAAGTCCGTTGCCCTTCTATTCATCAGTGTTATTCCTGTGGGTGTGCCCGCGGCTATCGCTATTGCTGGCGGGTTTGCTCAGCAATTACTGCCAAGTTTTCTCGCAACACCAATAGTGTCACAGCTTTTAATTGTGGTGCTACTGATGGTGGTGAACTTTGCAGGAAGCAAGTCTTCAAGCAGGCTACAAACCGCTATCGCGCTGGGTATCTTGGCTTTGGTTGGCTTGTTCCTGTGGAAAGGCGAAGTAAATAGCTATGATTCAATGCCTCACCATCTGGCTTCCATCAATAAGGAGAATATTGGTAACGCAATTGCGGTAATGTTCTGGTGCTTTGTCGGTATTGAGGCCTTTGCCATATGGGTGAAGAGTTTAAAAGACCGGATAGAGATTACCCCATTGCCATTTTAGTGGGTTGCCTACTTGCGGGCGCCGTCTATTACTCTTTTTCCGTGGTGGTTTTAAAACATAATGCCTACGGCACACCTGAGCTCAACACCACATCTGTGCCTTATCTGGCTAATCTTCTGTTTGGCGCTAAGGCTAACTGGATCATCAGCTGATGGGATTTTTAGCCTGCTTTGCGACCATCAACCTTTATACCCAAAGCCTCTCCCGAATGATTTGGTCACTGGCTAGAGAATACAAACCGGAAAGCTCATTAGCCGCACTTTCAACAAGAGGCGTGCCTTCAAAAGCGACCGCAATCGTCGGTATCACCTTGGCTCTATCCTGCGTCTTTGGACAACTTTCTGGCATCGATATCGAGATCTTCCTGACATTGGCCAACGGCATTTTTGTAGTTATCTATCTATTCGCCATGTGGAGTGCAGTCAGACTACTCGAAGGGACTGGAAAATTGCTGGCCATGATTGCAATGGCGCTTTGTTTGATAGTGTTCGTATTTATTGGCCTTGCCATGGCCTACGCGGTGATTATGCTTGGTTTTATCTGGGTGGCCATTCCTAGGTTTAAGGCACAAAAACACATGTATCTAACCAGTAGATTCAAAAGTTAAAGAAGCCAACATTAAAGGCTGTAGGATGATTATCTTGCTCTCTCGATATATCTAATTTTCATGATCAATTTAGAATTCGAGTGCAGACAGCTATATGTTAAGAGTAATAGGATCCACAACACCTATGTTTACAGGTGTTGTGGTGAAAGAGATAGGTGCTCAGCTATACAGCACTATTATATAATCAACCTCGTAACTTGTTTTTGGACAGAAACGTGTCAGTGATTTTACTAATTTAGTAGAATGCGGATTAACTGAGCCAGTCCAAAGGCTTCCAATCTAGTGGAGAAATTCACGCCACGTTAAGGTGTGAGCGACGCTTGGCTATACTTGAGCGAAGCGAAACTGCCAAGCGTTGAGAATCACTCTTAAATGATTTGTTAACTAGCACTTACAGTAGTCGGTCTTGATACTCATGAATGACTTGTAACTCAACCCCAACAGTTGCTAAAAGATGACTAATAGCAATTAATCTAAGTAAATGCCCAATCTCCACATAATCAGACAAATTTAGCTTATTCATCATTTTCTTACTTTGCGTCAGATGCGCAATTTCATTCCTGATCGTACTTAAGCTTTACCAACTGAATCTTTGCTGGCTTTGGCGAGAAGCACTTCTAAATTAGTAATTAGCTTAGTACAGCCATAATGGTGGATAGGATTTTCAAACCTAGCATCTCTCGACTTACCCAAAGAATGATTAATTGACTCTAACTGAGTGATATACAAAACGATATCACTGTAAGCTGAGTGGAGCGTTCGGAAATTCGTTTCAAACATTAAAGTTGTCGAGATAACTCGAAACTCTTCATAGTGTTGAAGCCAGTTAGGCATTACTTCTTCAAGAATCACTTTCTTATTATTGATTGGTAGATGAAAGTGATTACTTTTTGAAGTAGCTACTTCCAATGTTCTCGACTCAACAAATTGGGATGATAGTAATTGGATTCGGTTTTGATGATGAATAAACTCAACTACATCTAGCAGAATAGGCTTAAACATAAATACAGAAAATAATGATGATATTTTATAGAGATCATCATAGATATTTTCAACTGACTTAGCGTTGTCTGCATTGTATTCAAAATAATATTCGAGAGATTTTCGCAGTAGCACTGATTGCTTCGGATATTTATTAGTAAGTTCCTCGATTGAGTCATGTAGATCACGAGCAAGATCACCACTATCAATTTCAGGAACTATTACATTCTTAAGATTACTATTAACATTATGCCCAAAAGCCACATGTTTTACGTTCAATTGAAACTCTTTAGAACGGATCTCATGCAGATTACCATCTTCAAATGCTACAAACAGTTCATGGCCTTTGTTGAAAAAGAAATCTTGCATATGGCCAAATGTAAAATGGCACTTTTCTAACTTGGTATCTTTATCGATAAAATCACCGACTAGAAGATGCTGAAATCCATGACGTCCAAATTTTGTATTGATACTACCAAATCGCATTGTCCCACCCGAAAAATCAAACGGGCCGATCAAGGTGCACTTCTTACCATTATCCAATATTGCAAAAAGTCTCTCTGCTTCCCGAGGTAAGCGCGAATCTGAAATACTGTATGTTAAGACCAAACCATTTTCTGGAGAAAACGACACTTTGCCTGCAAACTTAACTTCATAAGAATCTTCGGCAAGAAAGAATTCACCAAAATACTCGTACGACTCATACGAGCTTAGTTTCTTTTTAGAACTCACTGCGATGTACTCCAATTTTGATGCTAGTTAACGCTTTGATAAGGTGCGGCTAACACCACGAAACCTAAACAAAGCCACTGTAATCACTAAACTCAACCGAACTAAAAATGCCAAAGGTTAACCGTCACTCTTAAGCAATTTGTTAGCTACATTTGAGTTCAATTATCTCAAAACCACTTTCACGAACCTTTGCAAAGTACACGAAATTTTGTATCGGCAACATGTAAACACTAGCGTTGAAAGCATGCTCATCATCTACCGAGTTCCAAATATCGAAATATTGCTGAATGAGTTCCATCCCCTTATCGCTCTGCGCAATTTTCCGATGAACTGGAAAACACCAACCAGACCCATGCTTTATTAGTACCAGATCATCTTTGCCACAAAACAATAAATCAGGATATTCGACTTGTATCTCGATATGATCTTCATGAGGTGTATCAATCCAATTAACAGTGACTCGATCAACCAGCACATCATCCAAAATTAGACCGGCTTGACCAACAAGCGAGTCTAGAATTGGCTTAATTATGTTATCTATGTCATAAGCACCCGGATTCTTGATCCTTTTTACGTGCTGGCAGTAATAGTCTATCGAAACCCAACACGTCCCCGTTACAATAAATGGGGATGCTCTCGTATACTCCTGAAGTTGACGTTTAAACGTTGCCTTTCTGTCTCCTCTGTTCTGGAGAGAAACCGGTGTGACATCTGCCTTGAAGTTTATGTTGCCATTTTTAAATGAGATTTCACTAAAATCACACATGATTACCCTTTGTATGTAGCTAACATTCTTAATAACAGACCTGCTCGTTTATCTGCTTGCCTAACTTTCATCAAAGATAACATAAACCATTGAAATATAAAGCATATCTTTCATATTCAGCATTTTGTCTTTACATAAAAATGAGCGTGCGTGTTATCTCTTTTTAACAATGCTCTTTATCTTAGATAGGGATAAAAATAAGCCTATAATTAACAACGACTTATTGACTTTTCTAACGATAAAACAAGTCTGAATCCTCGACAAAACAAGCATATTTATACTTTGCAGCCAGTTAAAACCAATAAACTGTACAAATAGTCAGGTCATAAGACTGACATAGCTTTTCCCACACATAATAAAAACTTACTTCGCTTGGTAGCAGTAAAATTTTTAGAGCAAATATTCTAAGCGGTTTTGGGGCACAAGCTTCTCGACATGCCTAAAGCCGGTGCCCAATAGAGATTAGCAGTCAGTTTGCTCAGAAAGCTTTAGTGCGTCCTCTAACTCGACACCGAGATATCGGATGGTATTGTCTAGTTTCGAGTGTCCCAATAGTATTTGTACAGCCCTTATGTTCTTGGTCCTCTCATAGACCAAGGTTGCCTTGGTTCGACGCATAGAATGGGTTCCGTAGTAGTCAGCATTCAAGCCTAACTTCTGTGCCCACTCACGGATGATCGAGCGGTAATAAGAGTAGCTGATTGGTTGGCTTACTTTACGTTCGCTTGGGAAAAGGTAACTATTCGATTGCAAGGATGCCGAGTAAATCCATCGGCTTAAACTCTGCTGCGTTCGAGGTGTAATTTCATAGTGAACATCCGTTCCCGTTTTTGCTGCACACACTGCACTCTATCGTATATCACCCCGTGAGAACTCACATCAAAAACATGCAGTCGCAAGAGATCACTTGCTCGTAGTTTGCTGTCTATCGCCAAGTTAAGAAGTGCCGTCTGCATCAAGTCATTTTCAAGCTCTAACCTAGTTCTGATTCGCCATATCTCTTCTAGTTTAAAAGGTTTCTTTATACCGCTACATGCCCCTGAGGATTGCTTTTTCATGTTGACCTCCTTTCGAATGTTATTGGCCAACTAGGATTTTAAGAAAGCTGCATGACGTCCTAGCCAGGACAGTATGGGAGAAGTGTGCTTAGAGCTTAAGCTTAAACACACTTCGTATGATTCGTGAGTAAACCCAAATGCATCTACTGACTAAATGTCACTATTACCACGGGCAACATAACCCACAGAGTAGACTTCACCATCCCTATCGTTAATTCCTTCTAAGTTACTAAACCACGTTACATCAAGCGTTTCCCACGAGGTATAGTTTAAGCCGTGAATATCTGTATATTGACTGACTTTATTATAAATGCACGCAAGAGAATGGTGAGAAGATGGCACCGTTGGCTCGTCGTCAACAAACCACATTTCAACCTTTGGGCGACCAAATTGATCACATAGCGCTTTGAACCCGTCACTTTGGAGAAATGCGACCATTGCGTGATGATCTCTCCACACATAAAACGGTGCGTAACTATTTACTGGGTTTTCATAACTTTTAGCGTCTTTACGTGAGTAAAGGTAGGCCTTAAAGATTAACCCAGGAAACCCATCTAACAAATGACCTTTTTCTTTGATTCTGTTTTCAATAGATTCCATCGGATAATCGGATGGGAGAACTATTTTATATTGCATCGCGATCATTTTTTCTCCTACTTACTGATTACTCAATCTAAACCCTTAGAATCACGAACACGCGTAATAGCGCTCACGGCAGCTGGCCACCCGGCATAAAAAGCCAAATGGGTGAATATTTCTATCAATTCTTCATTATTGACACTGTTAGTTCTTGCGAGATCTATGTGATAAGGCAATTGTTCAAGCCTTCCTAAAGAGGCTAGCGCTGAAATCGTAATGATACTTCTCTCTCTTGTAGTTAGCTGTTTACGCTCCCAAATGTCGCCAAATAGAACATCTTTAGTTAACTCGTCTAATTTTGGCGCAATCGTTAATATATCTTTGCTATTGCTCATATCATCACTTCCGGTTTCAAAACAGATGTCTATAATGACACCTACTTATAGTTCGAAAAATCAAAACATTCAGGATGATTGGTTCACAAATTTGGGATTGTTGGTAATATGAAAGATACAGTATTGGATTTACAAGCTCTAAGGACATTCGTACTTGGCATTGAATTCAAGAGCTTTTCTCTTGCTGCAAAACATCAACATAAATCAACATCTGCTGTGAGTGCACATTTAAAAAAACTAGAAATGCAGACTAATTCACAACTGGTCAAGAAAGAGGGGAGATATCTGTTACCAACGGAGCAAGGAGAGCACCTATTAACCTATGCAAAGAAAATGCTTGCTCTGAACGATGAAGTGCTAGAAACGCTAAGGTGCATTGATTTGCAAGGCTCAGTACTTGTGGGTCTACAAGAAGATTTTGCGGAAGGAATTATCACTGAATGCTTAGGGCGTTTTACTCGAATTAATGAACAAGTCCAATTGAATACAATGATCGAAAGGCACTCTAGGCTAATATCGGCTATTCAAGATGGATTGCTCGACATATCAGTTACCTGGCAAGGGAGTGAGAATACTCCATATTCTGACGTCATTACACATACACAAGTACACTGGATTGCCTCGCCAGATTTTCCCCTCGAACACTTTCTAGAAAAAAAACACCCTTGCCATTGGTAATGGTAGAACCAAATTGTCTTTTTAAACAGAAAGCTACAAAAGCTCTGGATTTAGAAGGAATAAGATGGAAAGTTGTATATCAAAGCCAGAGTCTAAGTGGTATTTGGCCCGCTGTTAATGCTGGAATCGGTATTACAGCTCGAACATGTATAGGTTGCCCGCCCCCCTCGAAATCATCAATAAAAGATTACCAAACATGGGAAATATTGGCGTTCAGATTCATCGTTCCCAAGAAGTAACTAACTACGTGAGGGAGAGACTGATTGATTTAATGATAAGGGAGATTAAAAGAAATTATAAATAACTTTAGATGAAGAAAAACATGGCATATCGAGATAAACAGATTGTTTATGATCTTTTACTCTAAGTAAGTTTGGGGCATTTCTGAGCTAGAAGTACATTTGAAAGTACGCCTGCGCATAACCCTAATGCATTAGCTTAAACCTGGGTGAATAAGAGGTAACACCACGTTAATAGGCAAAAATTGTTAGCTATAATTTGTAATGGCTTAACTTGATCTAACAGCTACCCATTTTTAGGGGGCTTTGTCAGCTTAGATTTGAGCTACTACAGCTAATAAATAGAAAATTATTGATTGTTCGCTGGAACAAAAAGGTGCCTCACTAACTCTAGCCCTATTAAAGGATTACTTCGGTTAACCCACTCCTAGGAGGGAATATGTTAAAGCGTACTTTTCTTTTTTACTCTTATATCTTTTGTGTTTGTGTCTTTCGCGGCGGCGCATCATGGCTGGCGTTGGACGACGGGTAATAACATTGAACTGACTGGCATTATCGTCGAGCTTAAGTTGGGCAACCCGCATGGGGAGTTAACGGTAAAGTCGGAAAACGATATCTGGACGGTAGAAGTTGGCCAACCTTACCGCAATGATCGTGCTGGTTTAATGCCTGGCGATTTGGCCAAAGGTGTTGAAGTAAAAATTGAGGGGGAACCTTCAGCTGATATTGAACAAAAATTAATGAAGGCGGAGCGTATTTGGATTGACGGTGTACTCTACGATCTTTATCCAAACCGTGATTAAAGCAGCGCAATGTTGGAAGCCTGGCTCGAAGCCTTAGCCTTAACACCTGTCGCCCAGTGGATTCGGTTTTCTCGTTGGGGTTATGCGGTAATCAATACCCTGCATGTTCTTGGTATCGCGCTGTTAGTAGGCTCGATCATCCCGTTAGATCTAAAACACATCGGCCTTTGGCGGCGTATAACACTCGTACAGCTTGCTCATGTGCTCGTTCCTGTCGCTGTTAGCGGTTTCGTTATTGCGGTTATCTCTGGTGTGTTGCTTTTTATGGCTAGTCCAAGAGATTACTTCGCGCTGAGTATTTTTTTGTTCAAGTTGCTGTGCATCACTTTCGCGGTGGCAAATGCGGTCAACTTTCATTGGCGTATGGGTTATGCCGTTCCGTTCAACCAGCAACGCCTCGTCGGTTTTGTATCGTTAATACTGTGGCTTTGCGCGTTAGTAGCAGGTCGATTTATCGCTTATGTCTAATGGTTGCGAACAGGTAGGCGGGGTCAGATCTAGCTTTTACCCCCATTAGCTGAAGTTTCCTAAGTCCCAAACTTTACCAATCGATTTTGCATCAGCTATAAACAATTTTGGGGCAAAGGCGAGTTAATACTGACGCGCTAATACGTCTTGGACCCAAGTGAAAAAGCCTTCTTTAGATCAGTGACACCTATCAACTGACCAAAGAACGAATCCGTGAACTTCAAAAGGAAGGGCTACTCGAACACTGCAAGTCAGCAAGGATGACAGAGCCCAATTAACAATAATGCCTCATACAATCTGTTGTTTCTCCGAAAAAGTATCCTAAGCTACCCACTATATGCGTATTACCAAGGATGGAGTATGTACAGGTACCTAATCGTTTTAGCATCAGCGCTTCTACTGGCTTGCTCTGAGCCGTCCAAGGATATTAGTCAGCGTGATACGCCTATTTCTCTTTCCTTGATTACTGGGGTCCAGCCAGGCTTTGGACTGGTAAAGGTGTCGCAAGAACAAGGCCTTTTTGAAAAAAATAATATTGAGTTGCATGTTATAGACCGACCTAGTGGCAAGCTCGCCCTCAAATCAGTTATCAATCAAGAAGTCGACCCTGATTTTATCCTTGTGGCGGATATTGCTTTCCTAGCCAACCAACACAGGCTGCGTAATTACCGTATTGTCGCTTCCGTGTTCGATTCAGACAATCAGAATGCTTTAGCATCGCTAGCTCCTATCAATGATTTGAGTGCGTTGAAAGGGAAAACAATGTGCACACAACACCAGTCCGCCTTGCATTTTTACGGTCAGTTACTGGTTGAGTATTCCGGAGAAAAAGATGTCACCTTTAAGTACCTTAACATTTCCGATTTAGTCACGGGCTTATACGAAGGGGAATGCGACTTTATAACCATTCGAGAGCCTTTCATAAGCCAGATAAAAAAGCACCTCCCACGCCAGTCTACATTCAACAATTCGCTGGCATCTACCTTCAGCATGAATTAATGCTCGCAAATGAACGAGTGAGTTCCAAAGATGTAGCGAGAGTTCTAACTACGCTCATTGAAGCAGAGAAATTGTTTATCAGCGACGAAGAGAAAGTCATATCGACACTTTCTAAGTCTCTAAGCGCCACGCCCAAAAGCATAAAATCATTAAAAGACGACAGTATGTGGGAAGTCTCTTTATACCGGCCGTTGGTGCCACTGCTGGAAAGACAAATGTCATGGCTGGTGGACCTTGGCATAGAGGAAGGAAAGGGATTTGTTCCTATGCTCGCATTGCGAACAGAGAGCCTTGAAAGCATCGCGCCTTTGAAACAGACGGTGGTTACCAATGAGGATTAGTATCAAACATGCTCTAATTTCAATACTTACTTTACTCGTGTTTTTCATCGGGTCGCTTATCTTCATTTCTGATAAACAAAATCGTGTTCGAGAGGAGATCATTGAGGTCGGCAGGCAAGCACTAGACCTGAGCCAAAAAACGCATACCCTTGGAATGCTTGTCACGGACTATAGCAAGTCTAAATCGACCGATTCATTAACACGTTGGTTAAATACCATCGACCGCGTGGAGAAAAAGTACTCCGCTCTTATTCAATCATCAGGTCTGGGAGATTCCGTAATGATTGAGCGAGTATCGTCGGATATAACGCGGATCAGAACTCAATTTCATCTACTGCAGAATGTGAGTGGTACTAAAAGCTACGATTGGATACTCAGCACCCTAGATACTTACAACCAAAACTTGATCGCACATTTAGATACATTGGTGAGACAGGTCCAAGAACACTCTTATGATGAACTTGAGCAACTAAATCTGGAACAAAAGCTCGTCGTTCTTTCAGGGATACTCCTTTTATGTCTTTTGTTTGCAGTGTTCTACGTGTCACTAGTTACGCCAGTTCGCATTATCAGCGACGCGGTCAATATGACAGGTATCAATCAAGATAAGCGAAAATACAAATCCACGAGAATATATGAATGGTCAGTTCTTCAGTCAAAAATTGAGGAACTTCTTATATCTCTAAAGCAAACGACTGTTAGCAAGACAGAACTTGAGAAAGAAGTACAACTGCGCCAATTGGCTGAAGACACGGCCTTACAACAAGCACATACGGATTTTCTGACAGGGCTTCCTAATAGGCGTGCATTGAGCAACATGTTCAAAAACAGACAAATACCTTCCACTTCTTTTGGATTACTGTTCATTGATATGGATAACTTTAAATCAATCAATGACAACTTAGGCCATGAAGTTGGCGATAAACTCTTGAACACATAGGTTCCCTTATTAGTCAGCTCATAAACCAGAACGGTGTCGTTGCTAGGCTTGGAGGTGATGAGTTCGTCGCACTCTATTATGACGACCAATCTTCGACAGAAAGCTTTGCTAGGCATCTGCACGGAGCGCTAAACGAACCACTGGTTATTGCTGAAAACAATTTAAAGATATCCTGCTCAATTGGGGTATCGCTTTGCCCTAAACACGGAACGAATTTCGATGAACTGCTCGCTAAAGCCGATACTGCAATGTTCTATTCGAAGAGCAACCCACTGGATTGTGGGGGTGTCAGTATATTTAGTGACAAGCTGCAACAGGCGAGCTGGTACAAGTTCGACATAACTCAACACATTAAATTCGCTTGCGAAAATGATGCATTTGAAGTTTGGTTTCAACCACAGATATCGACGGTTGATGGCCGCGTAGTTGGATTTGAGTCTCTACTGCGTCTCAACACAGAATACAACGGCAGATTGATTGGTCCAGATGAGTTTGTCCCTATCCTAGAGGAAACAAGTGACATCATAACCGTCGGTAAGACTGTGGTTGAAGAAGCCATCGCGTTTAGACAGGAATTAGAAGAGTTAGGCTTTGACGTTAAAGTTTCAGTCAATGTATCAGCACTACAACTAGAGAATGACAGTCTTTTTAACCTTCTAAAAGAACATGTCGACAGAAGAACTATCGATCCTCGCCACTTCCCTCTTGAACTGACTGAGACAGCTATCATCAAAAACAAGGAATCTGCCCTAACAGCCTTGCTCAAACTTCGAGAGCTAGGGTTCTCACTTCAACTGGATGACTTTGGCACAGGCAACGCTTCTTTGGATCTGTTAATCAGTAAAGTGTTCGATACGGTGAAGATAGACAAATCCTTCACGCTAAATGTCGACCTAAAGTCTGATGCACATGCGGTAATTAAAGCTATTACGCAGCTTTCCTCTGCTCTCGGGTTTTCCACAATACTCGAAGGTGTCGAACAACAAGAGCATTTAGACTTGGCACGTGCCAACAAAATTGAGCTTTGCCAAGGGTTCTTGTTTTCCAGGGCAATGCTAGAAAACAGGCCAAAGAGTGGATATTGGGAAGAAATAATGCTGTAGAACTTAAAAACATAGGCCATAAATGAGGGTAGCCTATGGTGGCTTCGTTGCGAGGCATGTATGAGCTTATGCTCTAAATGATAATGGGCAAAAGTGTGTCAGAGGCCCCCCTACTCACACCGAATCAGTTTTCATTTGTGACAACCTTTTCTTTAGTTCCTTCTGAAGTATGTTTGTGGCGTAAGGCTTCATGGTTTTCCATTTTTTGCATTCTTCCTGGGTTCTGCCGCAACCCAAACACCATCCTTTAGAGTTTGAAAAGTCACAGATATCGATACAAGGACTCTTTTGTTTCTTCATGTCGTTTATCTCTATCGTTTAAAAGCGTATTAAGTAACAAAGCTTCAGCACTGACCTTTATCGTGTCTCGTAACTGATTTGCTTGCTTACGTTTTTTAGCTGTACCCCAACCTCATTAAACGCCTTTTGGATAGTTGATGAGACATGCTGCTGGCCTTCTCCAACTAAAAAGTTTGCTCTGTCTTGATTGGTTTCAAATACGCACACAATTTTTAAGCTTTGTGGGAAAGAAGAAAATTGAACTGTGTGGGTCACCCAAAGAAAACCATCGTATCCTTTCAATGTGTCTTCACATACTTCGGTCAATACGTTCCTGATTAGATTCTCGATCTTCTTATCTGACTTACGCATTAAGAAAACTTCCTATTTTTAGTTAATGAGTAAATCACGAGCGTACGGGACATCACCTGCACTGACAAGTGCATGAAAAAAGAAAAACAACCTGCTAATTCGGTTATCGTCACGACAAAATGATTTCGTGGAAGTTTCCTAAATCTCATCGTCAATTGTGGCTAAAATAGCGCCAATTTTCTATTCGGATAGCCTCGATGAGCCTAGTTGAAAACCTGTTTATTATCATGGCGCTGATCTTAATCAGTTGCTTTTTTCCATGTCAGAAATCTCGTTGGCCGCAGCGCGAAAAATTCGCCTGCGCCAGTTAGCTGACGATGGCGATGACCGAGCCACTCTGGTTCTTGGTCTGCAAACGAACCCTGGTGATTTCTTTACGGTTGTGCAAATTGGCCTAAACGCGGTTGCTATCATGGGCGGTATCGTCGGGGAGTCAGCATTTACCCCCTATATCGCAGCTATGCTTAGCCATTGGCTTCCTGCAAATTGGGTCGCGGAGACCAGCTTTATACTCTCCTTCACTTTGGTAACCAGTCTGTTTATCTTGATTGCCGACCTGATGCCTAAACGTATCGCCATGGCGATACCCGAAACCGTTGCTTTGACCCTAGTTAAGCCGTTATTGGTGTGCATCTTAGTCCTCAAGCCCTTCGTGTTGGTGTTTAACGGCTTGGCGAATCTAATTTTTCGCTTGCTTCGTGTACCTGCTGAGCGCAATGACGACATCACCAGTGATGATATTTACGCTGTGATGGATGCCGGTGCGGAAGCTGGCGTGCTCGATACCAACGAGCAACAAATGATGGAAAGCGTCTTTCAAATGCAGTCTATTCCAATTACTTCAGCCATGACGCCACGCGAAGACATTGCGTTTCTCTCACTCAGCGACGATGAAAACATGCTTAAGCGTAAAATCGCTGATAACCCGCATCACAAGTTTCTGGTTTGCGATGGGCATCTCGATGCGATTAAGGGCTTTGTCAATTCCACTGAGTTGTTGATTCGACTCATTAATGATCAGACCTTGGATTTAAAAAGTAGCAGTGTGGTACAAGCCTGCCCTATTATCCCTGATACGTTGAGCCTATCTGAAGCGTTGGAATATTTTAAGGCCAACCGCGTCGACTTCGCAGTGGTAATGAACGAATACGCGTTGGTGCTTGGCGTAGTGACATTTAATGATTTACAAAGCGCAGCCATGGGCAGTTGGGTGCTAGCCGAGGGTGAAGAGCAAATTGTCGCCCGTGATGAGCATTCTTGGTTGATCGATGGTGTAACCCCTATCACAGATGTGATGCGCATATTACAAATAGACGAACTGCCACACTCACAGAACTACGAGACTATCGCTGGTTTTATGATCTTTATGCTGAAAAAGATTCCGCGTCGCACCGATTCAGTTACCTTCTCTGGTTACAAGTTTGAGGTGGTCGACATCGATGACTACAAAGTGGATCAACTGCTGGTCACTAGGTGGAGAGTAGAGATGAAGAGGATCAGAAAATAGCGTGAACAAACCCGAGCTAGCAAGAGCAGCTAGCTCGGTGATAGAAGTATCGTGTTGAAATTTTACTTGATTTAGATGAATACATTATTCGTAAAAAAGCTCCTTATTGTAGTCATCACTTCAAATGCCTACCGCCATCAAGATGCAAGGTTCGTCCGGTCATATACCGACTAGCCAAGATGAATTTGATACCATCGGTCACCTCTTCAAAGCCCGCCTCTGTTGGGATTAACGCTTTTTGAAGAGCTTTAGCCTTGTATGCCTCGTCATCGTTTTCATTGAATTTAAGCATGGCTGGGGCGACTGTGTTTACCTTTACCTTGGGAGCCATCATTGCTGAAAACGAAAGCGTGAGATTGTTAAGTGCAGCTTTACTCGCCGCATAAGCGATGTGTTTTTTACTGCCTTTTTCCGCAACGTAGTCACTGATGTGTATGACGTCTGACGTTTTATCGCCAGATGTCAGTTGGTCTTTAAGGGTTAGGTTAACTAGGTATGGCACGGTAGCGTGAACCGTCATCATCTGGTTCATGATGGATGCGGCATTTTCGCTAGGGTCTTTTTTGTTTTCCGGCTTCCAGTCAGAGGCATTATGTATGATGGCTCTGAGCTCCCTGTACTCCTGACCAACGTAATCTAAGAATTCCAGTAAGCTCCCTTCTTGGTAAAAGTCTACCTGTTGCAAATCCGCCCCTCTGTCGCGCAGAAGTTGCAGATGAGGATAGTCACTACGGTAAGTACCGACCACTTTGTATCCGTCCGTTAAGAGCTGCAGCGCCAAAGCAAACCCTAATCGCTTACCCAAACCGGTAATTAGAATGGTCTCACTCATCGTAAAACTCGGCTCTGGTTTGAGGGTTAGTTTTGAAAATGCCACCTAATGCGGTTGTGGTGGTCTCAGAGTTTGCATCCATAACGCCTCTTGATTTAACGCAATAGTGAGTCGCGGTAATAGTGACGGCAACGTTTTCGGTCTCCACCAGAGCCTGTATGGCAACGAGGATTTGCTGAGTGAGGCGCTCTTGAACCTGAGGTCGCTGGGCAAAAAATCTAACGATACGGTTTATCTTGGACAACCCCAGAATCTTAGACTCAGGGATATAGGCGACCTGTGCTAACCCGTCGATGGTGATGAAGTGGTGTTCACATGTCGAGGTTAAGTCTATCTCTGACACCTTGACCATTTCATCGACGGACATTTTATTGTCGATGACGCTGATTTTTGGGAAGTTAGCGTAATCGAGTCCAGAAAAAATCTCATGTACATACATCTTGGCAATGCGATGAGGCGTTTCTGCGAGACTGTCATCGGTTAAATCCAGCCCGAGAGTACTAACGACCTCCGTTAACAACCCTTTGATACGGTTATATTTCTGGTCGCTGTTCATTTCGCTCGGTGTCATCGGAGTTTCGAGCCCCTTTGCCAGCAGAGCTTCTCTTACTATTTCAGCTTCTTTGCTCAACATTAGCTTGCTCCTTGTGAATTACTGTCGTGATCTGCTTCATAGCTCAGGGTGAGCGAGACGGAGTCTGCGAAACGCAAGGCATGTGGCTTGTCTATCCTCACTTGTGCATATTTCACCCATGGGTGGTCGACACAAATGCCGAGCACATCACTGGTGAGTTTTTCTAATAGTAGGAACCGGCCAGCTTCGACGTGTTGGATAATTTTTTTGCAGATGTTTTTGTAATTAAGCGCATTGTCGACATCATCTGAGAGACAAAGGTTGTTAGCTGGATAATGGATTTCAGCATTGATAACGATGTCTTGCTGCTTAGTTTTCTCTTCTTCATTGAAACCTATATAGGTTCTCAATCTGAGATTTGTGATTGTGATAATTGCGTTGTGATTCATATCGATTTCCATTCCTTAGAGCGTGATGAAAATTACGTGGCTGCTAGAGGAAAAGATCAATACAGCTCAGGCGGTTAGCTGTTTTGTATACAGGAGAGCGCTGACTAGCTGAAACTGTCCTCAAAAGATATGGGTTCAGTTTTCTGGCTCATCTGGTCGAAGTTATTCCAGATTCGCTGGTACGAGATATTCAAGGTTGGGTGAAGTTCTTGCCCGGCGACATCGACTAAGGGTCTGAGCACAAAAGCGTATTCCGTGATTTCGCCTCTCGGAAGCTCTACCCCGTCGATAATGCCACTTTATTGTCGTAAAGGAGGATATCGATATCTAAAGTGCGTGAGGCCCACTCTTTATTCTCTCGCTGACGGCCACTGTCCAATTCGATTTGCTGTAAAACCTTAGCCAACTCGCCCACTCGGAGGCTGCATTCAAATCCGACGACTAAGTTGAGGAAATTGTCCCCTTCAAAACCTACAGGCTCGCAATCGTAGAAACTAGATATAGTTAAAGGTTTAAAGCGGTTTCTTAGTGCTTTGAGAGATTCAGCAATGTGGTGTTCACGATTAATGTTGCTTCCAATGCTTACGTAGACTGAGGCCATATATTTTTTCCTGTTTAAACGGCTTTTGCTACGGCTTAATTCGCTATGACGATCACCTACGTATCTCTTTTGTGTTTCGAAGAAATAGTGCCGGGCTAATTCGGGACTGAGCAATGATTAATTGAGAAGCCACTATTATTAGTTCAGTACGATGGCAATACTTTAAATTAAGGAAGATTAATCAATGCAAACCATTTTTAACCAGAATGCATTATCAGAAATGGAAGATCGCTTTCGTGCGCGGTTTATTAATAGTCTGTCGGGTTTCAAAAGCGCCAACCTGATCGGCACAGTTAGCCCTGAGGGATATGAGAACTTGTCTATCGTCAGTTCTGTGTTTCACCTTGGAGCTAACCCACCTCTTATGGGGTTTATTATTCGCCCTAGTAGTGTGGAAAGACACACCTTAGAGAACATTCTTGCAACAGGTGCCTATACCATCAATTCAGTGACAGAACCGATTGCGATACAAGCGCACCAAACTTCGGCGCGCTATCCGGCTGACGTATCCGAGTTTCGCCAAACTGGGCTTACACCCCAATACCTCGACAACCATCCTGCTCCATTTGTTGAGCAAAGCCCACTCAAAATAGCGATGCGACTGCGAGAGCATCAAACGTTAGCCATCAATGGAACCGAGCTGATCATTGGAGAAATAGAACGAGTCATATTGCCTTCGAATGCCGTGAGAAAAGACGGATATGTAGATGTAGAATCAATGCAAATCGTGTGTGTCTCTGGGTAGATAGCTACCATAGAACAGATATGATACATCGCCTTTCTTATGCCAAACCGGACAAGGTGCCTCAAGTTTTAACTAGAGATGGGCAGCAAGAACGCTAGCTGGGGTTAAGATGCGGCATCAGTATTAGTGCTCGACACAGCTTGTTCTGAGCGCGGTGAATGGTAGCGCATTTCGATTAGTTGATGCCCACCGACTACCTCGACTTCTTGGATAAAATCAAAACCGAACTTTTGGTAGTAGTTTCGAAGATAACTATGTGCATGAATTTCGATGAAACCGACACCTTGTTGCTTCGCGTAATTCATCAGCGACGTCACAACTTTAGAGGCAAGGCCTTTACCACGATATGCCTCAAGAACTGCAACTCGCGCCATTACTGAAGATCCATCTGGATTTATCAATAAACGAGCGGTTGCTATCGCTTGGTTGCCATCCTTAACCAGAGCATGAACAGAAGCGCTATCTAAACCATCAAAATCCAATTCATTTGGAATGTTCTGCTCAATACTAAATACTTGGAACCGTATAGCCTGTGCTTGCTCGATAAGCTCTGGAGACGCTCCAATTGTCACTTCCATGCCAGTTTCCTTTTAAACGCATAGCGCTCTTTTAAGGGTCTTAATCTACAGCCCAAAACCAATCAATTAAAAATTAACTTACCACAAGGATCGATAGCATTTCAGCAATTGCAATGTATAAAAACATGTCTCAAGTTGACTTGGTGAATGTTCTGAATTGGTACACAATTCCGCTCTTTATCGACTAAAGCTCTACTAAGTCCTACCCTGATAGTGATAAGATCTCCAAATCAGATTTATCGAGAAATTCTATGTTTATCCATCGTGTTAACGACATCGACTGGCTGGTGATTACAGCTTTTGAAGAATTCAAAACTATGTTTATCGAAGACGCCGGTGCGATCCCCTCTTGCTTCTCTACCACCAGCGAGTTAAGCCTGATTGATCAAGCTAAGCGCACTTATGGATATTTGCCTAGACTCGACGGCATAGTCACAGATACTGGCACGTTTCAAAGTCAAAATAACGAAGAGGATTTGAACCCACAGCTTGCCTGCCTAGTTGAGGGACGTGGTCGAGTGTTTATCTATCACGGCGGCTTTGTAGCTTTTGTGGATGACGAGCAGACTTTTATTACCCGATTGGACTGAGTCATTTGATAAGCTGAAATTGATGAATTGAATAAAGCCTTCTCCTAGCATAGAAGGGATATGTCTAGAGTAATGCCCACCTTGCTAGCACACAACGCAATAAAGGAGCTCACTTTGAGCTCCTTTATGTTTATCAAACGAAGGCCTTTCGCTTTCCTAATGGGCCTTTCTAATCCTTGACCAGTCTTGCCTGACGCTGCTCAAGATTCGCTTCTGCAAACTTAGGCGCTTCAGCAAGAATATCTCGGCTTCCCTCTTCGCTGGTTGCGTTGATCTTGATGGCGCTGATTTGCCACTCATCACCTGACTTAACCAAAGCAAAGTCATAACTACCTGACACCGCCCAGAAACCTTCTCCTAGGTAGTGGCTTGCGGTGATATCAGCGGTTGCCGTTGCTTTGTCACCGCTAACAGCCACCTGCACATTACTGAGGTCATGAAAGGTGGCATCAAATCCAGGTAGAAACCCCGCCCACTGTTTTAGCAATCTTCTCTCTTTACCTTGGTAACCTCGCCATCAAACAAAGAGGTGTAGTCAACGGTCAGTTCTGGTGCAAACACGCGCCCAAGATATTCGTAAGCTCCCTGGTCTGCAAAGGTAGAAAAGCCATTGATAGCCGAACGAACCTTGGCTTCATCAAGGGTCTGCGCGCTGATCGACGCAGACACCAGACCTAGCATGATGAAAAGTAACCCTTTAAATGCTTTCATCACCCACTCCTTATAGAGTTACCGCGAAGTGCTCAGCAACAGCATCGCTTGCTAAGCCGACTGCCTTTGGTTGGTCGTAGAACTCGAACTGGGTGATATCTTCAAGCCATAACGCCTTCACGTTTTCACCAGAGTTATCAAGATACTGATGGGCACCAGCAGGCAATGCCATCGCCTCGGAGGCTACCATAAACACAGGTTTGTCTTGAGAGCTTGCACCCGCTTGAGCATCATAATTTAACCAACCAGTCCAAGAGGCCACGTTGAATTTGTTGTCGTACTCAGGGATCAAACCACGGTCGGTTTCTGTGTAGTATGGCGCTTGGTACATCAGCGCACCTTCATTGGTGGTGCTAGCAGCTTCGATATAAACTGGGGTAGCAGAGTTAGTGGCCTGCTGAGCTGCTGCCAAAGTCCCGCCGCACTCTCTTCACCACCATAGATAGCCGTTGCCATGTCTTTATCATGTAGCCAAGGAGCAACCACAGCCACCGAGCGTACCTTGTTGTTATGAGAGACTGCATCCAACATATAGCCTGCCGATGCACAGATGCCCAAACCCGCAATGCGATTGCCGTCTACCTGTTCTAGCAAGGCCACAGCGTCGATCACGGCGCGAATGTCTTCGGTTTTACGACTTGGGTCTTCTAGATAGTGAACCGAGTCTTCAGATTTGCCCCAGCCACGAAAATCAAAGGTCACTGCCGCGTAGCCATTTTGAGCTAGCTTTTGGGCATATACCGCCGGCATTTGTTCCTTAACCGTTGTCCACGCCCCAGTGACGATAACCACAGGTGGTTTTTCCACGCCAATTGGCATATAAAGGTTTGCTTCTAATTGACCGACTCGAGTATCTAGTTGAATGGCTTGCATAGAGATCTCCTGTTTGGCGTTGACTGCGAATGCCGATGTCGCGGCTAGTAATAAGGTAATCAGTTTTCTAAACATTTGCTTACTCCCTTTCGTTGCTTGCTTAGATGGTTGTAGATTAGCGCTCGGTCTATGAAAGGGATTGAACATTACTGCTCAAGTTTTTGTACTTTATTGACGCGCGGATATAACTGCTTAAAAATAAACAAATTAGTAAGAGCAATCCCCGAGATATGAGTATGAAGTCCCATCTAGAATTCTTTGATTTTGAAACCCAACACGCCTCCGACTGTGGCGAGGTGTTAGAGATAGAGTTTTCAAACGCAAACCTAGAATGGAAAGGGGTAGTTTTAGAAAAAGGAAACTCGCCGCACTTCTATCCGACCAACGTGTATACGCCTTATTTTTATTTCGCTATGGCGCTAGATAGAGACTTGAGTTGGAGTGCTGAAAAAGATGGCACCCTCTCGGCATTGAAGACTAGCCCGGGTAACATCTGGATTAACCCGCCGAAAACGCCTTTTACCCATGAAATCTCTGAGCCTTGCTACTTCTTGATTCTGGCTATCGAAGAGTCAGAATTCCTCTCTCACTGCCCTCTGGGATTAGAAGGTTTGGAGCTCAATTTCCTAAATAACTACAACGTAATGGATGACACCATTAAAGGGATAATGGAGCTGTTTGTATTAGAGACAAAGTCTAAGGGGAGAAATGGAAAAGCCTATCTGAATAACCTAATATCTCTGCTTTCCACGCACTATATTCAGAACTATTCCAACTACTTTGATCTTAAAAACGACCAATTGTCGGCATCTAAATTCGACCAAGGACAAATGGCGAAAATAGACACCTATATTGAAGAGAATATTGGCAACAACATCTCAGTGGATGACTTAGCTGACCTACTAAGATGCAGTAAGTTTTATTTTCTGCGTGAGTTTAAAAAGCTCACCGGCGCTACGCCTTATCAATACCTGATGAGTAAACGACTGGAACAAGCCAAAGCCTTGCTCTCTTCAGAAAATATTGCAGTGGTGGCGCACGAGCTCGGATTTAATGATCAGTCCCATTTTACCCGCGCATTTAAAAATCATTTTGGTTTAACGCCGGGTCAGTTTTTAAAACAAACCAACTAAAGCATTTCTTTGGCAATCAGATGCAGCAGATAGGTCTCTCGCTGAATACTTAAGCCTGCTTTTCGCTGTGCGCCATGGTCTTCTCGTTGTGTGCGATAGCATCATGGATGTTCACCCACTCGGCGCGCATGCCATTTTTGATCTCATATTCTTCAAAGTTCGGTTCGCCCAGCTCTTTATCGACATGGCAGGTGTAGCAGTAAGAGTGCATGTGCATTACATCTGCGTCATCCTTGTACCAAGGGCGAAACTCTTCGTAGACACCGAAAGGCTTGATATCGCGGATATTCTGCGCACCTGTCTCTTCTTGAAGCTCACGCACCATGCCTTCAATCAGGTCTTCACCCAGATCCACCCCACCACCAGGTAGCGAATAATCTTCATAACGCGCAGTGTAAAGAAGCAAGATCTTGTCGCCACGCACCGCTATGGCTCGGGTGGCTTGGCGCTGAACAATAGTTGCTGTATCTAGATGTTCTATGTCGGGGTGTTTGGCTGTATGAAGGTGTCGCATCGATTGGCCGTAATACTTCGTAATAATAGTGTGCGGAGTATATACTCAGTTCAGACGAGTTTCATCGTTAGCTATTGAATTAATTAGTATATCTCGTACACTGAAAGAGATAATTTGAAACATCTATGGTCTTTGGAGCCACAAGAATGAAAAAAAGCCTATTGTTGACCGTTGTTGCGGGTGCAGCCATCCTTGCAGGTTGTGCAAGCGAGCCTGATGAGTACACCGTTGAAGATTGGGATCCAATCACAAGTAAAGCGTCAATGTACTGTGTTCAGGAAGGCCATGACATCACTCGCGCAAACGAGAACGATCAGCGTGTGACCTATTGCGAAATCTCAGACGAAGAGAAAACTGAGATCTGGGAATACTACTACCAGAATCACGAAGACGAGCGTCCTGAGAATCAGCAAAAACAAAACGCAGAATCTTAAAAAAATGCCCATCACTCGATGGGCATTTTTTGTTTTAAACGATTTCCCAGGTATGGGTCATTTCAACGCCCTTACCTATCATCAAACAAACTGAGCAATACTTCTCAAGAGAATCGGCACATACCTTAGCTACTAGTTCAGGGTCTAGGTTTCACCTGATACTTCAAAGTGGATATTAATGGCAGTGAAGTACTTCGGCGCAACCTCACGGCGTTCGCTCGAAAGCTTAGCCACACAGCCAGTTACTGCTTGTTCAGCACTTTTCAGACCGTCAACTACATCAACAGAGCTGCAACCACCCGCCGCAATCAGAACCATTTCCATTGGGCTTGGTGCAGTTTTGCCGCCACTGCCGTCCATCACTACAGAGTGACCAGATTGTGACTCGCCGATAAATTTAAAATCATCTACCAAGATACAGTTGCTTGCATAATTAAATACCATCCTTATTTGTTTCCGACACTATACCCAATTATTTGTGCCACACAAAACAGTGCTGTTTTTTGCACTCAAATGACAAATAAATAATCTTTGAAAGATGATTATAAAAAATGCAGACAAGGTAACAGAAATGAAAATCCATACATAAAACAAATACTTGGGTCGTTGACTTATACATGGATGTTCATAAACTGGCTTGCGAGGGCGAAAGAAGCCAACCCAATAAAGCTTCCCCCTTTTATTGGCTATATTTTTATTGTTAAGGAAAATCGACAATGTCAAACACAGTAACCGGCACCGTAAAATGGTTCAACGACACTAAAGGATTTGGTTTCATCCAACAGGAAAATGGACCAGATGTATTCGCACACTTCTCAGCAATCGTTGGTGACGGTTTCCGTTCCCTTTCTGAAGGTCAGAAAGTAGAATTTGTTGTAACTGACGGCCAAAAAGGCCCTCAAAGCTGAACAAATCAAAGCACTGTAATTCTTAAGGGTCGACATTATGTCGGCCCTCTTCTTATTCCCCGCCTTTCTTTTTCATATCTGTGCCATACAAACTTCGTTATAATCTCGGCAAATTTCTTTTGTCAGGCATGACGTTGTGGCCTTAAAACCTACTATCTATAAATTCCGCGTGAATCTAGCGGATACTAATCAAAATAAATTCGACGACTTTAACCTTACGGTAGCGCTGCACCCTTCTGAGACTAAAGAGCGCATGTTGGCTCGTATGGTCGCCTTCGCCCTCAACTACACCCCTGAGCTTGCCTTTACTAAAGGCTTTCTGATCAAGAGCAGCCGGACATCTGGCAGCACGATGATGCAGCGTTCTTCAAGCCTGGATTGAAGTGGGTGAGCCGAGTGTCGATCGGTTGAAAAAGGCAACACGCTCTGGCGTTAAGGTTGCGGTCTATCCATTTGGCGATTCTAAATCTCAGATGTGGTTTACCAAGAACCAAGGCAAACTGGCTCAGCTAGACGTAAGCATCGTCAAACTAAGCGGTGAAGCCATTCAATCTCTAGAACAAGGTCTTGAGCGCACCAATGATTTCAGTGTGATGTGTAGTGAAGACAGTGTGTACCTGACCCTCGGTGAGGTTAGCACTGAGTTTCAACTTGAAGTGTTGCAAGGATAATTTCCTAGCTCTTATATAGAAAAAGCCGTCAGCGTTTATTCGCTCACGGCTTTCTTACTTACAGGCTATCTGTTTATCTAGCCTAGCGTTTCTTATTGTTAGACTTTGACCAATCAAAATCGCTATCAACGCTTTCGTTCGAACCATCTGCGTAGCTCATAGTAGATTGGCTCGTATCAAGTAGGTGTTGACGGTTATCTTGACCTACTTTGTCTCCGTTTAAGCCTGCATGAGCTAGACCTGTTGCAAGCGAGAACAGCGTGGCCAGTGTGATTGCAATTACTTTTTTCATATTGCTTTACCCCTTGTTCCGAACATTGTGTATTGGAGATCTACCTAATAAGTATGGCAACCTCACAGAATTTTGTATGAAATTAATTTGTTACATTACTTTTCTGAGGTAAAAGTTCGGTCAAGAAGGGGTCAAAAAGATCATTGTTTTTCTATAACAGCTCTTATTTTGGGCATGAATGCTTGGTAAAACTGCCCGCCTATTGATTTCGACTAGGCATAAAAATACCCGCAATGATGCGGGCATTTAAAAATCGCGATATTTGATCTCTCAATCAGGGTCGCTGTTTCTCTTATTCTCTTCTATCTGACTCAAACCTGCACTTACTAGGCTTGAAACCAAGATAGCCAGATAAAATACCCCAGCTACCGCTTCAAAATAAAGCGACAAAACGCGTCAAAGGCTCTGTGGGTGCAATTACCCCATAGCCCACTGAGTCATGGTGATAAAGCTGAAATAGATCATGCGAGAAAGATTATCTAGCCATGGACCATGCTCAATACCATTGAAACCGCCATCCAGAATTTCCAGCAGAAGCAGCTGAACAAAGGCAAACCACAGACCCATCATCAAGTAGATACAGATAGAACCGACTATCTGGTTTTTATCTATTCTCGGTGCTTTCAGTACCAATCGGGTTGCATGCTTCAGATATTGACCGATAAAGATAATCAAGGCTGAGAGAGATACAACTGCGAGATTCGCTGCTTGAAAAATGGAGACCATAGACGTTATCAGTACAGTCACGGTCAAGAATCCAAACCAGCCTCTCGTTGCCGTACTTTTTCTTTCAATTCCCAGTGTTGAAGCCGACATACAAAGCAACAAGCCAATCAGCACTATACCCTGCCCTGTATCAAAGAACTGCTCCATGATGGCACAGCCAGCAAGCAGCACCACCAAGGCCACAAACAAAAAAGAAAAGTTATCGCGTTCGGATATCTTCGCCATTATTCACTCTCTTGTTTGGTTTGCTCGATCTGCTCGATATCTACCTCGGACTGAGCTAGCCAAGCAACAAACAAGCGATGCGTTACAGCAAGTACAACCGCACCTACGAATAAACCACAATGCCTGACATTGCCATACCACCGATTGCACCAAGAAGAATGACTAGCATAGGAATGTCGGTGCCACGTCCCATCAACATAGGTTTTAGTACCGCGTCACTGGCACTTACCAACACACACCAGATAGTGAACAGACTCGCGACTAAAGTAGTGTCTGTGGTCCAGGCAAAGATAATGGCAGGAATAAGCGCAAGGATCGGTGGCAGTTGGATTATCGCAACAATAAGTACGGCTACAACCCAAAGACCCGCAAAAGGAATACCCGCGAGATACAAACCGATAGCGCCATGATCGCTTGGGTTATTGCAACGCCGATTACGCCTTGTACCACGCTGCGGACGGTCGCCTTAGCAATATCAGTAAACTGCGCGCCATATGCACCAGCAAGACGAACCGAGATCTGTTGGAATGCCTTTTGACACGCCTGCGCATTACTCATGAATACGCCAGAGATCAACAGCGAGATAATGAATTGCAGTATGCCTCCGGCAAGTGAGCCAATGGATGAAGCGATTGTGCCTAGAACGCTTTTCACCTGATCAGCATACTCTGCTAGTGCCTTCATTAGGTTGGCAGATAGGCCAAGTAAGGTGGCATAAACTTTCTCACCAACGACTGGCCAAGACTTCACAGATTCTGAAGGTGGTTTGAGCTCAAACGAGCCTCTTGGATACCATCGTAAACATCGCTTGCCGTAGTGAATAGGCTGTCCGAAACCAGATAAGTAGGCACAATCAGGACTAGCACACCACACAAAACCAATAACCAGCTTGCCTTGGCTTGTGAGATTTTGAATTTCCCTTGAAGCATTTTGGCAACAGGGTACAGAGCAGTAGCGATAATCGCCCCCAGATCACCAATAACATAAATGGCTGAGGATTTCATAGCACCAGTAAAGCAGCAGACCAATAATAACGATCTTAATAAAGGCATCGATGACTTGCTTGGAATAGTCGTGAGAGGAGTTCATATCTCATCCTTGTGATAATTATCTCTGAACAAGTCTAGTCAATGAGTTGCGTAAGTGTAAGAAAAGATTAAAGATTTAGGCTAAAAAATGCCCAAAACCTAAGTCTTGGGCATTTCTCATTCAAACGATAGTTTTTATCAATCTATCGCTTCCATATTGATTGATACGTCACGTGATTTATTGATTCCGATAACCACTACCCCAACCACTAGCCATGCAAGGCCAAGCAGTTTTGCACTCTGATCCAGTGAGATCCATACATAAGATAAGATCGCGATGCCGCATAAAGGTGAGATAAGCTCAACAAACAAATTCTGACGCTTGTTCTTGATATTGCACCAAGAGATCACCGCTAAGTGCAGCAGGATAAAACCAGTCAAAGCGCCAAAGTTTACGAAGGACACAAATACATCCAAATGGTCTTCAAACAAGAATACCAATACCGCTGAAACTACGCCTGAAAGCAAGATAGCGACGTGCGGTGTACGGAAACGACCGTTTAGCGCTGATAGCGATTTAGGCAGAACGCCATCTTTCGCCATACCAAAGATCACACGTGATACGGCGGTTTGCGATGCAAGTGCGTTAGTAATACCCCACGAAAGCGCAGTCAGCAGTGCACATGCGGTCGATAGATAACCGCCACCCACGATGCGAGCAACCACATACCAAGCGTTGCCACTGTTTTCTTGAAACGCATCAGCGTTTGGCAGAACCCAGGCAGCAAAAACAACTTGAGCTAGGAACAGAACTACTGCAATGCAAAGAGAGACAAATGGCACATAGTGAGTCTTAACTCCATCCTTTGCTTCTTCAGTCAGGTAGATACGCCATCAAAACCTAAGAATGACATCACCGCAATAGATACCGCGCTGAACACGAGCCCAATGCTAAAGTGTTCTTTTTGGAAGAACGGCGCCATAGTAAAGCTTGGCTATCTGGAAACTCACCTGCTACTAGACCACGGTATGCCGTCACCACAAACACGCCAATAAGAAGCAACATAAAGCCAAGGAATACCTTGTTCACCTTGTCAGTAAAGTTAAGGCCAATTAATGCCGCAACCGTATTAAAGGCAATGAAGATTGCAGCCCAAACCAGAGCTGGAACCTCAGGTACAATTTCATGCATAGCGATAGTCGCCACGATATACAAAAGCGCGGGAATAATGATGTAGTCCAGCAGCATACACCAGCCACCGATAAAGCCCGCGTTGGCACCTAGACCGCGCTTGGCATACTCATAAACAGAGCCAGATTTCGGAACTCCTTCATCATTCGACCGTAAGAGAGCGCGGTAAATAGCATACCTACAAACCCGGTAAGGTAGACCATACCCACCATGCCGTGGCTGACATTAAATACATCGCCATAGATACCAAAAGGCGCAATAGGCACCATAAAGATAAGTGCGTATATCAGCAGGCCGCCAAAACCCATGTTCTTTTTCAATTCCATTTTTATTACTCCTTGCGATTACTTAAGCCATGACAGATCTATGGTCACTTTGGCGGTTTTAAGCGGGTTAACTATCTGAGACACACCCAGATCACCGCCAACGCTCAGCCAGCGAGAAGCAATGTGGTCAGTCATCTGATGCTCAGACATCAGATATTGGTGGGTCTTCTCGACCGCAGTAGTCGCGGCTTTATCAAGGTCTGAGTCGGACGCGATAATGGTAAGGAGGTCATCGTTTAGTACCGAAGCGTCGGTAATTTGGAGTTTTTAAGCACCTCTATCGATAGGGTTACCTTGCCTGGAATTTCAATGCCTGTTCCGGAAAGCTCACCATCACCCATGGCTGCGTGCAGATCGCCAAGCGAGAGTAAACCGCCGTCATGGTTTACCGGCAGGTAAACAACCGAACCAAGTTTTATCTCCTTGGTATCCATGTTGCCGCCATGCTCACCAGGACTGCCGCATGCAATAGCACCTTCTGCAGGCGCTGTACCAATAACGCCTACCATGGGAGATAGGGGTACGCTTAGGTTTGGTGCGATCTCTGCTCTGTCACCTTGGATATCAACAGGTTGTACAATCGAACCGGAAAGTTTGTGTGAAAGGCTACCGAAAAGCTCAGATGAAACCATAGAACCCTTTGCGGCAAGCTCGATATCTAGAATGGTAACGGCAAGGGTATCCCCTACTTGCGCACCCTCGACGAACAGTGGGCCAGTGGCTGGGTTTACCTTAGCAAAGTCTATCTCTTCGAGGATGTAGCCTGCATCTTCCATCTGGTTACGAAAGCAATCGAAGGTGTCTACTGAGAATGTTTGATTAGGCTTTACGCGAGCGACCGGTGCATTATCCTTGCTCATCGCATAAACATAATCTTTGGTGGTGATGTGAGTCATTGTTCTTATCCTGTCTATGCGCATTCCTATAAACGGTTAGAAATGCATTCATAAGTCAGTCTAATGAACCTTAAGTCTTATAGTATTACGAAATGAATGTTTGAATAAATGATAGGAACTCGCGACAAACGGTGCTTTGAGCCATGCGTAGGTCTACTCAAAACGAGCAGACCTGAACGACATAGAATCGGAGTTATTTAAAGGCGTATCTCACGCCAAGAGCGGCATCGATACCAAAGTGGAAATTGTTTGGAATTACGACTTTGGGAGCCAAGGAGGCATAGGTATCCCATTGCGGTGCAAACTTCCAATCTAAGCCTAGAGGTACCCTTACCCCATACTCGTTGAAATAGTCATCTTGATCGCCATAGTAATAATGATGGTCATAGTAACAATTTACTGCCCCGTTGATGTCGCGGTCACACCGCTGTCGCCCATAACCATGCTCACCATGCCAAGTCTTATCAAACTCGTAAAAGCCACCGACACCAACAAAGTAAGTAAAAGGGATACTTGGTGTGAACTTTTTATCATTGAGCAACAAGTAATCTGCAGAGACGCCATCATTACCAATAAATGCATCAACCTGCTCAAACAGCTCAGCGCTAATACCTAGGCCCTGATCAAAACCGAGCCCCACTCTATAGTCAGAGTGATTGCTATAACTTCTTAATGACGAGTTATTCGATGTACCCGCGCTCGCATGGCTAGAGATAGAAGCCAAGCTGAACATGCCACTACTAATGCTAGAAACTTTCTCATTTGTGTTCCTGAATATGTTGTAAATCTGGTATCCCCCCAAATCCACGTGATCATTATCACAAATAAGGATTACTTAGTTCAATTAGTAATCAGGTGTTTGTTCCGTAAAAACAAATTGCATATATGAAAAAGGCAGAGCTCAATGCTCTGCTTTATATGATTAGTATCTCTTGGCTTATTAGGTGCGCCACAGCGTTTTCACAATGTGCCAGCCAAATTTCGTTTTTACTAGGTGAGGCGTAATAGTCTCTTCTTTGAACACCACACGATCAAACTGATGAACCATTTGACCTTGCTTGAACTCACCAAGGTCACCGCCCTTTTTACCTGATGGCAGGTAGAGTATTTACGAGCTAGAGTCTGAAACTTCGCGCCCTTCTTGAGCTGTTTCATGATGTCTTCTGCTTTGTCTTTACTCTTCACTAGGATATGAAGAGCATGTGCGGTACGGGCCATAGCCTGATCTCAGTTAATTCAAATTTAGGCGCACCTTACCACAGCAAAAGAAAAATTCGTACTTTGACTGCAATCAGTTTCGAACGTCAACGATATCGCCGATGACGATTTCAGCCTCAAACTCGATCTTCCCGAGCTCAAAAATACGGGTCGAACGAGTCAGTGGCTTAGACTTGGCCACCCCATTCTTATCTTCTCCGTCACGAACGCGACGCACGAAGTAAATTTTCTTGTTTGCATCGAGCGCAGCTTCAATTTTTTCGCGAAACTTCTCAGTGCGTTTCTTGCGATTCTCGATCTTGTTTGGGTCTTTAGTATCCATCCAGCCCATTTTTAGCATCAGAGCCTTCTTGGACTTTAGGTCCACATTCTTATCCCATCCTAGCCAAAAGAACTCGGTTTCATTCTCCGTGAACCAATCGTATTGATTGCCGATAGGCGCTTTAAGAACCGCCTCGCAGTAGGTAGTGATAGACATCGACATAGTGAATCCTAATATTGGTTAGTCTTCCAGCGTCTTACCGCAACACAAGCAAGTTGGTTGCAGGTCCGGTGGAAGCGTAATGATAAAGCCGCAGTGCGGACAAAGATCGCCCTGTGATAGATACATAGTTTTGTTTGTTTAGTTGTCGCTGTTCGAGCTGATCGCTTCACGCTCACAGCCAACAGCTTTATAGTCAGCCAACCGACGTTGTATTGCTCTCGCCGAGGAATTTGTCGTCGGGAATATGATGACAGGGGCGATTATAGATACTTAAAACGAAAAGTAAAGGGTATTTAATACGAATAGATATTAATAAAAACGCCGAATCGAAATTCAGCGCTTTAGAATTAGCGAGATGCTAGGCGAATCATAGTGCAGCCAAACAGCCACTCTAGCTCTTTCTTACTCTCTTCACCATAAAGGTCATTAAGCATAATGAAGAGACGATCGATGCCTTGTCTTGCAAATTGATGAGCGTTTTCTGTGGTCACTACATGGTGGAACAACAGACGCAGAATCGCTTGGAATTTTTCGTCTTCGAGGGATTTAATCCAGCTTTGAGAAAAACCAACTAGTCCTGAATTGAAATCAAGATACTCCATAAACATCTTGAAAATACGGCCATCCAGTGCCATTGCAAAATCGGTTTTCTTAGGGAAATGGTGGCTGATACCGGTGCGCGATACGCCGGTAGCTTGACTTAGGGTGGTATAAGACATCTTGTCGTAACCCAGCGTCAACAACTGCTCAACAACCGCATCCATAATCTTGTTGATGGTGATTTCAGTATCTTCTCTACTTCGCTTTGGCATTAAACGGGACCTTTACAATTTGCTCTTTAAAATCGATGTTAGTTGAGTGGATGTTATTGAATATCTAGCCCTTTTATTCCCCACTTCAACTCCCTCGTATGCTCGATTCTGGCGTGGCATTTTGAGGAAACTTATACTCATACAGCACACACGGTTTTGCAACAAATGTGAACTTATCCTGACATTCAAATGACATAATAGCCCGTACAGCATACCTCGAAAGATAATTTTGTCACTTTGTGCCATTGAATTTTGTAGATACCGCTCAAATAGCTCTGTAAACTGACTGGAATTTAGTTGAGGAGATAATCATGTCACAACAATACAAAGAGCCTGAAGTTTGCGAAGCATGTGGCGTTGCAGGTGAAATGGGCTTTGTTATCAATGAAGGCAACGAAGTATCTGAGGTCTCTCTTTTTGCATCATCAAAAGAAGCGGTAGAAGCTGAATTTGAAAAATATTTGGCGCTAGCAAGCAAGTGAATGACGCAGTACAACACCAAACTGAAATCACTGAGGGTGAGCAGTTTGAGCTTCAAGCAAAATTTAAGTTTGAAGTAAGTGCAGAAAAACTTATCTACGATCTTAAGTGTCGCTCTCTAGCACGCTAATCACTAGATAAACTTCATATACACAAAGAGTCGGCAATTGCCGACTCTTTTTCGTTGTGCTTGAAGCGAAAAATTAAGCTGCTTCTTGCTTATCTTTAGACAGGTTATGAACTGGGTTCGCATAGCCGTCGATCAGATACTGACGAGCACCCTCTTCCAAGCCTGACAATTTATTCTCAAGTTCTTCACGAGTTTTAGCATCAATAGATGCATCGTCAATACCCGCAGCTAGCAAGTTGATCGGGAATAGCTTGTAGTTGGCATGGATCTGACGATCAATCTCTTCCGCTAGCGCATCCGGCGTTTCGATATCGTTTTCTATAACATCACCAAAGCTCACTTGAATTCGGCCTTTGTAGCCAGTAATGCCTTTAACGATACTCTCAATATCTTCAAACTCAGACTTCTGGTACTCACCCTGTGTCGCCTTTTGATAAAGCTCATTCGCTTTGGCCAGATCACAAGGGTCATACTCGTAAGAGATGGCTACTGGCACTATCTTCAATGACTTAACATATTCAGAGAAAGCCATCTTGCGCTTACGTCCTTCAAGTTGAATCATCTTGATGATTGCAGGATCGGTGAAATCATTGCCATCTTTAGCACGGCCCTCTTTCTGGGCTATCCAGATAGAGTTACTGGTCTCTAGAGAGTGCTTGATATAAGAAGAAAGCAAACCTAGCGCCTTCATCATCTCACGTGGTGCTTTAGCTGAACGTTTCACGATAAAGCTCTTATTGATCTTCATCAGTTCAGTGGCACATGGTTTACGAAGAAGGTTGTCACCAATGGCGATTCGCATGGTTTGATGCTGTGAATGGTGCAAACCATAGTTTACTAACGCCGGGTCCATCGCAATATCTCTGTGGTTAGAGATAAACAGGTATGAAGTATTCTTGTCTAGCTTGTCTAAGCCTTCAAAGGTGACGCCGTCACTAGTGGTATCTAGCGCTTTATCAAGGTACTTCTCTACCTCAATCTGTACAGCATCCACTGAGTCCAGTTTGCCCCAGCGGTTTTTAAGAAACATTTTCACTAAAGGTGAAACTAGACCACGTAGCAAAGCTGGAAGATGAGAAAACTTGTGGCTCAAAATCGCAGAAATAAACTCTTCATCATCGATCAAACGTTGAATAGCAGGAGCAATCTCTGCATCGTTGTAAGGACGAATTTCTTGATAAATATCGTTCTCGGTAGACATATCTTTTTTCAGTATCACAAAATTACGCCGATTTTACGTGGTATTAGCACAATATACAGCACTTACCTGCAATATTTATTAAGGTCAGACCACGATTAAGCCCCCTTCTCATTTGGCTTATCCCAAAATACAGGCTACCCTATCGGAAAATTCCAACGCTAAGCCTTATATGCACCACGCCATAGACTTCCAATCTACTCATTTTGACTTTCTAAAACTGACGCCGCGCAAACCAACTCTTAAACATCAGTTGCTTTGTGTCGAGTCTGGCATGGTTACCATACGCTTAGGAAAGCAGGAATATGCGATAGATAAAGGTGAGATGTTCTGGGTACCAGCGAATTGCCTGACCTCACTTAGCTATTTCCCTGATACTAAGGTCTGGGTTATTGAAGCATCGCAACGACTTTCTGATGCATTTCCTCACCAAGCGGGATACATCAAGCCATCTAACTTATTGAAAAGTCTTCTTAGCAAGCTAGAAGCGGTTAAATCCAAGTCTGAGCATACGCAAGTGCTTCTTAGCGCCGTGCGCTTTGAGCTATCAGAATTAAAACCAAAGCTAATCAGCACTCCATTAACCAAGAGCTTAAGCGATTGGCAGAGTAAAGATGGGCAACTATCTCCGCAAACCGTACTGGTATTAAAAGTGAGAGAAGCAGAGAAAATGCGTCTTTCAGGTGTGAAAGATGGGCAAATTGCAGAGAAGTGGTTTGCAGGAGAGCTGAGCGCTTATCAAGCAGCAACCCAAGCCGTGCTAGGAGAACGCTAGAAAGGAACTTCTACTTGGACATGGAAAACGTCTTCGTGACGTTCATGCCATTGATAGTCGAGTCTAACTCTAGCTCGTTTTTACGTTTCTCACCGATACCCACGCTCAATAGCACGCCGTAGGTCTTAATCATCTCTTCATAGGTGAGTTCATCGTCATTCAAAGTCATTTCTTCAGGACGATAAAAACCTAGGCCAAAATAGCCTTCGCTTACATGCTGAGTCAGAATCGGATCGTCGACGTTTTTCAGCATCCAATTAGACCAATAATCTAGATCGGTACGCTCATTTTCTTGCTTAATGTGGGTAGCAACGAGGAATCTATCGACAAGGTGGTCAACGGAGTTAACCAGGTCTTCACAGAGTTCAAGAGTGGTCTCAACCATTACTAGAGATTCAGTAGGGTCGCGGTCCTCGATACAAGCCGAGGCCCCTACAGAAAATAGCGCACATCCTGTAAGCGCAGTTAGTGTGTGAAGACGGTTCACAAGCGTTCGATCCCTGAAACTGATTGAGTAATAGTTAATTTACAACGCTAAATATTGAGATATAAACCGTAATTTTGCAATAATTTTACAGTATTTTTACCAGTTAAATTGTTGATATCTTGACGATCCGCAATTTTTTGGCGGATTTCGGTGCTGCGAATGTCGCGAGTTTGAGGACAGGCCAAAACGCTCCAACGTTGTAATATTTCTTCAGACTTGTAGAACTTGGAAAAGTTAAACAGGTTGTCTGGCCCCATAACGAAGGTAAATTCATCAGTTGGATTTTGCTTTTGAAGTTCTTCAAGCACCGCAAATGTAGTGACACCGCCCTCTCCAGTAAACAACTGCTCTTCGATTTTACTTAGCTCAACATTGCTACAGTCAATATCGCTAATGAATGCTTCAACTAGCTCACAACGCATTGAATAATCTAGCATTTGCTTACCCCATGCGTGAGCAATACTTGGCACCAAAAGTACCTTATCAAAATGAGCCAGTCGTTCGATAACACTCAGATGACCAAAGTGTGGAGGGTTAAAAGCACTGCCAAACAGGGCGATTTTTGCCATGGTTGAAATTCCTAGGGTATAGCATCGAAAGGAGAGTTAGGTATATGATATCAAAAACTTTCAGACAATATCTAAGCACTTTCAGGAATGGAAATCATGGAACAAGAAATTCGTCAGCTAATGCAGGTTCTGCCTGAAATCGATGCTGATTTCGAAATTGAGCGTCGCGTTAACTTCATCAAAGGCAAACTTAAAGAGTCAGGCTGTAAGGCTTTGGTTCTTGGGATCAGTGGTGGTGTGGATTCAACTACCTGTGGTCGCCTTGCGCAATTAGCGGTAGAACAACTTAGCGAAGAGACTGGCGACAAGTATCAATCATCGCTGTTCGCCTACCATATGGTGTACAAAAGGATGAAGATGAAGCTCAATTGGCCCTTTCTTTTATCAAACCAACCCACTCTGTTTCAGTAAATATTGCTGACGGTGTAAATGGTCTGCACAAAGCAAGCCATGTGGCACTCGAAGGCACTGACCTACTTCCAACTGACAGCGCGAAGATCGACTTTGTAAAAGGTAATGTGAAAGCACGTGCGCGCATGGTTGCTCAATACGAGATTGCTGGTTACGTTGGCGGTCTGGTGCTGGGTACTGACCACTCGGCGGAAAATATCACCGGTTTCTACACCAAGTTTGGTGATGGCGCTTGTGACCTTGCACCTCTATTCGGTCTTAGCAAGCGTCAAGTTCGCCAGGTAGCAGCTAAGCTTGGCGCACCTGAGCTTCTAGTGAAAAAGGTTCCAACTGCGGACCTTGAAGAGCTAGACCCGCAGAAAGCGGACGAGAACGCACTGGGTGTTACCTATGATGACATCGACAACTTCCTAGAGGGCAAGCCTCTACCGGAAGAAGCGAAACAGAAAATCATTGCTATCTATAAGCGCACTCAACACAAACGCGATCCGATTCCGACTATCTACGATTAATCGCGATTCTATTGAAAAGGGGCTCATCTGAACCCCTTTCTCTTTATGCTTTGTCTTGGTAATGGACAGGTTCCTGAGTCTCTAGAATCTCAATCTCATCACCTGCTCGTATCACACCCTCATTTAAGGCAATGACGTTCATGCCAAAATAGACGGCACCTTTCTCATCCGCGCGAACGTAGACAGAGTTACTGTTGGCTCTTTGTTTTCCATACGCTCACCATCAGTTGGATTTACTGTGGTTAGAATACAGCGCTGACAAGGTTTTCTTACCTCAAACTCTACCTCACCAATCTTAAAGCGCTTCCAGCCATCCTCAGCAAAGGCTTCAACACCACCCACAACCAGATTGGTTCTAAACTGCGCCATGGTTTGAGGCGAAGATGCTCGGCGATTAAGTTCATCCAGTGAACCTTGCGAGATCACAAGCAGCGGGTAGCCGTCGGCAAAGCTAACGTTAGTCTCTAGTTTCTCGCGGTAGCGATTTGACTCTTCACCACAGTAAAGCAGCACCACCTCTTTACCGATAACCTCGGTTAGCCATTGGTTAGCCTCTTCGATGGTGGTGTAGGCATCGAAGCGGTCGCTCCAGATTTTGCACTCGAACTCTTTCATTTCGAAATCTTGGTAACGAATCTTAAGGCTGCTATGCCCTTTCGCACTGAGCAAGATGCCGTCTGAAAGCAGACAGCTTTCTATGGTCACCATCTTTGGAAACTTGCGCGCGGTAACCATACGGCCTTGAAGATCGGTTACGACGAAACGGCGGTCAAAGCTGATGCCCTGTTTCTCTACAAAAGCACGAGATTGGGAAATTCCTGCGGTGGACTTAATCGGATAGATATTAATTTCAGTTAATTGAGCTTTGACTGTCACTTTTCTTCCTTACTAACTGTCAATTTCTACGCTTTTTCGTTATGATTCGCGCGCATTTACGAAACCGATTGCGCCAAGGCATACAAGGCGACATCAATCGGTTGACTCATACAATTTGGATTTTAGGCGGGAGCATACACAATGACCAGTTTAACCATTACACGCCCAGATGATTGGCACGTACATTTGCGCGATGGCGAGGTTCTGAAAGATACAGTTCGAGACATCAGTCGCTATAATGGTCGAGCGTTGATCATGCCAAACACAGTTCCGCCGACAACAAATACAGAGCAGGCTCTAGCTTACCAAGCACGCATCAACGAGCACAACCACTCAGATACCTTTAAGCCATTGATGTCGCTGTATTTAACCGACAACACTAGCAAAGAAGATATCCAGCAAGCCAAGGCTTCTGGTGCGGTTGTAGCGTGTAAGCTATACCCAGCTGGCGCGACCACCAACTCCGACTCTGGTGTAACTGACGCGAAGAAGATCTACCCAGTTCTTGAAGAGATGGAAAAGCAAGGCATTCTGCTTCTTATCCACGGCGAGGTAACGACTCACGATGTTGATATCTTCGACCGCGAGAAAGAGTTCCTAGATACGGTACTTGCGCCAATCGTTAACGACTTCCCTAACCTTAAGATTGTTCTTGAGCACATTACAACAGCAGATGCAGTTGAGTTCGTTAAAAACGCGAATGAGAACGTGGCAGCAACCATCACTGCGCACCACCTAATGTATAACCGTAACCACATGCTGGTTGGCGGTATCCGCCCTCACTTCTACTGCCTACCTATCCTGAAGCGCAACACGCACCAGAAGGCACTAGTAGAAGCGGCAACCAGCGGTAGCAAAAAGTTCTTCATCGGTACTGATTCTGCACCACACGCAAAAGGTCGTAAAGAGACTGCTTGTGGCTGTGCTGGTTCATACACCGCGCACGCAGCAGTGGAGCTGTACGCTGAAGTATTCGAAGCAGAAGGCAAGCTAGAGAACCTAGAAGCATTTGCAAGCCACAATGGCCCAGACTTCTACGGTCAGCCTCGCAATACTGATACTGTTACTCTGACTAAGAAAGAGTGGCCTGTGCCAGAAACCATGCCGTTTGGTAGCGACATTGTTGTGCCAATCAAAGGCGGTGAGAACATCACTTGGACCGTTGAATAAGGTCCTAGCTTGAAATGATAAAGGGTTGCTTCGGCAACCCTTTTTTGTCGCGCACCACATTGGGCGATTAAGCAAAAGACGCCGTAAATATATCCCTATAGGCTTGTGGCTGGCTCCCTGCCAGCCACACTTTTGCTCTTAATTCGCCCAATATGTCTTTCTCGTATTAATCTTCCTCGTTATGTAGATCACTCCACAGCTGAGCACACTTAATAGCACGCTTCCAGCCCGAATAGCGTCGCTCGCGCTTGGCCTGATCACACACTGGATTAAACCGAGTTTCGATTTCAGCGGTAGCATTTAGCTCACTTAAGTCTTTCCAGTACCTACTGCAAGTCCAGCAAGATAGGCTGCACCTAGGCCGTCACCTCAGTGATCTTTGGTCTTTGAACTTCACAATCCAGAATGTCCGACTGGAACTGCATTAGGAAGTTATTCTTTGCAGCCCCACCATCCACTCTTAAGCTTGCCATGTCGATGTTGGAATCGGCCTGCATGGCGCGAATCACATCACAGGTTTGATAAGCAATGCTCTCAAGGGTGGCTCTTACGATATGCTCAGCACTAGTGCCTCGGGTTAATCCCACCATAGTGCCGCGCGCATACGGGTCCCAATATGGTGCACCCAAACCGGTAAAGGCAGGAACGACATAAACGCCGTTCGAAGAATCCACCTTATTGGCATAATACTCTGAGTCTTTGGCCTCACTGAGCAACCTAAGCTCATCGCGAAGCCACTGTATAGAGGCCCCAGCCATAAATACCGCACCTTCTAGGGCATAGCTTGGATTACCCTTGGCATCACAGGCCAATGTGGTTAACAGCCCATGGGTTGAGGTCACCTTCTCTCGGCCTGTGTTCATCAACAAGAAACAGCCTGTGCCGTAAGTGTTTTTAGCCTCACCCGGGGAGACGCAGCGATGACCGAAAAGTGCCGCTTGTTGGTCGCCCGCGATGCCTGCGATTGGGATCTTGAGCCCTTGGTCTTCGCCAATGCAGGTTTCACCATAAAGAGTGGAAGAGACCTTAACCTCAGGAAGCATGCTCTTTGGTATGTCGAGCTTCTCAAGGATTTTTTCATCCCATTCGAGATTATTGATGTTAAACATCATGGTGCGAGAAGCATTGGTGTAATCGGTAACGTGAACCTTACCGTGGGTCAGTTTCCAAACCAGCCAGGTATCAACGGTGCCGAATAGAAGTTTGCCTTGATCCGCTAACTCTCTGGCACCTTCAACGTTGTCCAAGATCCATTTTATTTTGGTGGCGGAGAAATAAGGGTCTAAGACTAGACCGGTAGATTCTTGAATATAGTCGCTCCACCCTTCTTCCTTGAGTTGGTCACACATGGCGCTGGTACGACGACACTGCCAAACAATGGCGTTATATACTGGCTTGCCGGTTTCCTTGTTCCAAACAATGGTGGTTTCACGCTGGTTAGTGATACCAATCGCCGCAACGTCTTCCGATTTCAGATGAAGCTTGTCCAGTACCTCAACCAAAGTGGAGCGCTGTGATGCATAAATCTCCAGCGGATCATGTTCAACCCAACCTGCTTCAGGATAGTATTGAGTGAACTCGCGCTGAGCAGAAGAAACAATCTCAGCTTGCTGATTAAAGACAACGGCTCGGGAACTGGTGGTTCCCTGATCTAAAGCGACAATATACTTGCCCTGCTTCATGCATATTTCCTATCTAGCTCTGATGTAACTAGATTGACATACTCTGCATCAATTTGATGTGACGTCTTCTATAGGTTAGCCAATCCATTTCCAAGCGAACACATTGCACACAATTGGTGCGCATAAGCTAGCCATATTGGTGCACTGACGCGCATTTGCACACTATTGGTTAGTTCTCATTTCCCTTCATCAATACTAGTCACGCTAGGCAATTTAGTGCATAAATAGTCAATATAGAAACATGGAACAGTTATTGCAGAGTTTAATAATAGATAAAGCTCCCCCACTTATAACTAGACAAGGATATGCATTATGCATGAAACGTTGACCGTCATTTTGGCTGGAGGTATGGGTTCTCGCCTTGCTCCATTGACACAAGATAGGGCAAAACCTGCCGTACCCTTCGGTGGTAAATACCGCATCATCGACTTTACCCTGAGCAACTGTCTCCACTCAGGCCTGCGACGTATCTTGGTATTAACCCAGTACAAGTCCCATTCGCTGCAAAAACACCTGCGTGATGGTTGGTCCATCTTCAACCCTGAGCTAGGTGAATACATTACCGCTGTTCCCCCACAGATGCGTAAAGGTGAGACCTGGTATGAAGGTACTGCCGATGCCATTTACCAGAACCTATGGCTACTTACTCGCAGTGAAGCGAAATATGTGGTGGTGCTGTCCGGCGACCATATCTATCGTATGGACTACAAGCCGATGCTTCAGCAGCACAAAAAGACCGGTGCAGACTTAACTATCGCGTGTATGAAAGTGCCGGTAGAAGAGGCCTCTTCGTTTGGTGTTATGGACACAGACGAGTCTCGCAAGATTGTTTCTTTCCAAGAAAGCCCGCAGAGCCCCCAACACTCGCTGATGATCCAGATAAAAGCCTTGCCTCTATGGGTATCTATATCTTCAGTATGGATGCTCTAACCAAAGCGCTAGAAGACGATGCACTGAATGAGCGCTCATCGCACGACTTTGGACACGACATCATCCCTCGACTTATCGATGGTGAAAAAGTGTATGCATATCAGTTTGGTTCTGAAGAAGGGCGTGTAAGCCAAGACGCCTACTGGCGAGATGTGGTACTATTGATTCTTTCTATCAGGCGAATATGGACCTTCTGAATCCAGTTCCGCCTATTGACCTGTACCAAGAAGATTGGGGCATCCGTTCATATGAGCGTCAGCGCCCACCTTCACGCACAGTACCCTCAGCAACGGGCAATCAGGGTATCTCTATCAACTCTATAGTGGCCAATGGCGTAGTGATTAGCGGTGGTTCGGTGCAGCACTCCATCCTCTCAGCAAACGTTAAGGTTGGAGACGGCGCCACTATCCAGAATTCAATCTTGTTTGATGAGGTTAAAGTTGGCGAACATTGCCAACTCAAGAACTGCATTATCGATAAACATGTGTCTGTACCAGATGGAACCACTATCGGCTTCGATTCTAAGCTAGACCGAGAGCGCTTCACTATCTCAGACCAAGGCGTAGTCGTAGTGCCTGAAGGGTATGTGTTTACCAAATAAGGCTATTAGGATCTTGCTCCACCTCTTTCATCAAGGCGTGGAGCTGATTCGACACCGATTCAGGGTAGCTATACCAACGTTCAAATACCTGATGCTTGTCTCGCTGGGCTAGCATTAGCTGCCAACTCTCTTCCAAGCGAATGATCTTAGCCACCAGCGAGCGATAGTCACACTGAGTAGAGTCTAACTTGAAGTGAGCTTCAGAGAATTCAACGCCATTGTCTAGAATAGCGAAATCAGCTTTGCCAATCTCTACAGGAAGGTTGTGGTTTCTGGCATTACATACCTGCAGTGCCAACTTCTGAACTTGATGTTTTTCTAATTCTGATAACTCCATCCATCCCTCATCCACAATTACTTATAACTACACTTAACAACAGTCATATTGTTCGTCACAATAATGTAAAAAACAGATGATACCCTCATGACAATTTTGTATCCCAAAATAGGAAAAAATAGAATGGTTAAAGTGGTTCTAACCGCTCTTCTTGTCGCAGTTACCGGCATCGCACACGCAGCGGAAATTAATATCAGTGGCTCAACATCTGTTGCACGTGTCATGGATATTTTAGCCGAAGATTTTAATAAACAACATCCAGAAACCTTTGTTGCCGTTCAAGGTGTAGGTTCAACTGCAGGTGTGACTCTGGTTAAGAATGGCGTAGCCGATATCGGTATGAGCTCGCGCTATCTGACTGAAGAAGAGTACAACGATGGCCTAGTGGTTAAGCAGATTGCTTACGATGGTCTTGCGGTAGTGGTAAACCACAAAAACCCTCTAAATAACCTAAGCCGTGAACAGCTATACAAGGTCTACAAAGGTGAAATCACCAACTGGAAAGAGCTAGGTGGTGAAGACAGAGCGATTGCCGTTGTAACACGAGAAGTTTCTTCTGGTACCCGCTATGCGTTCGAAAATCAGCTAGGTCTGACTAAGGTGCTGAACAACCGCCGCGTATCAACCATTAGCCAAAACCTTTTGGTGGTAAACAGTAACAGCATGGTGAAGACGCTGGTTTCTGACAATCAGCAAGCGCTAGGCTTTATCAGTATGGGCTCTATCGATGCTTCGGTTAAACCTCTAAACTTCAATGGCATAGTGCCGAACTCGGAAAACCTGCTAAATAAAAAGTACAAGCTAGCTCGTCCATTTATCGTGTTCTATCATCCTGACCAAGTGGATGAAGACGCTCTAGAGTTTGCTAAGTTCATAACAACTGACCAAGCAAAGAACCTGATTGGTAATCACGGCTACACCCCTTATGAGAGTGAAGCTGACTAAGGTTTATTAGCGTTAAGTATAAAAAACGGAGCCAATCGGCTCCGTTTTCTTTTTCGATATCGTTAGAAGTAAAGACGAATCACTGACTCGGCAATACAGCCTGGGCGACGCACCCCTTCAATCTCAACCTTCACTTCACGAGTGATCTCTAAACCTTTTGGATTGGAGTCACCTTGATCAGTTTGCTCTTAGCTCGAATGTTGGCCCCTACCTTTACAGGATAAGGGAAACGAACACTGTTAAGACCTAAGTTCACCGTAACCTTAGCGGTTGGGAACTGTGGTTTGTCTGGATCAACTGCTTCGGTCAGCTTTGGCAACAGAGCCAAGGTCAAGAAGCCGTGGGCTATGGTTGATTTAAACGGAGACTCTTCTTTAGCTCGTTCAGGATCGGTATGGATCCACTGCATATCGTCGGTCACTCTAGCGAACGCGTCGATGCGTTGCTGATCGATAGAGAACCACTCACCAATGTATGTCTCTTCACCAATCTGTGTCGACATTTCATTATACAGAGCTTCTGCTTCAGGTTTCATCTCAATGGTGTCACGAACAGGGTTTTCTACCTCTTCATTCACCGCAGGCTTTGTAAATTCTTTACCCCAAGATTTAAACAAGTGTTGTGCGTGAGCTCGGCTCACCAGTTCACTCCAATAATCCTTGAGTGATGGAGACATCCTATCCAAAAACTCACTGTGATGTCTTGAAAGAGACTCACCCTTGTGTTTAAGAATATCGACAACTTTCATGTTTGCTCCATTAGGAATTCTGCAACCGCTAATTTTGAACTAAATCACATTCTATCTCAACGATTGATACGTCAGGAATATCGTTTATTACAAAATTATGGCGTATTTGCGCAAATTATCGACATTTATAATCAGATAACAAGCGCAAATTCCATATACCTGTTATTACACTAAGTTATTTCCGAAGTGCGTTGAGCTTCGCCTGTGCGATACCAAAGATGGTATCGATCGGATAACTGCCCTCTTCACTCGGCTCGCCAGCCGCCTTACCAGTAAAGAGCTCTATAGCCTCAGTCACGTGCTCGATGGCCCAAATATGGAACTCACCTCTCTCTACGGCTTCGACAATATCTTTTCTCAGCATCAGGTTTTGCACGTTGGATTTAGGGATAATCACCCCCTGCTCCGGAGTACGCCCCTTGATGGCACACACATCAAAGAAGCCTTCAATCTTCTCGTTCACGCCACCAATAGGCTGCGCCTCGCCAAACTGATTCATTGAACCAGTAATGGCAATATCTTGACGATTCGGTTGGCGAGAAAACGCCGACACCACCGCACAGAACTCCGCCATACTCGCGCTGTCACCGTCTACTCCGCCGTAGGACTGCTCGAAGGTGATATTGGTCGTAAGCGGTATCTTGGCAGTTTTACCAAACACAGAAGACAAATACGCGGTCAGTATCATCACCCCTTTGGAATGGATACTGCCACCAAGGTCAACGTTTCGCTCAATATCAATCACTTCGCCCTGACCATAGGCCGTGGTGGCGGTGATACGGTTTGGCGCGCCAAACATATGCTCTGATGTACTCAATACCGACAGTGCATTGACCTGACCAACCGCCTCTCCGTGGGTATGAATCAAGGTAGTGCCATTGACAAAACTCTCCATCACACTCTCTTGTAATCGACTTACGCGAGAGAGCTGATTACTCAGCGCTTTATCGACGTGAGAGCTACGAATGATATTAGCCTTGGCAGCGCGTGCAATATAGTTAGACTCACGCAATAGATTCGCAATATGGCTGAATGCAGAGACAGCTTGTTCTGATCGCCCGCTAGCCGAGCGCTGTGTTCGATGATGCGAGCCATTGCTTTCTTATCACAATGCAGCATCTTGTTATCGTGCACCACACTTGAGATAAAGCGCGCGTAATGGAGCTCAGAATTCACATTCCGAGGCATCTCATCTTCAAAATCCGCGGTTACTCTAAATAGCTCAGCAAACTCTGGATCATAGTGTTGGAGCAGCTGATAGGTTCGGTAATCACCAAACAAGATAATCTTCACATCCAGTGGGATCGGCTCGGGATCGAGAGAGACAGCGCCAGTCATGGTTACCTGTTTCTCTAGTGCAGTAAGGCTCAACTCGCGAGAGCGAAGCGCCCGCTTTAGTCCGTCCCAAACAAACGGCTGTTCCAGTACCTTAACCGCATCCATAAGGAGCACGCCACCATTGGCCTTGTGTAGTGCTCCGGGGCGAATCAAAGAGAAGTCGGTAAATACTGTACTTAAACGTGGCCGTCTCTACATAACCAAACAGCGAGTGATAGTTTGGGCTTTCTTCAACTATGATCGGTGGCTCATCTTTTGGTCTTGAGACCAGAACGTTCACCTTGTATCGACGTGGCAGTTTCTTGTCTAGAGAAGCGGTTGCGATTTCACCTTGTTCTGTTCCCTCCTCGAGGAAGATATCCACGTTTTCCACGATATCCGATTGCAGTTCACTCAGATATTCCTTCACCTGAGGATAAGATTTGTAGGTGGATTTCAGCTCTTTGATAAAGTGAGTAATAACATCAAGGGTCACATCAGAATTGAGCTTCTGGATCTTCTCACTATAACCTTCCTCCACTCTGTGAGGTCTCGAATAAGACCTCGCAACGCTATCTCGAGGGCATCAATGGTTTGTTCAAAACGGTCGCGCTCTTTCTGATCCAGTAATTCGAACGACTCTTCTGTATGTGGTTCTTCACCGTTAAGCGCAACAAACTGGTAATCACCCTGAGTGGTAATAGTAAGGCTGACATCTTGAGCCTTAGCTTCTAGTGTTAATGCCTCAAGCGCCGTGTTCTGCTTTGTTGCTAACTGGTTTTTGAGCTTATCGGCACGAGAAAAATAGATTTCGTTGTCAAAAGCCAAAGGCATGGCTTTTAAGAGCTTGGTAATCAGCTTGTCGATATCAGACTTAAGCTTGGTGCCGATACCACGTGGAAGCTTCAATACTTTAGGAATACGGATGTCATCAAAGTTAGCCACATAGCACCAGTCATATAGCCCCTCCATATCAAATGGATGTCGCTTCAGATAGCGAAGCATCATGGTGCGCTTACCTAGCCATTACGACCTACTGCATAGATGTTGTAGCCCTTTTCTTTGATAGACATTGCAAACTCGACTGCGGAGTGCGCGCGTTCTTGGCCGAGAATTTCTTCAATAGGTGGAATATCTTTGGTGGATTTACTGCTTAAGCTGCTTAAGTCAGATTCGCGATAGAGCTGTTGTGGTGAGAGAGAGATTGTAGCCATAGTCACCTCAATGTGAATTACAGGACTTAGAAAAGCAGTCTTCCTACTGCCGCTAACCTTGAATATGTGAATGCAAATACGAGAGATTTAATTCAGGGTTATTTTCAGTGTAATACGCAATCGACAGGAATAATGTGACAGACAAAAAATGGCCGCCAAGCGACCATTTTTGTTCTATTACATCAAGTTAACTGCCATCGTACTTAATAACGTTGTTCTCAAACAAGGTAGTCAGTAGGTCTTGGTTGAGATCTCCACCGTTATCTAGCTGGCTATACAGATCTTTCACCAAGATAGACTGCTTAGTGCCGCCTGTATCCAACTCTATCTTCACATCGTCGGTAGTGCCGACTTGTGTCGCGGTCAGTTCTTGTGAGGCCGCAAAGTTTTGTAATAGAGAATCCAGGTCTAGGTTACTATCCAGCTCACTGAAGATACCGGCAAGATCAATGGAGTCTCCCTCACTTACGCTAAAGTCAGTGATGACATCTTCTTGTTGGTCGTCCACTTCGTTAAATACGAACAGGTCAGCACCTCCTCCACCGGTTAGGATGTCAGAGCCAAGACCGCCGATCAGGGTATCGTTGCCCTCTCCACCGATAAGCTCATCGTCGTTATCTGAGCCGGTGAGAACCGTATCACCATCGCCATCCACAATGGTGGTTGGTTCTGCCTCGAGTGATGCGTCTAGGTCAGTGCCATCAGCTACAATTTCTGCTGCATATGAGATGACCTGAGAATCAGCAGAGTCCAGTTCAGTATTGCCATCTAGCTCTTTAGATACTGCTACAACATCGAAGCTCACCATTGTCTCACCCGGTGAAGAAGTGTATTTCACCACCGCTGTTGCAAGCGCCGCTTCATCCAGAACCCAAACGCCATTGTCTAGCGTAACGCTACCAGCGGTGGCCTCTACAACTGAATTGGCATCCAAACCGCGCACCTCGATCGACAATGCCTCACCGATATCACTGAGGCAGCCATCAAGCCAATCAAAGGGATACCACGGCTTTGTACCGCAGCCTCTGTGATTATGGTGTTCAGACTGCGTTTAGCCGCTGGATCTAGAGTCAGTGTTGGCGCATTCGCTACAGGATTAATGTTCACCGTAATGGTGTCAGTATCTGACTGTATAGAGCCATCATCACCAAATATACCTAGATCGGTAGTTGTTACGGTGATCTCAGCGTTATCCGTTCCCTGCGGGTTACTGTAGAAAACACCATCGCTCACTGCCATTTCTGCAAGCACAGCGTTCACATCATCGATAGGACCGCTCAGTACTACCGCACCCGAGTTGTTATCTGTGATAGCCACATTCGCGTTTGCAGTCACCACATTGATAGTGCCTACATCTGCGCTTAAGGTGACCTGAATATCACTGCTTGCAAACATACCGGAGTAATCTACATCGGCGACTTGAATACCTGTCACCTTAATTTCACCGCCCTCATCGACAGTAATATCAGTAGGTACGGTATTCTCAGGTGCATCGTTGTCCGCGGCCACCTCAATATCAAACTCCTTGGTGCCAGTTTTTGGATCGCTTGGGAAGTTACCGTTGTCATTGACTTCAACTGTCGCCTTTACGGTTCCATAGAAATCAGAATCCGGCGTGAAATTAATACCGTTCGCCAATGCCGCATTAATGTTTGCAATGGTTCCAGATATCTCGATGCTCGTAGCCGGCAAAGTAGCAGTTTCGATCGTGACACCGAAATCGCTCTCGATATCAGTTAAGAAGTTCAATATTCCCGAATCAACGCCGACTGTAACGTTGTAGATCGCCGTTGGATCATCCGCTTCATCCACATCAGAGATTTGAATGTCGGTGATGAGCGTGTCTGTGTCCTCGAGACCATCTTGAGTCACTATGTCTGCAATCTCTGGCTCGTCATTAACTGGGTCAACAGTAATTACAAAGTCATCAGTAGCGGTTTCTGGCTCATCCGGCGCACCGAAATTACCTTGGTCATCGACAGTAACTGTAACCGTAACATCTCCTTGATAGTTAGCATCTGGAGTAAACAGAAGCCCACTGCTAAGTAAGGTGTTCATGTCTCCAATTGTGCCAGTTAACACAACCTGACCATCGGTAATGTTGATAGTCCCTGGGAAGGCATCTTTGGCGACTTGAGCAAAGTCAAAATCACCATTGCCATCTGCAGCTACAGTGAACACATAGTCAGCGGTTGGGTCATTAGCTTCATCCACATCCGAGATTTGCAGGTCAGTGATGGATAGAGTGTTGTCTTCATCTACGTTTCTATCACTGATGCCCGCTAGCTCAGGGGTATCATTGGTTGGCGTAACCTCTACCTCAAAGGTGGTTTGGTTGGTATTCGGCTCTCCTACAACCCCAAGATTGCCATTATCATCCACCTCAACCGTTACAGTCGCTGTGCCGTTGTAGTCAGGCGCAGGGATGAAGGTCACACCTGAGGCTAGGAAGTTATTAATCTGGTCAACCGTGCCATCGATGGTCACGCTCTCGGTGCCCACGCCAGAGATAACCACGCCGAAGCTTGCAGGGTCACCGATAAAGCTACCGATACCTGATGGTACAGAGATGGTTACCGTGTATGGCGCAGTAGGATCATCCACTGTATCCACATCGCTGATAACGATGCCAGTTATATCCACCGAGCTATCTTCAGACACCGTGGTATCTGTAATTGGGTCAATCAGTGGTTGGTCGTTCTCTGGCTCAACATCGATAACGAAACTGCCTGAGTTATCGTTAGGCTCGCCGACGATACCTAGGTTACCACCATCGTTAACCGTGATATCTACATTCACGTCGCCGTTGAAGTTTGCCTCTGGGTTAAAACGCACACCGTCCGCAAGGGCTGCATTGATCTGATCAGCCGTGCCTGTCACCGTTATTGACGTAGATGGTGTGTTTGGCACAAGGGTGACGCCAAAATTAGCCTCTGCATCAGGACCAAAATTCAACAATCCACTGTCTACTGTAATGGTAAAGGTATAGATAGCCGTTGGATCGTCAGCGATATCTGGGTCAGCAATAGAGAGATTGGTAATGTTGTACTCATTATCTTCCAGAGCAACTAAGTCGCTTACCCCGCCGAATACAGGCTGATCGTTTACCTCTTCAATAGTGACATCGACCACCTGCACTGCTTCAGGGCCAAGATATTCGGTGCCATTGAAGTCCGTATCTACCGACTGCACTTTAACCGTCAGCTGTGCCGGGTCCCAGTTAGATGAGTTGTTGTCTCCTGGATTGAACACTATTTTATCGAGCTCTTGGGCATCCACATCTAGCGTCCAAACACCGTTACCGCTATCGGTAAACAAGGTGCCATCAGCCAGTTTGATCACACCGCCATCTGGCACATCTTCAACTGTGATACGCAAGGTCTCTGGCGCATTCTCGATATAATCGCTACCGCTACCATTACCAGGCAAGGAGTAAACGTTATCGACAATGAAGGTGTTGATCAGGATATCGATATCTTCGTTCTCAGTGCCTTCCACTGAATCCACAATATCATTATCGACCGCATCACCCGCTGGGTTAACCACCAAGGTGAAATTAGCGTTGAACTCCGTTGGAACCTGCAGCAGTTTTTCTTGAGTGAAGACAATGATGCCTATATCAACCGAACCACTGAAATTCTCCGCTGGCGTGATGGCAATGTTCTCAAAAGAAACACTGGTAGCACTCGGGTCATTTAGCTGTATGGTCCAGAAGCCATTACCGTTGTTCTTGATAATGAAACCATCATCACCCTCTTCATCAAGGGATCTCACAAGGAAATCATCTGGAATCCCAGATAGACGTATAGATACAAACTCTTCAGAGCCATCTTGGTCAACAAGTGAAACCCGGAACGGATCGCCTGCAACCTGATCAAGCCTGATTTCAGTATCCTCTTCACCCGTTACTGTAATGTTATTTGAGCGATCCCCACCTGTTACTCGAACAGGGTCTAAAACAGGCACTATTTCAAAGCTGACCTCACCGCTAAACGGCTTACCCGCGTCTTGATCTGGCCCTTTTGTGTAGCCATCTGTTTCATCGAACACTGTGGTATCGGTAATGGTACCGGAAACGGTCAGCGACACTGTATTGTCACCATCACCTTCAGGGAAGTGCTCGGTTGGTTTAAAGCGAACGTCCTGCAAGAAGTCATCTAGAGCGGTTGGGTTAGCAGGGTCGTAGTTAAGAGTAATAGAGGTCACTAGGCTACCATCGCTGTCCACCAGCCAGCCTTCTGTTGGGTCAGTCACAGTGATGGTTACCGATTGAACGCTCTCTACACCGCGGGTTGAGTCTGTATCTCTGTCGGTTGAGGTGACATCAATATTTAGATGAATCAAGCCGTCTTCATATGCAGTATCAGGCTGGAATACTTCCGTATCTCCGCCTTCAACTGGCAAAAAGTCCTCATTTAGGCCACTTGTACCGACAACAGTCACATCGACATTCTGAACCGTTTCTACCTCTGGTGAGATGGCTATTGGTATCTCAAGGGCAAATCGCTTCTCATCACCAGACTCGGTATCTGTAGTTACTGCAGTAAATTTAAGTAGGAGGTCTCCGGCATAGTCGTCCGGAGCAGTAAGGGTTAATCCACCGGTTCCCGATATACTTCCGTCGGCATTCACTTGTGCGAGATAAACAAACTCGTTGTTCACATAATCAAAGTCCGCCCCGCCGATACTAAAGCCAGCAGGCAAATCTGCGCTATTAAAGACTATCGACAATTCATCTATCACATCGTCGAAGACGGTCGCCTGCAATATGCCCTTGTCTAAGATCTGCTGACCTAGGTCTATCGAGCCTTGGTCTTCTACGCCTAGGATAATGTCATCAGGCTCAGTGTGAATTACGATATCAGCCGCGATACTGTCGTTACCGTCCACAGTTTCTGGGAAGCGGATAGTCACATCTGTCTCTTTGATGACCCTAGGTCCGTTACCCTCGTCCTCATCACCTCTGTCGTATGCACGTGCGACAAAGGTCACCGTCAGGTCTGAGAACGTCGACTCAGAGTCTGGAAGAACCAAACCATTGGCGCCAAAATCTCAAAACTGTCTTCATCGGTAATGACCCAAGTGCCATCACCATTGTTTACAGCGCCAAGAACAATCAGCTGATCGAGTATCACTGGGTCTGTGGTATTGAAGTCAACAACAAGGTCTTCTACCAACTCGAACGGAGGGTTAGTAATACCCTCATTGTCCGACATGTCGAGGTCCTGCATGTTAACGCTGTAACGACCCGCTTCATTATTGTTATTGTTGATAGTGAAACTGACCTTACCATCTGCACCTGCATCGATAAGGGTTAATGGCGTATCTAGCGCCGATTGGTCGAAGATGCCTATGGTCGCATCGTCCTCCACCACAGGTCGCACATTAATGTCGACTAGGCCAACGATCTCCTTAAGAGCAATGCCTTCATTTGGCGATTCGCCTTGCTCGAACTCGTAATCTTGCTCAGTGATCTCAAGTACCGCAGTCAATTGGAAATCAGTACTGTCATCTTCAGGTGGTTTAACTTCAATGATGGCGGTGCCATCAATAAGCTCGCGCAAACCATTGAGCAATGTAATTCTGACCTTTCCATCCACATCCGGAGCTATTTCGTTGCCATCAACACGGATGATTGCCCCATCTGGGATATTCTCTACACGAAGTAGCAAGATCTGTTCGTCTGAATCAGGGAAATCGGCACCTGTAGGCTTCCAATCCACCAGGATAAACTCGTCTTCATTACCCGTTGCAGAACCGGTATAGCTAACCTCAGCGTCAATCACAGGTTTAACCTTGATAATAATATCGCCTTCAAATATCTCGGTATCACCATCATTCTCGGTCACAACTATGGTGACCTTAAGATCAATATTCTGTGTGGAGGAAGGCTCAGGTCGAACTATGATCTGTGTCTACTCCTGCTTCGGTCAAGTTAGCTTGGAAGATTGGCTGACCATTGTCGTCATAGCCAACGAACACTAGGTCAATCTTATTGTTCTCTTCATCAATAAGCTCAACGCCGTCTGGGATATTGGAAATAAGTACGGTTATAGACTCAGAATCATCGAGTGGTGAGTCTGCAAGCTCACCCGATATCACCCCAAAGTTAAGTGGGACGTCTTGATTCTCATCCACCATCGTCTCAATACCGGTAGCGGCACCATTACCATCAAATATCACTTGCCAGAAGTCACCGACACCGTCTACATCGATTACCGGAAGATCTGCAACACCCTTGAGGTCTACCACAACCTGACGAGAATCAAGAACGCGATCGTTTGTCACTTCAACTAAAGTGCCACCGCCATTTTCTTCGTCGCAGGGCTCAGCACCATAGCGGTATCACGAATAATGCCAGTCACAGTGAACTCGAAGTCCACGTTACTGTGAATGAAAGGAACGAACTCAACGAATTCAAGTTGGTCGTACGGGATCTCGTACACACCGGTTGAGAGCTCAACAATCTGGCTATCTCCCGTCCCAATCCAATCCAAGGTTGCAGGTTACCATTGCTATCTACAAGGTTTGAAACCTGCACAAACAGAGACTCGGAACCGTCGACATCTTTCGAGGCCGTCATCTGTATATGTTGGTCGAGTGTAGTTGTAGTATCCTCATCAATAACGATACGAGTTACCGTCAGTGCGCCTTCATCGGCGATTGGATTAACATTTACGGTAAAGAATCGTTCTTCGGAACGAGCCTGTGGCACCTCAGCATTTGGATCGCTCTCGGTAGTGATAGCCACTACTTTCAGTTGCAGTGAACCACTCCAATCCTCTGCTGGTCTGACTGTGACCTTACCAATATCATCCGCAGAGATTATGTAGAGGTCATTCACTGGCGTCTGCTCTACACCTTCAATCAGTAATACCTGCCTACATCTGAGGTAAAGCTCACCTCATAGGTAATGGTCTCAGAGCCGTCGGCATCTTGGGTTTGAGCCAGAATCGCAAGGGTTGCTTCTTCGTCTTCATTGATAGTGACTTCATAGTTACCATCAGATGGTTCCCAAGTGGCGGTATCAGCAATCGCTTTGACCTCGACGGTCAGATCACCGCTTAACGTTTCGCTCACTGAACCGTTACGCACGACTTGGATATCAAACGAGTATGTGTAGTCGGTACCTTCACTGCCTTGATGACGCGCAGGTACAAAGAACAGGTTCTCTACCAACCAGTTTCATTGTCCGCCGTGGAGGTTTCAAGTAGTGCTTTTGTGAGCACCACTTCACCGCCATTCACCGGCAACAGAATATAATTGGTGCCATCGAAGTAATAGAAGTCGCCCTCTGCCGCATCGACGTTTTTAATGGTGATGTCGCCCAGCTCTTCGTTATTATCAAAGTCACCGGTATTCACGCCAATGTTGACCTTGATTGGGCCATCACCAACTGGAATATTATCTTCAGGGTTAGTATCACCAGAGGTCACCGTTCGACCGGCATCCTCACTACCGCTGGCTTCCGACAGAGTAATCTGAGAGGTAATGTCGTCCACCGTGATAGTAATCGGCTTGGTATCGGTATCGTCATCGCTGTCGGTTGCCGTTACACTAATATCGATACTTACCGCATCACCGCCTTGCTGCACATCATCTGCCGCAGTGAAACGGATACGACCGTCCGGATGCACCTCTAATACACCCATCAATAAGCTCGGATCGGCTGGGTTCGCCGGATCACTACCATCGCTATACAAATTGAAGCTCTGGAAACCGCCTTCAGGGTCGATGGTAAGGTTGGTCGTGCCTATGGTGATCTGAGTCAGCAAACCATCATCGGCACCATCGGTATCTTGTCCGCTTTGACGCAGAACATTGATGCTGGCTTGATCATCACCTTCCACAACGGAAATAGACTTACTCACTACCTCAGGCACATCATCCACGACATTAACCACGAGATTCTTGGTCGCCGAATCATCACCGTCCATGTCTTGTACAAACACTGGCAGGTTGATGCTTAGGATATCCGCTGCATCTGCAATCGGATGGTCGATGGCTCGAATAAGCTCAAAATCGAACTTACCAAAGTCTGAACTCGTTAGGTCATTGTTGATCTGGATAGAAAGAATATCTAACTGCTGACCATTGACGCTGGCTACGCCATATAGCCACCAGCGACAGTAATAAAGGTAATCGCAACACCTTGATAGGTCAGCGGGAAAACCTGCGTCTGATTGCTGTTGTCTACATAGCTGGCCGAGATGTTGGCTGTGTCAACATAGAAGCTCAACATCATCGGTACCTTGCAAGAAGGTGACGGTTGAGTTGCCGCGCTCAAGGTCGCCATCTGGATCATTACCGCCTTGGATAGGCGGAACATCAGGCTGCTCTTGGTCGATGTTGCTTTCTTCGAGAATCACTGTCGGAACCGCATCTACCTCAGGATCACGACCATCATCGATACGGATATTCACATTGGCAGAGGTGGTATCTCCATCGCTATCTGTCGCGTCTACCGTTAGGTTCAGATCATTGAAATCTGAAGCATTGCTATCCTGCTCTAGAGCTTGGCTCTGCTCAATGGTGTAAGTGCCATCGAGATTCACTATCGCGGTAAGCACCACATCGCTTGGATCGCCTGCGATATGTACTGTTAGGGTTGTGCCATCAGTGCTTAGCAGCAACTCTACCCTTGATTGTTGCTAACTAGACTGGTCCATGCTGGGTCGGTAAGTACGCTTTGGTTGAATCGAACGGTCGAGACAGCATCAATACCCTTAACAAGATCAACAGCTCCGCTTACTGGGTCTGCATCCATATCTAGGATGACATTCTCATCCACCACCTCATTTTGATCGGTAGAGTTCGGATCCGTACCATCAGTAATCACAAGGCTAATATCCTTGGTCACTGTGTCGTTATCGGTATCGGTCGCTTCTACGGTAACGCCTAGGCGATTGGTATCGTCATCCGCTATCTGATCTAGTGGCAATCTTTGCTCAAAGCTGTAATTACCATCGATATCGATCGTACCAATGAGCACCACTTCTTCATTGGCATCATCGGTGACTAAAGTAATCTCCTGACCATCTGCGCTGATGATGACCTTAGTGTCCATACCATTAGAGGTCAGAGCGTCCCACGCTGTTTGCTGGATTGCCGTTAGCGAAAACTCCACAGATGCAATAGCATCGGCACCTGCAGTTAAGCCAACATCACCCGTCACCGGGAAGTCGACAGCACCAATTATATTGTCTTCATTCCAAGCCAATTCGATATCGTTGGCAGTGAATGATAGATCTTCACCATCGTTGATTCGAACCCTAGCAGCCGCTTGTGTAATATCTCCATCGGTATCTTGCAGTTCAACGCGGAATGACAGGTCTACCCTGTCTCTGTTGTTGGTTTGGTCGATGGCCTGTAACTGCTCAACGGTGTAGGTACCGTCAAAGTTACCCTCTCCGTCTACATTTAAGCGAACGGTCAATACTGGGGTGTTCGGCGCCTCATCCAAAGACAAGGTGATCAATGTGCCGTTTTCGGTAATGGTGAACGAGGTGTCTTTGCCGTTACTGGTAATAGCATTTAGGGTGTTAGTTTGGCCATTGGTCAGGTTAAAGCCAAAGCTCGCCAAGGCATCGCTACCATCTGTTAACCTCATATCCCAGTTATTGGCAGGTTACTGGTACCAATATCATCATCACTAAAGGTAACACGGCGGTTTCTTAGCCCAATATTGACGCCATCCTCAACTTGCAGAGAAAGACTATTGGTGGTCACATCACCATCGCCATCGGTAGCAACCACATTGGTTGCAAGCCTTGCGATATCATCATTCGCAGTCTGGTCGATAGACTCGAACTGCTCGATAACATAGTTGCCGTCGATATCCATGGTAAGCGACAGCACAACCGTGCCATCACCGAGTTGAAGCTCCAACGAACGCTCACCTTCAACCAAGGTCGTATCTTGACTATTACTTGTGATCGCATCCCAAGCTGCGCGCTGGTCTGTGGTAAGTTCGAATACCAAGCTCTCTAGATCATCTGGACCAAGAGTCAGGCCAATATCGCCTGTGATCGGTTGAGAGACGGTACCAATATCATCTTCATTCCAGCCTTCAACCTGATCTGTCATCTGGATATCGGTACCATCGTCTATGGTCACCGTGATACTAGAGTTGGTGATATCTCCATCGGTATCGGTAAAGACAACCCCAGCGCTAAGATTAGATTGGTCGGTACCTGTGTTATCTTGATCTACTGCGATGAATTGCTCGAGTTTAAAGGTACCATCGGTGTTTAGAGTTAATTGAAGAGCAACTAAGCCGTTGTATCGCACCACCAAAGACTGATCGTTTTGCTCGAAGACCGTTGCTTCTCCATTGACCGTGATGCCCTGCCATGCAGTTAGTTGGTCGGCACTAAGGTCGATAACAGCAGTGGCGATGGCGTCACTACCTTGATAGTTAAGGTCTCCATCAAATACATATCCGAGGTCACCAATCTGATCCTCACTCCATGAAACGTTGGCAGGGTCTGTGGTAATGGTATCGCCATCGGCAATGGTGAAATCTATTGTTGCTGTGTCTGTATCGCCATCGGTATCTTCTACTTCAACGCCCAAGCTCAGCAATAGCTGTCCCGTTGCATCCTGATCCAATGGCAGGGTTTGATTGATGGTGTAGGTGCCATCGAGATTAAGTGTGACTACCATGACGGCAGTGCCATCTTCTAGCTGCACACGGATTTCGTTATCGCTTGAGATAAAGTCCGTCGGTTGGTCGTTACTGGTTAGCGCTTCCCACGTATCGGTCTGTGCTTGAGTTAGCGTAAAGCGCATATCAACCACATCATCACTGCCAGTTACTAGATCAACATCGGTAAAGATTGGGAAGATGCTTGAGATATCATCTTCGTTCCAGCTCTGGCTATCATCGCTGATCATGGGATCATCACCATCGGTAATGGTAATGGCGATAGTCGCATTTGCTTCCGTACCGTCTGAATCCTCTACCGTAACGGGGACATTGAGAAGCAGGTTTTCAAGACTAGTATGATCGAGTGCTTGGTATTGGGTAACTGTGTAGTTACCTATAAGGTCATCTATCTGAATCTCCAGCACCTTATCGGCTGGATCTCCGGTGATGAAAACGGTCAATAAGGTACCATCTGCGGAGAGTACAACTTCCGTGGTTTGGTCGTTTGAGACCAAACCAGTCCATGCGCTATCAGAGGTTACCAATGCATCAATTCGAAGGTCAACTATGGCATCGATACCTTGGATGACATCCAGCTTCTCAGCAAAGCTCTGCTGACCTTCTATCTCAACTATGGTAACCGCATCATCATTCACGACTGGGTCTGCACCATCGAAGATATTGATGCTCAATCGGCCAGTATCAAAGTCATCATCGGTATCGGTAACGATAACATCGAGGCCAAGAGATAACGGGCCGACAGCAGGCTGGTCTACCGCATCACTTTCAATAATGCTGTAGCTTCCATCAGAATTGATGGTTACCTTGATGACGACATTTGCCTCATCACCATCTTTGTATACCAAGAGCTCGTTTTTATCGTCATTGAGTTTGAGCTCTGTAGCCTGACCATCACTGGTGATACCTGTCCAAGCGGGGTCAGACAACACGGCATCATCAAACTGAACACTAAAGATATCGTCGATACCCTTAGTGATGGTCATAGTGCCGGTTTTAGGTATGCCGTCAGTCGTTTCGATAAAGTTGGCCGCAGCATCAGTAATTTTCGGATCGGCACCATCGGTTATCTTAAGAATGATGTCTGCAGTTGAGGTGTCTCCGTCAAAATCGGTCGCGATGACACCCGCTACCAACTCGTTGATATTGGTGACCACATCCTGATCAAGAGGAAGGTTTTGTGTCAGGGTAAAGGTGCCATCAGAGTTGATTACTAGCTCTAGGGCAACCGCATTCGAGTCGCTAGCAAGGGCTACTGTAATAGTATTGCCATTAACGGTAAGCGTGGTCGCTTCATCATTGCTGGTTAACGCTCCCCAAGTCGCATCCGAGGCAACGGCTGGGTCAAATTCATAGGTTTCGATGGAGTCACTGTTTGGCGTAAATGTAATCGCACCATTGGAAACAGTAGGAAGCCCCTCTTCCTTCACGTTCAAGTTGGCATCGACACCCGTCGGTGGCAGAGCGTCATTAATGGTGATGTTGATATTAGCGGTTCCTGAGTCACCGTCAGTATCTTTAGCTAGCACTGGAAGCGTCAGATCATTGATATCTGTGCCGCTGGCCTGTTCTATTGGTCTGTGCTGAGTGATGTCATAGTTGCCATCATTGTCGATGGTAACGGTTAGAACGGGTTCATTAGAGCCCACCGAGGTGACGGTCAGCGTCTTGCCGTCTCCGGAAAGATCTAAGGTTACAGCCTCGCCTTCACTCATTAAACCTGTCCATGTGCCATCAGAAAGCACTGCCGGATCAAACTCGATGCTCTGGATATTGTCACTGCCTGCGGTGAAAGCAATATTGCCGTCAGCGGTCACTTCACCTGTGGTTTCAGTCCACTCAACATCGCTATCCACGCCAGTAGGATCATCACCATCATTCACATTAACCGTGATGTTTGCTGAGGTGGTATCCAGATCGCTATCGGTCACATCAACCGGTATCGACAAGGTGTTCAGGTTGCTAACATCTTGATCTAGGGGCTCACGCAGATCAATGGTGTATGTGCCATCAATATTTACGATAACCTGCATCACTATAGTGCCGTCTTGAAGAGAGACAGTTAGCGTGTCATCGATGCCCGTTTGATTGGTAGAAGAAAGAGACACATCAGTGTCTAGGCCATTGCTGGTCAGAGCTAACCAAGGGCTTGCAATGTCTAGAACAGAATTGTTGATCTCGATTGAGGTAACTGCATCGCTACCTGCAACTAAAGCAAGATCACCCTCAAATGGCTGGCTAATAAGATCGTTAATGTCATTTTCGAAGATGTCTGCGATGTCATCAGTAAGGGTAGGATCGCTACCATCTTGAACAGCAAAACTCACACCTGTTCGGGTCTCATCACCGTCTGTGTCGGTGATCACTACGCTAACATCAAGCACAAGCTGATCAGGATTGGTTGGGTCATCGTCGTCTTGATCGATAGCTTCGAATTGGTTGATGCTGTAGGTGCCATCTGGATTTAATACCAACTCTAAAACTGGGTCACCCGACAGTGTATTCACAGTTACTGTATTGCCGGTAACCACGACATCGGTTTCCTCACCATTGCTAGTAATTGCATCCCATACTGCTAGTTGGTCATTGGATAGCTCGACTTGAACACTCTGTATTGCATCACTACCCTGATAACCAAGGTCGCCGGTGATCGGTAGAACCGTGCCATCACCAATACTGTCTTCGTTCCAGCCTTCATCTCCTGGAGTGATATCGAACTCATCGCCATCGTTGATGGTGATATCTATAGTGGTCGAAACCACATCCCCATCAGTATCGGTAACATCGACGCCTACTTGAAGCTCGGTAAGATCATCGGTTTGATCCAGCGCTTCTAGCTGCGTAAGTGTGTAGCTACCTGAGATATCAATGGTTAGGGTCAAAACTGGAGTACCATCGGCAAGCTGAACCGTGATGCCATTTCCGGTAACCACTAACTGAGTGGCTTCACCGTTGCTAGTCAATGCTTCCCACTCAGCTTTCTGTGCATCGGTAAAGGTAAATTCAACGGATTTGGTCGCATCGCTACCTTCTACCAGACCAATAGAGCCGGTATCCGTTGCTGTGCCATCATCGACATCATCCTCATCCAGCTCGGCGGAAGATGCTGCCAAACTGGCATCATCACCATCGGTGATCTTTATGTTGATGTTGGCAGAGCTTGAGTCGCCGTCGAAGTCGGTGCCGATTACCGGTACGAGTAGATCATTGATGTCATCAGCTGATAGCTGATCTAAGCCGTCATTCTGCACAACCGTGTAAGTCCCGTTATCGCTCAGGGTTAGAACCAATACATCGGTTGTGGCTGTAGAAAGGGTTAAGATCTTACCTGTAGCATCCAAACTTAAACTGGTTGCTTCACCATTGCTGGTTAGCGCGCCCCAGGTGGCATCACTCAGTACAGCTGAGTCGATCACTATGGTCTCAACTGCATCCGAGCCCGGACTGAACAAAATGGTGCCGCCGTTAGACTGATTGGCGTCACCCGTTTCTTTGTATTCTACTGTGCTGGTTTCAGCCGTTGGCGCCACATTATCAAGGATATTTATGGTGATATCGGCGGTGCCTGTATCCATTTCTGAATCACTGGCAATTACCGGCAAGATAAGCTTGGTTAGATCGCTACTGTCTTGCTCAATAGGTTGAGACTGAATGACATCATAGTTGCCGTCGTTGTCTATGGTTACGCGCAGTACCTCGGCACCAGAACCGGAGGTCACCACTAGGGTTTTCGAGTCAGTTAACTCAAGGGTAACACTCTCACCGTTGCTCACTAATCCAAGCCAAGTCGCATCATTAAGCACCGCAGGATCAAAGGAGATATCCGCAATCTCTTCACTACCTGGAGTAAACACCACCTGACCGTCAGCAGTAACCACACCGGTTGTCTCTTGCAGCGTCACCTCATCGCCTACACCGCTAGGGTCATCACCATCATTAATGGTAATAATCACGTTGGCGCTATCGAAATCACCGTCCGCATCGTTCGCGATTACAGGCAGAGTCAGGTCGATTGAATCACCGGTTAGCTGATCGATTGGACCTAGTTGGCTAATGCTAAAAGTGCCGTCAAGATTCACGCGAATTTCGAGAATTGGAGCATCGGTGTCTGAACGAGTAACGATAAGCGTATCTGAAACACTAGTTTGTATAACCGAGCTAAGTTCAAGCTCTACAGACACACCGTTACTGGTTAAGCCGGTCCACTGACTGTCTGATAAACGCTGTCATCAATTACGACGGATTCAACTAGGTCACTACCCTTAACCAGGTTGAGGGTGCCTGTCTCTGGCATATAGTCCGGTGCACCAATATCATTTTCATCCAAGGTTGCGGTGGCATCCGTGATCACTGGGTGATTGCCATCAGTGATTGGCATTGAAATGGTGGTGAAGATGATGTCACCGTCGGTGTCCGTGGCATCTACCTGAAGGGTCAATGGGTTAACATTAGTGGCTGTATCTTGCTCTATCGCCTGCAATTGCTCGATAGCATAGGAACCATCGAAATTGACGGTCGCACGAAGCACTACATCGTTCTCGTCACCGGCAATATGCAATATGAGTTCAGAACCGTCATCGCTAAGTCTAAGCTCTGTGTCTCGATTATCTGAAAGGAGTGCTAACCATGTTGGATCGGTGAGCACAGAGTCATTGAACTCAACTGTCGCGATCGCATCCACACCTTGGCTAAGGTCAATATTGCCGGTTTCATTGGATGGAATATCGTTCTCATTGAGTGGTGTAGCAACGTTGCCTGGACGACTCGGGTCCATACCATCGTTGATGGTTACACTAACAACCGCCGTATCAAAATCACCATCTGCATCGGTAGCAGTGATGGTCGCTGATAACAGATTTTGGTTATCTACCGGCTGATCCAAGGGTAAGAACTGAGTGATGGAGTAGTTACCATCAAGCCCAATATCAAAACGTAGTACTTCGGTGCCATCAGCAAGGGTCAGCACTAGACTGCCATCAGTAACCGTTAGCGTGGTAGCTTGACCATTGCTGGTCAACGCTTCCCAACCAGCTTCTTCATCAGTAGTCAGCGTTACGTCCATGGACTCAACAATGTCGCTGCCTACGGTCAGGCTCACCGAGCCCGTTTCGGGCATAGGATTATCGGTCGCATCATCGAACAAAACCACTGAACTGTCGGCGATAACTGGATCGTTTCCATCAATGATGTTGATGGTAATGTCTTCGGTTACTGGGTCGTTATCGGTATCGGTAACTATGACCGGAAGCGTCAGAGTCAGGGTATCGCTACTGTTGTGTTCAAGTGCTTGATATTGCGTGACTGTGTAACTGCCATCTAAGTTCACCTCGGCTTGCAACACGATATTACTTGGGTCACCTGTAATATGCACAACCACCACATTGTCTGTCACCAGTACTTCTGTGTCTTGATTGTTGCTAAGAAGCCCAGTCCATACGCCATCGCCTTCAACGCTAGCCTTATCAAATACAACGGTATCAACATTGTCACTGCCCATAGTCACTGACACGGTTCCAGATACAGAGACCTCAGCGCCTGTCTCATTGATGTCAAGGGCGGTACTTGGAGACAGGCTTGGATCGTCACCGTCGGTGATGTTTACATTGATCTCTGTGGAGATGACATCCCCATCGGTATCAGTTAGGTCAACCTGCAGGCTCAGCAAAATCTCTTCAAGCACGGAGTGATCAAGGGCTTGGAATTGGGTGACACGGAAATTGCCGTCCAAGTCGAGAAGCTCAACCTCTAGCACTACATCGGCACTGTTTCCCGCAACAAACACTGAAAGTAGAGTGCCATCTGTGCTTAATGAAAGCTCGAGGGCTTGGTCATTACTGACAAGACCAGTCCAGTCTGCATCGCTTAGCACAGCACTATTAAAAACGATACTTTCAATGGCATCGGCGCCTGCTGGATCTCGAAACTGTCTAAAAAGGTCTGCTCGGTAGCCTTCTCCACAAACTCAACTGTGGCATCGCCAGCACTTGGATTATCACCATCAAGTATGGTGATCGTGATATCGGCATTAGTGAAATCATCATCGGTATCGGTAACGATTACTGGTAGGGTCAGGATAATGTCTTGTGAATCCTCATCCTGATCTATGGATTCGAATTGCCGGATCAGGTAACGACCGCCAAGGCCAATAGTGATTTCTAGAACCGGCACTTCGACCGGTGGTAATGAATCTGGATCGATATAGAAAACCGTCAGAATGTTATCTTCTAGGCGCAATTCAGTATCTAAACCATTGGACTGAATCCCCGTCCAAATCGGGTCACTGACAACCAAAGGATCAAATACCACGCTCGCAATATCATCTGAGCCCTTGTCTATCTTGATGGTACCGGCGGCATTACGTACCGCATTTTCAAGCTCGGTAAAGGTAACGCTCGAATCTGATGCTGCAGGGTCCGTACCATCTGTCACCTTGATGGTGATGACCTCGTTTCCGGTATCGCCATCAAAGTCGGTGGCGATTGCGGTGATAGGCAATTCAAGAAGGTTATCTAGAGGGTGATCCAGCGCCGCGTTCTGCACTACTGTATAGGAGCCATCAGTATTGATGGTTACCGTCATCACGACTTCGCTTGGCTCTCCAGCGGTCGAGATAGTAAGTAAGGTATTGTCATTAGATAGAGAAACCGTAACCGGACTATCGTTTGAGGTTAAAGAAGTCCAGATTGGGTCAGTTTCAGTCGATGAAGCGAACTGCACCTTCTCGATAGCATCACTAAAAATAGTGAAATCTATTTGACCCTCGGTGGATTGTCCCTCATCTCCGGTTTCTACATAATCCACCTCACTTGGCGCACCCTCAGGACTGATGTTATCGCGAATCACCAAGTTGATATTTTCAGTCACCGAATCACCATCAGTGTCAGTGGCTGTGGTTGGAATAACCAGTCGAAGAATCTCGCTCTCTTGTTCGATAGCGCGATATTGAGTGAGGGTGTACTCGCCACTATTGTCGATAACAACCTGCAGCACAGGTTCTCCACCCAAGGTTTCTACCAGTATGGTTTTACCGTCATCTGAAACATCTACGCGAGTGAGCTCGCCGTTACTAATGATACCCGTCCAAGCACTATCACTAGAGACGCTTTGCTCAAACGAGATGTCAGCGATGTTATCGCTTCCTTTGGTGAACTCTATGGTGCGCGTTTCGCTCTGTTCACCGACGATCTCAACATAGTCGAGTAGACTCGGCTCACCTGTTGGATCATCACCATCTTCAATAATCACAGTGATTACCGACGGCGTACTATCACCGTCATAGTCCACCACGTCTACAGGAACAATCAGCTCATTGATATTGGTTTCAACATCTTGATCTAGTGGCTGTTTTAACGTTGCGATATAAGTACCATCAACGGCAACCACAACCTCAAGTACGACAACCTGAGGGTCGTCAGCAAGAGTCACTATTATCTTGTCTAGAATCGGATTTGCATCCACATCTACTTGGGCTTCTGAGGTCAAACTCAGGCTTGTTGCCAACCCATTCGAGGTAAGTGCATTCCATGTTGGGCTGTTAAGAATGGACTCGTTAATGGTCAGATACTCAGCGGTATCACTGCCCAATGCCAATCCTGTATCACCATCAGCAGTATTCGCGCCGACTTCATTCCCCTCACCTATGGTGGTGTAGATGTTGCACCCACTGCGTCAAAGTTTGGATTGCTACCATCTGATACCGTCGTGCTAAACGCGATAGGCTCAACCAAATCAAAACCGCTGGAGTCTTTGCCTGTAATATCAAACCCGATATTTAGCTGGTCATTTGCAACTGAGATGTACTGGCCATTGAAGTCGATATGATCGATAGGTGCCGAAACAAGTGTGGTAACCACCAATTCAATACCATTCGGCAACTGCTCTGGAGTGATGGTAATGGACAGCACTTCATTACCGCCAACAGAACCGACTATTGCATTGGTACCTTGGTCATAAACAAAGGTAACCGCCTCGCCTGCAGAGGTGATGTTGGCATTCAGCTCCGCCAACACTTGGTCGATATCTAGCGGGGATACCTCAAAGCTTTCTGCATCTAGCTGGAACGTTGCTTGCTCTATAAAGAATGAGCCGGTAGTAATTTGTGGGTAGGTGCTTTGAGAAATAGAACCTTCAACGACTTGAGTCGCGATGCTACCACCTCCCTCTGCAAAGGTAATAGTAAGTCCTTCTTCGTCTTCCACGCGGTTGAAGTCTGAAGAGAAACCTGCCGTTTCAAACTGTGTGTCAGCCAGAACTTGAGCATTATCCCGTGCCACATTAACAAAGCCATCACCTGCCGAGTTTTCAGCATTGGTGTCGCGGGTCTCTTCTTGAATCTCTAACGCTTCACCTAGATCCTGACCATCTCTAATAAGTTGCTGGATCTGGGCAATATCGGCTTCAGTATAGGTGGGCTCCACCTCATCGAGGTCAGGGAGCTGAGCAATTGGTGCGGAGTCTATCTGAGATTGACCATCTTCAAAAATGGTTAAACAAGCCACGCAGTTTTGTTGCAACACAAAAACCTGGTCGTTGGCTCTGACCAGCACGTCGGCATCATTTCCTAATAGTACTACTGAGTCTGGCTGAAGGATTTCACCTTTCTCAATATTACGTGCACCTTGTGTAGCACTGACTACCACTGCACTGCCAGATACCTCTACGATCTCTGCCGCAGTGGATAAAATACGCTCTTCCATAGCCTACTTCCCTGTTATCTGCGCCCTTTGTCCATAATATTTGGGCGCAGTACTTCTGATTATTTAAAAAGCATTAGTTACATATTAGCAACCATATGGACAAATAAGAACAACTTATCCTTTGCAAAAGGCAACAAAGGTGCCCTCAAAGGCAAACATGCTCAAAAATCTAGAATATGACCATCGAGCCAGAGCTAGAGAGAAATCGGAGATTACAAATTATGCTTTTGATAACTGCTAGGAGGCATGATGAACAGACAAAACATACAGAAATTAAAAGCCCAACCAACCTCAGACGGTGATGGCGTTAAAATCGCTAGAATTGCAGGATTCGATCATCCGGATTTTTCACCGTTTCTGATGATCGACGAGCTGAAATCTGATGATAGAAAGGACTATGTCGGAGGGTTTCCTCCGCACCCTCATAGAGGTATCGAAACCCTGACTTATATGCTCAGTGGTCACTTCCAACATAAAGACCATATGGGAAATGTTGGTGAACTGAGAACCGGTGGTGCTCAGTGGATGGCTGCAGGTCGCGGAGTGATACATTCCGAAATGCCAATCATGGAAAACGGACAATTGCATGGCTTCCAGATTTGGATAAATCAGCCTGCAAAACACAAGATGTCTCCAGCGGGATATAAAGACTTTCAACCTGAAACCATTACCGAGGTGCCTATCGGTAAGCATGGGTTAGTAAAAGTTATTGCTGGAGAAATCGCACTCGATGGCACTTCCATACAAGGTCCACTGCTTGAGTCCAGCGCCGATATTAGTGTTGCCGACATCCGCTCCTCTCAGCCACTAAATGTGAAAGTCAGCCTAAAGCCCAATTATCAAGTGCTTATCTATGTTTACAAAGGAAATTTAGAACTCGCAGGTGCACAATTTAAGGCAGGAGAGATGGCACTTTGTCGTGCAACCGATTTGGAAGCCTTTGGATTAGAACAAGAAACGGGGTTGCTCTTATTGTCCGGTACTCCCATCAATGAGTCTATCGTCCACTATGGTCCGTTTGTCATGAATTCAGAACAAGAAATCATGCAAACAATTCAAGATTACAATTCAGGTGTTTTCGAAACTTATTAATACCTAGTTACAAAGTAAATATTCATCAAATAAATGTCGGCATTTCCACTGTGATCAAGCCGACATTTTATATTGTAATTAAACTGCAAAGTATTTTATTCTCAGGAAAACGTTTACAGCTATTTTTTAGAACACCCTTAATTAAATAATAGAATTAAAGACTGGCAAAATTAACTTATCAAGACATATAAACCGATATCAACTACTATCAAGGCGCTATCGAGTGAAATATATTGATCAAGCCGATTGATCGAGCTCAAAAAACGACCAAATTACACTTTCTACCCCTTAAGGGTTATGTGATACTTAACATGTCTACTTCAATAGGAGGAAGAGACATGAACAAAGACTCATTCGGCATCTGCTTAAGTAGAGCGATGTTAAAAGAAAATGAGCGTACAACCTTTACCCATGTTCGGGCTTATCAAGCTGACGACTCTGAGGTAGATTTAAAGGTGCTTCTTGCCATCCCTCAAATTACAGGGAAGGAATTACTCGATACTATGCAATATTCTTGTAACCTTGTTTGGCGAGCATCCTATTTCTGCAGAGCGGAATACGAGTAGAGGCGGTCGCCCATTGATACACCTGCAATATAAAACACAACCAGTTAAGCGCCTGTTATTCCCCTAACAGGCGCTTTTATTTTAGCTGTTATCTCGCAAGCCAAGCCGCGCCTCTCACGCCACTGCTATCGCCAAATTTCGCCTTTTGCACATTGATGCTTGGCTCTTTGGAGAAAACGTATTTCTTCATCACTGCTGGCAGGTCTTGATACAGACTTTCTACATTAGACAAGCCGCCACCCAGCACAATAGCGTGTGGGTCAATAATGTTAGTCAGAGCAGCAAAGCTCCTAGCCATCTGATCAACAAGTAGCTGATAAGCCTCTGTTGCCTCTTTGTCACCCTGCTGATATAGCTCAATTATTTCTCTCGCGTTCAATGACTTAGAGTACTTTTTGTTAAACTGATCAGCGAAACCAGTTCCCGAGATATATTGCTCGATGCAGTGCTGCCTGCCGCAATAGCATGGACCGATATCACCATCTATTTCTGGGTTATAACTAGGCAGAGGGTTGTGACCCCACTCGCCGCCAATGGCATTTGCGCCTACCAACACTTGCTCGTTGATAACCACACCACCGCCACATCCTGTACCTAGAATAGCGCCGAATACGACAGCTTCTCCCTTACCTGCTCCATCAACCGCTTCGGACAAAGCAAAGCAATTAGCATCATTGGCACTGGTTACCGATTTGCCCGTTAAATCAGACAGATCTTTAGCGACATTCTTACCATTTAAAAATAACGTATTCGCATTCTTAATTAATCCTGTCTTAGGGCATACAGCACCGGGCAAACCCAAACCAACCTTATTAAATGCACCAAGGTTGCCCTCTACCTTGATCAACATGCCCTGTAATAGTGCAATGAAGTCAGAATAATTATCCGGTGTCGGCTCGCGGAGTTTTAATAACTCCTCACCCTGTTCAGTTAACACTTTTACTTCAATTTTAGTGCCACCGATATTCAAATCCGACCAACATATTAGATCCCCATTCAAATTTATTTAGAAAAGTAAAAAAAATCTTGCAGTAGAAAAATTAATCGCTGAAAATTAGATCAGTTTTGTGATTAAACTATAAGGAACATAGCAGTGCTGAAAAAACGATTTTTCAAAACCAAGAATGAAGTTGAAGTAACTTTCGAGTGGCCTAAGGGTGACGAACAGTCTATTTCCCTAGCTGGCGATTTCAACGACTGGCAGCCAGTTGAAATGAAATACAGCAAAGCCAAGAAAGCATTCAACTTCAAAACCCGTTTCCCTAAAGACGAGGAATTCCAATTCCGCTATCTAATTAATGGTGAAGTCTGGGAAAACGATCCAAAGGCAGACGCATACATTCCTAATGATTGCGGTAGCGACAACAGCGTAGTGTCCACCGCAGTTTAGCATCTCCCTTTCTACTTAAAGGCTCACCTCGGTGAGCCTTTTTCTTGTGCGGAATATTAATCCACTCTCTATTCACATACTGTGAGCAAGACTCGCCAATTACACTTAGTAACTGTTGGTTAGGTGGTAAACCCGCAAACTCTTCAGGTCCTCACTATCACCGCTGTAAACCACTTCCCTGTCACCAATCAAGGTAAAACTAGAATCGCTAAAACGTCCGCTTCCATCGCACTCTAGGTGTACGAAAAAGGCTGGCTTATCTGTCTGTAGCAAAATTCGGTTGCCTTCAACTCTCCACTCAAGGTGAGCTTTTGGCATTGGCAAAGACTTGAACTGACTAGACGTGAACCAAGTGTTCTCTACCTGCTTACCAAATGCTTTTAGCTCCACGTAAAGAAATCCACCGTTATCAGGTTTGTTTAGCTCAAGAACCGTTTGATTATCATCTGGACCTAAACTTGGCTCTAGCGCCCAGCGCTCAAGCTCATCTCCCTGCCAGTTAATGTGTTTCACTACGCACTGCACCGAGCCTGACTCTCTGCTTTCATTTATCACCTTTACCTGAAGCCGGTCGCCATCTTCCACAAATGCGGCATAGGTTGGGCTAAAGAATCGCTTGGCATGGTAGTGAAGTTGCTTCCAACGACCACTGTACTCAATGCTCGACCATGAACTCACCGGCCAGTTGTCGTTTAATTGCCAATACAGCAGCCCTCGACAGATTGGCTCATCGCACGCCAATATTCACATCCGGTTTTTATGGCGATGGCCTGCTGTACTTGGCTCAAATACAGCATCTGCTCAAAGCTCTTTGGAAAGCGAAAATAGCGGGTAAACATCTCGGTAATGATGCTGTTACCTCGACCGTTCTTCTGATGGGATTCAAAGGTCGGTGAGGTGATGTTCCAATCCTGCTCTGGAACAAAGCGCTTCACCTCAGAAAAAGACGGCCAAGACTGGAAGCCAAATTCAGAGCAGAATCTAGGCTTGATGTTCAGGTAGGCATCGAAAGAGGCGTTAGAATGCCATATATCCCAAAAATGCATGTCGCCTTTATTGTCGTCATGCCATGCATCACCGTAATCCAAGTCACCATTACACGGCGAGCTTGGCCAAAATACTCGACTTGGGTCTTCTTTCTCCACCACGCTGGATAAGACGCGACTTAGACGATCGTAGTTCACCACATATCGGTCTCGATTGGCTTTAGACTCGTCATACCAAGTCAGCGCTCCGATAACCTCGTTATCTCCGCACCAAAGCGCGATACAGGTGTGCTCTTTTAGACGACGGATCTGATAAACAAGCTCCTGCTCAACATCATCAATAAACTCAGGCGTCGAAGGATAAAGAGCACAAGCAAACATCATGTCTTGCCATACCAATAGTCCGAACTCATCACATAGCTCATAGAAGACATCTGATTCGTATTGTCCCCCACCCCAAACGCGGAGCATGTTCATGTTGGCATCTACGGCGCTTTGTAACAGCCCGCGATACCTTTGCTCGCTCTCTAGGGATGGCATCGCATCCATAGGGATCCAGTTGGCACCTTTCGCCGAGATAGGAAAGCCATTAATACGAAACTCCATTGCAGAACCAATCTCGTCAGCCGAGGTATTCAGCTCTAGCTTTCTTAGCCCTATTTTTCGCTGTAAATGTTTATCCCCTAGTGAAACATCAAGAGTATATAAAGGCTGCTCACCATAGCCCGCAGGCCACCAAAGCTTGGGCTCTTTTACCTCAAAGTTGACCTTAGCTCTATCAGAGCCAACAAGAGATAAGCGCTGCTCGACTCCAACAAAGCTGACTAAAAGGTCGGTTTGTTCAGCGCATTCAAACTCTACTTCTACTTCAAGTGCTACAGAACCACTCTCATCCCAGACTTGGGTTGTAGACACCTGCCCTAGCCTCGCATCTTGAATACGTTCAATCTTAATGCTGTCGTAGATACCACAAACGACGAGATTAATCCCCCAATCCCACCCAGAGTGGCATTGGGTCTTGCGCAGTAGATTCATATACGGCACTTGGTTATTGCCCACTGCCCAAGGAATGAAAAATGGCTGCTTGTCCGCGCGCCTCTGCGCCTCTAAATCGGCGCGGGAAAACCTTACTTCTATTTGATTACTACCAAGCTTTAGATAGGGTTTGATATCCACTTTATACTGACAAAACATATTGCAGCAGCTGAGCACATGATGTTCGTTTATCCATATCTCGGCCAAGGTATCCACTCGGCACAAGGTCAGTTCCAGTGACTTGCAATCAAGGTCCCGTTCGTCTATCTCAAAGCTCGATTGAATCATCCAGTCACTTTGCGAAACCCACTGCACCTCTTTTTCATTGGTCGCGACATAGGGGTCGGGGATCAGGCCCGCCTGAAACAGTGCGTAATGATTATCTCCAGGAATGGAGATGGAAGTCTTGATATCGGGGTGCTGAGGAGACGTGAGTTGCCAGATGCCATCTAAGCTGATGAAAGCCATGGGTATTTAACCTTTGAGTCGCAAAATGGACTCAAATACTAGGCAACTTGATGAATAAGTAATGTGACCCCTCACACAGCTCTATATGAAGGGTAATTTCGCGCTAAAAATTAAGATCGACAGCACACTTTCATCGCATGCCGTCCCACAAATTAATGCTTAGTTGAAAGAAATAACGACCTTACCTACTGTGCGCTGCTCACGGATCTTAGTTAGGGTTTCACCGGCTTGATCTAAGGTAATGATCTCAAGTTGTGGTACAACAACCTCACCCTTTTCTAGTAGCAGATTAAAGGCATTACCTGCACTCACGATAGAGTTGCGGCCCTTGCGATGATTCACATGACCTGAACCTAGGCTTAGCTGATGGAACTCAGACCGCGCAAGAAGATATCGTCATACGCCTCTGGTCTTACGTTTTGTACAAGCTCAACCATGTGACCTTGATAGCCAAGCACCTTAGTACAAAGAATGTCGTTGTCTCCGCCCACACAATCTAGAGCAACGTCGACACCACGACCTTGGGTGATCTCATCTACTATCTGCTCAACGTCTTGGTTTCTGTAGTCAATACAGTGAGTTGCACCGAGCTCCGCCACAAAGGTGTGATTCTTTTCCGAACACGTAGTGATGATGGTCGGCACCTTATAGTGTCTTGCAAGTTGTATAGCAAAACTACCTACACCACCAGAGCCACCAGCGATAAAGATAGAATCACGATTCTCGATATCCAGCTTATCCACCAGAGCATTCCAAGCAGTCCAACCCGCACATGGCGTAGCAGCCGCAACGACCGAATCTACGTCTGGATGCTCAATGAGTGTGCGAGAATCATGCACTGAGTATTCAGCAAAGCCCCCTTGAGTGCGGCGCATGTTACCATGATAAAGAACCCTATCACCTACTGCCCACTCGATGACCTTGTCACCCACTTCGACAATCTCGCCAGCAACATCTAATCCACCGACAAAGTTATCATCCATGTTCTCAACCATGCCTTTCCATAGGTGCACTTTTGCATCTACAGGATTCAAGGCGACAGCATCCACTTTCACGATTACGTCCCAACCCGTTTCGAGTTTTGGCATTGGAAGTTCTTTAACAATAAATTGATCATCGCTCGCACGATAGGTTAACGCTTTCATACTTTTTCTCTATCTTTTAGCTAGTTAAGGTATGTTAGGTATAATTCTAACAGAGTCCACAACACATAGAATCGAATGCTCAATCCTAACTGGCTTAAAACCTTTAAAACCTTGGTCGAAATCAAATCATTTCACAAAAACCGCTGAAGCCCTGTTTATGACACAACCTGGCGTGACTCAGCATATCCAAAAGTTAGAACAAGCTTGTGGTGCTGAGCTCATTATTAAGCAAGGCAAGCGCTTTGAACTGACCGAGCAGGGTCAAAAGGTATATGAATACGCCAACCAGTTTATGGAAGAGCAGCAGCAACTGCTGAGTGAACTGAAACAAGACGATGAAAATAAAGGCCCTATTTCTATCTCATGCTCAGGTTCGCTGGCTCAATGGCTCTACCCCATGTTTATCGCCATTCAAAAACAGTACCCTGGCTTAGCCATAGAGGTTGAGGCTGCACCAAACTCAAAGATCATCGACAACGTACACTCAAATACTTCCTCCATTGGGCTTGTGACTCAGCAACCCAGTTCTGGGGAGTTTGAAATAAGTCATATTGGAGATGAGGAACTCTATCTGGTAATGCCAAAGAGGATGCATGGCAAAGAGATAGATCAAGAGTTGTTGAATGAACTGGGGATGGTCAAGCATCCAGATGCTGAGCACTATGTGTCTCGTTATCTGAGAGAAAGTGGTGAGGCATCGCTCTCATCAATACAAGTCTCTAAAATCCCTGCGGTGAGTTACGTCAATCAGCTCAGTCAGATCCTTTACCCGATTGCCCAGGGAATTGGTTTTACCGTTTTGCCAAAAAGTGCCATCGTCTCTTCCCCTTGGTATGACGAGCTCTATATCTACTCTCCGCAAAAAGTAGTGTCCGATAAACTCTATCTCATTCATAAAGCAAACCGACAATTGCCGGCTCGATACCAAAGATTCACACAGCTTATTAAACAGAGTTTGCAAGACTGATATACATCAAGCGCATAACAAATATCATTTCTTAGCATTGGAAGGAATGACTCTCGAGGGTCACACTCACGCGCAATTAATCTTGTCGAGAGTCGAACCATGTCCTTCCATAAATCTTCCCTTGCTCTAGCTCTATCCCTTGCCCTTCCTTCTGTTGCCTCTGCTAGCGGTATTTTTCTATCCGAAGCAGGTTACGCCAACTTGGGTACTGGTGGCGCTGGTGACGGGGTTTATACCAAGAACGCAGCAGCAATATGGACCAACCCTGCTACCGCAAGCTTTATGGAAGAAGAGCGACACACCATTAGTGCGACTGTACTGAACTTGAATATGGAATATGAGGACGACAGAGGTCTTCCTGGTGCAGAGTCGAACAAGACTATGCCGGTAGCGAGTTACTTTAGTAACCACCACATCAATGACAAGTGGAGCTGGGGTCTCGCGTTTTCCTCACGAGGTGGTGCGGCTCTGGACTACGGTTATGACTGGCAAGGTGCCAACCAACTTACTGATGTAGCTCTAGTGACTTATCAATTCAACCCTTCTGTTAGTTATCGTATCGATGAGAGAGCAGCTATCGCTTTCGGCGTTCAGATAGACTATGCCCTTATCAACGCAAATACTAAAGCGATCGAGCTAGATACCAGTGATAGTTTCGCTGCTGGTTTTAACGTAGGTATGATGTTTGATGTAACTGACAGAGTTAATGTCGGTATCGCCTATCGCTCACAACTAGAACATAATTTCGACGGTGACACGGTTCTGTACCAAGATGTTACCACTGAAATCGCTTCTGGAACTTATGGTGCTCCACTGATTACTCCAGCAACCCTTGATATCAGTGCTAGCTACCAAGTGAGTGACAGAACCACTCTATTTACCTCTATTCAGTGGCACGATTGGAGCAAATGGGACAAAACCCTGGTCGACCTGAACTATGGCATCGCTGATGGCGCTGTTTACTCAATCAACCGTGAATTCGAAGATGTATGGCACTTTGGATTTGGTGGTGAACATCAGCTAGGTAATAGCAGTTGGACGCTTAAAGCGGGTTACTCTTATGAAACGTCTCCGCTAGACAACAAAGAGAATCAATCACCAGACCTACCAGTGGGTGAGCAACACAGATACTCTATCGGTCTATCCAAACAGTTCCAAGATAGCACTCTAGATCTCTATTACGAATATGCTGATTTCGGAGAAATGGATGTGGATCAGCAAAAGCTTCTTCCTAGTACAGGTCTTCAAGGCACCTTCATCGGTCAAGTTCACTTCGTAGGCGCAAGCTACACCTTCTAATAGTGACTAAAAATCAGATATTTATAGAGAAATTGCGAGCCTTGTGCTCGCTTTTTTTTAAAGCCTTATCTACATTATTAATCAGAAAGATAAACGAACTATAGATTTATTACTGAAGTTAATACCATGAAGACACTGGAACAACAGCTCTCTCGAGTCGACCTAAACCTATTGGTCTCTTTAAGCGTGCTTCTTAAAGAGAAGAATGTATCCCGCGCTGCAGAAACTCTATACCTCTCACAGCCTGCAATGAGTCGAACCTTGAAAAGGCTCCGTGATGTATTTGATGACCCACTTTTCTACCGCGAATCCGCAGGACTTCAACCAACCGACAAGGCCCTTAGCTTGCAAGAACCTCTGTCTGAGATATTGATGTCGGTGAACAAGCTCATCGACAGTACTAAGTTTACTCCAGAACTTTGCGATCAAACCTTCAAAATTTCTCTTCCACCGCTTATGAGTCGCCAGTTGTCAGTGCCACTAGTAAGAGAAGTAATGAGGGCAGCCCCCAAAGCAAGTCTATTGGAGTACCCAGCATCAAAAGATCCTGAGAAACTGCTCAAACAACGTGAAGTAGATTTTTCCATTCACATCACAACCCCGGCAAACAAAGAAGAGTTTCCTAGCGAGCTTATTGGTTCGACCTATGGTGTGGTTTACGGGATGAAAGATCACCCACTAGCGAATAAAAAAAGGGTCTCGATAGAAGATTGCGTTAAGTACCCTTTTATGGACCTTAACCTAGATTTACGCTCTGATGCAGACTCTCAGAACCCAGTAGATGAATATCTGGCGCCTTTGGGCCTTAAACGTGAAGTAACCTTTAAAAGTGGTCAGCTAAACACCCTAGTAGATGCTATGGAAGACTCAAACAATCTTCTGGTATCTACCCACGCATTGAGAAGTGTCGACAACTTTCGAGAAAGATTGGTCCCTATCTATAGCATGAAGGCGCATTGGATATCGATGTCTACTTGCTCGAACACAAGCGCACCGCCAATAGCGCCCCCATCAATGGCTTAAAGACTTGATCTTAGAAACCCTAAGAGGTCGCGCCTTTAACTGCGAGGTTTAACCTGCAAAATAAGCCTCTAGTTCACTTTCAGTTGGAAGTGCCGTCATCGCACCCTTTTGAGTGGTTGCCAATGCGCCGCAAGCATTGGCCCACTTAACCGCGTGACGAATCGCATCCGCACTTTGCCATTGCTCTGCACGAGCAAGAGATGCAAGCAAACCACCTACAAACGCGTCACCCGCGCCTGTCGTATCTACAGGCTTAACTGCTTTACCAGATTGAAGCTCTTGTTCACCGCCAAATACAACTAGCGCACCTTTCGCACCCTGAGTAATCAGTACAAGTTGATTGTCTGTTTGTGGCAGGCTGGCTAGTGCCGATTTAATAGAATCGCAGCCGGTCAGGAAGAGTAGCTCATCATCAGAGAACTTAACCACGTCAGCCAGTGCAATCGCCTTTTGAACTACAGGGATAATCTCTTCAGGGTTTGCCCACACTTCATCACGAAGGTTTGGATCGAAACTCACAAAACCACCCGCTTGTTTAATCTGCTCCATCGCAGCCAGAGTGCTTGAACGGCTTGGTTCATTCGCTAGCGCAATTGAACACACATGTAGCCACTCACCTTGTTTGAAGCTAGGTACATCTTGCGGCACTAGGAATTGATCAGCACTTGGTTTAACCATAAAGGTAAAGCTGCGTTCACCGTCGTCATCCAGATCAACGATAACCGTCGAAGTGCGTTGTTCGTCATCTAGAATAAGGCGACTTGTCTCTACGCCTCATCAGCAAGTGTCTTCTGCATAAAGCGACCCAGAGGATCATTACCTACGCGCCCAAAGAAACCTGTCTCACCCTGTAGACGGGCAATGGCTACCGCTACATTGGCCGGTGCGCCACCAGGACACTTTAGATAAGTGAATTGATCGTTAGGAATCAGGTCAACTACAGCATCGCCTGTTAGCCATACACGGTTTGAAGTTTGGATAGTCATAATTATTGCCCTCTACTATATGCGGCCATATTACTAAACCGATTTAGCCAAACAAGCAAAATTTAACCACTAAATCCATTTAGTGGGATCTTGATCAGGATTTTTCGAAGATCTTATGCCAATATTCCAACATCTTTTACTCAAGGTTATTTACATGGCTCGCACCAAGTACACACTGGCTGATATCGCTAAACTCGCTGAGGTCTCTAAGTCCACAGTGAGCTTTGTACTTAATGGTCATGCACAAAAACACCGTATTCCTGAGTCGACTGTCGAAAAGGTTCTCGAGATAACCCAAAGGCTTAATTACCGCCCTTCTAGTACCGCAAGAGCACTACGAACTAAGCAGTCTCAGAGTTACGGACTGATCATTCCTGACATCGCAAACCGTGGCTTTGCTCTGATTGCAAAAGAGTTAGAGAAACTGTGCCGCAATGCCGGTGTTCAGTTACTCATGGCTTCGACTAATGACGATGTCGATAATGAAAAAGAGATAGCTAACCAACTGATAGCCAGAGATGTCGACAAATTAATCGTTGCTTCCGGCATGAAAAATGCGGACTTCTATAACCAGTTAAATCTGACAACGCCTGTTGTCGCATTTGACCGATCGCTGGAAAATTCCGACTTTCCTACTGTAACCACAGATACCCGCTCAACTACTGAGTCTCTACTACTTGAATGTTTAGAGGGTGTTGAGGAATGCTTCTATATTGGCGGCCAACCAGAGCTGTCCTCTAGCCAACTGCGTTTGTCTGGGTATCACACAGCTATGGCACGTTTGCATATAGACGCACCTGATAGCCATATATTTGAGTTAGACTATGAAGTTGAGAGTGGATACAAGATGATGAAGCAGGTTTTAGAGGTGAACCCAACGCCTCAAGCTCTGTTTGTTGCATCTCACTCTCTAATGCAGGGCGTTTTGAAGTGTATTTTTGAGCATCAGCTTTCCAATGTGCGTCTGTGCTGCTTCGATGATGATCCTATCTATGACTGTCTTGCGTTCCCAATACACTCTATCGAACAAGATTGTCAGGCGATCGCCAGCTCTATCTTTTCTTTGCTAACCACCGAAGCTCCCGTCAAAAATCAGCACCATAAACTGGCTGCTATCCTGCATCATCGATAACCCCGCGCTATAACGCTTACCAATCTTATCTTCGATTATATCTAGATCAGTCCTAGACAACCCTCTCTGCAGGTTAAACCTCGGACGCCACCTCTGTTCAATTCTCACTTACTACATTCAATTATCTATCTCCAAAATCTTGCCTCTATATATAACCCAAACCCCAAACACACAAAGTTAATAAAAAGTTAAACGCAGAAACATACAGGCAACCAAGCAAACAGCAACCATACAAAAATAAATAAATCTACATATAGTACCAAATACCATTTAAAGCAATAAAAACGCTACGCTTTTGTATGATTTAGAGTGAATTTTGCACAACCAAAAATATAAAATACGCTTTTTATATATAAGTAACTGATTTGCATGCTTTTTTTACAAAAATATAAAAATGTGACCCAACCAAGCAAAAACATTTATTACCAGTTGTTTCAGAGATAAATAATCATCAAACTGAGCCCCGTTGTCACTTTAATAAAAATTTACCAGGCAACGGTTTGTTAATAATTAAATAAAAATACAGTTTCTTTACATAGGATTCACAATGAAACACTCACACAAGATCTCTATTACAGCCCTACTAGTTTCTTCAGTTCTTTCTGTAAGCGCATTTGCAGAAGATGCTCTGCAAGCACAATCATCTGTTGATAACATCTCTGACCTATCTTCTACAGCAGATACTCCAAACAACCTTTACGACTTTATCGATAACGAAAAACTAAAAGGTGTGGCATACGCAGGTGCAGAACTGGGCGGTTCAGCTCTATTTGGTGACCAAACTGATGGAAATGGTGATGACGCTTCTTTCGAACACTGGGATATGTTCAAAGTAGGTGCTGATTTCACTTACCTGGTAAACGACCAACTGTCCCTACTTCTAGGCGGTGAAGCACGCTACGCTTGGTCTGGTTTCGATACTAAACTTGAACCACAAACTACGTTGACCGTTTCCAATTTGGTTTCAAAACTGTAGCTGGTACAACAACTTACGGTAAGCAATGTGGTATTGCCGATGTTTACCTAGGTTTTGGTGACATCTCTAAAGAATTTGGCCTTGGCGCAGAAGCTGATGAAGTTGCTTGTACTGACGAGCAATTCAACCATCACTACATCAACGACAACTTCGATATCGGTGTAGCATACGAACACCAACACGATGCTTGGGCTGTGGGTGGTTCTGTTACAGCAGGTCCAGTTGTAATTGGTGGTACTTACGTAGATATCGGTAAATCTGGTAACTACCAAGATATGATGCCAGGTAAAGATCTAAGCGAAACTGTTTACACTGTAGGTGCGGTTCTTGTTCTAGATAAATTTAATGTTGCAGCAAAATACGCAGCATCTGAAATGGACACTAATACAGGTACTCTAGACACTACCGGTTACGCTCTAGGTGTTGCATACCAAGCAACCATGAATCTATCTCTAGCTGCGACTTACAACTACGAAGACTACGACTTCTCAGCAGACGCATTTGATTCAGACGACGATTGGTTCACAGTGGGTGCTTCTTACCGCATCAACGAGCACTTCGAATTCGTAACTGACTACAAAGTAGCTTCAGAAGCAGACGATAAACTGTTCCTACGCGTTAACGTGTCTATCTAATCCTAATATATAGATAGAAGCAACGAGCCGATCTCTTGATCCCAAGCTTTGGTCAAGACACTTCTCTAGCTCAAATCCTTAAGGGTGACTTTTAATCTAGGTCACCCTTTCTTTATTTCCTATCCCTGATGCCAGACAAAATCACTCGCGGAATAGTATGAACAAACAATAGAACCCAAGCGTCTCAGATACCCCCTCACTCTTTCATTTTTAAGTACTTATTGACGTCAGATATGCAACAAACTCTCTGTCATGCAAGATTACATTTTGTGACATAGATCAGCCCCCCTCTCTCAATGTGCCTGATTGATATAAATAAAAACATCAAATCATTGTTTTTTAAGGTTTTTATTGGCCTTTTCTAAAGTGTGATTTAGAACAGCAAAACGATTTAGCTAACCTATTTTTCATACTCGACAAAACTCAGAATACCCCGCAGAGCAAAGATTCAAGCCAGCCACTATTCGTAGGCCAAATGTAATCTTTATTACAAACAGCGAAACAAAGAGTTCGCGAAAGAAAAATCCACGGGGTTTACATGAAAAACACATTTAAGCTATCTCTAGCAGCAGTCCTAGTTTCAAGTGCAATGACAGCAAACGCTGGCAGTGTCTTCGAGATGAAAGGTGATAACGGTAGCTTTTTCTCTATTGGCGGTAACGTCGAGCTTAACTTCAACTATGTCGATGGTGACCAAGACACTGGTGTTGACTTCGATGTTGAAGACAGCGAGTGGAACCAAGATGGCCGAGTACTTATCGAGTTTGCCGGTGAAAAAGTTACTGACAGTGGTAACTATGTAGGTGTTAAAGCACAGCCTCTGTTCGAAAGTACAGGTAACGTGGCGCTTGATGATGCCTACTTTGAGTTTGGTAAAAAAGAAAGCTGGGCAGTCCGAGCTGGTCGTTATGAAGCCTATGACATGTTCCCGCAAGTAGACGTATTCCTAGACTACTCCGGCGATACTGCAAACGACCTATATACAGACGGTTCTCTATATGTATACCAAAGTAAAGAAGCACGTGGTCGTGGTTCTGACGGTCAAGTAATGTACTTCCAGAACTTTGGTAACCTATACGTTGAGCTTGGCACTATGCTAGGTGACCGTTCTGGTCTATTCAGTGACAGCGGTATCCTAGATGGAAAATCCTATCACGGTGAAGCAATCGTCAGCACTGAAGATTCTTTCCTGATTCGCCCAGTTGTTGCGTACACCATGGGTAACTTCAAACTAGCTGCTTCTATGGAAACTAACCTAGCAGAAGATACTGCTGTAACCTCTAGCGGCGTTGATGTGGGTGACCGTACCGGTTACGGCCTATCTGGTAACTACGCAAACGGCGACTTCTCTGCAAACCTAAGCTTGGCATACATGGATGCGGTTGATGAAGAGAACTACTCTGCCAGCGTTAACGTTCTTTATAAGAACTTCGGCCTAGGCTACATCCACGGTACTAACAGTTACGAGTCTAAAGAAATCAATTTCGTAGATGGTGATGTGGCTGTAGATACAGCTTATGCATCTTATACCTTTGAGAATGTGCTAGCGGTTGAAGACTTCTCTATCCTACTAGGGGCGTTCTACTCCACTATCGACGACAGCGATCTTGAGCGTAATTCACTCACTTCTGTAGGTACTTTCCAAGAAGAAGACGATTTCGGTGGCCGTATTCGCCTATTCTACGAGTTCTAATCCAGACCTATCGAGCTAAGTATGGAGGGGAGTGATAACGCTCCTTTCCATTTTTGATCGACTATAAGTATGCTATATGCAACAAACCTCTTGTCATACAAATTCATAATATGTGACCTAAGTCCGCTCTCTCATTCCTTTTACATCAAAGCTTATAAATAAAAGCATCAAACCCTTGAAATATATAGGGTTTTTGCCGTTTTTCTAAAATGTGATTTAGATAGGCAAAACGATTTAGCAAAAATTGCCGTTTAGTCTCACAAAACCTCACAATACGCCTCATCACAACGATTCATCAAAGTAATGACGATTGTGACAAACAGCGAAACGAAGAGTTCGCAACATAAAAATAATCCACGGGGTTTACATGAAAAACACATTTAAGCTATCTCTAGCAGCAATCCTAGTTTCTTCTGCTATGACAGCTAACGCTGGCATCTCTATCGTTGACAGCGAAGAAGGCAACTTCTCTATTGGTGGTAACGTCGAGCTTAACTTCAACTATCAAGATCGTGAGATGATGGACGATAGCGAGTTCAACCAAGACGGTCGCGTTCTAATTGAATTCGCAGGTGAGAAATACACAGACGCAGGTTACTACGTAGGTGTTAAAGCTCAGCACTATTCGAAAGTACTGGTAACATTGCACTGGATGACGCGTATTTTGAATTCGGTAAGCAAGACAGCTGGGCAGTTCGTGCAGGTCGTTACGAAGCATACGACATGTTCCCTGTAGGCCTAGACGTATTCCTTGAGTACTCTGGCGATACTTCAAACGAACTATATTCAGATGGTTCAGCGTATATCTATCAAATGAAAGAAGCGCGTGGTCGTGGTGCTGACGGTCAGATCATGTACTACCAAAGCTTTGGCAACCTATACGTTGAGCTAGGCACTATGCTAGGTGACCGTTCTGTCTATTCAGCGACGATGGTATGCTTGGTCAGAAAACCTATCACGGTGAATCCATTGTTAGCACTAAAGACTCTTTCCTAGTTCGTCCAGTTGTAGCTTACAACATGGGTGACTTCACTGTTGCTGCTTCTATGGAACTAACCTAGTTAACGATACTGCTGTTACTTCAAGCGGTGTTGATGTGGGCGACCGTACTGGTTACGGCCTAACAGGTAACTGGGCTACTGGTGACATCTCTGTAAACGCGAACTTTGCATACATGGACGCAGTTGACGAAACTAACATGTCTGTTGGCTTGAACGCACTGTACAAAAACTTCGGTCTTGGTTACATCTACGGCATGAACGAGTACGAAAACAAAGAGATCAAAGGTTGGGCTGACGGTGACGTAAACGTTAGCACCTACTATGCATCTTATGAGTTCACGAACGTACTAGCAGTACAAGACTTCTCTGTTCTTCTTGGTGCTTACTACTCAAGCGTAGACAACAAGCTTGATAACCCAGGCTCTGCGATGTTTGAAGAGCACGACGACTACGGTGCACGTATACGTCTATTCTACGAATTCTAATGGCAGCCTACTCTGCTTAAATACTAAAGGAGCCTCGGGCTCCTTTTTCTCGTTATAACAACGGGTTTTTCGAGGCATTCTCTCTTTGCCATCCTCGAATGACTTTCCCTACACCTCTACAGTGCCCCTTTAGGATCTGATATTCTGGGTCAAAGGGTTCCCCAATAAAGGTAGTGCGATGCATCTGCTCTGTCTTTAAATCCACTTGAGTGGTCACCCTGCCCTTAAAGTTTTGGAAAATAGCAAACTGCTCACTGGCGTAAACAAGCTGGCTTGGGTAATAGATGAAATGATCCTGAGTTTCTGAAAGCATGCAATGCAATTGATCCGTGCCTTTTGCCTGGACCCCATTGGCAAACAAAACACCTAGCGCGACGATAGCCCCTACTCTTCCCATAAATTTGCTCCCTCAAATTCAACAACATAAGTGTAAGCCAGATTCTGAAGCTTGCTGCAGTGCTCTGATTTCCCCATAGATTGTGCGATATCTCTTACAAAGCTGTGCGAGTTAGTTAAAAACCATTAACATTTAAAACATAACAAAAACAGTAACCTACTGATTCATAAAGGATAAATGAATAACTTAGAGTGATCGTATATAAAACAAACGGCGTATTAAGTTGTAAATAAAGTCGCAAGGCGTATTATGGCTATGTCGACAGGGAGTTGGCATAGTCTCTAAGGGAAAGCCAGATGGCTCGACTACTAGGAATGTAGTCCCAAGGAAGACACAGTTTCAGGAAGAAACGACGTTTAACACGGATAGTTGAACGATAGGACACCGTCGGGATGACGATGTGACAGGATAAGGTTAATGGAGTTAACCATATCAGGGATAGTATTAGGGAATGTGTTTGTAGCAGGATTGCTGCGCTAAAAATTTGCCCCTCCAGCGCTTGCTGGTAGGGGCTTCTTTTTGCCTGGCGTATAAGACACGCATTTCACTTTGCTCATCTTTCAATTAGATCTCATTTTCACCCATAAATCCTGTTTGCCTGTTGCTCTGATAGCGCAAATTGATAAGCTGAATAAAACCCTCACAAACAACAGCTTATGAATTCCACAATTGATACCTTATTGAGCCATCGCTCTATTCGAGCCTTCACCCCTGAACCAATCAAACAAGAACAACTGCAAGCCATTCTAGACTGTGGTATTGCGGCTTCTAGTTCTAGCTTTATCCAGTGTGTCTCTATTATCCGTGTTACCGATCAAACCAAGCGTGAAAAGCTTGCTGAGTATGCGGGTAATCAAGCCTATGTCGCCAACTGCGCCGAGTTCTTTGTGTTCTGCATCGATTACAATCGCCATAAGCAGATCCACCCTGACGCACAGCTTGGTTTCACTGAACAAACCTTAATTGGCTCTATCGACGCAGGCTTAATGGCACAGAACTGCCTAACGGCGGCTGAATCTCTTGAACTGGGTGGTGTGTATATTGGCGGGCTCAGAAACAACCCTGACAAGGTTGCAGATCTGTTAGAGCTGCCTGAGAACGTGTTACCACTGTTTGGACTCTGCCTAGGCATCCGGCTCAAGCGCCAGAGATCAAACCACGTTTACCAAAACAGATCTTGGTACATGAAAACCAATATCAAACGCTCGATACAGATGTGCTGGCCACTTACGACAAAGTAATTGAGCAATACTACGCGACGCGCACTGACAATAAGAAAACCATGACTTGGTCTGAGCAAATTACAGGTACTCTGAGTAAAGAAGCACGACCTTTCATGAAGGCGTTTCTACACAAGCAAGGCTTTAGTATTAAATAATGGACAGGGTGCAACAAGAAACGCTGCAGTGGCTTAAAGAGGTGGTTATAGGACTCAACCTCTGCCCTTTCGCGGCCAAACCGTTTAAGAAAGATCAGATCCGAATCGCGGTAAGTGAAGGGACATCGGAAGAAGAGGTACTAGAGACTTTATTGCAAGAGATGCTATTGCTGGATAACGAACCTGCGGACGTTCTTGAGACCACGCTGGTCGTTATACCAATTTCTTGCAGGATTTTACCGACTACAACTTTTTCCTAGATTGGGTAGACGCACTTATCAAGCAACAAGGGTATGAAGGTATTTATCAAGTGGCGACATTCCACCCCGACTACTGTTTTAACGGGTGTGAACCAGAAGATGTCGAGAATCTAACTAACCGTTCTCCTTACCCAGTGATTCATTTGATAAGGGAAGAAAGCATCTCTAAGGTGCTTAAACACTTCCCTGACCCTGATTCTATTCCTGATACCAATATCGAAACGGTTTCTAAGTTAACTCAAGATGAGTTGCAGAAACTCTATCCTTTCCTTTGGCGTTAATCGACAAAGTTCACATGACCACATTCAGCGCACAAGTACTTTCGCTTGCTGCGCTGACTGAATAGCCTCTCCCACCAAGAGCGCTTCTCTCGAAAATAAGGCAATTCCGCCCGACACTTTTTACACTTTAGACTCATTCTTCCCTCATATTCATAAAGTGAACCATTACCGGGATAATTATTCTGTTTCAGCTTAAAAAGTACATCATTCTATAACAAATTCACACACTATATTAGGTTTCTTGGTCTGAGTGGTGAAAATATATCTATTAAAAGCTTACTAAAGTGCTTATAGCGTTATTAATAAGTCACTCTTCTCGTTCGAAAAATAAACTCACTAAAGATAAATAGAGATCAAGATCACATTTACTCTAGTCTAATTGAACTTGTAAAATAATGTGTATAGGTTGATTTACTCAAAATCCCAGTATGCTGATTAGTAATTAAAAACTAATAATTTTACATTTAAGCTTCTGTATTTTTACTTTAAATTCAATTTAAACAGTAACTTAAGCACACAATCAATTTCTACACCTTATATTTATCAACAGTTTTAATACAAATATTTCAGTTATATTAATCCGGGCAAATCTTAGACATTAATACAGATGAAATCTAACTGAAACCCTTCCGTAATACTCGATTCATTAGACGTTCACATTCCAAATCTAAATTACCAACACATCAAACGGGCACAGCCCGAATAATAAACTCCCGAGTAAATTACTCATTTTTAGACAAAATAGGACTTTAAAATGAAAAAGGCAGCGTTAACTACTGCGATTCTAGCTGTAATGGCTTCTGGTTCAGCGGTAGCAGCAACAGTTTACAAGGATGACACTACTGAACTGAAAATCGGCGGTCGTGCGGAAGCTCGCTTCAATATTTCTGACAACAACGAATCTGATACTGACAGCACTTTTGCTGATAAGTCTCGTGCACGTCTAAACATCGTTGGTAAATCTCAAATCTCTGATGACCTATACGGCTTTGGTAAGTACGAAGCTGAGTTCGACACTGACGCTTCAATCACTAACCGTTATGCGTTTGCAGGTCTTGGCACAAACTTCGGTGAGTTCTCTTACGGTAAGCAAGATTCAGCCAGGTAATCCTAACTGACATCACTGATACTATGGCTACATTCGGTGCAGATTCTGCTGACATCGTTGCAGGTAACAAAGATAAGCGCTCTAACAACTTCCTATACGCAGGTGAGTTTGGTGGCCTGAACGTTCAAGCTAACTACATCGCTTCAGACGAAAAAGATGCAGACAGCTACGGTATCTCTGCACTATATGGTTTTGATTTCGGTCTTGACCTAGGTCTAGGTTACGTTGGTCAAACTAACGGTGACGACGATGACAGCCAGATCAACTTCGCAGCACAGTACTCTATCGCTGACTTCACTCTAGGCGGTTTCTACGGTCTAGGTTCTGTTGCGGATGAAGACGTAAATGCATTCGAAATCTCAGCGCTATACAAGCTAAACAAGTGGACTTTCGTTGCAGTATACAACTACAACGACGTAGACACGCTAATCAAGCAAGCTAAAACTGGCCTAGACGAAGTAGATAACTTCGCTATCGAAGCAGTTTACAAGTTCAACGGTAACCTACGCACTTACGCGGGCTACAAGTTCGAGCAAGTTGACAACCAAGACGACCAAATCCAAGCGGGTATCCGTTACGATTTCTAATCTAGTTTCAGTTAATTCTGAATCCCTTTTGACCGAGCCTAGTGCTCGGTCTTTTTGTTTTTCAAATACTTTTAGTCAAAAGTGAAATTTTCTTTGGACTGGTTAGTTCTTATAATTCAGGAACAGCATAAGGAATCGCATCATGACTAAGCCAATCAAAATCACACTCTATCGTTGGGCCGGCAGTTGGGGACCATTTAAGGTAAACATCCCATGTGGGGAGTGCACCCTAACCAAAGATATCCTTAAAGATACCTTTGAAACCGAACTCAGAGACGTAGAGATTGAGTTTGAGGTGAAGGATTGGCTGTCACACTGGTGGGAGCCACTAAAGAAAGGTGCATGGCACGCCCCTATCCTGCTTGTCGAGGGTAAAGTGGTAAGCCAAGGGGAAGCGCTAAACCGAGGCGTTTTGGTGCAATCAGTTATCGCTGAGTGGACGAAACGAGACAACCTGCAAGGCAACATCGTTTATGGTAAAGCAACCTGCCCGTACTGCAGTAAAGCGAAGAAAATGCTGGATGAAGCTGGGATTGAATACACTTATCACGATGTAGTAAAAGAAAGTGCAGCGCTATACCGCATGATCCCTGAGGTGAAAGCGCATATCGGCCATAAAACTCCAGTGACAGTGCCGCAAATCTGGATGGAAGGTGAATATATCGGTGGAGCAGACAACCTTGAAACCTGGTTAGGTTCAGAGAAAAACCTTCAAGTTCCTAACAACGTTCTTGATATGCCAGTGGCTGGTAATCAGTAACCATACAAACAGAAACTAACCTGTCCCGATGCCTAGTGTGTCGGGATTTTTTATCTACAGGCATGTAATTGAGTTACTGACCGCAGATACAAAAAAGCCCCGGTGTTATCACCAGGGCTCTCAGAATTCGTTTCGTGATTACTTGATCACTTTCGCTAGAAGCTTCTTAAACATAGAAGGCTTACGACGAACAATTGCGTTGCTGAATTGGTTTTCAATTGTTTTACGAGCAACTTGTTGACCAAGTAGCATTGCACCTAGATCATTGTTCATGCTTATCTCCAAACTGTAATTAAATTTCGTTTATGGATGTAATTTACACTCCAAATGGGAGTAAAGCAAGACATAGATCACATTTATATTGTAAAAGTTTCATGAATAAGTGGCGAATTAAACAGCGCATTTGTAATGAAACAAACAGGAACAAGCCAGTTAACAAAAGGCTGAATGAACATACATCTTGGTTATCAATAGCTTACAACCTATAAATGCAATTCTATAAGAAATACAGCTAGATGTAATAAATTTACACAATCACATATAAAAAAGCCCGAGTCACTGCTCGGGCTTACTAAAATTTTTCTAATTAACTGCGTTTTGGTTGACGATAGGTCTTGCCAGCAGCCTTATAGGTGTCGCTTTGCTTCATATCGAAGAAAGCATCGAAGAACCAAGCAACAAACTTAATGGTTGGCTCATCAGTATTCATCACATGCTCAACGAACTCTTCTAGGTCATCACCTTCTTGTTTGGTAGTCACGTGGTAAACACGTTGCTCACCCTTTACTTCTGCCACGGCAAACTGACCTTTAAGGCCTACAGCTACTTCAGCTACTTCTTCATCTTCGCTTTGCTGTAGAAGCGTTAGTGCTGCCGGAAGGTCTTCACAAGCACTGGCTTCTTTTACCAGCGTTACAAAATCGTCTTGAGTCATCTTTTTCTCACTGTTATAGAGCTTGTTGCTTATTATTCGTTTCTTCTTGCTGCTTCGCAAGTAGCACTTCTTGATCGTTCATCATCTTAGAAAGGGAATCACGACGGCTGGCAAACTTAGCCATTTGATCTTTTGGCACTGACTCCGCCATTGGGATCTTGGCCGTCATTGAGTTTACCGGGCGGTTACGAATAAGAAGCTCAAAGTGGAGGTGTGGACCGGTCACACGGCCAGTCATACCTGATAGACCGATAGTTTGGCCACGTTTGATCTGTTGTCCTTTCTTAACCATGATACGGCTCATATGCAGGTAGCGCGTTTTATAAATAGAGCGTGATCAATCACGATGTATTTACCCGCATACGGGTGATTACGAACCATGATGACCTTGCCATCACCGATTGAGTGTACAGGAGTACCCACTGGCACACCAAAGTCCGTGCCGTTGTGCGGGGATACACGGCCTGTAACTGGGTGTAGACGGTGCGGATTGAACTTCGATGTAATACGGTGGTTCTTGGTTGGGAAGCGGTCAAATGCGCGCTGAAGGCCATCACCATTGTCATCGTAATACTGACCATCAGTGTGCAGATAAGCAGTTACAACGCGGCCTTGGTTATGAATATTGATAGCTTCGATTTCACGGTTACCCGTCTCTTTGCCATCCACGTACTGCACCTTATGCACAATACTGAATTTATCACCGGCTCTAAGATCGCGGCCGAAGTTGAGTTTGTCCTTCAAAAGAGCTGAGATCTGCTCAATTTCTTGGATGCTTAAGCCCAGTTTGTTCGCTGAGCTTGAAAAACTGCCATACACATTGCCTACCAAAGCTGCGGTTTTCCACTCGCCAGGCACAGAAATATCTTTGAAGGTAAAGGTGTCGTCATCGGCTCGGGTGTATTGAACACGATCGGCCGGGTTAAACTCCAACTCCATTTTGGCCAGTTTACCTGTTTCATCATCCGCCCAAAATTTTAGGGTGTTACCCGGCTTTAGGGTATCTAGTGCAAGGTGGTTAAGATCCTCTTCCATGATCTTAGTAAGATCGGAATAAGCAAAGCCCAAACGGCTAAATACCACGCTTAGGTTATCACCACGTTTAATATGGTAGCTATAGGTAGGAGCCGGTGAACGTTTCACCGTTTCTACTGGAGTATCAACACTCGGCTGAGGTGTAGACTCTATATTGAGCTCAACGTACTTTCGACCATCTTGAGACTGAGAGAATAGAGCAACTATCAAAAGCACTACGGGAATGAGAAGTAGTCCTTTTTAGACATGAGTTGTCGATGATCGAATTTTAACACCACACTACCTATTGATTAAAATTTGGGCTGGAAGAATAAAAGAATCTGCACGAAATTTCAGCAACTATTTCGTACCTTAAATCCGGCAAGCAGTTTATCAGTTATATTTAGAGCCTATCAAACGACTCTAGTTTCAATTTGTTTGTTCGGTCAACTTGTTGTCAGTTATCAGAAACTTCCTGCTTACAAATTCTTTGGGCTCCTCCGCCATCGCTTGCTCAACGCTGTGTTGGGCATACTCAACCTTAAACATATCCTTGTTATATGTCAGAGACTTAAGCTCGATTCGGTCACCCAAAACATCTCGTCCTCAAGCTCCCAATACCCGGGTTGTTGCTTATAAAGTGCGATGTAATAGAAGAGTCCACTCCCCCACTGGTCACCATAGACGGGATCAGCAAATAACCATCTTTGTCACCAACAGAGCAAACATAGTTTGTATCGATGAAGAGTTGCACCTCAGCCTGGCTATAACGCTTTTCTGATTGATACAGTTTTGGATCGTATTGACTTGGTATGAAGACAAATCTGGCCGCGCTTTTCAGTTCGGCAAATGTACTCATATCGACACTGATGGCTTCCGGTCGTTCGAAAGTTGACGCGTCGCAATTAGTAGGCATAACTTGCTCACTTTGGGCCAGTGCTGGCATTGCCACCGCCCCTAAAAGTAGTGCAAAGCTCCATTTCATACTCATTATTCCCTTGTTAGCCCAAATTTCGGCACATTTAAACATATCTGACATTCAACTGTAATCATTTGTTCATTTTGGTCTGTTTTAATCGGCTGTCGTCAATCAATCCCTCTTGTTAAAACAGATCAAAAACAAAATGGAAGAAGTAAAACTTGGTATTGATGTAATTAAAGACCAGCAAGCAGTGGAATATCACTGGGTGCGTACCATGTATGTTGAGGGGTACACTGACCAACAGATCGACCACTACATCATGCAATGTTTTGGTGGGGATACTGTATTCGCACACCTATTTCGAAAGGTTGCCCTACATCAAGAAAGTATCTATGTATTGATGCAATATCTTGGGCACGCGCCTTCAAGTCTTGAAAACATCTAAACGCAAAAAACCGAGCTCAAGAGCTCGGTTTTTCTTATTAGGTTTTGATTAACCTTTAACACCACCAGCGGTTAGGCCGCCTACTAGCCAGCGCTGTGCTAGCAAGAATACGATGGTGATTGGAAGTGCTGATAGTACAGCTGCCGCCGCAAAGTCACCCCATAGGTAGTTCTGAGGGTATAGGTACTGCTGCATACCTACTGCTAGCGTATAGTTGTTTACGTCAGACAGTAGTAGCGATGCTACAGGTACTTCACCTACTACACCGATGAACGACAGGATGAATACAACCGCTAGGATTGGCACTGACAGTGGCAGTAGAACCAGACGGAATGCCTGCCAAGGTGTTGCGCCATCAAGTGCTGCTGCTTCTTCTAGCGAATTATCGATAGTCTCGAAGTAACCCTTGATTGTCCATACGTGCAGTGCGATACCACCCAAGTAAGAGAAGATCAGGCCGCCGTGAGTGTTCAGACCTAGGAATGGAATGTACTGACCTAGTTTGTCGAACAGAGCGTAGATAGCTACCAGAGCAAGTACTGCTGGGAACATCTGGAAGATCATCATCGCTTTTAGGATAGTGCTCTTACCTTTGAAGCGCATACGTGCAAACGCATAAGCTGAGGTAGTTGAAAGCGCTACGATTAGGATAGATGAAATACCCGCAACCTTAACTGAGTTCCATAGCCACAGTAGAACTGGGAATGGAGGCGGCGTCACGGTGCCATCTGCTTTCGTTACTGAGAAGCCCAACGCGAGCTTCCAGTGTTCTAGTGACGGATTATCCGGAATCAGGCTACCCGTTGCGAAGTTACCTTCACGGAATGAGATAGCTACGATCATCAACAGTGGGAAGATGATAAGTGAAAGGAAAACACATAGAGCAATATGCGTCGCCCAAACACGGTATTTAAGGTCTTTACCTTGTACCATTGCCATTGTTTATTGCTCCTTAATCTTGTGACAGCTTGGTGAAACGTAGGTTTAGTAGAGCCATACCACCAACCAATAGGAAGATTAGGGTTGCGATAGCACTTGCTAGACCGAAGTCTTGACCGCCGCCACCTTCGAACGCGATACGATAGGTGTAGCTAACTAGAAGGTCGGTATAACCTGCTGGCTCAGAGGTACCGATCATGTTCGGACCACCGTTAGTCAATAGCTGAATCATTACGAAGTTGTTGAAGTTAAACGCGAAGCTCGCAATCAGTAGCGGTGTCATCGGCTTAATCATCAGCGGAACAGTAATGTGGAAGAAGTTCTTAAACGGACCAGCTCCATCGATAGCTGACGCTTCGTAAAGGTCATCTGGAATCGCCTTCAGTAGACCCATACATAGGATCATCATGTAAGGGAAACCAAGCCAGGTGTTCACTATAAGAACCATGGTCTTTGCTAGGAACGGGTCAGAGAACCAGCTCGGAGAGATACCAAACAGTTGATTTAATACTAGGTTGATCTCACCAAAGCTCTGGTTGAAGAGACCCTTAAAGATCAGAATCGAGATAAAGGCTGGTACCGCATAAGGCAGAATCAGAAGTACTCGGTACAGAGCACGGCCTTTAAGCTCTTCCCACTGCACAACACTCGCCAGTACTAGACCGATAACAAGAGTGAAGACAACGGTGCAAACAGAGAAGATAACCGTCCAGATGAAGATTGAGATAAACGGCTCTTTAATGCCTTCATCTTTCCATACACGCTCAAAGTTGTGTGTGCCTACGCCAACTACGAAGCCTGGAGAAACTGAGTTACCGACGAAGTTGCCATTCTCATCAACAGGCTGATAGAAACCCGTATCCATGTTTGGCAAGAATTTTTGCTGGGTTTCGTTATTGAATAGAGTTTGACCATCCCAGCTACCATCTACGTAGTGCTTCTCGAACAGCTGCTCCACTGCCGCGAACTTACGAAGGCCACTCATGCGGATTGCATCTGCATCATCATTAGGCATGATGAAATCTATTGTACTCAGGATTGGACGGTACTGGATGATGCTCTTGATTGGCTCTTTTTCACCAGCAACAGAATCAACAACTGACAGATTGATGTCTTGCCCTTCAATCTCTTTAGTTAGGTTGATTTCCGGTGTAGCAAGAGTCTGCTCACCATTTTGTACTGTGATGACATGGCCACCAGCAGTTTTTAGTAGAGTAAACGAAAAACTTTCACCACTTTGGAAAGTGCGCCCTTCAAGCACAGATTGTGTACGCTCAAGTGAAAGTTGGTTTTTTGCACTGTAGTTTGTAAAAGCTAGGTTCACCGTGTACGCCAATGGGAACAAGATGAACAAAATCATCCCAGCGATACCTGGGTAAATATAACGGTGTGCGTAGGTTTTCTTACTACCAAAAATATATAGCGCTAAAGCGTGATTATTAGAGTCAGAAGCGCGAACGCTACTTCACCACGCGAATACATTAGAATGGTTGCATAACCATTTACAATTCCGACTAAGCAAGAGTTGCCCACTTTAATACCGCTTTGGTATTGCCGGCAACAGGAGGCGTCTCAACAGAACCAGAGGATTGTACCGTCTGCATAAAAAGACCTACTAGCGAATGAAAAATACAAAATAAGGAGGGGTTGCCCCCTCCTCAAAGGGTTTTACTTATTACTTATTAGCGAAGCATTTGCTTCTTAGCGTCAGCAAGAGCTGCATCTACAGATTGGCGACCGTCAACAACGTTGATGATTGCGTTCTTAGCAGAGTTCCAGTAGTTGTTCATTTGTGGAATGTTCGGCATGATTTCGCCGTTCTCTGCACTTTCCATAGTCGCTGCGATACGTGGATCAGACTCTAGCTCTTTTTGGAAAGACTTAAGTGCTACTGCACCTAGAGGCTTGTCGTTGTTCACAGTACGTAGACCGTCGTTAGTCAGTAGGTAGTTCTCGATGAACTCAACTGCTAGGTCTTTGTTTGGAGAAGCTGTGCTGATACCAGCAGTTAGAACGCCAACGAAAGGTTTAGACGCTTCACCGTTGAATGATGGGATAGTAGTTACACCGTAGTTAACTTTACCGTCGTAACCGCCCCAAGCCCAAGGACCGTTGATAGTCATTGCTACTTCACCTTTAGCGAAAGATGAATCAGCGATTGAGTAGTCCATGTCAGAAGAGATAACTTTCTTGTCAACTAGGCTCTTCAGGAAGTTCATCGCTGAAGTAACACCTTCGTTAGCAATACCTACATCTTTAACGTCGTAGCCTTGGTCAGTGAATTTGAACGCGTAACCACCGTCAGCAGCCATTAGAGGCCAAGTGAAGTACGGTTCTTTTAGGTTCCACATGATCGCTTTCTTGCCGTCTTTAGCAAGTTTCGCGTCAAGAGCTTCAACCTCTTCCCAAGTCTTAGGTGGGTTTGGCACTAGATCCTTGTTATAGATAAGCGCTAGAGCTTCAATCGCAACTGGGTAACCGATAGTCTTACCGTCGTAGCTCACTGCGTCCCATGCGAAATCTACGATGCCTTCTTTGATTTCTTTAGAAGGTTTGATTTCAGCTAGTAGGCCAGCTTCAGCGTAACCACCGAAACGGTCGTGAGCCCAGAATACGATGTCAGGGCCGTCACCAGTAGCTGCAACTTGTGGGAAACGATCAGACAGACCATCTGGGTGTGCAACAGTTACTTTGATACCAGTGTCTTCTTCGAAGCGTTTACCTACTTCAGCAAGACCGTTGTAACCTTTGTCACCGTTGATCCAGATTGTCAGTTGACCTTCTTCGATCGCCGCGTGTGCGCCGAAAGAACCCAGTGCAACCATAGTTCCTAGTGCCACTGTGCTTAGGGCTTTTTTCATGGTTATATTCCTTTTTTATTATTGATGTAGGGCTTTCATTAAACTAACTGAGAGCCAAATTTCATCATCTATCATCCATCACTCCTCTACTCTAATCATCCTCCAACTACTACGCCCTCTACTACTCAGAGGAAAATCGAGACCAAGCTCACGCTTGAGTATTGACCCCGATCACAATAAGTCGATTGTTGTGATTCAGATCCAGCATTTGGCAATTGTAAAAGTGATGTTGATCGGTTTTGTAGGTAACTACGCCTCTACACCTACTCCCCTCCTACTCCCCCTATAAAAAATTTAAACGGGAGGATGTATCTATAGACAAGAATGCACAAACTAACAACATCCGAGATATGGATGGTAAGAACCCTTTTCCAACGATTTGTTGGATATACATTTCCGAAGGGGCTGGTAGTCATTCTGTTGTTTGTGCGTGATGAGTTCATGACGGGGGACACAACACAGGGTGTCGGGGGATATCAGTTCTGATTGAAATGTCAGGTGATGCCACATTGCTTCATGTTTGCTGTGTGCATCACCTTTTTCTTTCTTCTTTTTTCTCTTTGGATGAAATGACCATTATATTGATACCCAAGTGACTTTGGACAAGGTTACTTAGCTATGAATATATTCAGCCAGTTCAGTGATTTGCAGCCTGAGCTGAGTGAAGTACAAAATCTGTTTCCTATTTTTAGCGTTCATACATACCTACTTCTATACAGTGGACGTTAAGTCGTAAAAATAAAAATTGAGGACCAACTCAAATGACAAGTGTCACGTTAAAAAACGTCTACAAATCCTACGGTGACGTCCAGATTTCTAAAGACGTAAACCTAGACATCAAAGAAGGCGAATTTGTAGTATTCGTTGGCCCATCAGGTTGTGGTAAATCTACGCTACTACGTTGTATTGCAGGTCTAGAAGACATCACTTCTGGTGATCTGTACATCGGCGAAGAGCGCATGAACGATGTTGAGCCATCTAAGCGTGGCGTAGGTATGGTATTCCAGTCGTACGCACTGTATCCGCACCTAAACCTATATGACAACATGTCATTTGGTATGAAACTGGCTAAAGCAGATAAAGGTGAAACTGACCGTCGTGTTAAGCACGCAGCAGACATCCTTCAGCTTACTCACCTACTAGACCGTCAACCTAAAGCACTGTCTGGTGGTCAGCGTCAGCGTGTTGCTATTGGTCGTACTCTTGTATCTCAGCCAAACGTATTCCTACTGGATGAGCCTCTGTCTAACCTTGATGCCGCTCTTCGTGTACAAATGCGTAGTGAAATCACTAAGCTTCAGCGCCAACTAGGCTGCACCATGATCTACGTAACGCACGATCAGGTTGAAGCAATGACCATGGCTGACAAGATTGTTGTACTAGACGGCGGCTACGTATCTCAGGTTGGTAAGCCTCTTGAGCTATATCACTACCCGAAAAACCGCTTCGTAGCTGGCTTCATTGGTTCACCTAAGATGAACTTCATCAGCGTACACATCAAAGAAGCAACGGCTGAGACGTACGTGTAGAGCTAGAAAACGGCGTAGCATTCAACATCCCGGTTGATGGCACTACTGTTAACGTTGGCGACCGTATGTCTCTAGGTATCCGCCCAGAGCACCTACTGATGTCTGACGCAACTGAAGCGACCATCGAAGGTGAAGTAATGATCGTTGAGAAACTAGGTCAGGAAACTCAGGTTTACCTAAACCTAGAAGGTGCTGATGCTGACGTTATCTTCCGTCAACCAGACACCCTAGAAGTTGAGCCAGGCGATCACTACGCTATCGGTATCGACCCTAAACGTTGTCACCTATTCCACGATGACGGCCGTGCATGTCGTCGTCTACACCAAGAGATTGGTGCTGAGATTCCAGAAGCGTAAGCTAACGGATAGAGAAATTGAAAACCCTCGCAGTGCGAGGGTTTTTTTGTGCTTCACGGTGCGACTGATATGGTAACGGTAAGTACATCCGAATAGTCACCAGCTCTAGCCCCTGTGACGTCGCCAATTTTAAACTTGAGTGTGCTTTCGCGGACAGCTGACTCTTGATAATTGAAAAATCTCTCGAAATTAGAAAAATTCACTAGCTTGTCACCAAAGTAGACTGAGTAAGGAATCTCAAAATTAGGGTCACTTCGATGTACTAAGGCCCCTTTTTGAGACTTAATCTTCAGCCTAAAATCTGTATTTGAATCAAACAGGATAGAGGTTTGTCTTGTTAGGCCTGTACTTAACGTCCCTAGGTTCAAGCGACCATTATCAGTACCTAAAAAGCTCACCGAAACATATGGCGATATATCGAAGGATATGGATTCTCTCGCAATCCTAGTAAAGGACTCCCCATATTTGAGAGTCAGGTTCCCCGTATATGTCCCAGCCCTAGCAATAGACGCTTTATTGAATTTAATCCAAAACCGAAAAGTCTCTCTATTGTAAAACTCTAGCAATAAGTCTTGGCCAAAACGTTCACCTATTTCTCTACCATTAACATCAGAAATAAGGCCTAGCATAGACTGAGCTTGACTTCGAAACTCAAGTCCTCTGGAGTTATCTAATTCAATAACTGCTCTTCCTTGCAGGCATTTACTATTGCGTTCGATTAACTGGATATCCACTGGAACCAACCAATAGTGATCTGTTTTTCTGATGGAAACCTGATCATAGCGAACAAACATCCTGCCTTCGCATATTTGGGCAAAGCTAATGTTGGATACAGACAACGCCAGCAGCGTAATAAATAACCTAATCATCGTTTTTTCTTCAAGGTTAAATCATCCAAGTAGATAAGACTTTTTGCATCTCTATCTATCGAAAAGCTCCCCACATAGGAAGGATCACCAACGATATGAACCTCGAACTCCCCATCCCCTACCCCATCAAGTGCAAATCGCCCCGCACTATTAGTAAAGATAGTGCTTCTACCCCCACTATGCTGTACATAGCCATTACGCAATACTATAGGTTGTCCCGTTTCATCAGACAGGTTCCTATTACTGTCCTATTCTGGTTGGAGCCCACCTCTATGATATGACCGGTATAAGTGCCTGGGACAATGACACGAACATCATTACCATAATTATAACCAACCGGAGCATCGGGCACGGTTACTAGTACGCGTGTTTCGTTATGTGAGCCGTACAGAGGTGCAGTGTTGTTTAGGGTTTTGGTAGCAATAGACTGCGGTTCCTCATCGTAATATTCATTGATGTAAACATCAGCATCTAGCGAGTCATGCACTTTAACGATCGCAGCAGGGCCAAAATAACTTCGAGACCAAGCCACATCAGTATCAAAAATAGAGACGGCAGTACTGAGTCGCGTGGAAATATTTTGAGTCTGTGAATCAGTTGCGGTATTAGTCAGGTAAGAGTATTCAACCTCACCAGAATATCTGTTGGCTGTATAATTGGTTCGAAGAGAATACACTTGAATATCTTCACCAACATCAGCATTCGCTTCAAAACCAATACTGCCTGGTGTGTTTCTATTGTTCTTTGCGACAGTCACACGACCAACATTGAGCAAAGACTGATAATCCACTCTTGCTGAATAGTCGCCTGCATCGGAAAACCAGTTCCAAGTCACCGAGAAGAAATAATTGGTTTCATCAAACTCTACGACACTATCGGTGTAGTTGTACTCTGCCCCGACCGTAAAACGAAAATCGCCCGGATACCAGTTAAAATCAGCACTGCCATCAAGCTCGGTACCATCTTGATTTTCTTCCCAGCTTGCTCTGATATTAAAGTCCAAGTTCTCGAGAAAATTATAACGATAGTTACCTATGGCTCGATAACCTGTGCGCAATGCCTCACCTGTTCTCCAAGGTGTAGCCCGATAATCGGTAAATGCTTCGCCAGATAAGCGCAAATTGATAGACCATTGTCTAAGCCACTGAGCAGTGAGTTTGAGTAATCTAAGCTATTGATGTAGCCGAACTCTTCCTGATCTTCATACCCAAGGAAACTGCTTCTCAGGGTAAAGTTACCCAAAGATGTACCGAGTACAGCTGTTAGACCACCAATATAGCCCAGAGGATGATATGCACTGTTTACACCAGCCGTTAAGTTGTCAGTGAAGCCATAGTCATAGAAGCTTTGAAAAACATAATGTTCTGTATCATAGAAATATTTACGGTCTTCAACTTGAGATATCAATCCCGCGTAGAAGCCGAAGTCATCGAAGCCCTGTTTTAGAAGCCTATCATTATAAAACTGGCTGTAATACAGAGTTTCGGTCCTACCTGACTGGTAAGTGATGTTAAATCTAATTTCATTGGCACCTTGGGTAAGTGGCAAATCATCAATATTGTAGCGCCCCGGTGGGAGTCTGATGTCTCCCAGGAAAATATCGTTCACAAACACAGCAACATTCGCTGTTTCATTTAGAATAATGGTCTGCGTTGAGCCGCTTTGTATGTTTCGAGTCGGTTGTAGCTACTCCATAGACGCTCGACCGCGATCCCTCCATAAGTAATAGATGGTTGATGGCCTTTTGGAATTGAAACTAAATCACCCATACTTCCTCGAAACGGCACATCTGGCCAATCAATAAAGATCCTCGCATCTCCCCGATATAATTCAGGTAGATCACTATCAAAATCTTCACTATTGAAAGAATAAAATCCAGAGAATTCAAAATTTAGCCATTTAGCTCCACCGATATTTCCCGATGAAATCCACTCTGCACGGAAATTATTCAATTCACTATCATCAAAAATGGTGTAGTCATCCACCACATTAAAAATGTTATGCCAAGCAAAAAAGCTTGATTTTGAATACCTTAAATTTTGATACGGTTGGTTATAGGGTATGTCCTGTCTCTTATAACTATTCGAGTCCAACTCTAGTTTTATTGTTAGCTCTGTCGGCTCAAAATATAACCCTATTCCTAAGTCTCTAAGTTGAGCTGTGGTTAGAGACAGGCTTCCCGTTTTTTGCAACTTAGATAGAATTTCGTCATCCACTACCCCATCAAGCACATTAATTAAGTCGATAGTAGAAACACTCTCAATCCTTTTACCATCCGTATAGACATTCAACTCGCCCAAATTGAGCCCATCTAAAATCAGCGGAACAGGGAAAAGAAAGGTTTTTGCCAGGGCGAAAAACCACCATAAGGTTAGGATTGCAAATGTAAGCAACCGTCGAAACATGACGCTAGCCTGCTATTCGCTTACTTCTATACCATCGTACCTCGAAAACTCGCCCGTGAGACTGACAACCTTGTCTCTTCCTGGAACTAAATAACTGGACAAGTTAGTTGTATTTATTTCATGCCAGTAAACTCGCTTATCATCATTTTTATTCGACAACTCAAAGCGAAGTCGAGAAAGATCGACTACGCAGTTACCACTGTTTGAAAAATGCACCTTGCTGTCTTTAACCCAAGAACGCACCTTGAATGAACATTCATGTGGAGAAACAAAAACTACCGTCGAAAACTCTAGTAGTAACTCAACCCCTCCTTTCTCCTTCTCCTGATCCTGTGTTTTTACCTCTGAAAATATAACCCTATATATATGAGTTTCCTTTATTTCCTCACTCCCCAAATACCTCATTCTCACCGTTTGGCGTCTTCCAGGCTCAATATATAATTGAGGAGGTAGGATTAGGAAATCAGAATCAGCCGGGGTTAAAGACTCGCCGTTTGAAGTGAACTCCACCTCAAATACTTTAATTTCAACCAAAGCATCTTTTGGGCGAGTATTAGTAATTTGATAGCTTGAGCGAGATTTGTTGCCCGCAATCTCTAAAGATTGATACATGGGGATGACTTGGTAAGCAAAAACCAAGGAGGAAAAGCACAAAGAATAAAGAGTCAAAAACCTAACAATCAAAGCCATTTCAAATCCTCCCTGATTCAGATTTATGGCATGACCTAGGGATCTTTCGTCATAGCACCGAAACTGTTGGCTCCCATGCATTAAACGGATACATCATATAAATCACGATCCTTTAGCTATACGATTTCGAGAAAAATGCACAACATAGTAGTTGTGCATTGCCCGTTTAAATATAGCAGTAATAGACCTTCCTAGATGACACCTTCAATGGTTACTGTCACTGTATCGCTATAGTCATCAGCCATTGGTACCGCGTTAATGGTCATGTCTAGAGTGATATTGTCACCACCAGCATAAGTAGCACCATTAATAGCGGCAGGCTGATACGCCACGCCAGCTGCCTGAGCATCTGAATCAAACGTTACTGCACCACCGAAGTTCAACTCGTATGGAAGGAGCTCATTGGTTACTTGTCCCAATAGGCCACCATTTGCAGAGGTAATAGACACATTGATCTCTTGGGTATTACAACCACCCATTATTGTACCAACTTGTCTGCCTGAGAAGGTTTCGTAACCGCTCGCAAACACGTCTAGATTTTCAACAGCAGTTACCTCCAAACCACATACACAAGGTATGGTACCTTCAAGAGTTAAATCTACCGATTGCTCACACGTACCACCACCAGTTTGGCCTGGATCATCTGGCTCATCGCTTGGAGGCGGACAATGGTATTTTTTCAGCCATTTGTAAAAATGTTTTTTGCCATAAGTCGCGTCCGCATCGAACGTTGGGCCCATGGAAATGGCACCCGCTATTGCCATTAACAAGAACTTTTTCATTATCAATCCCTCGCTTTTTTACCCACTTTTTACCAAGTTGCGAGGAAAGCTTAGTTTTGCGCTATCTATTCAGCGTCACCCTAGGTAGTGAGTTACCCCCGTTTAGTGGGTGATTTTTGGGTGAATTTGTCGATTGTTCTACCGCCCGTGCAATGAGCTCTGCGCGAGAATGTACGTTTATCTTACGCATTACGCTCGAGGCGTGCGTTTTTACTGTATTAACACTGACGTTGACGGTTTCTGCGATTTGCGGGTTATTGAGGCCCTTCAGGATCATAAGGCAGATGTGCTTCTCTTTAGGAGTCAGTGCGTGAAGCAGCGCGAAATCATCTGCGGCTATATGTGGGTCAAATTCATTGGCGATATAGGCTTTAGCCAGTTTGCTTAGATCTTTACGAGTGTACCAAAGCTCGCCACTATCGATAGATTGAACGGCTAGAGCTATCTGCTCCAAACAGCGTTTGCGCATTACCACGCCTGAGAAACCATTAAGTATCCAGTCACCTAGTTGGAAATTGTCATCCTCTACATTAACCGCTAACCAATCGCCTTGTTCGTGACTTGGGTTTACTCCGTTTCGGATTGGGTTTCCTACTGTGGAAGCGTCGATTAAATAGATACAACGATTGGCTAGGGAATCATCTGGACAAAAACACTCACGAATAGACGACGCGTGACAAAAACGCGTTGAGGGGAAATGGAGTCTGAGGATAGCTATAGTGGCGCTCGCGAATTCATCTGATCGCGTAACCACGTGTCCACATGCGTAACTGAGAGACATAAGTCCTCCTATCGAACCTATGCCATCAAACGCTCCCTGTGTGGGATGAATTGTTTTTATCGGAAAAACATCTGGCCGTCACAATTCCATTTGAAGGCCTTTAAATCTAGCTTTTTCGGGGGCTTTGCCATAAGCACAAGGGATAAGTAGAAAGGGGTAGATTAGTCAAATTTACACAAACTCAATAACCACCTGAAAAGTAAGGATTAAAAAGAAAACTACCCCTTATTTGATTATTTTATATAAAACCTCGTACATATGCGTGATGCTTATTAAGCTGTAAAAACAACAAAGCCGAGCATTATGCTCGGCTTTTCAATTCATTCGACACTTAGTGGATAGGAGTGTCAGTTTTCGCGTAGAACTTACCAAAGTATTCTTCTAAAACTTCAGGGGTTAGCTCACCCGCTTCTTCCAGTTTCTTTAGCTCAGCTGCAATGCGCTTTTGCTCTTCGATGGTAGGAAGTTTCTCTTCAGGTTGCTCTTCCGCACCTTGTGCCATTTCCTGAAGCTCTTTTTCAAAATCACTCATAATCGTAACCTTTATCTTTAACTGAGCGAATTTTACTGGCTTGCTAAGACAAGATCAAACTCAGCCTAGCTTTCATTGTGGAAACACAAAAAAAGCCCCTCTACATAAGAGGGGCAAGGTTTCCATCGCATATTATTATAGTTAATCCGTTTACTACTTTACCCTCGCTCTCTAAGTAAGTGCGATCTACTTATCGATGACTGCGAGGGTAATATGGGTTAATCGAGTCGATTAACCAAAGTCACCATTTACGTAACCCTGAGTGCGATCATCGCGTGGGTTGCTAAAGATAACTTGTGTTTCGTCGTGCTCAACAAGCTCACCCATTAGGAAGAACGCAGTACGATCAGAGATACGACGTGCCTGTTGCATTGAGTGAGTTACGATAACGATGGTGTAATCTTTCTTAAGATCTTCCATCAACTCTTCGATCTTGTGCGTTGCAATTGGGTCAAGTGCCGAGGTTGGCTCATCCATTAGGATGACATCTGGTTCCATCGCGATAGTACGTGCGATACATAGACGCTGCTGCTGACCACCAGAAAGACCGAATGCATGAGACTTAAGACGGTCTTTAACTTCGTCCCAAAGTGCCGCACCACGCAGAGAGCGCTCTACCACTTCATCGATGTGTTTCTTGTCTTTAATGCCTTGAGCACGGAGACCGTACGCTACGTTCTCGTAGATGCTCATTGGGAATGGGTTTGGCTTTTGGAATACCATGCCTACTTTGATGCGTAGGTCTGCAACATCGATGTTGCCATAGATGTCCTGGCCATCCATTTCTACTAGACCTTCAATCTTCACGCCTTCAATCAAGTCGTTCATGCGGTTAAGACAACGAAGAAGCGTTGATTTACCGCAGCCTGACGGACCAATTAGTGCAGTCACTTGGCGTAGAGGAATAGGCAGGTTAATCGCTTTCAGTGCACGGTTCTCGCCGTAATAAAGGTCTAGGTTTTCAATGTTAAATTTGTTCATTTTTCTGTCTCTTAAATTCTTTGAATACGGCTAGCTTAGTAAGTCGCTTTGTTGAATCGGCTAGCGATAAGTTTGGTCACTGTATTGATTAGAAGTACCACAACGATAAGTACTGTTGCTGTGCCGTAGGCTTGGTTCCACTCATCGATTGTGAACAGTTCAGTAGTCAACTTATAAAGGTGAACGGTTAGAGTACGACCAGAATCCATCAAAGAATCTGGGATACGAGCAACCATACCAGCGGTTAGGAATACCGGAGCTGATTCACCGATTACACGACCAATACTCAAGATGACAGAAGTCAAGATACCTGGCATCGCACTTGGCAGGATAAGGCGCCAAATGGTGTAGATTCTTGACGAGCCCAACGCATATGAACCTTCACGATAAGTCTGAGGTACTGCCATAAGTGCTTCTTCCGTTGCACGGATGATTACAGGCAGGATCAGGATACTTAGCGTCAACGCACCAGATAGAATCGAGAAACCGAATCCCATAATGGTAACGAAGAAGGTCATACCGAATAGACCAAAGATGATTGACGGGATACCCGCCAGTGATTCAGTACAAAAACGAATCACTTTAACCAACTTACTACCAACCTTTGCGTATTCGGTTAGGTAGATAGCGGTCATGATGCCCAATGGCGCAGCAACTGCAATAGATGCGATAACCATGTAGATGGTTGAAACGATCATTGGGAAAATACCACGCTCTTCACCAGTGCGTGTGTAATTATCGAAAATAAAGTTAAAGTCTACGAACTTCAGGCCGTTCGATAGGATGTACCAGATGATCCAAAACAGAAAACCTACTGTTAGACCTGCCGCAATCCAAACGAATCCACCCATCATGGCGTCTTTGCGCTGACGAGCTTGTTTTAGTTTAACTGTATCCATTGCTTTTACTTCGCTTTTTCACGGTTTAGGTACAGAAGCGCACCGTTTAGAATCATAATAAACACCAGCAATACCACGCCTGTCGCATATAGAGCGTTCGCGTGAACACCACTTGCGTAAGACATTTCGATTGCGATGTTTGCCGTTAGCGTACGAGCTGAATCAAGCAAGCCTTCTGGCATAGCTGGCGCGTTACCCATAACCATGATAATTGCCATGGTTTCACCTAGAGCACGACCGATACCTAGGATTACACCTGTCATGATGCCCGAGCGAGCTGCTGGAACTAACAGTTTAAAGATGGTGTAGATTTTCGAAGCACCCAGTGCCAGAGAACCTTCTTTATATGTGCGCGGTACAGCACGGATAGAGGTCTCAGATACTGTGATAACGGTTGGAAGAATCATCACACCCAGAACGATGATACCGGCAAGGATAGTGTTACCCGCTGGTACGTTAAAGATGTTCTGAATCAGCGGAACGATGATAACTAGGCCGAAGAAACCGTAAACTACAGACGGGATACCCGCTAGAAGCTCGATTGCCGGACGAATAAGATTCGCAACACGCTTTGGAGCAACTTCTGCAATAAAGATTGCGGTAAGTACACCTACTGGTACACCGAAAAGAACTGCACCGATGGTCGAAACTAGAGAAGCAACAATCATGGTTGCTACACCGTATAGTGCCGGTGGAAGCCAGTTTTGACCTAGAACGATACCGCCAACACCCGCTTGTTGGAATGCTGGGATACTTTCTACAACGATGAAGTAAGCAATGATGGCAAGCGAAACGATGCCGATGATAGCACTGGTTAGGAATAGCGCGTGGAAAATACGCTCTCTCCAGTCGATACCACGGTCTTGACGAAGAGAACCTCCGCCTACAACTGCAGCCTGAACATTGTCATTTTTCATAGAAAAATTCACTATTAATTGCGATGGTAATTTCTAATGCTTGCAAAGAGGCAAGCTAAAAGCCCAGCTCGCGGGCTGAGCAAATTTTTAAAGCTGTCAGTTAGATTAGTTAACTGAGATGTAGCCTTTCTTCTCTACGATAGCTTGAGCTTCATCAGCAAGCATCCAGTCTAGGAACTTCTGAGCTTCAGCTGAAGGTTGACCTTCTTTGTAAAGAACTAGGAACGGACGAGCTACTTTGTAAGAATCGTTCTTAACGTTGTCTACAGATGGCTCAACACCGTCGATAGTTAGAGCGTGTACAGACTCATCAACAGTACCTAGAGAGATGTAGCCGATTGCGTATGGGTTGCTTGCTACAGATACTTTAAGAGCACCGTTACCGTTAGCTACTTGAGCACGTTGAGTGATAGCCGTTACGCTGATACCAGAAACTTTTTGCTTAAGGCTCATGATGTCTTCGAACGCGCCACGAGTACCAGAAGCTGTGTCACGAGTGATAGCAACGATTGGCTTGTCTACGCCACCAACTTCTTTCCAGTTAGTGATTTCGCCTTTATAGATAGCAGTTACCTGCTCTGAAGTTAGACCTTTTAGAGAGTTCTCTGGGTTCACAACAACTGCGATACCGTCACGAGCAACCACTTCTTCAACTAGAGTTGCTTCTTTCTCTTCTGCTTTAAGAGCACGAGATGACATACCCATGTCAGCAGAACCGTCTTTAGCAGCACGAACACCAGCAGAAGAGCCAGGGCCTTGTACTTCGATAAATACGTTAGAGTTTTGCTTCATGTATGTTTCAGAGAAAACTTCCATCAGTGGAGTAACGCTGCTTGAACCTACTGCTGAGATAGTTTCTTTAGCTACAGCTGTGTTCATTGATAGAGCACCTAGTAGTGCAACTGCACCGATTACTGTCTTTTTCATCATATGTCCTTAATTGGAATCACTGTTCACGACGCTTCGTCGTGGGTTTGTTTAAACGACGAGGGACACTTTAAGCGGGTTTTATGACACTTATGTTTCAGCAATTTGAAACGTAAATGACAATTGCAGATTAGAAATCAAACAGCAGGAGATTAGTCTAGGCTATACAGTTATGCCTGAGCCCAATGCTGGCAAGGGTAGAAGATTCAAGGTATAAAAAACGGAGCCCTTTGGCTCCGTTTTTATTACTCTGTGTCTGCTTTTGGTTTCTTTTTCGGAATGAAAACTGAATCACCCACAGCGACATTGGTATGGAAAGTCTTATCTCGTTTCGCAGGCTTCTTCGCCACTTTCTTGCGAGCGTTTGGTTTCTTAGCTCCAGGCTTAACACGAGATTTAGCAAACGCCGGCTTCTTAGGACGCAGGCCTTTAAACTTACCTTCAAGTCCCTCAAGCACATCAAACTTAAGGTCTTGATGCAGGAAATTCTCAACTCGCTTGAAGCTATCCCAATCTTTAGGACCACAAGTGATGCCGCACTACCCTTATTGCCCGCACGACCGGTACGACCTACGCGGTGAACGTACTCTTCAGTATGCTTAGGCATATCAAAATTGATCACGTGAGACACGTTAGAGATGTCGATACCGCGAGAGGCAATGTCCGTAGTAACTAGGATCTTATACACCGCACGCTCAAACTGGCTCATGATGGTGTTACGTTGATTCTGGTTAAGACTGCCACTCAAAGCCACTGCTTTAAGCTTCATCTCGTTCAGTTTCTCAGTCAGACGCTCAGTATCAGAGCGGGTCGCAGTGAAGATCATCACCTGCTTATAGTCTGCCTCTTCAAGCAAACGCATCAATAGAGCTTCTTTATGATCTAAGTGATCACACAGATAAAACTTTTGCTCGATATCGGTATGCTGCGCTTGAGCGCTGTCGATTGAGATACGCTTCGGCTCGTTGAGAAGCTCCATTGCCAAATCATGTACTTCAGCATTGTCCAAGGTTGCTGAGAACATCAGAGTCTGACGACGGCGATGCTTAGCGGCGTTATGAATGCGGCGCAATTCTACCGAAAAACCAAGGTCCAGCATTCGGTCAGCTTCATCCAATACTAAAGTATCTAGGCCTTCTAGGAACAGAGAGCGATGTTCTAGGTGATCAGCAAGCGTCCGGGAGTTGCCACAATGAACTTAGGATATTTACGAAGGGCTTTAACTTGGTCGTTAAAGTTCTCACCACCAACAATAAGCTCAGCATGGTAAGAAAGACCACCCAACATAGAGCGAAGCTCGCCATATACTTGACGCGCTAGTTCACGAGTTGGTGCCAAAATTACACCTCGAGGATCGCGTGCAGAGAAGGCTTTGGATTTAAGAGCCTTATGAAGCATCGGCAGTACAAACGCTAAGGTTTTACCAGAGCCTGTCTTAGACGATGCGAGTAGATCTTTCCCAGCCATAGCGACTGGAATTGCTCGCTCTTGGATCTCAGTTGCTTTAGCAAACGAGTAGTGATCCAAGTTCTTCATCAATCGATTGTCTAAGCCCAGTTCACGAAACTTCAATGTGTTCTCCTAAAAGTAAGATGTTTAAACCGCGCTAATGATACATCACATACCGACTTAGATCACAAAATTATCCGAATATAAGCGCTTATATTCATTCAAATTTCATTTATATAAGCTTTAAAACCCCAGTATTTCCCTGAATTAAAGAAAATTTCTACATTTTTCAGACAACTACTACACTAAATAAGCCATCGGTAACCAGTGGCATAACTAAAAATGACAGGAGTTCTTATGAATAATAAATTCTTACTCGCAGCAGGGGTTAGCTCGGTATTATTATTAGCAGGTTGTGCATCGGGTCCGGATGAAGAGACCACCGCAAAGATGAATGACCAAGATGCGCGTATCTCGCAGCTAGAGTCAGATGTTGCAGCACTTAAAGCAGCCCACGAGAAAGATTCGGCTGAAAACAAGGCAGCAGCTATGCAAGCTAAAGAAGCCGCAATGGCAGCGCAAGACGAAGCAGCTCGTGCTAATGAACGTCTAGACAACGTTTCTCAGTCTTATACCAAGTAAGAGTAAATTGAATTGAATAAGCCAGTGACAGTGTCACTGGCTTTTTTATTGCTGCAGTGTGTTTAGGTGCGCACCATCCGCGATAAGTGTCGGCAGACCAGACTGAACCTTAATCACGCTATCAACGCGTGTTGAAGCAAATTGATATTGGTCGACCCAAATCTGCAATTCCAATGGCCATTCCAGTGACTGTTTGTAACCATCTCTACCGGTCAAAGGCTCGTGAGATTCCACATACACGCTACTATCTGGCTCAACCGCAACCTTGATAGGCTGGTTGACTATCTGAACCTTAGTCCCTCGCGACACTTGCTCAAACAACCATTCAATATCAGTTGGTTCCATACGAATACAGCCGCTACTCACCCTAAGCCCGATACCAAAGTCTTTGTTGGTTCCATGGATAAGATACTGTCCAGAACCGTAACGCAGCCTCATTGCATACTCACCCAAAGGATTATCAGGCCCCGCAGGTACGGTTTCTGGTAGCTCAATACCGTCTTCTTCATAAGCCATACGAATAGACTTCGGAGGTGTCCATGTAGGGCCTTCAATCATCTGGCTAATGGTAGTTTTCATCTCAGGGGTTTCTCGGCCAATTTTGCCTATGCCCACCGGGAAGACATGCACCCGCTCACCGTCAGGGTCAAAGTAATAGAGTCTCAACTCTGCAAGATTTACCACTATGCCTCATGCCTGGCATTGGGGAGAATGAATTGATGAGGGATGGTGAGCACTTCACCATCATGTGGAAGGAATGGGTCTATGCCTCGGTTGGCGGCCATCAGGCTGAGTAAGCCAACATCGTAGTCTTTGGCTAAAACCGCGAAGGTTTCTCCGGATTCGACTACATGGCGTTTGAGTTTGCCCACCATATGACTGCCTTTCTCAGGCAAATCAAAGGTCGCAGCACTGGCACTTTGCACGCCAATGAACAGCCCAACTAACGCAACTAAACAATTGAACTTACTTCGCACGTTCCCTCGCCTCTTTATACATCTCAAGCGCTTTTTCTCGCTGTGCCTTGTGATCAACTATAGGTTGAGGATAGTCCAAACTGCCAAATTCAGCCCACAGCCAAGGTTTATGGATGTATTTAGTGGGTACGTCTGATAACTCTGGAAGCCAATGTTTTACAAAGCTCCCATCGGGGTCAAACTTCTCCCTTGGGAAATGGGGTTAAAGATCCGAAAATAAGGCTGGGCATCACAACCGGTAGAAGCCGACCACTGCCAACCACCGTTGTTCGCTCCGTAGTCTCCATCCACCAGCGTCTTTGAAAAGTAAGCCTCACCATCGTGCCAATCAAGTAATAAATCCTTGGTAAGAAAGCTCGCGACTATCATGCGCAGTCGATTATGCATCCAGCCAGTATGATTGAGCTGCTTCATAGCGGCATCAACGATGGGATAGCCGGTCTCTCCTTGCTGCCATTTTTCGAGATGTTCTTCATCCCCTTGCCAGACAAGCATATCACCCCATGGAGTAAAGCACTGACCTCGACTGAGCTTTGGCTCGAAATAAAGAAGGTGCTGATAAAACTCTCGCCAGATAAGCTCACTCAGCCAGGTCTGTTCCCCTGCTGATAACTCTTCGAGATGTCGGCCGTTAAAAAGTCTTGCAAGACACTGCCTGACAGATAACGCTCCTATTGCAAGATATGGAGATAACTTACTCGTCCCCTCAATCGCCGGGAAATCCCTGTCCTCTGAGTAATCTGACGCTTTGTCTGCAGCAAACTCTCGCAGCTTGGTAATGATCTCTTTGGTTGAGATGGGATAAGCGGAACTGTCTTTTAGCGGATAGTTAAAGCTAAGCTCTGACTGAATAGTTAATGCATTGTGTTCGAGCCTAGGAGGCTTAGAAACAGGTACAGGCCTACTGGCAAACTTGCTTAGCCATGCCTTTTTGAAAGGAGTAAAGACTTTGAAGTAACTGCCCTGCTGGTTCAACACCTCACCTGGCGAAAACATACAGCTGTCATCAATGAATCTAGACTCAACACCTACATTGGTGAGGGTCTCAGCGACAAGCTCGTCACGCTTCACCTCGTTAAGCTCATATTCTTTGTTAGCCCACAGCCGATTGATGTGATGTTGCTGACAAAGCCTTGATAAGACGTCGGCACAATCAGAAAACGAATCACAGCGCTCGAATATCATCGAAATATTAAGCTCTTTGAGCTCCGCGGATACCTCATGCAACCTTCTAAGAATCAGGTCTGCTTGGATGGGAGCTAGGTTGTGTTCTTGCCACTGTCCCGGAGTTTCGATGAATAGAGCTATCACATTCGAATCTTGCGACATAGACGCGAGCTCCAGAGCCTGCTGGAGCGCGCTATTGTCTAGTGTTCGGAGATCTCGCCTAAACCAAACAAGATGATTCATAGCCTTGCCCTATAGTGGGTAGCGAAGACGAAGCTCTTGCGGATGCGGTTGCAGATACTTCTGATCCTGCAAGTACGCATCAGGATAGAGAGTCAGATAGTGCTTTATCAGTGTAAGAGGACTCAGCAGTGGCAACAGACCATCGCGATACTCATCGATGACACGTCTTAACTCTTGCTTCTCCTGACTTGAAAGCCACTTCTTAAAGTAGCCCTGAATGTGCATCAGCACATTAGAGTTGTTCTTGCGACTCGCACGGTTGGTAAGCGCCTGCATAAACTTTAAGCGGTACATCTCGAAGAACTCTTGTGGTTCATACTCAGATACTTTGGCTACTAGACGCCCCAACTCTTTATAAGATTCAGGGTGATGGGCCATCAAGGTCAATTTATAGCGAGAGTGGAAAGCGACGATTTTACCCGCTGTCGGCTGTCCGCCCATAGAGTCGTAAAAATCACGAAGGCTAAATACGCGGGAGATAAAGTTCTCTTTCAAGATAGGGTCGTTCAAGCGTCCGTCTTCTTCTACCGGAAGCCATGGCATCTGTTCCATCAGGATGCGGGTATACATGCCAATCCCTTCCTTGGAAGCGCCGCCTTTTGAATAAACCTTCACTCGCTCCATGCCACAGGTCGGTGATTTGGCACACACAATATAGCCGCAAAGCTCTTTCTGTTTCAGCTCATCTACCTTGTTGTTCGAGAACGACAACATGCCATCAGTGTAATCCTTAGTATCATCTTTGGTCTCCACCAGCGCGATACGTTCTTCATTACTCACAAGACGGATAGTTGGACGAGGTACTGTCATGCCCATTCCGACTTCTGGACACACAGGCACAAAGCTAAGGTAAGGTGCGAGCTCTTTGGTAACAAAACGACTGATCTTATGGCCGCTATCGAAACGAACCTTTTCACCCAATACGCACGCGCTGATACCAATTTCGATGCTGCTTTCTTGTTCTTTTACTTCTTCTGTCATACATACATCCTTGCGTAATGACCTAACCAATTGTTAATACTAAGTTATCAAGTTTTAGTTACGAGTGCACCACTAAAAAGCCCATTTTTGATCTGACCTTTTTTAGTCATAGATGACTTTTGATACAATCTTAAGGTCACCATAATCTGAGCTTCTCACTTGAAAGAGTTAGATGAAAACACCCTAGCCGTTAATTTCTGTAAAAATCCTCTGTGCGAGGACTTCGGCTCACTTAATCCAGATAACTATCTAGTCTCTGAAGAACAATCTGGCTCGATAAAGATTGCTTGTAAAAGTTGCCGCTCAGTTCGCAACCTGCTCGACCCTGCAGAGCTATTTGTTGAGCTAACTCAGCAAAACCAAAGAAAGCGTAATCAACTCCCTTGTTGCAACAATGATGAGTGTCGAAGTTTCGGTTTGAACGTGCATCTGTACCCGGAGAACTACCATTCATTCGGCTTTAGCGGAGAGAAACAGAGATATCGCTGCAAGCAGTGTCAATCGACAGTAGTCGATCGATTCTCCGTAGAGAACCCCCAGTTAGAAACCCATGTCACTATTTTGGGCCTACTTCTAACCGGATTCAGCCCAAAAGAGGTGGCAAAAAAGCTCAATATTCAAGCTAAGACCTTTAATGACCATCTGAAAACAATGGCGACAATATGCCGTCAAAATCTGCGATTTTTGATTTTCACTGGCAGAACAGCAAAGACAGATTTAACCTCGGCAGTGATTTCACAAGGCTTCAGCCTAACAGTGATAATGGTGTATTTCTTATCGCCACCTGTGATCTGAACTCTCACTACATGGTTGATCACAACATTAACCTAACCACCATAGACAACCCGCCTCAATCTCGTCAGGAAGCGAAAGGGCGCCTGATAGAAAAAAGCATTATTTCTCTGCACAATAAATCCCATAAAATTGAGACTCAGCTACCAGTTATCACTAAGTTAAAGCACATAGAAGAAGTGGTGAGCGAGCGCTTAGACGAGCTTAATGTGCTCGAAGATAGCGCCAAGATAAAATATCCGCTCAAATCCGCATTGGTAAGACCGCATTATGCGACGACTGCGCACTTCTCTCGTATCGCGGCAAAGATAAAAATCGTCCTATGACGCTGTTTCTCTCTTTTGATCCACTTTTAGGGTATTCCGCCCTAAATGCATTCAATTATCTTAGACAGCAGCAAGACCTAGATATTGCCTACCTTGTTGAAGATGCGAAATGGGCAGAGGGAAGAAGCTCATCTAAGCCTGAGCCAATCAAGGAGATAAAGACACGAGCCTTGTGGACGCTATCCGAACAGCGACACATTCGAGGGCCAAGTGAGCAACGCGCAATTGGCACCTTAGTAGAAAGCAACCTCGATGCTCGAAAGGCCCATGCAATGCCTGGACTGTCACCTGTGACCGAGTATCTCAATCGCTTCCACGCACTGTTTCGCGTCACCATCAACGAACCGAGAAGGCGCCTGCGACCAGAGGCTTGATGCCACTTCTGGATATCTATCGCACATGGAATAATCTGTGCCACCAAGAAAACCCTGGAGAAACACCGGCTGTAAACGCTGGAATCTCAGAAAAACCTTTATCTCTTGATCAGCTACTAGGCTAAGAAAATGATACCAACGCCAACCACGGCGCTGATAGTGCCAAGTATGGCTCGGCGGGTTAGCTTCTGCCCTTTAAGCTTATAAATACCGAGCATAAATAAAGGCTAGTCGCAATTAAGGTCTGCGCCACGGCTGGGTTAGCGTATTTGAGCGCTATCTGTTGTAGCCATAAAGCAATGAAGGTACCAATAAAGATAGCGGCCAGTAGCAACAACCAATCTTTTTGTAGCATGCCTTTTAGGTGGGCTTTCATACTGCTCCAAGGGCTTTTCTCCACAAAAGAGATCACCATCATCACAGCAAGTACGCCAATGGATAAGCGAATAAGTGCGCCGAGTAGCGGGTTTACATCCCCCGCGACTAAAGCAAAGTGAGAAATCACCACACCACTAGCCTGACAGACACTCGCCAACAAACCAAAACCGATACCCGAGCGAGACACTTGCTGCTCTCTATTTGGGTTAAATATCACAAAGGCAACAGAGACTGTGGTCAGAAGTACACCAAACCAGGCGCCAAAGCTTAGCGCCACTCCAAGTGCTAGCAGCGCAAGAAGGCCCGACAGTGGCGGAGCCAGTGATTCAAGCAAAAGCGTGTTATTCGGACCGATACGTTTCAGCGATGCAAAGTAGGCGCTGTCACCAATGGCAATACCAATTACCCCCGAGATACCGAGTATTAGGGCATGCTTGGGAGTGATAGAAATGGAATCTGCAGGAAAGAGAGGCAAAACCATGAGCATCATTGCTGAGGCCACTACTCCTTTGATGATGTTCATCTGCATCGCGCTGAACTTATGGCTGAATTGTCCATAAATCCAAGTAGCTATCGCCCAAACCAAGGCGGCACTGATGGCTGCAATTTCTCCTTGCCAGATCACTCTACTCTCCAGTTGTAAATCAGTAAATTTTGTGAAAATTCAATAAACTAGTTGTAATGAAACAGATTAAACTAGACAATGAAATTACTCGAAAAAACATTAACAAGGATGATATATGTTTCTCGATTATGTCGCTCTCGGGCTACTTATCTTCGTCGCCCTGGTTATCTTCTACGGCATCATAGTAATTCATGACATTCCGTATGAAATCGCCCACAAGCGTAACCACCCCCATCAGGATGCCATCCACGTTACTGGTTGGATAAGCCTTTTCACACTGCATGCGCTGTGGCCCTTCCTATGGATATGGGCAACTTTGTGGCGTGAAGACCGCGGTTGGGGTATGACTCAAATCAAACAAGAGCAATCCGACTTGCATCATGACATCACTCAGCTCAATTTAAAAGTTGCAGAGCTAACTCAGCAAGTGGCTGATCTTCAAAAACAAAAAGAAGAGCCTAAGCCAGAAGTTGTCGCTGAAGAGAAGAAGGAAACCAAGGAGGGTGATGAGTAATGGATTTACTACTAATACTGACCTACACCGCCATCTGCGTAGCAATCTTTAAGATTTTTAAGATCCCACTAAACAAGTGGACTGTCCCTACAGCGGTGCTTGGTGGCGTAGTCCTAGTCGGCACCTTGGTGCTACTGATGAACTACAACCACCCGTTCACTCAAATTGGCGGTCAAGTATATAACACCACCCCTATCGTACCGACCGTGCGTGGTCGCGTCGTTGAGGTGAACGTCGAACCGGATGTGTTTATCCGTAAGGGTGATCCTCTATTTACTATCGAGTCTAAGCCTTTCGAGGCTGAATTAATGCGTAAGCAAGCTGACCTAGCAGCCGCGGAACAAGCGGTATTCCAGTTGGAGTCTGAATACAAAGCAGCTCAATCTGAGACTATTCGAGCAAGAGCAGAGCGTGATCGTGTTAGACAAGAGTTTAATCGTTATAACGCTGGTTTTAAGAAAGGTGCCTTCACCGCGCAACAAGTAGATACTCGTAGACAAAATCTCAAAGGGGCTCAAGCGGACCTAGAGGCTGAAATCGCTATCGAGAATAGTGCTCGTGTGGCTTATGAGTCCGAGATTAACGGAGAGAACACCACCGTAGCCCGCCTCAAAGCAGAAGTAGAACAGGCACAGTTTAATTTAGATGAAACCGTAGTTCGCGCGCCGACCGATGGTTACGTGACACAGTTGATTCTAAGACCTGGTCAGATGGCCGTGCCTCTACCAATTGCGCCAGCTATGGTGTTTATCCATGCCGAAGAGTACTACTACGTGGGCGCTTTCCGCCAAAACTCTCTGCAACGCCTAAAACCTGGTTTTGAAGCGGAGTTTATGTTCCGCAGCCTTCCAGGACAGGTGTTTACCGGCGAAGTGGTTAACGTTATTCCGGCGATGGCCGAAGGACAAGTGCAAGCCTCAGGTCAGTTGATTGGCACCAGTGCTATTAACACTCAGGTCGAGCCCTTGTTAAGCTAAAGATCACCGATGACATCAAGCAGTACAAGCTACCTCTAGGTACTAACGTTGAGGTCGCGGTCTATTCAGACAGCTTCCATCACGTATCTATCATGCGAAAAATCCTGATTCGAATGAAGAGTTGGCAAAACTACCTCTACCTCGACCACTAAAAGAAAAAACCGAAGCATTTGCTTCGGTTTTTTATTAACGGGTCACACTTCCCCAGCTGAACAGCCTAACCTCATTTCCCTCTGTGGCTTAGCCGGAATGTTAAGCGACAGCACCAATGAGATGCCTGCCATTGCCGCCCCTATGATGAATACCAGCTCTGGAGAAGTTAGCCAAATTACCCCGAAGGTAACCGGAATCACTACCGCAGCAATGTGGTTAATGGTGAAGCTCACGCCCGCAGTAGAGGCCATATCCGCTGGATCAGCAATCTTCTGGAAGTACGTCTTAATAGCTAAGGCTAGAGCAAAGAACAGATGGTCAATGACATACAGTGCCGCTGCCATGTGTGCACTTTGCACAAAAGCATATCCTAGGAAGACGCCAATCAAACCAATGTATTCAAACATCAGCGCCTTACGCTCACCCACCGCTCCGATAAAACGACCAATGCGTTTAGCAAATAGGAAATTGAACAAGTAGTTGATCAGGAACAGCAGCGTTACGTCTGCCGCGCTGTATCCGAAGCGCTCCACCATCAGAAAGCCAGCAAATACCGTAAAGATCTGACGGCGAGCACCACTCATAAAGGTCAGAGCGTAGTAGAGCCAGTAACGTTTACGAAGCACCAGTTTCTTGGTCTGCACAGTTTCTGTCTTAAACTGGGGAAAGCTGAAGGTCATAACCGCCACCAGCACCAACGCACTACCACCAGTAATGGCATATACGATGACATAATCCAGTTTAAGTTGCTCCAACATCACCCATAGTGCGCCGTAGGTTATCAGCGATGCTAACGCCCCCACCGAGATCATCTTGCCTAGCATCTCTGGCGCTTCATCTTTAGAGAGCCATTGCAGAGACAGCGACTGTTTCAAGGTTTCAAAATAGTGAAAGCCTATCGACATGATCAAGGTGGTGATCAGCAAGCCGGTGAGACTTGGAAAGAAACCGGTGAGAAAGGTGCCGAGGCTCAATAAGAACAGTGACACCAGCATGAACTTTTGCTCACGGATAAACAAAAGCACGAATACAACCGTGAAGGCGAGAAATCCGGGGATCTCTCGCACGCTCTGAAGTAGACCTATATCCGCACCATCAAAATTGGCGCGCTCAATAACGAAGTTGTTCAGCAAAGCCATCCAACTGGAAAACGCCACAGGTACAACAATCGAAATCAACAACAAAAAATTCTGTGGGGTTTGCCACGACTTTGCTTGTAACTTCATGGAACTCAATCTTCCTCTAATTTATCTGAATAGCCTTTTGGTGGTGGTGTCCATCCACGCTCACCGCGCTCATGTTTATCAGAGCGGTCGGCATTCATCGCATTTCTTACATTCTCTTCAAGTTGTACGAAGAGTTTAATGTAGTTGTTGTCATAACGCTCACCTTCGGAGTCATCTAACCATGCATGATAAAGTTCATCCGAACTCTCTTTCTCTATTTGAATGTACGAGTTCTTCTGTTGCTCTATCTGGAATGGATGGAAACCTAGACAGCGCAGCGCCTCCGAGCCAAGCTCCATCGCCGAATGGAAGGTTTCACTCTCGATGTAATCGGCTCCAGCCTGACGAAGCAGATAGAAATGACCACGGTCGAACGCCCGCGCCAAGACCTTAACGTGTGGGTAGGTGTGTTTAACGTACTTCACAAGCTCAGTGGCCGCTTCTTCATTATCTATCGCGATAACTAAGGCTTTAGCATGTTCTATGCCCGCGGTGTGCAGCATATCCGGCTTAGTCGCATCCCCATAATAGGTTTTTGTACCCACGCGGCGAAGGTTTGCCACCTGAGTGACCTGATGATCCAGCACCACGGTCGGAATGCCATTACTGACTAGCAAGCGGTTAACAATCTGACCAAAACGACCAACACCTGCAATGATAACGGTGCCTGTTTCCTCGATGGTGTCCTCTTCTTCCTCATTCGACGCTTGCTCATAACGAGGCTGGATGACTTTCTCGAAGAAAATAAACAAGCCTGGGGTGAGGAACATGGACAGAGCTACAACCAAGCTTAAGTGTGATGCCATATCGATCGGCAACACATGGCTTTGCACAGTAAAGCTAAGAAGCACGAAACCAAATTCACCTGCTTGAGCTAGGCTCAAGGTGAATAGCCAGCGATCACACCCTTTAACTTTGAAGATAATGGCTAAAGCAAACAGAACTAGGCCTTTAAGTAGCATTAAGCTAGGGTCATAGAGATAATCGGGAAAAAGTCTGACGCTAGCACAGAGAAATCAATCCCTGCACCTACCGTAATAAAGAATAGCCCTAATAGCAGTCCTTTGAATGGCTCGATGTTAGATTCAAGTTCATGACGAAACTCGGAGTTTGCTAAGACTACTCCGGCAAGGAAGGTACCCAATGCAGGTGACAGGCCTACCAAACTCATAAGCGCAGCAATACCTATCACCAACATCAAAGCGGTAGCAGTAAAGATCTCACGAAGACCGGATGCCGCAACGAATCTAAATAGTGGACGGCTGGCAAAGTGACCACCAACCACAACCACAGCAATAGAGGCGGTAATAACCAAGCCGTAAGCCCAACCCGGCAAGCCGGCTACTAAGCTAAGTTCCTCGTGATGATCCGCAGCATGAGCAACGGCCGATTGCGCTTTTTCCACTAGCTCAGGCAGAGCAAGCAGAGGGATGAACGCCAGCATAGGGATCACGGCAATATCTTGGAACAGAAGTACCGAAAAGGCATTCTGTCCGCCAGGGGTTTTTGTCAGCCCTTTTTCGTTGAAGGTCTGCAGTACAATCGCCGTCGAGGAGAGCGAGAAGATCAAACCGATCGCAAGGGCAATAGACCATTGCAAGCCCATAGCTAAACAGATACCCATGACCAAAGCTGCGGTCACACCGACCTGAAGGCCACCTAGCCCAATCAATTTATTACGCATTCCCCACAGCATCTTAGGCTCAAGCTCAAGACCTACTAGGAACAGCATCATTACCACACCAAACTCAGCAAAGTGCTGAATCGTAGTGGTCTCTTCACCCACAAAGCCTGCAATAGGGCCTATGACCACACCGGCAATCAGATAGCCAAGTACCGAGCCAAGCCCTAGACGCTTAGCAATAGGCACAGCAATAACGGCCGCAATCAGATAGATGAAGGCCTGTAAGAAATACCCTGTCATGCGCGCTCTCCTGAAATAACCGTGGCAAGATTACCCGTGATTTGTGGAAGTACCGTGGCTTTCTCGAGATCTACCTTGTCATTGACTAGGGCTTGAAGGAGCTCTTTGTAGCCATTCACATGGCGCTTCACTCGCCCCTCTTCCACGGCAGTACGCGCACCAAACAGAATATATGGCGGCAAATATGTCATGCCGGTCAATCTTGCCGTCTGCTCAATCGGATGAAGCAGTTCTCGAATGGTGTAATGGTTATAGCCCTCTTCTTGATAGGCATCTTCACGCCCACCAGCGGTAATCGCCGTCAAGAAGGTTTTACCATGCAGCGCTTTACCCTCACTGCCGTAAGCAAACCCATATTCCAATACAAGGTCTTGCCACTCTTTCAAAATAGAAGGGGTCGAATACCAATAAAGGGGAAACTGGAACAGCACCACATCATGCTCTAGCAAGCGTTGCTGCTCTTTCTCAATATTGATGTTGTGACGCGGGTAATCGTAATAGAGATCCACACAGGTAACACCAGGCACCTTTTTGGCGGCTTTAAACAGAGCTGTATTGACCTCGGAGCGCCTTTGGGAGGGGTGTGCAAATAGGAGTAGAACTTTCTTTTGGTTGACCATAGCGCTGTTTTCAGATGCAGCTGGGCTATCAGATATTTCGAGAGACGGCATAATTTTCCCTGTCTTGAGACCTGAATGAGAGAGATTAAATCAAAGGTAAATTATAGACTTCTCAGTTAGTTACGCCACTTACTATCTTGCTCGTTATGAATTTATTTTCACTCTCTAAAGGGTGAGCTAGCTCAAACTAAGCCAAGTGCATAAAGATTAAGCTATAGCGGTAAAGGAAGTCACAATCGCAAGGAGTCGCGATGAAGTTTGTATTCGGTTTACTGAGCTTGTGTATCGGCCTGCTCTCATCTCAAGCAATGGCTAGCACAGGTTTAGGAGACATCCCTGATCTCACCCAATCCGGCGTGGGGTATGCTTGCCTGATTATTTTTGCCATCGCCTATTGCTTGGTCATGGGTGAAGAGCACCTAAAGCTGAAAAAATCCAAACCCGTTCTTCTCGCTGCCGGCCTTATATGGATTCTGATTGGCTTTACCTTTACCCGCTTGGGAGAGATTGAAACCGCAAAATCGGCTCTGGACCATAACCTTCTCGAATATTCTGAACTTTTGCTGTTCTTGCTAGTAGCCATGACCTACATAAATGCGATGGAGGAGCGAAGACTTTTTGATGCGCTGCGCGCTTGGATGGTGAGCAAAGGGTTTGATCTAAGGAGCCTATTCTGGATTACCGGTATCCTATCTTTCTTTATCTCCCCAATCGCGGACAACCTAACGACCGCACTTTTGATGTGCGCAGTGGTCATGAAGGTGGGTGGCAATAATCTAAAATTTATCAACATCGCCTGTGTCAACATAGTGGTGGCTGCAAACGCCGGTGGCGCCTTTAGTCCGTTTGGCGATATCACTACCTTATGGTGTGGCAGGCAGGGCATGTTGCATTTGCAGAGTTTCTAACCCTGTTCGTACCATCCGCAGTGAACTACGTCATACCGGCACTCATCATGTCTTGGTTCGTGCCAAAAGAGCACCCTGATGCGGTCAATGAGTACGTTGAAGTTAAGCGAGGCGCAAAACGCATTGTTGCTCTGTTTATCTTTACCATCATCACAGCGGTCTGTTTCCATGCCCTATTCCACTTCCCACCCGTAATAGGCATGATGATGGGTTTGGCTTATCTGCAATTCTTCGGCTTCTACCTAAGAAAAACTCTACCTCGTTCATTGGAACGTAAACGTGAAATCGCCGTGAAGAATCACGACGAAGCGGCTCTTAAACGTCTCGGCTCTGTGGTGCCATTTGATGTATTTAGACGTGTTTCCCATGCCGAGTGGGATACGCTTTTATTCTTCTACGGCGTGGTAATGTGCGTGGCGGTCTCAGCCTGCTTGGCTATCTTGGATTGGTCTCTGAGATCATGTACACCCAATGGGATCCAGTATGGGCGAATGTTATGGTGGGAATCTTGTCGGCTATTGTAGACAACATTCCAGTGATGTTTGCCATCTTAACCATGCAGCCAGAGCTCTCAATGGGGAACTGGTTATTGGTTACCCTAACTGCAGGTGTAGGCGGCAGCCTGCTGTCCATCGGTTCCGCAGCTGGTGTAGCATTGATGGGAGCGGCGCACGGCAAATACACCTTCTTTGGTCACCTAAAGTGGATGCCAATTATAGCTCTAGGTTATGCCGCCAGTATCGCAACTCATCTTGCTATCAATGGACACCTATTCTAGAAACATTTGGTAATACTTCGCCTATTTTCGCGCCTTGACCTCGCAATTTGTATGGCTAATGGCGCGAAATCGGAAACGAAATTGATCTGAGTCATGAATGTGTAGCACGTAATGTGGGTTACTGTCGGCCTAATAAATTCGATAAAGAAGTATATCCATGTCACAAGTAGACCAAAATCGCCTCGTTGATAACTTTATTAAGCTAATCAAAATCGACAGTGAATCAGGCAATGAGCTTGAAGTTGCACTAGAGATTGAAGCGCAGTTGCAGAAGCTGGGTTTCGACGTTGAACGCCTTGCTGTGCCTGAAAGCCTATCAAACGGCTTTAACATCTATGCCAAACTTGAAGGCAAGATCGATGAGAGCGTGGTACTGAGCTGTCACATGGATACCGTAGCGCCAGGTAACGCTATCGAGCCTGTTATCGAAGACGGTATTATCCGCTCTGCAGGCGACACCATCCTTGGGGGTGACGACAAATCTGGCATTGCGGCTATCGTTGAAGCAATCCAAACCATCCAAGAAAACAATCTTGAGCACAAAACCATTGAAATCGCCTTCACTGTATTCGAAGAAGGTGGTCTGCACGGTTCAAAGCAGTTCGATGAAAGCAAAATCCAATCTAAGAACGGTATCGTTCTTGATTCAGGCGGCCCAATCGGCACCATCATCACAGTTGCACCTGGCCAGCAGAACCTAAAAGTAAACATTACGGGTAAGCCAGCTCACGCGGGTCTTGCACCTGAGCAAGGTATCAACGCTCTAACCGTTGCGGCTGACGCTATCAGCAATATGAAGCTATCTCGCATCGATGCAGAAACTACCGCTAACATCGGTGTAGTGAACGGTGGTCAAGCGACCAACGTTGTAATGCCAAGCCTATATCTTGAAGCAGAAGCACGCTCGATCGACGAAGAGAAGCTAGCGATTCAGGTAGCACACATGGTAGAAACCTTCGAAGCGGCTGCTGAAAAACATGGCGCTGAGATAAGCATCGAGTCTACTCGCGCATATAACCCATTCCAGATTGCAGATTCACACCCGCACATTGTTGCTATCCAAGAAGCCTTTACCGCTCTGGATATCCAACCTATCCTAGCCTCTACGGGCGGTGGTAGTGATGCAAACATCTTCTCTGAAAAAGGCCTAACTGTAGCAAACCTATCAACGGGTATGTCTAAGGTTCACACTACAGAAGAGTTTATCGCTATCGAAGATATGCAGAAGATCTCTCAATTCCTAATGAGCTTCCTGATCAAGTAATCTCGATAAGCTCCTATAGACACCAATCCCCGCCAATAGTGCGGGGATTTTTTATTTCTGTATCAGGTACTCTAAATCTATTCTCTAAGGTTTTGCTTGCCTCAGTAATCCAATACAATAGCGTCAGTTTTTATTTCAATTATGTAAGCTGATGAATTATTTCACTAATTTTCTAAAAGGTATGGCTATGGGTGCCGCGGACGTAGTTCCGGGTGTATCAGGCGGTACCATTGCCTTTATTACCGGTGTTTACGATACCCTGCTCGAGAGTATCCGTCGCATCAACCCTAGCCTCATTGGCATATTAAAAGATAAAGGCATCAAAGGTGCGTTCGAGCATATCAATGGCTTGTTCCTAGTTACTCTTTTTGGTGGCGTGCTGACCAGCATCCTGACTCTAGCTAAGCTTATCTCTTGGCTCCTAGTTACCCATCCTATTCCTCTATGGTCTTTTTTCTTTGGTCTTATCCTAGTCTCGGTATGGCATATACTGCGTCAAATAGAGTCATTCAACGCCTCAAAGTGGGCCTTTCTACTAGTGGGTGTTGGCTTTGCTTACATGATCACTGTAATTAACCCACTGCAGCTTGAACCAACGGGTATCAATGTAGTGCTTGCTGGTGCAATCGCGATTTGCGCTATGATTTTGCCAGGTATCTCAGGTAGTTTTATTCTGCTACTAATCGGGATATACGCTCCCGTTCTTGCTGCGGTAAAAGGCTTTCAGATTGATATTCTTGCACTCTTCCTAGTGGGTTGTGTTGGCGGCTTGCTGAGTTTTTCTCATCTGCTTTCTTGGCTACTAAAGCGCTTTAGAGATTTCACCCTAATGTTCTTGGTAGGTCTAATGATTGGCACCTTGCCAAAGATTTGGCCGTGGAAACAAACCTTAACTTGGCGCACTAACTCTAGCGGTGATCAAGTGCCTCTCATTCAAGAAAACCTAATGCCTCACACCTTTGAGTCTATCTTTAACACATCATCTCAGTTGCCACTTGCTATCGTAATGATGTTTGTCGCCATTGGTATGGTGCTGGCCCTTGAAAAAATCGCGGATAAGTAATGAATAACAACTTAGTTAAAGTCGTATTGGTTGGTGTAGCCGTAGTCTTGGGTTTCTTTGCTGGGGATATTTACCATTCATTTAAAAAGGATGACAGTAACCTCACTTACTGCGAAGCCTCCGCTCAAGGTTGCACTGAGCAGGGAGTGTCTGTATTCCTTGATAGCGATGTGGCTAAAGCGATGCAACCTACTGAAATTGAAGTAGATTGGCCGGGGCAAGAGTCAGATATGCTACTGATTGAACTTGAAGGCAAAGAAATGAACATGGGAGTGGCGAAGTTTGAGCTTTCCCGTGACCAAGGCAACAAGTTTACCGGTACTTTGTTGTTACCGGCGTGCCACAGTGAAAAAATGACATGGATAGGAAAGGTGAGTTCTGAACAGTCACCTCAAGGATCCCACTTCTAGTTAGGATGGAAAGATGAGTAAAACTTGGTCACTAATTTTGGTTGTTGCGTTTTCGCTAGGTTATGGCGTTAAGGCATACCTAGATGCCCAACAAGAAGTGGCCACGCAGAGTGCACAGCAAAAAGCAGACATGCCTATGGTAACGGGTGAAGGGGGCAAAGAAGTTGCACTATTTGACCCTGAAGACCCGCGTATAAACGTGCTCTATTTTGGTTTTACTCGTTGTCCAGATGTCTGTCCTACTTCACTGGCGATGCTCTCAGCCGCGCTCAAACAGGTAGACGAAGAGACTCTGGATAAGATACGTCCTATTTTTATTACGCTAGACCCAGAGCGCGACTCCGGCGCCGATAGCGATACCTATGCAAAGTATTTTCACCCAAACTTTGAAGGCTATGCTGCCGATGCCGCTACGCTTAAGGCACTGGCAGATAAATATGGTGTTATCTACATTCGCAATGAACTAGAAGACTCAGCCTTGAGTACACGGTTGATCACAACTCCTATTTCTATTTCTTGGCGCCAGATGGCTCTGAGATCACCAAGGTGCAACATACCCTTTCCCCTGCACCTCTAGTTAAAGCCATAAATACAATAACCAGTGGGACTCAACAATGAAGACTCGATTTTTCACGCTTTTGCTCTGCCTTCTTTCACCTTTCACTTGGGCCAGTGGCCTAGTAGAGGTTTCTCACCCTTGGGCAAAAGAAACACCTCCAACGGTAACCACCAGCGCTATTTTCCTAACAATTACCAACCCAACTGCCGAGGAACGTGCCCTGGTTTCAGCCAGTACCGAAGCGGCAGGCATTACTGAGCTACACACTCATAAGATGGATAATGGCGTGATGAAGATGCGTAAACTGCAGCGCATCAACCTATCACCAAAAGCAGATACAGAACTAAAGCCTCACGGCCTGCATATCATGCTGTTTGATCTTAAAGAACCGCTAAAAGAAGGCATGGTGATCCCACTAACACTCACCTTTGACACTGGCCGCACTATGACGCTGTCTGTACCGGTGAAAAAGATGGCAATGAAGCAACATCATCACTAATGAACAATCTCAATACCCTAGGTTGGCAGCCCTTTTTTCAACAGCAGCTGACCTTAGAAGATTACGAAGGTAAAGTGATCGCGCGCGTAAGTGCGCATCACCGCTCCGGATACACCTTACAAACTGAATCTGATTCCATCTCACTTGCCATCCACGATTCGCTGCCAGCGATGACCGTAGGCGACTGGGTTATCCTCAATGAGGATCTGAGCTTTTCTAGACTGCTAGAAAGAAGCTCTCTGTTTTCACGTAAAGCGGCGGGGACTAAAGTCGCTGAGCAATATATTGCCTCTAACTTAGATACAGTGTTTATCGTTATGTCACTTAACGATGATTTCAACCTAAGCCGAGTGGAGCGCTATCTAGCCCTTGCGAATGAAGCTCAGGTTGAGCCAGTGATCGTGCTGACCAAAGAAGACCTTTGTGATGACTCACAAGCGCTCAAAAAGCAAGTGCAAGACCTTGACCCTATGCTGATGATAGAGACGGTAAATGCATTGGACTCTGACAGCGTACAATCCCTTCAGCCGTGGTGCAGGACAGGAAAAACAGTCGCATTTATGGGCTCATCCGGTGTAGGAAAGTCGACACTAGTGAACACCTTAATGGGTGAAGAAGCGCAAAAGACAGGTTCTATCCGTGAAGATGATAGCAAGGGTCGCCACACCACCACCGGCCGTACGCTCATGACCATGCCTAGCGGTGCGGTCTTACTCGACACCCCAGGAATGCGTGAGTTGCAATTAGCGAACGTATCGCAAGGCCTTAGCGAGACTTTTTCTGACGTGGAAGAACTGGCACAGCAATGTCGCTTTAGTGACTGTTCACATCAAGGCGAACCAGGTTGCGCCGTTCAGAAGGCTATCGATGAAGCTCTCTCGACCCAAGACGTGTAAACAACTACATGAAGTTGCAAAGAGAACAAGCCCGCAACAGTGCCTCACTGGCCGAACTACGTTCGAACGACAAGCAATTGGGCAAGATGTATCGCTCGCACCAGAGTGAGGCGAGGAATCGGAAGAATAAGCCCTAGTATAAGTTATCAGCTATCAGCTATCAGCTATCAGCTATCAGCTATCAGCTATCAGCTATCAGCTATCAGCTAGAAAAGTATCGTCGTGCCGGCCTTGAGCCGGCATCTTTTTATCTAATGTCAGTGAAGATTCCCGCTCAAAAATGCGGGAATGACGTGCCAGCCATCTGACAGCTGAGAACTTGCGGCTGTCAGCTTTCTACTCTCACCAAACAGCAATACCCCTTGGCAGGAATCGTCACAGTAACATCCCCATCAACACTATCAATGTAGCCCCCTGAAACAAGGTCACGCATAGTGTGCTCCCACCTCAAACTAAAGGTCTTTTCGGTATCCGCTTTGTTGATCGCTACCAAGCCTTGGTCACCACGCTCAAATACCAAATGATCATCACTCGCTTCGAGTACCGCCATACGATTGCCATGAACGCGATTGTGGAATTCAATCAGCGTCGCCATACGCGGGTCTTTCCAAGCATGTTCCCAGCGAGGTAGCCCAGCAGAGTCCTTAATACCACTCGGGTCTAAATCCGTGTAAACAAGCGGCACACCGCCATCACGACATAGGATATAGGCGTAAGCTAGCCACTCATACTCTTCAGGCATCACCAAGTCTCTAAAGACATCGTTATTTGGAATGTCGTGAGTGATGGCAAAGGTAATCGCTCTTTGACGTTTCAGCGCCTCCCCAAAGCTGTATGGTCGATCAGTGCAGACATTCTGCCCTTATCTCGAAAGGCGTGAAAAACCGTATTGAACAGCGGGAAGTCGTATGCCCCTAGCTTGGTCTTATTCAAATAAGGCTTAAGGAAGAGCTCATATTCCTGCTTAGTCGCACCACCATCGGTAATGATCTCACCAAAATGTGCACGCCTTCGGTTATCTCAGGAGTCCACACCTTGCGTATCTGCTCGATACTGATGTGCTTGGCCGCATCGATACGGAAGCCTTTAACCCCCATCTCTTTGAGAACTTTCAGGTACGTCTGCTGCTGCTCGACGACATAATCGCTGTCATTGAGCGATGGCAACCCAGGATCGTTGGGACCTCCGGTTATGCGTCCTTTCTGTACCTGATGTTTATCCTGCCAATCGGTGATACCGAAAGCTTCATAGAAGTCTTTCTCTGTAAACAGGGGCTCAGAGAGATCACCAAACAGTTTTAATGACTCATATTTTTCTGACTCTTTCTGATAGAGATCCAGTTCCTCTTTACTCGGATACTGCAGGTCATCTCGCTTGTAGCTTCATTAGCCATGTGGTTGAACACCACATCCACATACACACGAAGGCCCGCGTCGCGTGTCGCGGTCATCATATCTCGAAAATCTTGGGTATCACCTAGTTGGTTATCGATGATGCGATAATCCTGAGGTTGATACCTTTGCCACCAATCGGTTCCCTTCTCATGTATGAAGGATTTCATCGGTGGTGAAACCAGTACGGTTTTATAGCCAAGCTTTGCAATCTCTTCGGCGCGCTCAGCTACCATCAAATAGGGCCAGTCGAAGGCATGTAGGATCACATCACTGGCTTGAATATTCGGAGTAATCTGGGTTGACATAGAACACCTCTAAATTACCTGTCGTTTCAGACACTTTGCAGTGCATCTCATATTGATAATTATGATGCACGCTGTTGATTTAGCGTAAGTTACAAGATGTATGCCAGTTGCTGAATCATCCTAACACTACAAAAGGGGGATGAGTACAACAGCATGGACTTAAACTGGGGGGAGCATCCGGATGAGTCAGAACTTAAAACCATCAAAATGCTAATTTAAAGCACATAAATAAGGTGATACATCTACGATTCAGTGCATAAATTTTATGAATGGCGCCCGGTTAAATCACTGACGGATATAGAACTGGTTACAAAATTAACCACTAAATGCTATAGATGAGAAGCCTTTCACCTTTACCCCACTAGTGGGTGCTTCTGCTCTAGACTCACATGGCGTGACTTAGATCAAACTTTCGAATTCCACCTATACTTATCCAAACTTTTACGTTGGAGAAAAGTCATGTTTCGATTTTTGATTTTAGCGCTAGTAGGTTTCAGTTTTGTGGCCTCTGGGAATGACTTAATGAAGTTATATAAGTCAGAAAACGAAATTGAATATAGCGATCTGGTAATCGACGTTAAAGGCTACAAGGTGCCCACCCGCGCTGCTTTTAGAGGCTGGATGCTAATGAATCGCGCTGAAGACAGAGTCCAAGAAATTGCAGACCAGCTCATCGCCGCAGGCATCACCGAAGAGCCGCTCAAAACCATGCCCATGCACCTTATCCTCTTGCAAGGAACAAACTGGGCGATGAATGGCACATCCGTGTTTACCGTTCCCGACAAAAAGCAAGTGCCCAACATGGTAAGAACGGTTAAATTTATCCAAGAGCATGTCGAACCGGTAACGGGACCTCTAATTCCAGTTTCAGGAGACAGAGACCAGTATTATAACCAAACCTCAGGTGGCGCGACCAAGAGTAAGCACCTTAGCTTTTGCGCCCTAGACTTGGTTCCTATCAACGATGTATCGAGAGAAGAGCTTCATAAGATGCTTTGGAAGGTTTATAACAAAGCAGGAAGAGAGAACAATATGGGGCTTGGGCTCTATTCAGGAGTGAGGTTCCACATTGATACTTGTGGATTTAGGAATTGGTAGGAATAAATCGCTGTCAGCTTATAGCTTTAAGCTGACAGCTCCTTATCAAGCAATCTGCAAATACTTATGTGTCTGAATAGACAAACGCCAGTTCTTCTCAATACAAGTATCAATACAAAGCTGAGTGGCACGTGGCTTTTGACTGATCGGCTGAAGCAGTATCTCGACACCCTCCCCTACAGGATTAGCCAGCAATAGCTCTTCAAGCGCGTCAATGTCAGCTTGTTTACCCACAGGGTGCTTCACTTCATTAGCACGAGTCATAGCTTGTGGTTCGATAGGGAGCTTACCTTTCATGCCAATCTTAGGTGAAACCGTTACCCAAGTGTTTTCAGAGGTTTTCACCTCAAAAGTGCCACTGGTCTCAATCTGGCAACGAAAGCCATTCGCTTCCAATGCAGTAGTAAGTGGCACAAGATCGTACTGGCATGGCTCACCGCCAGTGATCACAACATGCCTTGCTGTGTACTTTTCTAAACAAAACGCCACCAGCGAATCTACAGACTGGTTACACCAAAACTCATCATCCTGTTTTGGCGATGATGGTGCCAAAGTCCGTTTCTTTATCTTCAAGCACATCCCAGGTCTGTTTAGTATCGCACCACGCGCAACCAACAGGACAACCCTGCAGGCGAATGAATATAGACGGAACGCCTGTGAAGAAGCCTTCGCCTTGGATGGTCTCAAAGATCTCGTTAAGCTTTAGCACGATAGATACCTTTACGGATAATAAGCATTGGATAATTCAGGGCGGGGATTGTAGCAAGAATGGCGACATCTACCAATTAAAGTCACTGAACGCAAAAAGGCAGAGCTAAGCTCTGCCTTTGAAAAGTACTCTTAAAGAAGAATTATAGATAGTAGCGAGCACCGATTGACCATTTGTCTTTACCGTCACCATAGACACCATCACCACCTAAATCGATTTCATAGGCAACGAAACCTACAAACTTAGATGTAAAGCTATGCTCAGCCTGTAATGCGACTTGACTGTATTTAGTATTTCCTGACTTATCGTCTTCCAACGTCTCATAGTTAACGATCAAGTTTGTACCAAAGTCTAAGCCATAAGCAGCAATCAATTCATATGCATAAGACTCTTCCAGACGACCACCTGTTAGAGGAGCAAAGCCATTGTCGACATACTCATTCATCGCATACACACCGGCTAGGAACAAACCATCACCATATGAACCAAATTTAGCACTTAAGATGTTAGACATTGCATCGTCATCAACAGGTTTATATTCGCCCGTTGTAAATGCATAACCTACTTGGAACATTCCAAAAGTACCTGTTAGGGCAATCTGAACACGGTCACCATTATCACCACCGTCGTCACCTTGCCAGCCAAGGCCTGCACCAAGAACAAAACCGCCAAGGTCAAAACTATTACGGTAACTTAACATTTTGTCTGCACGACCAGTACCGATTGAACGATGGTTTTCATATAGAAAGTCATTAGCATATACAATTGGTTGGTCGGCAACACCACCAACATCGTAATACGGTGCCCATTGAGTACCAGCTACCAAACGTCCATAAGAGTCGTGCGTGACACCTACATAACCAAGACGGGTAGTGAATGTTTCTTCATTACCATCGAGGAAGTTAACCGCCCACTCACCTTTAGCATCCGCCGTGAACCCACCACCAATATCTTGTGTGAAGTTAAAGTTGATACGAGGGGAGTTTGTACCCACAGCGGTTTCGCCATCTTCTTCCCAATTAACATTGGCTGTTAGGTGGCCACCGATAGAGGCTGTCGTACCTTCGCTGTTATACATCTCCATTGAAAGAGCATGACCACTGAATGTCGCAGCTGTAATTAAGCTTGCAAGTACTGTTTTTTCATAATGTATTTCCATTTACCTATGTGTAAAAAACGTGTTTTAAAAACACTGTTATTGTCGTACTGCAAAACCGACTTAATTTATTATTGCAATTTGCAATGAAGATCTTGTCTAACACCTCCATCTGTGAGAACTATGGTCTAGTCCTACAAATTTGCTTTTGTTACAGCGTAGTAATGAATTTTTAATATTCCAAATTTAAAGCGTGCATAGATCACAAAAAGCATACAAAGTGACCTGATATTTGTTCTTTGATTTATAAATATCGGTACTTATATAGTGGACTACTTTAGATTTAAATTCGGATAAGGATTGAATAAAGATCGCCTTATTAAAGATAAACGACATACATCTATTTTCTAATAGTAGAAACTTCTAATAGTGAGCATTAATGTGAATGAATCTAACTCTGTGCCAAGCCAACTAGTTCCGTACCCAAGCATCATTCAAGTACCTATCGCATGGGGTGATATGGATGCCTTCTGTCATGTGAACAATGTCAACTTTTTTCGTTATTTTGAATCAGCCAGAGTTAATTATTTTGACGAGGTTCAATTATTAGAGCAAATGAAGTTAACTGGAATTGGTGCGGTTGTAGGAAGCACTGATTGCCGATATTTTTTACCCATCAAATATCCCGATTCAATTTGTAGGTAGCCGCATTTCAAAAATGAGTACTACTTCTTTTATCATGGAGTATGAAATTGTAAGTCAAACAAAGATGAAAACCTGTGCAAAAGGAAGCGCAAAAATGGTTATGTTTGACTTCAATAAAAACCAAAAGGTTTCTATACCGGAGCAATTAAGAAATGCTATCGAACAGATAGAAAGCAAGCCAAGTTGTCTTGCTAATAGATAATTAGATACGGAATAGCTTACGGATATTATAAGAATATTATTTATTGGTAAGCCACTGATTTACCTAGATTTAGAGTGTTAGCCCTAATTAGGTACCTCATAAATCGAATATAAATACCGATTGGAATAGCCCACATCATATGCGGGCTATCAAATTCTGATTACTTGTAAGCTACGCCCATCAAAACTGGAGCAACAGTGCCGTCGGCCAAGGTAATCTCGAACGGAACCGACAGCTCTATATCGACAAAGCCAGCCTCATGCAGCGCACTATGAGCACTTTCTTGGGTCAAACCTTCTTTATCGTTCTCAGCCAACCAATCCCAATGCACGAATACACCGTCAACATCGAGTAGTGAATGAATGATAGAAGCTGCTTCTTGGAAGTCATCTAAGAAACCACATACTGAAGACGCAACCACAAGATCAAACTGACCTCTAAAGGCTGGGTGCTGAGCAACCAAACCACGAGTAAGTTCATCTACTACCGGCTCTACGTTTTCTAGAAGCTTTTTATCCAGTTCTTCGATCATCGCCTCTGAAGAGTCCAGAGCCACGATGTTGCGCGCCAATGGCGCCATTCTTTGGCTCAACAAGCCTGTCCCACAACCAAAGTCCATCACTCTAGCTGCTTCAAGTTTATTGAGCGCTAACAACTCTTGAAACACGAGGTCTGAAAACTGAGTGGTTGTTTTATCGCTCTCCCACTCGGCAGCATATTCATCAGTTGTGCACCATTTGAAATCCCATCCTCAAACTTGCTTAAACGAGAGTAAAGCAAATCTTCGCGCAAAAAGATACAAAATTGCATTTAATACAAATAGATATTGGGCTTAGATCAACAGATGTTTGATTTTGCACCACTCTAAACAACAAATTCCTGACAGCAGGCGTTACACTTTCTGACCAGAGTCAGGATTATTGACGTGTATAATAATGCCTGATGACAACACTTTGCCGTAAGGACTCCATCAATGAACCTATCGCATATACAAGCCTTCGTCGAAGTGGCTAAGCTCGGCTCTGTCTCGGAGGCAGCGAGACAACTTGGGTTCAATCGCACCCGCTTGAGTATGGGGATAAAAGCCTTAGAAAAAGAGTTGGATACTGAACTATTCATCAGGCGGGGAACCACCTCACCCTCTCGGAGGCCGGTAAGGCCATTTTCAAGGATTGCGAGTCTTTACTCATTACTCAAGACCGCATCAAGCAAACTTGCCAGCATGTTGAAGGAGCGTTTACTGCCGAGATCTGGATTGCCCGTGACGATTCTATTCCAGACGATATTTGGCAGAGCCTATCTCACAAGCTGAATAATAAATTTCCAGCGACCTCATTTAACATAGTGCTCGCATCCAGTGGCGACCTAGCCAATCTAGTGGAAACCGGACAGGTGGATTTTGCCTTTGGTGTGGATTACGAACGAGAAGACGACCCTAGGATTATCTATACTCCAATTGGCAAGATTCGCATGATGTCGGTGTGTAAGTCAGGTCATCCACTTAGCAAAAAGCGTCGCGTTTCAGATGAAGACTTACGTAATGCACCACAGGCATCAATGGCGTATCTGAACGAAAAAGACAACCCAGAGCTGCAACCTTTCTCATTGAAATATATCGGCTTTTCCAGCTTTGACTATATCCTCTCTACCATCGAGAGCGAAGGAGCTTGGGGAGTACTTCCTGAGCCTCTAATAAGACACCTACTTAGATCTGAAGAACTTGCTGTCATTAAACACACTTATGGTCTTACTCAGGAAGACTACTGCATGTTTACAGCCAGTGGCATGGACTCCAATCCAAGCATGAGTTGGCTGTGCGATAAACTAAGTGAGTATCTGTTCGGATTCTAACGCACTCAGTGAGCGTCATATTTTTTGACACTTTTAATATAATGTATAAGTTATTGATTTTTAACAATTTAAATTCAATAGCTTATTTCACACTATCTTGGAAATCCAATTGTTCATTGAGAATCTGCGTTGGTTACCGAACAATGAACTTAGTCGTTAACCCAAAAGGTTTACTATGAGTAGCAATAAAACCAATCTTGAAAGTCGCATCCTCACCTTCTCCGCTCTACTCTGTTTGGGCTTTGCGGTCATGGGCGTGGTGGTTGGACTCTGGGTTGGTTCACTGGTTATCGTGTTTGATGGTGCTTACTCTCTGATTAGTCTATTACTGACACTTCTCTCTTTAGTCGCCGCTAAATACATCGCTAATCCCTCTCGCACAAAGTTCCCATTAGGCTGGCAGCACTTGAACCCATCGTTATTTCTGTTAAAGCGACGGTTATTCTTGGTGTGGTGACTGCCTCCCTTTATTCAGCAGCCATGGCACTGTTTAGTGGTGGTCGTCCTGTAGACGCGTCTATTGCAACCTTGTTTGGTGTGGTTAATGTTGCGGGCTGTCTTTTGGGTTGGCTAGTCATCAAGCGAATGAACAAGAACTTGAACTCTGGTCTTATTGATGCAGAAGGAAAACAGTGGCAGATGGATGCCTGATCAGCCTGGCCGTTCTTCTAGGATTCGTTGCTGCTTGGGTATTGTCCCAAACCACACTATCAGCCTATTCGGTCTATGCTGATCCAGTAATGATGCTGTTGATGGGTGGTTACTTTCTAAAGGTACCTTTTGACATGCTAAAAGGTGCGGTGTTGGAGCTTCTAAATAAATCTGCGGATAAATCTGTATGTGACCAGGTTATCAAGCAAGTTTCAAATGAGAACGACGCACAGCCTCTGGATATTTCGGTATCTGCAGTGACTAAGGTAGGTAATGAGCTTAGAGTGCACATAGATGTTGCTATCCCAGAAGATGAGAATCTGCAGTGTCGCGACATTGAACGTACCAAGAAGTCGCTTCATCACAAGTTGAACAAACTGCCCTATAAGCTGCAACTAAACATGAACCTTGCAGTTTAGCGCTCTCGGAAGCTGTGATTGATACAATCTCAGTTTCCACCACCGCCTCTTCAATTAAATAATCTCCGAAATCCTTATATACCGCTGTTTGCGGCTTTTTGTTTTACGCTATCTTTTATTTCACAGCTTGCATAGCTTATGCGCTTGCTATAAAGTTGTAATTAAAATACATGTTAAGGTTTTCATCATGCTCAACATAACAGACAAAGCAAAAGAAGAGGCTATCCCGGCCATCCTGCGCTTAGGCTTTAGACCCTTCTTCCTCTTAGGTGCACTCTTCGCGTTTATTGCATCCCAGTTTGGATCTATGCGTTTCAGCACGGTCAACCTGAAGCTTTGTCTGTACCAGCTCTTTGGTGGCACGCCCATGAGATGCTATTTGGCTTTTCTATGGCGATTGTTGCCGGCTTCGTATTGACCGCGGTACAGAATTGGACCGGCGTTAACGGAACAAAAAGTACTCGCTTAGGCGTTATTGTAGGGCTCTGGTTAGCGCCTCGAATTCTGTTCTGGACCTCTACTCCACTTTGGGTGATAGCCATTATCGATGCTCTATTTTTAGTGGTTACCGCATACGAAGTTGGCTCTAGAGTGGTGAAATCTAAGGTTGGCGCAATCTGTTTTTCGTACCGCTATTTGCACTGGCTATCTTTGCGAACTTCGCAAGCTTCGCCACTGTCACTGGTGTGGCACCCTTTAGCTCGACCTCTGTGTGGCAGGCCATGCTGTGGTGGTTTATGTTGCTCCTATCGGTGATGGGCGGGCGCGTGATTCCGTTCTTTACCGCACGTCGATTCCACTTTGATAAGCCAGAACCTCAATTGTGGCTCGATATGGCAGCAAACCTTCCTCTAGCACTGTTGTTTATCCTAAGCTTCTTCCCTATGACTTTGGCTGAACTGCAAACACCTCTGTTTATTTGGGCGGGCCTATTCCAAGCGATACGAATGATGCGCTGGAAGCCTCACCGCACCTTAGGCGAGCCACTTGTCTGGTCACTACACCTAGCTTATGCGTGTATTCCAACTTATCTATTGGTGAAAGGCATCACCACTAATGCTCTGCTGTCGCACAATGCGCTACACATCTTTGCGATAGGTGCATTGTCGGGGTTAATTCTGGCGATGATTGCGCGCGTGACTATGGGTCACACAGGTAGGAATATCTATCAAGGGCCACAAATGCGCGTGGCATTTATCGCCCTTGTTCTTTCTGCGCTAGTGCGCTCACTGGGTGTGGCTTATTTCCCACAATACATGATGGAAATGCTAGATGTTGCCGCAGTACTGTGGATGGTTGCCTTTGGTATGTATCTATTGAAATTTGGGAAGATGCTACTCACTCCGCGAGCTGACGGTCACCCTGGCTGATTCAACCAGTGCGTCAAAGCTCTGTTGCACCGGCGCACTCTTCATTATGCGGCCATGACCTAGACCGGTTGTGGCCACAAGCTCTACCCTCTCCATCTCACTCGCCGCCTTCTCAGATACAGAGAACTTAGTAAATTTATCACCTTCATCATGCACAATGATCGTAGGCCGAGGACGCAATTTCAGTTTGCCATATGGGTCAATGGTGTGGATAGGATAGTGATACTCACTACTCACCTCTTGCACCACTTCTTCAAACAACTTCATAGAATAGCCTGAACGACGAACACTACCGAAGAGATTCTCAAGGTAATCCAATACAGGCGCAATTAATAGAAGTGGCACAGACTGAGCTTTAGCGTGTTTACATTCAATGGTAGACGCCGTACCCATGCTGTGGGCCACAATACCAGCAACCTCAGGTTCACTGTCTAAAATCGCCTCAAGACCCGCGACAAACGCTGGAATATGACCGTATGCTCCGCCACTACTACCGTGAGCCGGTTGGTCATAGCCAAGAGCGGTGAAGCCTTTACTAGCAATATACTCCATTAATGGAAAAAATTGGTTAGCACTGCCAGACCAGCCATGATTGAGCACCCAAACTGGCCCTGTGCCTAAACGGTAGGTTTTTAACTCGCCATGGTCTGACGAAATCGAGCCCACCAGCATGCCTTTGGGCATAGTATTTTTACCTTGCGAGCGCACGGGGGTGAGAAGCAACTTACGCGCCATCTTACGTGCATGCCTAGGGGCTACCTTGTGGTGCACTCGGGTGGTCATATTTACTAGGGAACGGCGAAGGTTAAACTTCTTCGAGGTATTAAAATAGATTTTGTCGCTCATCGCTAATCCATGCTATCTGGCGTGAAGGGCGACAGCATAACACAGTCAATCCATCATGTTGAACTTGGCTTAAGGTCGCGAGCTAAGATAAGTGCGAGTCCGAAGATCTGCAAAAATAGTGCGATATTCTTGTAATGACTCATGAACACGTCGTTTTCGTGCATGCTCTCCATCAAAGAGACGTTCTCGAGATAGTAATTGTCGATAAAGTCTCTTTGTTGGTCTTGTTGCTGCTCAATGAGCAGAGTTAGGGTTTGAAGATTATTCACCGAAATCTCTGGTACCTGTTTACCTGTCCAGGTTTCAATTTGCGCCTTTAGCTCATCAAGGGTTTGTGTTGGCGCAGATTCCCTTGCCAACATCACCACCATGGTCTCTTTCTTGCGCTCAAGGTTCTCTATGCGATTCCAGGCGAGCTGTATAGAACGAAGGTTGTTGTCTCTCGCCTCGCCCAAGCTACCATTTTGGGAGACCAAATCATCTATTACCTGACTAGATATCAAGATAGCTAAAATATTGAGCAAAAGGCCAACTAATACAAGTAGCCAAGCTGGAGGCCAGAATCGTCGCATAATACCTCTCTAAAATAGGGATAAACCGATGTTGAGCACAACCAGAGAGCAAATCGGTATCAAGGTGAGGATCATTCCCCAGTAACGCCCCTTAAACTTCTTGCTCAAAATAGACAAGCCGTGCATGACCCGCCCTACCACTAGCGACAAGCCAAACAGATGAACTAGAGGCGCATACAAACCATTGTATTCAGCTAAAAACAGGAGGATAAGAGCGATAGGGATATATTCGGTGGCATTCGAATGTGCGCCACGGGCAACTTTCAAGTCTTCCACCTCACCATCGGCATGAGAAATGCGGTGCTTACGACGTTGCTTTATTACTTGAAAGGCCAAATAAAGCATCCAAGCGGCTAACAGACTGGCATAGAGAGAAGTCGCCATAGAGAATTCCTTTTCTAACGTTTATTGAGTGTAGATAAGGATTGGGTAAGTGTTGGATATTGAAGTGAAAAGATTGCTAGTGATTGGTGCCCGCT